>JAGTRM010000048.1 GCA_018261735.1 Pseudomonadota bacterium
CACCACGGGTACCGTGGTATCCGTGACCGACGGTATCGTCCGGGTTCACGGTCTGTCCGAAGTCATGCAGGGGGAAATGCTGGAATTCCCGGGCAATACGTTTGGTTTGGCGCTGAACCTTGAGCGTGATTCCGTCGGTGCGGTGGTGCTGGGTGATTACAAGCACATTGCCGAAGGTGATGAAGTCAAGTGTACTGGCCGTATTCTGGAAGTGCCGGTTGGGCCTGAGCTGATTGGCCGCGTGGTCAATGCCCTGGGTCAACCGATTGACGGCAAGGGCCCGATCAATACCGCGTTGAGCAGCCCGATCGAAAAGATCGCGCCTGGCGTGATTGCGCGCCAATCGGTGTCGCAGCCGCTGCAGACCGGTATCAAGGCAATCGATACCATGGTGCCGGTGGGCCGTGGCCAGCGCGAGCTGATCATTGGTGACCGTCAAACGGGCAAGACCGCAGTGGCCATTGATGCCATCATCAACCAGAAAGGCAAGAGCTGCACCTGTATCTATGTGGCGATCGGCCAGAAGGCTTCTTCGATTGCCAACGTGGTGCGCAAGCTGGAAGAGCATGGCGCGATGGGTCACACTATCGTTGTTGCGGCTTCGGCTTCTGAATCGGCTGCAATGCAGTTCATTTCGGCTTACTCCGGCTGCTCGATGGGCGAATACTTCCGCGACCGCGGCGAAGATGCGCTGATTGTTTATGACGATCTTTCCAAGCAAGCTGTGGCTTACCGCCAGATTTCCCTGTTGCTGCGCCGCCCGCCGGGCCGTGAAGCCTTCCCGGGCGACGTGTTCTATCTCCACTCGCGTCTGTTGGAGCGTGCTGCCCGGGTAAATCCGGAATATGTCGAAAAACTGACCAATGGCGAAGTCAAAGGCAAGACCGGTTCCCTGACCGCGCTGCCGGTGATCGAAACCCAGGCCGGTGACGTGTCCGCCTTCGTTCCGACCAACGTGATTTCGATTACCGACGGCCAGATCTTCCTGGAAACCGACTTGTTCAACGCCGGTATTCGTCCGGCCATGAACGCCGGTATTTCGGTGTCTCGCGTCGGTGGTGCGGCCCAGACCAAGGTTATCAAGAAGCTCGGCGGAGGTGTGCGTCTGGCATTGGCCCAGTATCGCGAACTGGCGGCATTTGCCCAGTTTGCTTCCGATCTGGACGAAGCTACCCGCAAGCAGCTTGACCGCGGCCGCATGGTCATGGAGTTGATGAAGCAACCGCAATATGCGCCGATGCAGGTTTCCGACTTGGCCGTAACACTGCTGCTGATCAACCGCGGTTGCTACGACGATGTGAAGGTGGATCGTGCGCTGGCTTTTGAAGCAGCATTCCTCGCCAGCCTGAAGAGCTCGCACGCTGACGTCCTTGCTCGCATCGACGAAAAGGGTGATCTCTCTGCCGACGACGAAGCCGCGTTGCTCAAAGCCGTGGAAGCGTTCAAGTCTGGCTCTGCCTACTGATTTGAGACTGTAAACACAAGGATCAAATCATGGCAGGCGGAAAAGAGATTCGAACCAAGATCAAAAGCGTCAGAAATACGCAAAAGATCACTCGCGCCATGGAAATGGTCGCCACGTCAAAGATGCGCAAGGCCCAGGACCGGATGAAGGCTGCCCGTCCATATGGCCAAAAAATCCGCAACGTGGCGGCTCACCTGAGCAAGGCCCTGATCGAATATCCGCATCCTTATCTGGTGGCGCGTGAAACGGTCAAGAAGGTTGGCCTGATTGTGGTGACTTCCGACAAAGGCTTGTGCGGGGGGCTCAATACCAATGCACTGCGTCTGGCGGTAGGGCGCATGAAACAATGGCGTGACCAGAATCTTGAAATTGTGGTCAGTGCCATCGGCAACAAGGGCTTGGGTTTCATGTCGCGCAACGGGGCAAAGGTGATTTCCTCGGCGCACGCGCTGGGCGATACCCCGCACCTTGAGCAGCTGATCGGCCCGATCAAGGTGATGGTGGATGCGTACATCGCGGGTGATGTGGATGAAGTTCACATTGTGTATACCAACTTTGTGAACACCATGAAACAAGAGCCGGTATGCGAGCAGTTGCTGCCATTGTCGGGTGAGGCGTTTGGCCAGCCTGAACACGGTTACAACTGGGAATATATCTACGAGCCGGGCGCCAAGACCGTCATTGACGATCTGATGAACCGTTACCTGGAAGCCCTGATCTATCAGGCTGTAGCGGAAAACATGGCCTCCGAGCAGGCTGCCCGTATGGTGGCCATGAAGGCCGCGACGGACAATGCCGAAAAGGTGATTGGCAACCTGCAACTCTTGTACAACAAGACCCGGCAGGCTGCGATTACCAAGGAACTTTCGGAAATTGTTTCGGGTGCGGCAGCGGTTTAACAGGTTGCGGACGGATTAACAGGATTAGGAACTGCGATGAGCCAAGGTAAAATCGTACAAATCATCGGCCCGGTTGTTGACGTGGAATTCCCGCGTGACAGCCTGCCCAAGGTTTATGATGCGTTGAAACTCGCTGAAGGCGAACTGACGCTGGAAGTGCAACAACAATTGGGCGATGGCATCGTGCGCTCGATTGCCATGGGTTCTACCGATGGCCTCAAGCGCGGCTTGGCCGTGCTGGGCACCGGTGCGCCGATTCTGGTGCCGGTTGGCAAGGCCACGCTCGGCCGCATCATGGACGTGCTGGGCACGCCGGTGGATGAGGCAGGTCCGGTTGATACCGAAGAAAAGCGTTCGATTCACCAGCCCGCACCGAAGTTCGACGAACTGAACCAGACCATCGACCTGCTGGAAACCGGTATCAAGGTGATTGACTTGATGTGCCCGTTTGCCAAGGGCGGCAAAGTGGGTCTGTTCGGTGGTGCTGGTGTGGGCAAGACCGTGAACATGATGGAACTCATCAACAACATCGCCAAGGCGCATTCGGGCTTGTCCGTGTTTGCCGGCGTGGGTGAGCGTACCCGTGAAGGGAACGACTTCTATCACGAAATGAAAGACTCCAACGTGCTCGACAAGGTGGCCATGGTGTACGGCCAGATGAACGAGCCGCCGGGCAACCGTTTGCGCGTGGCGCTGACCGGCTTGACCATGGCCGAGTACTTCCGCGACGAAGGCCGCGATATTCTGTTCTTCGTGGACAACATCTACCGCTACACGCTGGCCGGTACCGAAGTGTCGGCACTGTTGGGCCGGATGCCTTCCGCCGTGGGTTACCAGCCGACGCTGGCCGAAGAAATGGGCGTGTTGCAGGAACGGATTACCTCGACCAAGACCGGTTCGATTACCTCGATCCAGGCCGTGTATGTGCCTGCCGATGACTTGACCGATCCGTCGCCGGCCACCACGTTTGCCCACTTGGATGCCACCGTTGTTTTGTCGCGTGATATTGCTTCGCTGGGTATCTACCCGGCGGTGGATCCGCTCGATTCGACTTCGCGTCAGCTGGATCCGCTGGTGGTGGGTGAAGAGCATTACACCGTCGCCCGTGGCGTGCAGCAGACTCTGCAGAAGTACAAGGAATTGCAGGACATCATCGCGATTCTGGGTATGGACGAACTGTCGGCCGAAGACAAGCTGGCCGTTTCCCGCGCTCGCAAGATCCAGCGTTTCCTGTCGCAGCCGTTCCATGTGGCCGAAGTGTTTACCGGCTCGCCCGGCAAGTATGTGCCGCTGAAGGAAACCCTCAAGGGCTTCAAGGGCATTCTCGACGGTGATTACGATCATCTGCCGGAACAGGCCTTCTACATGGTTGGCGGCATCGAAGAAGCCATCGAAAAAGCCAAGACGCTGCAATGATGTCAGAGGCAGGGTTGATGGGAATTGTTTTCCGTCGGCCTTGCATCTAACTCCTCACGAGGTTTTATCATGGCAATGACAATGCATGTGGATGTGGTCAGCGCGGAAGAGCTGATCTATTCCGGAACTGCAGAATATGTGGGCGCGCCTGCGGAAACCGGCGAGATCGGTATTTTGCCGCGGCATGCGCCATTGCTGACTCGGATTCGCCCCGGTGCGGTGCGTATCCGGGTTGCCAACAGCACTGAAGACGATGTGATCCTGTTTGTTTCCGGCGGCTTGCTGGAAGTTCAGCCGCACGTGGTCACTGTGCTGGCCGATACCGCAATCCGCGGTGCGGATATTGACGAAGCCAAGGCGATTGACGCCAAGCGCCGTGCAGAAGAGGCGCTGAAGGATCATGCCAGCGCAATGGACTTTGCCCGTGCGCAGGCCGAACTGGCCGAAGCCATCGCCAAGCTGGGTGTTGTCGATAAATTGAAAAAGCGTTCGCACTGATCCTGCCGTGTGAACAAACCAAAGGCAGCCCACCGGCTGCCTTTGTTGTTTTCGGGCCTGCCCATTCTGGCCTCGTCGGGCAAATCAGTTAAAATCCAGGTTTTCTGCTCTCGGAATTCACACCATGTCGCTGCAAATTGTTGTACTGGCTGCCGGCCAGGGTAAACGCATGTTTTCCAGTCTGCCCAAGGTCTTGCACCGGATTGCCGGGAAGCCTTTGCTCGGACATGTGCTGGATACAGCCAGAAGCCTGAGCCCCGACAAACTGGTGGTGGTGTTTGGCCACGGTGGCGATCAGGTCCTCGCGGCCTTTGCTGGTGAAGAGGATCTGGCCTGGGCCCATCAGGCCGAGCAGTTGGGTACCGGGCATGCCGTGCGCCAAGCGATGCCGCACGTGCAGGGCGGAGTGACCCTGATTCTGTACGGCGATGTGCCGTTGACCCGCAAGGAAACCTTAGAGCGCCTGCTGGCGGCCACCAACCATTGCGCGGCGGTGGGTTTGTTGACCGATTATCTGCCCGATCCGGCCGGATATGGCCGCATTGTGCGCGACGGGGCCAACCGGGTGGTGCGCATCGTCGAGCAGAAGGATGCCACGGCTGCTGAGCAGGCCATCAATGAAATCAATACCGGCATGATGGCGGTGCCCACCGCGCGCCTCGATGCCTGGCTCAATGAACTGCGCAACGATAATGCCCAGGGCGAGTATTACCTGACCGACATCGTCGCACTGGCGGTGCGCGACGGGCTGGCGGTCAATGCGGTTCAGCCGCAGGCGCACTGGGAGGCCGAAGGCATCAATAACAAATTGCAGTTGGCGCAGCTCGAACGTATTTATCAGCAGAATGCTGCGCGCTCCTTGCTGGTTGCCGGCGTGACGCTTGCCGATCCGGCGCGGCTGGATGTGCGCGGGCAGCTCGTACATGGGCAGGATGTCAGCATCGATGTGAATTGCATCTTTGAAGGCGTGGTTGAGTTGGGCAATAACGTGACGGTGGGTGCCAATTGCGTACTCAAGAACGTGAAAGTGGCGGACAACGTGACCATTCATCCGTTTTGCCATCTGGAAGATGCCCAGATCGGTGCCGGTGGGGTGATCGGCCCATATGCCCGCCTGCGCCCCGGTGCGCAATTGGCGGAAAACGTGCATGTCGGCAATTTCGTTGAAATCAAGAAAAGCGAGATTGGCACCGGATCGAAGGTCAATCACCTGACCTATGTCGGCGATGCCAGCGTCGGCTCGGGCGTGAATGTCGGTGCCGGCACCATCACCTGCAATTACGACGGCGTGAACAAGTTCCGCACCGTGATCGGCGACAATGCCTTTATCGGTTCGAATACCTGTCTGGTTGCGCCGGTTGAAGTGGGTGCTGGCGCAACGACCGGCGCCGGCTCGGTGATTACCAAGAATGCGCCGGCTGGCGAGCTCAGTGTGTCCCGCGCCAAACAAATGATCGTACCGGGCTGGTGCCGTCCTCTGAAGAAAAAATAAGGCAGTGAACCTGGTTAAAAAGCGCCCTGTGAATGATCACGGGGCGTTTTTGCATGGGGTCAACGCTGGGGATTCCAGCCGTGCAATAGGCTATCGACCGTGTAGCCTCGAATTTCTTCCGCGCTCAGTTGCTTGCGGCTGGCGTTGATCTGCGCACCCGGGCCGCTGCTGCCATATTCGGCAAAACGTGCATGGGCGGGGTTGTCGGGATAGAACCAGTCTTTTTCGCCGGGGGTGCGGCTGGTGCCGTGCATTTTGTCCCAGCCGGCTTCGGTGATGTGGTCATCCATCCAGCAGTTGAGAAAAACCGCTGCGCCGACCGCGTTGGGATCGGCATAACGGCCATCCGGAAACGTGGTGGTCGGATGCCACGGGCGCCCGAGCGGGCAGGAGCGCGGTGGCACACGATCACTTTCCCTGACCAGCCGGCTGTTCATGATCACCAGGCCATGGGGGGCGACCAGTGGCGTACTTGGTGCAGTGATATAAGCGACGGGCTCGCCCTGCGTATCCCTGCCGCGTGGACGGGTGACAATTTCGCTGCGGATGATTAGCGTCTGGCCGGCGCCGAAAATAAAATCAATGTTGCCGGCAATGATGCTCTTGTCGATGAGTGTACGGCCGGCCAGGGTAAACAGCGTGTCCTGGTAACCCGATAGCCTTACACTATGCAGAAACGTGCGGTCTGCGCCATGGTCGGTCATCAGTGCCACAGCCTGGGGTTCGCTGGTGCGGGTCGGATCCGTGTCGTCCTTGGCATCGTTGGCCAGATAATCAAATGCGTTTTCCACCGTCAGATTTTCGGCGCTGAAATCCGGTGCGCGCACGATCAGCGTTGCACAGCGCCAGGTGCCGATGCTGTTGCCCTTGCTATCCTTGATGCCCGAATAGTCATTGAAGGTCAGTAGTGTGCTGTCGCGATCTTCCCCCACGAGCGTGATGTGGGGCTTGGTCACGACGATTTTTTCGTGATAGCGGCCGGCACGGATGAAAATAACGTGCGCGGTTTTGCCGTCGGCAGGCGCGGCGTTCAGCGCTGCGGTGAGGGTGCGAAAGCAAGGTTTGCCATTGACCCTGACGCCTGCTGCGCCTTCATGACTGGCATCGACGACGGCGTGATAGCTCGACCTGCGTGTCATGTTTCCGGATGTGGGCGGCATCATGCTCATGGTGGCCGATGCGGCCGAAGTCGTGTTGTTCATTGCGGAACACCCTGCTCGGGAACCTGGCGGCTTATTGCTGCGGTTCGGTTACCTGGGCCATGAGCCTATCCATGATGCGCATGTTGCGCAGCGATTCATCCAAGCTCAGCATCGGCGCACGTTTTTCCAGAATGGCGGCGGAAAAATCCTCGATTTCCGCGCCGTAGCGATCGGATGCCGCGACCGGGATGACTTCGCGCCCCGCCTGGGTGTGCAGGATCAACTCGCCCGCGTTGTCGAGGAAGGTATCGGTGGATTCCAGCATGCCTTCGGTACCGATGATTTCGCTGTGCATGCGCCCAAACGCATTGAAGCCGCAGTGCAGCGTTGCAATCAGGCCGTCTTCGTAACGCAGGATGGCCGATAGGTTGACGTCCACGCCATGAACCTTGTCGCATTCGACCAAACAGGAGACGGGTTCGGCTCCGGTGACGAGCCCGATCAGGTTGAGCGGGTAGCAGCCCACGTCGTAGAGGGCTCCGCCGCCCAGTGCCGGATTTTCCTTGATCGTGTTGGTCCGATCCAGCAGGAAGCGGAAGGTGGAATTGATGCTTTTGATCTTTCCCAGCTTGCCGCTTTCGAGCACCCGGGCAATTTGCCGCGTGCGATCGGTGTAGCGATACATGAAGGCTTCCATCAGCAACACGCCGCACTCGCGGGCAGTCTGGATCATTTCTACGGCTTCGTGGCTGTTCATGGCCAGCGGTTTTTCGCACAGCACATGTTTGCCGGCGCGCATGGCCCGCATCGCCCATTCGCAATGCAGCGCGTTGGGCAGCGGAACGTAGACCGCATCAATGGCCGGATCGGCGAGCAGTGCTTCATAGCTGGCATGCGCGGTGAAATCGCCGAACACCTCTTTGAACTCGGCCAGTTTGCTGGAATCCCGTGAGGCCACCGCCTGCAAGTTGGCGTTGCCGGTGCGCAGAATGGCGGGAATGACTTGCATGCGGGCAATGCGGGCGCAGCCCAGCACGCCCCAACGAATTGGCTTATTCATCTGGCTTTCTCGAAAGGGGACAGGGTGGAAATGTTAACACGGGCAGAAGACTGAAAAATGATATCCAGGCAGGTAAGCAGGTGGGGCTGGCGGTTAAACTTCCCACTCAGTTTCTGCAATCTTTGGCCAATACGCGGGCACGGCTGATCAATACGCTGACCAGTCGCAAAACAGCCTGGCGTTTTTCCAAGCTATCGACCCGGTGAAAACTCATGGCCAAGGCTTCGTGAATATCGCAGGCTAAATGGAACAGCAGCAATTTCTCGCGCGGGGTTGCGCGGTTCAGATAGGTGTTGATCTCGCTGACAATGTGATCGGCGAGTTCTTCCGGATGCATGGCGTGGGTGGTCAGTATGCAGTCGTACAGGCGCACACCGATGACTCCGAGTGCAAGCAACTGATCCGACATGGCAGGGCTCCTCTTGAGGGCATAATTCACTCTAGACTGAGGGCCGCTGTTGTGTGGCGCCGCCTGTCGGACAGCGCGCGCTGGCCAATCGTGGCGTCTGCAGAGGGCAAAGCGTATAGTTCCACCCCAGTAGATAACCTTGGTCGCGGAGGGGCTTGCGACCATTCAAAGACCACGCCGGACGCGCGATCGATTCAGGCGAAAGTTAGAAATCAGCAAGTGCCCGATGGCAGATTCGGGCCGGTTCAGGAGATTCATTGATGTGTGGAATTGTCGGTGCAATTGCCCAACGAAACGTGGTGCCCATTCTGGTGGAAGGCCTCAAGCGCCTGGAATACCGCGGATATGATTCGGCCGGGATTGCCGTGCATACCGGTGCGCAAATCACCCGGGTACGCCGCGTCGGGCGCGTGGCGGAAATGGAAAACGCAGCCAGTGCAATCAATCTGACGGGCACGCTGGGCATTGGCCATACCCGCTGGGCCACTCATGGTGGCGTAACCGAATTCAATGCCCACCCTCACATTTCGGGTAATCTGATCTCGGTCGTGCACAATGGCATCATCGAAAATCACGATGTGCAACGCGAACGGCTCAAGCAATTGGGTTATGTGTTCGAATCGCAGACCGATACCGAAGTGATTGCCCACTTGGTGCATTACGCCTACACCCAGGGTGCACACGACCTGTTTACCGCGGTACAAAACGCCGTACGTGAACTCTCCGGGGCCTATGCCATCGCCGTGATCGCACTTGATCAGCCCGATGTGATGGTTTGCGCCCGCATGGGCTGCCCGCTGCTGGTGGGCTTGGGGGAAGGCGAGAATTTCGTTGCCTCCGATGTCTCCGCAGTGCTGTCCGCCACCCGCCGCGTGATCTTTCTGGAGGAAGGCGATGTGGCTGAAGTGCGCCGCAGCGGCGTCAAGATCGTGGACCGCAGCGGCAATGTGCCGGAACGCAAGGTGCATGTCTCCGATGTCTCGCTGGCTTCGCTCGAACTCGGCCCCTACAGCCACTTCATGCAGAAGGAAATCCACGAACAGCCCAAGGCGCTGGCTGATACCATCGAACAGGTGCTTGGTGACGGTTTTGTGCCGGAACTCTTCGGGGCCGATGCCGCCGATATCCTCAAGCAAATCGACGGCGTGCAGATCCTCGCCTGCGGAACCAGCTACTACGCCGGATCCGCCGCGCGCTACTGGCTGGAAGCGATTGCCGGCATTCCGACCAGCGTGGAAATCGCCAGCGAATACCGCTACCGCGATGCCGTAGCCCGTCCCAACACCCTGATCGTGACCATTTCGCAGTCGGGCGAAACGCTCGATACCATGGAAGCGCTGAAATACGCCAAATCGCTCGGTCACAAGTGGGCGCTGTCGATCTGCAACGTCAAGGAAAGCGCAATTCCGCGCGCGTCCGATCTGGTGATCTACACCCGTGCCGGCGCCGAAATCGGCGTGGCCTCGACCAAGGCCTTCACCACGCAGTTGATTGCCCTGTTCGCCTTGACCTGCACGTTGGCCAAGCTACGCGGCACACTGACGGCCGAAAAAGAAGCCGAATACCTCGACGCGCTGCGTCATCTGCCCGGCAGCGTGCAGCATGCCTTGAATCTTGAACCGCAGATTCGCGTCTGGGCCGAGAAGTTTGCCGGCAAGGAGCACGCGCTGTTCCTCGGCCGTGGCGTGCACTACCCGATCGCGCTGGAAGGCGCGCTCAAGCTCAAGGAAATTTCCTATATCCATGCCGAAGCCTACCCGGCGGGCGAGCTCAAGCACGGACCGCTGGCGCTGGTTGATGAAAAAATGCCGGTGGTGGTGATCGCCCCGAACGATGCGCTGCTGGAAAAAGTGAAATCCAACATGCAGGAAGTGCGTGCCCGGGGCGGCGAGCTGTTCGTATTTGCCGATCTGGACAGCCATTTCAGCGAATCGGAAGGCGTGCACGTGATCCGCACCCCGCGCCATGTCGGCGTGCTGTCGCCGGTATTGCATACCATCCCGGTGCAGTTGCTGGCCTATCATGCCGCGCTGATGCGCGGGACGGATGTGGATAAGCCGCGAAATCTTGCAAAATCAGTAACTGTAGAGTAATTTATTTTCAATGTTTTGATGCTATTCTCGCCAATTAAAGTCAAAACTCACCGCGCGGTCAGTTTGGCTTTGGCGACAGGAGCAAGAGGCCCATTCAGGGCCTCTTTGTTTTTGTGTCCGCCAACTATCATGCATAATTGTGAAGATTCGGTCTTTCAATGCTTGCGCTTCCTTGGGAGCGCCAAAATGCATGCAGGCTTTGGGGGACCAAGCGATACCAGAAAGAATGCATTGCGATGCCGGCATATCAACTGCAATTGACCAGAATAGTTGTGTGCGTCAAATCAAGTCATAGCCTTTTTGATCGGCGGTACTTTATGGGAGTTAATCTGTGGCACTTAAAGATCTGTTGATTAAAGCGGGATTGGTTGTAGATGATGAGCAGGATCATCAGTCGACAAACCCGCCTTCACCCAAAGAGATGCTGGAATTTGAAATGCACAGTCCCGCTGCGGAGGGCGCATCCGTTACGCTTGAAACGGCAGACACCAGTGAGATCGCCGAAAACACCTCTTTCGAAACCATCTATGCATCAAGCGGCGTGCCGGCGATCACGTTCCCGGCCGAGCGCCTGCTCAAGGTGCTCGATGGCCTGCGTGCAATGGACGCCACGAATCGACGCGCAGCGGTGGTTGCCATGGATGCTGCGGACGATGCCTGGAGTGTGGATGATGTATTGGCCGATGCTTCACGCAAGATCGCCGCGCTTCAAGCCCATGTGAATCAGCTCAATGCGGCTGTTTCGGATGTGCAGGAGCGCGAGCGTGCGCAAAAGGCGGCGCTGGATAAAGATTACGAAGTGTTGCGGGCCTCGATTGCCGAGCAAATCGCACAATTGCAGGAGGCTCAGCAATTGGCCGCGACAGAACATGCTCAAGCGGTTTCTGCTTTGGAAGCCAAAACCATGGCAGCAGTGGGTGCCGCGCAGCGCGAACAACTGCGTATTCAGTCGGAGATTGAACGATTGAATGGAATTGGCCCGCAGGTAGGCTAAGCCGAGACTGATTTATTAATCCGGCAATCAAATATGGCAGGGTTGGAATATTTGCAAGGCTATGCTTTTAAAGGATTGAGCAAGAAGTTAACCCATCCTGCTTGATTGCCGGAACGATAATATGAATTGCCCTCTTCAAGGAGTAGCTGCATGACACTTACCCCCCTCTCGAAAGGCTTGATTTCACTCATCGTTGTTGCCGGCCTGGGGTCGTTGGGCTGGAATCTCTACAAGCAGAAAACGGCTGAGCAAACCGTTCCGCCCAGTGCAGCGGTGACGCCGCCGCTTGATCAGGCCCCGGCAAATCCGCCTGCGCAGGTTGCTGCGACAACGCCTCCGGCGGCAATGCCTCTTGTTCAACAAACGTCTTTCAACAGCTACCAGAGCATCGTCGACAAGGGGGTTGTGCGCGTCAGCGTACAGTCGCCGTCAAAACCGTTCTATGTTGTCGAGAGCGGCGTGTCGAAGGGATTCAATGTCGAGTTCCTGAAAATGCTGTTTGCGCAGTCGGAATTTACGCAAAAGCATCAGAAGATCGTTCTCGATACGGACCACGCCGTGGATACCTATCCGGCAGTGCCGGAGCAGCTTCTCAAGAACGATGCCCGTGGCAATCCCAAGGTAGATATCGCGATCGACGGACTCACCTTCGCGGATGACGATCAACCCGGTGTCGTGTATTCCATCCCCTATGTCAGCGATTTCGGCTACGCCTTGATCACGCCGCCGAAATCGGCGATCCGCACGGTGAACGATCTGGGCGGGAAAAAGGTCGGGGTACTCAAGGGCGATCCGGATGTCAAAGCCTATGCGCAGCATCAGTTTCCCACGGCCCGGATCGTGGAGTTGAGCGATGCGAGCGTCAATGGCGAACGTACCTGGATCAACAATGCCATCATGTCTGGCCAGGTCGATGCGGTGATCTACGACTATCCGTTTGGCGTTGCGGAGATTGCCGGAACCGATCTGGTCTTTGCGGTCGCGAAGCTGCCCGAATCGGACATCAAGTACAAGATCGGCGTGCGTAAAGCGGATACCCAATTGCTGGGAAGCCTCAATTCGGCCATCAGCAAAGTCAAGGAGAGCCCTGCGTACCTGAATCTGCTGAGGAAGTATTTCGTCAGTAATAACCTGGCGCGGGTAACGGCTGCGGGATCCGGCGAGGCGGTCTATGTCGTGAAGGCAGGCGACACGCTCTCGATCATCGCAACCAGGCTGCTGGGAAACAAGGCACGGTACACGGAAATTGAAGTCCGCAACAATCTGGCCAATCCGGATTTGATCCAGGTTGGCCAGAAGTTGGTGATCCCGAAGGCGTGAGATGAGTGATCCCAACTCAAGCTATGTTGCGGATTTTCTGCAAAGCCCGGGCAATGTGAGCGGACTGCTCGGTGGCGCGGCAATCGCCACCGCACTGTCGTTCCCGTTCGGATTGCTGGGAGCCGCGCTACCGTTGCTGGTTACGGTGGGGCTTGAAGTGATTGCCTGCCTGTTCGTGCCGGACATGACCACCTTCCGGCGCTGGGCCGATGAGCAACGCAAGATCAAGGCGCGGATCGAGACAACGGAGCGGCTGATGGGCGAAATACGCAAGCGCTGCGCCAGTCCCAACCAGTTCCAGAAGTACCTTGAGAACCATCAGCTGGTGATGCAGCAGGTGACCAGCGTGCTCGATCTTGCTCAGAAAAAACCGGGCGCGCTCGGGCTGGAAGATCGGGAGCGCATTGCGGCCGTGCCAAGTGAATACTTGAGCTTGCAACTGTCGCTGCTGGTGATGGATGAGCGCAGTGACGCCATTGATCTGCGAGAGGTCAATCGCAAGTTGGCACAGATCGTCAGCCAGATCGATCATCCTGAAAACGGCGCGGATGTCCGGCAGCTGGAGCGCGCCCGCGACGAATATGCTGCGCTGATCGCCCGCCATCAACGCATGCTGAGCAAACGACCGGCGATAGAAGCCGCGATGGTTTCATTGCCCGATCAACTGGCCGAAATTTACCAGATCGTGATGGGGGAAGGCCCGCAAAACGATGGCGCGCGCCTTTCCGACGCGATTGCCAGCCTGCGCCTGCGCCAGGATATAGAAGCCGAGATTGCCGAGGATTTGTCAGGGGCGATTCTTGATTTTCGATTGATGCAGCCGGGGAATGCGAGCAAAAACAGTGCCCGAGTACTCCGTTCATAGCGACGCCATACATTCATTCAACAAGAAAGGAAGATCATGTCTGACATCAGTTTTTTGTCGCGAGTAGGCAATCTCTTCAAGGGATTCATGTCCTTGTGGATTCAGGATGTCGAACAGGAACATCCTGAAATCGCCTACCAGAACCGGATCGATTCGATGATGAGCAAGTACGCCAGGCTCAAGGATGTGACAGCCGCCGTGCTGCGCCGGCGTGAAGATATCGACGCGCGCCTGGACAAGCAAGGCGAAGAGCTCAAACGGGTCAGCGCGGATCTCGATGCGGCCGTTGCGACCGGACAGGATGATCTGGCCATCGTACTGATCCAGAAAAAAGAGGCGCTTGAGGCATCAATAGCCACGTCATCCGTGGAGTTCGAGCAATCGCGCCGGGATGCGGAAGAAGCGAAGTCATCGCTCAACAGCATGAAAGCCGAGATCGGCAAGCTGAAGGACGAGCGAGATTCCATGCTGGCCAAGCTGCAAAGCGCCCAGGCCCGGATCCAGATTCAGGATCAACTGGAAGGCATGTCGGTGGAGGCGGATGTGCGGGCATTGGACAACGTTCGCGAGCATATCAACAACACCGCCGCGCGCGCCAAGCTGGGCGCCGAACTGGCGGATTCCGATCTGGACAACAAACTGGCGAAACTGCGCGAAACCAGCGGAGCCATTACGGCGCGTGCCAAGCTGGAACAACTCAAGCAAGCACAAGCCGCCAAGGCGACCGACGCCAAAACGCTTTGATTCCGGGGTTGAACGCACATGCCTAACGATCGCCCGAACCTGCCAGCATGGACCGACGTGCTTCGTGATCGCTATCTCGCGGGCGAAGCCATTGTGTTTATCTTGTACGGGAACGTGTTCGACCACTATCCCCTGGGTGATCGATATGCCGCCATGCCAGCCGTTCTTGAAGCGGTGTTATCCAGGAAGGAAAGCGTGCTTGAGCTGAGCCTGGCGCAGGGTGTCCGGATCGTCCGCAGCCAGAAGCCACAGCAAACCCTCGAAGGACTTCAGGACAAGGGGTTGAGCGGTGCGCTGCAGTATCTTGAAAACAGCATGCGGGCACGTGCCAACACTGCGGTGCTGGTGCCTTATGCTGAAACCATTTTCCCCGCAGCCGAAACGCACTTCCTCTCTTTCGAAGAGCGCGCGGCGGTTTCGACCTTGCATCGCTGGTCGCTCGACGAGGCGTTGAGCAAAACCGATTCCATCGTCGTCCTGGTCACGGAATCGATCAATGCACTGTCCCCCTCGCTCTTGAGCAACCCGAGAATCGCGGCGATTAATCTCGATCTGCCCGATGCCGAGACGCGAAGCGCGGCAGTGCGGGTGTTCGCGCCGAAGTTGACCGATCAGCAAGTTGCCAGGATCGCAGAGCAAACCGCCGGGCTGCGTCTCGTCCAGATCGCCGGGATTGTCGGTGATGCGAGTCGTGCCGATGGGCTGGGAGAAGCGGAGCGGAGCGCCTTCATCGCCGATCTGTTGCGCGGCTCTGCCGATGCCGCCCGGCGTGCCGCCGAGTTTGCGCAAATAACTTCCGGCATGACCAAACAGGCCATCCGCGCATTGATCGCACCGGATAGCCCGCAACATAACGATGCCGTCGACGATGAGGTCATTGCCATCATCCGCCAGCGCAAGCGGGAAATTCTCGAAAAAGAATGCTCGGGTCTGATCGAGTTTATCGAACCCAAGCATGGGCTGGAGGTCGTCGGCGGCAATGAAGCCATCAAGGCAGAGCTGATGCGCGTTGCCAAGATGCTGCGCGAAGGCGATCGCCGCCGTGCGCCGATGGGCTTGCTGGCCGTCGGGCCGATGGGCTCCGGCAAAACTTTTGTCATCAAGGCGTTCCTGAAAGAGGCCGGTTTGAATGGCGTCATGCTCAAGAATTTCCGTTCGCAATGGGTCGGGTCGACCGAAACCAATCTTGAACGCGTACTGTCCATGATCAAGGTCATGGGTCCCGTCGCTCTGGTGATTGATGAGGGCGATCGCAGTTTTGGTTCCCGCAGCGAAGACAATGACGGCGGAACCAGCTCGCGCGTGATCGCCCGGCTTAAAGCATTCATGTCCGAACCTGAAAACCGTGGCCGGGTGCTCTTCATCCTGATGACGAACCGTCCTGACAAGCTGGATATTGACATCAAGCGTCCTGGCCGGCTGGACGTGAAGTTGCCGTTCTTCTATGCGCAAAGCGCCAGTGAGCGAGTTGAAATTATCCGCGCCCTGTTTGCACGGCATGGAATGCAGTGGGGCGGCACCGACGAACAGCACCTGCTGGCCTGCGAAGCCCTGGACGGATATTCCAATGCAGATCTGGAGGCGGTCATGTTGCTGGCCGCCTCGGCCGTGACCGATGACAGCACGCAGATCGGCGCGGAAGCGTTTGAACAAGCCGTTGCGGATTTCATGCCGCCACAGGACAAGAACATGGTGCACTACATGGAGTTGCTTGCGGCGGTGGAATGCTCGCGGCGATCCTGGTTGCCGCGCCATTTGCGCGATCTGAAGACGGAAGAGCTGCAAGAACAGTTGCTGCTTTTGCAGCAGGCCATTCATTGAGGAGGTTATCCATGTTGAACGAGGTTGCGTCGATCGAATTCTCCACCCAACAAATCAAGGCCAGTTGCATCGCCATGCTCGCAGTGGCCGGTGCGCACGGGATTACAGCGGCAGAGCTTGAGCTGATTCGGGCTTTTTGGACTCAGGCCGATGGGCAGCTTGGGGTTCTCGATGAATCCACAACGGCAGCTTTTTCTCCGGAATTGTTTGTTGAAGAAGCGCACAAATTGTTGCTGCTGGATATGTGTCTGGCCTGTGCCTTTGCCGATGGCAAGTTCAGCGGCGAAGAGAAGGCGGTCATTGCGGGCTTCGCCGCCAAGCTCGGTGTTTCCGAACAGGCGCTGTCCGAGCGCACCGCCGAGGTGCGCGCCAGTTTTCTGGGTGCGTTGTCTCACTTGCCGGATGCCTCGTCGGTGGCGGCGCTTGCCAAAAATTTGGCATGAGAGGGTGTGCTGACACACTGTGATGCAATCATCCGCCCAAGGCATGACCGTGCTGTCAGGAGGAAGATCGCCCCTCATTCATCCGGACGGATAAACCAGAAATTTTGGCGAAGTTAGCAAGAGGCCCATCAAGGGCCTCTTTGCTTTTGCATCCGCCAACCTGCTTGCCGAGCATATTTTCGTCCTGTCCTTCGGCTGTTGTCTCAACCTCTGTTGAAGGCGGCCACAACCAGAAGCAACGCCCCTGTTTTCCTTCGTCGCCCTTTTCAACGGCCTCCGACCGCACGAATTTTCAACCGCGCAAATGGTGCGCGAACGGTTATTCGCTTGTTGGTTATATCGTATATCTAATAAATTCAACAGGTTAACTGGTGCTTCCCTAGGGGATTTTAATGGCATGAAGAATGCATTAAACAGGGGGCATGACGGCCTGCCACTGCGGTCTGGGTGGCGCTGGCGACGTGGCCATTCTTTCGGCCGGTGAGCGCATGAGTTTGCTCGAAAGCTTTCTGCCACGGATTCCCGGGTGTTTGGGCGGGGGAATCTGCCTCGGGATCGAGGGAGTCCGTGGTAGGAAAGATTTTGGGATT
>JAGTRM010000067.1 GCA_018261735.1 Pseudomonadota bacterium
TCACGGCAGATACAACTCGATGAATGCAATCAGTTTTATCACCAACCACTGAATATTTCGAGAATAGTCCGCGAGGTTGGCATCGTGCTTGCGTTAGAGAACTCGAGGCGGTGGCACTTCAGACAAAGAGACCACGGCCCCTTCTTTTCAAGACCGTTGTTGTTTCGCTCAGAGCTCATTCGGTGGAATCGCAGCTTTCTTAACCAATTCGGGGATAAAAGCATGAAAAGTACAAGCGTCAAAATTGCTGGTGTGATGTTGGTGGCCGGCTTGGCTTCCGGCTGTTCCATGAAGTCCATGATGGTTGATGAGCGTGTCAGCCCTTATGGTGTCAATGAAACCGTCGCAAAAATTCAAGCCAATGCCAAAGCTATTGGCTGGGTTGCCCCGGATGTAAGAGACATGAAGAAGAGCATCCTGAAAAATGGCGGCAAAGACATTGGCGGAGAAGTTCGAATTGTCGAGTTGTGCAATGCCGCTCACGCCGGAAAAATTCTCACTCAAGATGAAGGCCGTTATTCCGCGCTGTTGATGCCTTGCGCGATTGCCGTGTATAGCAAGAGCGACGGCAAGGTGTATGTATCCAACATGAAAGCCAAACAAATGGGTGACATGATGGGCGGGGTCGTTGCTGAAGTCATGACTGACGTGGATGCCGATCAGAAAAAGATCCTGGAATTCATGCCACAGTGATTAACGGAAAAAATAAATCATGAAAAAACTGCTTGTCACCCTCGCATTTGGCTGTTCCTTCACGCTGCCGGCAAGTGCCGACAGCCCGACGGAGCTTTTCGTTTCGGTCAATTCAGGCAATCCCCAGACGCAGGGCATGGCCTTGGTGTTGGCGACGCAAGCCATGGAACAGAAAGCCAGCGTGCGACTCCTGTTCTGTAGCGAAGGCGGCCAACTAGCCGTCAAGGGCAAGGAATCCGCCGTCCTCAAACCGCGCAATATCACTCCCAATCAAATGCTGCAAGGCCTCATGAAGGCGGGTGCCAAGGTTGAAGTTTGTGCCTTGTTCCTGCCCAACAGCGACCTGAAACCCACAGATTTGATTGACGGCGTCGAAGTTGCCAAGCCAGGCGAGGTGGCGAAGTATCTGCTGCAAGGCCATGTAAAAACCTTGACCTACTAAAAAGTTGGCGCTGGCGGGACGGCAGGCAGATGCCGCAATCCAGTGGGTGTTCGCGTTTCCACTAAGATAGCGGCTGACTGCAAACCGGAGACACTGATGGGCTATCGCCTGCGCATGACACTTGCTTTCGGGCTGCTGGCCCTTCTCAGCGTGGTACTGCTGACCTTGCTGTTGCTGACGACCAGTTACCGGGAATTCAAGGCCGATCGCATGATGAGCGTCGAGCGCATGACCTCCTGTTTCGCCGGCAACATCTACTGGGACATGCAGGCCGGTGGCGACCCGCGCCGGATGGCAGAGTCGTTGAATCGCTTCGCGAGTGGCATTCCCGCACCAACACCACCTGAAGTGCGGGTGCTGGACGACCTGCGGCATACCCAAATCGGTAATCGCGCCGTTTTGGCACCTGACGCACAGACCGCCCCTGAACTGGGACTGCTGTTGGCGCGACTTGACGCTGGCGGTACGAACGTGGCGACCGCCGAAACCGCCAGTGGCTTTGTCAGCGCCGCGCGCGTTGAGCGCGATGGCTTGCGCCTGGGCACTGTCTGGGTCGACTATCCGCTGGTATCGCTGCAAGGACATTTCTTTTCCCTCTTCGAAGCCGCGCTGAGCTATGGCGTGAGCCTGCTACTGGTGTTGTTGTTCCTTGGCTGGCTGCTGGGGCGCCGGCTGATGCAGCCCATCGCAAATTTGCGGCAGTGCATGCAACGGGTCGGGCAGGGCGATCTGGACGTTCAATGTGACGTAGTACGAAATGCTGTGCGCAGCCAGGACGAAATCGGCGATCTGACGCGCGGTTTCGAGGAAATGCTCGCCAGCCTGCGTGACAAACAGCGCATGGAACAGGAAATGATGCGTTCCGAACGGCTGGCCGCCATTGGCCAGGTCGCCGCCGGTGTCGCCCATGAGATCAACAATCCGCTTGGTGGCATGCTCAATGCCATCAACACCTTCAAGCGCCACGGCGATGATCCGAAGGTGGCCGAGAGCACTTTGAACCTGCTGGAACGGGGGCTGCGGCAAATTCAGAATACCGTGCAGGCCTTGTTAGTTCAAGCGCGGGTTGAGGCTTATCCGCTCGGTGTAGCGGATCTGGACGATTTGCGTACTCTGGTACAGGCGGAAGTGCGCAAGAAAAGCCTGCATCTGGAGTGGCAATGCCTGCTTGCCGATCGCGTCGCCCTGCCATCCACAGCCGTACGCCAGATCCTCATCAACCTTCTGCTCAATGCCATCGAAGCGGCGCCCCAAGGCGGGCAAGTAACAATGCGCTGCGTGCCGCAGGATGGTCAATTACAACTGCGGGTCGAAGACAATGGTCCGGGCATCGACCCGGCGCAGCGCTCTGCCCTCTTCGCCCCGTTCTTCTCCGGCGCCGGCGGCCATGGCCTCGGCTTGTGGGTGACCAACCAGACGGTACAACAACTTGGCGGGCGCATTGAAATTATCGATCTGCCGCAAGGCACCGCCGTGTCGGTGTGCCTGCCCCTCGGCCACGAAGAGTCCGCCGCGGCAATGTGCGCGAGCGCATCATGAAGCGGCTGTGTCTGGTCGAAGATGACGAGATCATGGGCGAATCGCTGGCGGTACGCTTCCGCCTCGAAGGCTTCGATGTGCGCTGGCACCGTGATGCCGAATCCGCCGATCGGGCCGTGTCGGGCGATGCGGCCTGCGCCGTAGTGTGTGACATCCATCTGCCCGGTATCGCCGGCGACCGCTGGTTCGAGAGCCTGCGTGGGCGCTGCGCCGTGCTTCCTCCCTTCATTTTCATTACCGGCCACGGTGACCTGGAACGGGCAGTTGAATTGCTCAAATTCGGCGCTGCCGACTATGTAACCAAGCCGTTCGACCTCGACCGGCTGCTGCTGCGGGTAAGGGAACTGGCCGGCGATATCGCCCCGCCGCCGGGTGGGACGCCCATCCTGGGCGTGTCGCGCGCCATGCAGCGGTTGGAGCAG
>JAGTRM010000008.1 GCA_018261735.1 Pseudomonadota bacterium
CGCCAACCTGGTGATGAACCTGCCCAAGAGCCTCACCGCCTTTGGCGGCGTGGATGCGATCACCCACGCGCTGGAAGCGTATGTCTCGGTCATGGCCAATGAGTTCTCCGATGCGCAGGCCCTGCAGGCGCTCAAGCTGTTGAAGCAATACCTGCCGGCCTCCTACGCCGAAGGCGCCAAGAACCAGAAGGCGCGCGAGCAGGTGCACAACGGCGCGACCCTGGCCGGCATCGCCTTCGCCAACGCCTTCCTCGGCGTCTGCCACTCGATGGCGCACAAGATCGGCGCGGAATTCCACATCCCGCACGGCCTGGCCAATGCGCTCTTGATCTGCAACGTGATCCGCTACAACGCGGTGGAGATCCCGACCAAGCAGACCGCGTTCAGCCAGTACGACCGGCCGATCGCCCGCTTGCGCTATGCGGAAGTCGCCAACCATCTCGGCCTCACCGGCAAGAACGATGACGAGAGAATCGGCAACATCGTGGCGTGGCTCGATGCGCTGAAGGCCGAGCTAGGCATTCCGGCTTCGATCCAGGCTGCGGGCGTATCGGAAGCCGATTTCCTGGCCAAGGTCGATTCGCTGGCGGAAGAAGCGTTCGACGACCAGTGCACCGGCGCCAACCCGCGTTTCCCGCTGATCTCGGAGCTGAAGCAGGTGCTGCTCGACAGCTTCTATGGCCGGCCGTATGTCGAGGTTTATGGCAATTGAGAACCCGAAGATAAATAGTCACGGTTAGTGACATATCTTCTCAAATCGACCGGCGGCTACATGCCGCCGGTTTTTTTGTCGCTAGCAATTCATTTCCGAGAGCGTGCGCTCTATCCGGAAACGCCCTATCTGTTGGTCCAGCTCATCGGAAACGCTGGATAGCGTCTGGGCGATATTCACCGCCTCCTGCATCCGTACATGCGTTTGTTCGACCATGCTGGCGATTTCCTCAACGCGCTGAGCAATGCTGGTCGAGGCAAGGCTCTGCTCGCTCGTGGCACTGGCCACCTCGTTGATTCTCGACAGCGCGAGATGCGTACCGTTGCGGATGGTGCGCAAGGTGTCGGCGGCATCGCCGGTCAGGCGCGAGCCTTCGGCGGCCTGAGGCAGGGCCGACTGCATCACCCCGGTCACCATGCGGATTTCCTGCTGGATCGTATCGATCATGCCCTGGATTTCGATCGTGGCATTGGCCGTGCGCTCCGCCAGCTTGCGCACCTCGTCGGCCACCACCGCAAATCCCCTGCCCTGCTCGCCGGCCCGCGCGGCCTCGATTGCAGCATTGAGCGCCAACAGGTTCGTCTGCCCGGCAATATCCTTGATGACCGCGGTAATCGTGCCGATCTGGTTGGCCTTCTGCTCCAGCACACCAATGCGGGAAGCCGCGTTTTCAACGGTTTCCGACAGGGTATTGATCCCTTCTCTGGCGAGGAATACCAGCGATTCGCCCTGCTGCGCCAACTGCGCGGCCTCGTTGGCGCTGGCCTGCGTTTGGCTGGAGGCATCGGAAATATGGTTGATGCTGACCGTCAGCTCCTGGACGGCGGCCGCCATGGCGGATGTGGCATCCACCTGGGTCTGGGCCGCTTGCGCGACATCGCGCGAGGCCTCTACGATCTGCGCCGCGCCCGTGCGCACCCGGCCGGCGCCCTTGCGTATCTCGCCCACCATCGCGCGGATCGAGCCTTGCGCCAGAGAGAACGACGCCAGCATGCTGTTGGGCGCGACACTGCCAATATGGATGGTGAGATCGCCGTTGGCCGCCCGGGTCATGACCTCGATGGCCGAGCGCGGTTCGCCCCCGATCTGGTTCAAGATCCCGCGCGCGATCACCCAGATCAGTGCCCCCATGATGCCCAGCACCAGCAGAAACAACCCCGCCCCCATCAGCAGTTCATTGCGGTACTGCAGCGCGATATCGTCGAGCCATGCCCCGGTTCCAAGAAACCAGTTCCACGACCCGAACCGCATCACATATTGCAACTTCGGCACCGGTGCCTCGCCCGCCTTGCGCGGGAACATCGAATCGACGAACGCGCTCTGCGCGCCCTGCAACGCATTGATCAGATCCTGCACGGGATAATGCCCCCGCGCATCGCGCAAGGTGGCCGCGACATTGGTACCGATCAGCTCCTTGCGAACGTGGTGCAGATTGATCCCGTCCATTTGATAGACGTAGATGTATTCGGTCTTGTGATTGTCTCCGCCGTAGC
Organism: Pseudomonadota bacterium; assembly: GCA_018261735.1. Taxonomy (GTDB): domain Bacteria; phylum Pseudomonadota; class Gammaproteobacteria; order Burkholderiales; family Chitinibacteraceae; genus Formivibrio. The sequence goes on from JAGTRM010000008.1 coordinate 2,206, forward strand.
GGATGCGGGCGATTTCGGCCAGCGCCGCTTTCTGCGCCAGATCGCGCGGCATGCCGGAAGCTTCCTGCGCCTGGTAATGGTCGAGGATGTTGTAGGCCGATTCCGTGACCGTGCGGATCGCGGCCTTGCGACCCTCGATCAGGGTGGTGCGCTGCTGCAGCGCCGAGGCCGCCAGCAACAACAATACCGAGGCACTGGCGCAGATCAGGATCAGAATCATCTTGGTCTTAAGGCGAACCGAATCGAGCATGCTGGCTTCCTTTGGGCACCTCGAAAAAACTTCATTTTCGTCGCGATACTGCGTTACTCACAAAAAATTTCTCCTTACATATCAAACATATGCCGCGTCGAAATTTTTTGCTCGTGCCTTGTCTCGCTTAGAAACTGAAGTTTTTCGAGGCACCCCGTTGAGATTTACCTGCCCTGCCACTTCACGGGCAGAAATTTTAAAAAAGCCGCCAGGTCGAAACCCGGCGGCTGTTGGGATGAAGCGACTACAGAAAGTGGTTACGCAGCGGCACTGGCCAACTGGTTGCCGGCGCGCAGCCCGAGCAGTTCTTTCCACTTCTTCAGCGCGGAAACCAGGATCGCAAAACCCAGCGCCAGCATGATGATCGACAGCGAGGCATTGAACAGGCTGTAACCCTTTGCGGCATGATTCAGGTAAACGTGGCTGATCATCCAGTAACCGGCGTAGTTGACGGTCACATACAGGTAGGCCAGCGGGATCAGGCAGGTCCAGACATAGCGGCGCTTCTGCCCCACGCGCAGGATGATCGTGGCGCCGATGATCAGGCCGACCGAGGCCATCAGCTGGTTCGACACGCCGAACAGCGTCCATACCGAGTTGATGTCGCCCGAATTCAGCAGGTAGCCCCACAGCAGGCAGGCCACGAAGCTGGCGCCGATTGCGCCGGGCATCCAGTCGAGCTGCTTGAGCTTCGGATACAGATCGCCGGCAAAATCCTGGATCAGGTAGCGCGATACGCGGGTGCCGGAATCGATCGCGGTCAGGATGAACACCGCTTCGAACATCACCACGAACTGGAAGAAGTAGGAAGCAAGCGAGCTGAACCAGCTGATCTTGGTGAAGATGTAGGACATGCCCACGGCCAGCGTGACGGCGCCGCCGGTGCGGCCGTAGAGGTCGATGCCGATTTCCTGCGACAGCTGCGGCAGATCGACCACGGTCATGCCCAGCGCCTTGAACGCAGCCGGGGCGGAGTTGATGGCAAAGTAGTCGGCCGGGTGCAGCGCGGTCGCGGCGATCAGCGCCATCACGCCTACCACGCATTCGGCCAGCATCGCGCCAAAGGCCACCGGCAGGATGTCGCTCCACTTGTCGACCAGCTTGGGCGTGGTACCGGAACCGATAAAGGCGTGGAAACCGGAAATCGCACCGCAGGCAATGGTGATCGAAATGAACGGCCATACCGGGCCGCCGAGTACCGGGCCACCGCCGTGGATGAACTGGGTCACGGCCGGGAACTGGATCGCCGGGTTGATGAATACCACGCCGACCACCAGCGCGCCGAACACGCCGATCTTCATGAAGCTGGAGAGGTAACCGCGCGGGGTCAGCAGCATCCACACCGGCAGGGCTGAGGCAAAGAAGGCGTAGACCGGCAGCAGCACGCTCACGGTTTCGGCATGCAGCGTGAGCCAGTCGCCGAGCATGGTGTTCTGGATGTACGGTCCGCCGACGACGCAAGCCATGATCGCGGCGATGCCGACGTAGGTGGCGTACTTCATGTTGCCGCCCAGGCGCTCATAGATGCCGAGCACCATGGCGATCGGGATAGTCATGAACACGGCGAACGCGCCCCAGGGATTGCGTTCCAGCGCATGCACCACGACCATCGACAGGCCGGCCATGGTGATGGTGATGATGAACAGCATCGCCAAGCCCGTGCACCAGCCGGCCACCGGGCCGAGCTCGGCCTTGGCGACTTCAGAGAGCGACTTGCCGCTGTGCTTCATCGAGGCGAACAGCACCACGGTATCGTGCACCGCGCCGCCGATCACGCAACCGATCAGCAGCCAGAGAAAGCCTGGCAGGTAGCCGAACTGGGCGGCGAGCACCGGGCCGACCAGCGGGCCGGCGGCGGCGATGGCGGCGAAATGCTGGCCGAAGTTGACCCACTTCTTGGTCGGCACGTAGTTCTTGCCGTCCTGCAACTGGTGGGAGGGGGTAACGAGCGAATCGTCGGCACGCAGTACCTTGCGCACAAAGAATACCCCGTACAGGCGGTAGCAGATGGCAAGTATGCACAGCGTGGCGATCACAAACGTAATGGCGTGATCCATGTTGGTACTCCTCGATTAAAGATTACGAGTACCAAGCTATCAAATGCGTTTATGCGAATCAGCAGATTTCCCGAGAGTGGTCGCGCATCGCAATGAGTGGTCGTTAAGGCTGGGGAAGTGGTTTTTATAAATACGATGCTTGAACTCGCCACCTGGCGAAGATAAGCGAAGGGAATGCAGCGCCCAGGGCCAGTGGCTTGGAGCAGCTGGGTTGCTGGACCACAGCCTTCGCCCTGGCTGGCGCCGAAAATCAAAGGGAAGCACGGGGTTTCGTGCAAGGACAGTCTGAGTTTCCGTCTTGACTCGATTGGCCATGCCAATCATCGCCTCAGCTGCTGGTCGATCATTCAGGCAACAAGCCAGCCGAACGGCGGCTGAACTTTGGAACAAACCGCAGTTTTTCAGCTCCCTACCCGCTGCCGCCTTTTAGCGGGTGAAAACCTGTTTCAAGCATTTGATTATCCAGCCGATGAAGGGGAGTTTCATATACAGTTCCTCGGCGACATCCCAATAGTCACGGTGGTAATTGATCTTTCCGTCGGCATCAAACTTCAGATGCGATACGCCGTGTATCACCTGTGTCTCGCCCTGCCCCCAAAAGCGCACGCGATAGCTGAAGTCCCAGACCAGCATGACGCCGTCCATACCGCAGGCATGCTCGATAACGACAAAGCGCGGAGCCTCAACTTGGTGAAACATGTGCTCGAAGATGCCGGCGATGGCTTCGGCGCCGCGCACTTCGTTGAATGGATCCTTGAAATAGGCATCCGCGCTGTAGAACTCGGGGAAGCGTTTGACACTTTCCGGCGTCAGTTCCTGGTAGAAGGCAATCAGGCGATCGAGATCCATCTCAGCCACCGGTCAAGCGACGAATCAGCGGGAAATACCAGCGGTAGGGCAGCAGCGACAGCAGTTTGAGAACGCGCGTAAATCGCTTGGGAAAGTGAATTTCGAAACGACCGGTGCGAAAGCCATCCACCACCGCCATCGCCGCCTGTTCGGGAGTCAGCAGCGCTGGCATGGCGAAATCGTTCCGTGCCGTGAGCCGGGTCTGCACAAAGCCGGGGTTGATCACCCAGACGCCGATGCCACGCGCTTCAAGATCCAGATACAGACACTCGGCAAAGTGGATCAGTGCCGCCTTGCCCGGCCCGTAGCAAAGCGCCTTGGGCAGGCCCCGGTATCCGGCCACACTGGCCACGAACGCGATGCCTGAACCAGCCTGCAGATGGGGTAACACAGTGGCGGCCAAGCGCAGCGCACCAGTGAAATTGACGGTGAGGACCTCTTCTGCCCGTGCCAGATTGAATTCATGCGCGCGCATCGGCACATAGTCGCCGGCCAAGTAAACCACCAGATCGATGTCTCCCCACGCGATCAGCAGCTCTCGGTGCGCTGCTGCAAGGCTGGCTGCATCGGTCGCGTCGCAAGGCAATACCAGTGCGCCATCGATTCCCAGCGCCCGCAACCTGTCTGCCGAGCGAGCTGAAAGCGCCAGTCTGGCACCGTGTCGATCCAGTTCTTTGGCCATCGCAGCACCAATACCTGTCGATGCGCCGATCAGCCAGACGCGCCTATTGGTCCATTCGACAATTTTTGGGTTCATCGCAGCCTCCTTTGGGGAGTGTTCAGCGTTTGACGAAAGTCAGTGTCACCTCACCGAGGTTGAAGCCCCATTTCGACATATAGGAGCGGTTGAGCATCACCTTGTCGTCCATCAGGAACATCCAGTCATCAAAATCCACGTGGTAAGTCTTGCCATCCACCGGCAGCGCCAGCACATAGCGCCAGCGCAGCGCATTACCGGCCAATTCGCCCACCGCCTCGCCGACCACGTCGCCGGCAGTGCCGCGATAAGTGCCATCGGGCTGGCGCTTCAGCGTCCACACCCGGCGTGAAGTTGTACCGTCTGACCATTTGAAATGCTCATCGAGAACGCCAGTATCGCCTTCCCATTTGGCATCGATGACCACATGAAAGCGCTTCTTCACCTCGCCGGAGCGGCCTTGGAAGATGCCCCAGGCATCCAGTGTGCCGCTCAGGTAAGTCTTGATATCCAGTACCGGCTGTTCTGCCTGGTACTGCTCCACACCGCTCGAGGCACAGGCGGTCAGGCCGAGAGAAAACAGGGCTGCGGTCAGCAGTTTCATGAGCGTATCTCCAGTAAATCGCGCCAGCGCCAGAGCATGAAGGCTGCCAGCAGCTTGAAGGCGAGTGGCAACAAGGCATAGACGCCGATCAGGGCGCCAAGCCCTTCCCCACTGTCCGGCCGATAGCCGAACAGTTGAAGCAACGGTAAGGCCAGCCCAGCAGCCAGCGCCAGATTGAGCTTGGAAATGAAGTTCCAGATGCCAAAGCAGGCGCCCGATTGCCCTTGGCGTTCGCCAAGGTCGGCGGCAATCGCGGCCGGCAAGGCAAGGTCTGCGCCCAAGGCCAGTCCGGATGCGAGGCAAATTGCGGCAAACGGCAGCAGGTCGCCCGGCCCGAGCAGGCAAGCGCTGGCAAAACTGAGCATCGCCAGCAGCATCGACAGCGCCCAAGCCCGTACCCGACCGAGGTACCCGGCCAGCCAAATCCAGCCCGGCAGCGACGCAGCGCCGGCAACGAAATACAGCGCCAGCAAAGCGCCGCTGGACGAGGAGGCGCCGAGCACATCGGCGACAAAAAACAGGAACAGCGTGGCGGGCAGTGCCGCAGCGATACCGTTTGCAATAAACACCAGCAGCAGGCGCACGAAAGGTTGATTGCCCAGGACTCGCGCCAAGCTGCCCGTAAGAGATTCGCCCGAAGGTGGCGAACGCCCAGCTCCTTCAGCTCCGAAGAGGGTCACCGCCGCAGCGAGCAGCAGCAATGGCGGCAGCACCCAGGCCAGGCGGGCCGTGCCGACACTGAGATCGCTCGCAAGGAATCCCGGCAGCGCCGCGGCAAGAATCACGCCGATCAGCCCGAAACCCTCCCGAGCTGCAACGAGGCGGGTGCGCAGTGCGGAACACGCGCCGAGGGAAGCACCCCAGGCCTGGTAGGAGATTGAAGCTGCGGAAAAACCAACATAGGTCAGCACCAACGACACAATCAGCCATGGTGCCGCAAAGACGGCTGGTGGATTGAGCAGCGCGACAAAGCCGATTGTAAAGAGTGGCAGCGCGAAGATAAGCATGTGTCGACGAGGCAAACGATCGGCCAGCCAGCCCAGCCAGGGATCGATGCAGGCATCGCACAACCGCGTTCCCAGCATGATGGCGCCGAGCAGCGCCAGATCCAGGCTAGTGGTATCGGTGTACAGACGCGGCACATGCACGTAAACAGGCAAGGCGGCGAAGGCGAGCGGCAGACCCAGCACCCCATAGCCGAGAATGCGTAGCGGGCTCATATCAGCCTGACGACCTATTGAGCAGTGCAGCGCGCAGCTCCGGTGCGCTTGTCCTTGGATCGAGCCAGATGGCAAAAAAAGCCGCAGCGAAACCTGGAGCCGCGATGATGCCCAGTTGGCGCTCGCCCTGGTAGAAGTAGGCCCCTTCGGGACGGTAAAGACCGATGAGGTGATCCCCGGGGTGCACGTCGGGAAAGACCTGACGCATCTGTGCGCCCCAGGTTTCGAGCCGCGCCGAATCATCGATGAAACGACGCATTTCCCGCACACTCGCTTCGGCGATCGCGGCACCTGTAATGCTGCGTTTGTAATCCAGACGCAGCGCAAGCGGTGGACGAACCGGATCACCGCCGGCCCACAGCGTCGCGCTATAGACCAGGAAACCAAAACGCCGAAATTCGCCACTCCCCCAGCGCTGCAAGCCGGCTAACACGTCGAAGCTAGCCACACCCCGGCGGGGCAAGCAGAGCAGAAATGGACTGACAACCAAGGCCATCAGCAGCGCGCGGCGCCTGTTTGGGACCAGACTTGCTGCTGCTTCATCGCCCGGCGAAGGCGCTGCGACGCCTCTGTCCAAAGAATCGGCGAGCGGATGAGCGCGCATTATCTGCTGATCAATGATGCGCGAGTTCAAACTGGACGACATCGATATTGCCGGCCAGAAAGCCGGCCTCGCAGTAGCAGAGATAGAAGCGCCACAGGCGTCGGAAAACTTCGTCGAAACCCAACGGGGCGATGTGGGTCCAGTTGGCCTCGAAGGCGGTACGCCATTGAGCCAGTGTGCGTGCGTAATCCAAACCGAAGGCGAATTCGTCGGTTACCTGCAGGCCCTGGCGTTGGGCAGCCTGACGCAAGGCGCTGCGCGAAGGCAGCATGCCTCCGGGGAAGATGTATTGCTGGATAAAGTCGGTGCCGCGCCGGTAGTTCGCAAACAGGTCGTCACGGATGGTGATACTCTGAATCAGCGCTTTGCCGTCCGGTTTCAGGGCGTGGGCGACAGTGGAGAAATAATTGGGCCACCACTGCTCGCCTACGGCCTCGAACATCTCGATGGAGACAAGATGGTCGAATTGCTGCTTCGTATCGCGGTAGTCCTGCAGGCGCAGATCGGCCTGTGGCACTCGCCGCTGCGCCCATTCCAGCTGCGCCGGCGACAGGGTTAGGCCCGTCACTTCGAGGCCGTCCTGCTGCGCCACTTCGGCAAAACCACCCCAGCCGCATCCTATTTCCAGAACGCTGTCTCCAGCTTGTGCCCGCAGGCGCTCAAGGATGCGTCGGTACTTTGCTCGCTGAGCGGTAAGCAGTGAGCCGTCGTCTTGCGGCCGAAAAATCGCCGCAGAGTAGCTCATGCCAGGGTCCAACCATTGGCGATAGAAGTCGTTGCCGAGATCGTAATGCGCCATGATGTTGCGCTTGCTACCGGCTCTGCTGTTGCGATTGAACCAATGTCGCACTCGCGCAGCCAGCAGTTGCCCCCAGGATCCATAGATCGCCCGGGCCAGCACGTCGCGATTGCGCGCAAGCAAAGCAAGCAGGCCGGTGAGGTCGGGCGAGTCCCATTGTCCGTCGAGGTAGGCTTCGGCCAGTCCAATATCGCCTCGGGCCAACACACGGCCAAACATCGCTTCGTCATAAACCTGCAACGTCACGCCACGCTCGCCGTTGCCGAACAGCGTACACGCGCCATTGGGCAGACGGACCTCTAGCAATCCGCCGGAAAGGTTCTCGAGCAGTGAGAATACGGTGCGGGTATCGCTTAATAACGGCTCAAAACCCCGCAAAATCAATGCCTGATTGACGGTTTGGTTCATTTGGACGACTCCTGCTGGTGTCGAGGAACGGGATGGGTACCGCGGAAAGGCACGCCCTTGAGCCACAGTTTGAGCGCCTGCCAGTGGATGCGAACGATCATGCCGAGGGTAAGAAAGGGCATCCGCAGGAAGGCCTTGAGCAAGGCCCCTGCGGACCAAACCTGCGGCTTGCCGGAAATAGAGGTGAGCAGCAACTCTCCATCGGCGTCGTCATAGTCGATGCAACACAGTTGCACGGCACGTTCAAGCTGGAAGCGAAAGCGATACCCGCCTTCGATTTCGTTGAAAGGCGAAACGTGGAACAGCTTGTCGGTTTGCAGTTCGTCCCCGTCGGCAATCGATTCGCCCCATTTGTGCAGCAGGTAGCTGTGCATACCACCGAAGGTGTTGTTAACCTCGGCCAAAATGGCGATGAGCTGCCCGCTGCGGTTATGGCAGTACCAGAAGCTGACTGGGTTGAAGACGTAGCCGAGCACGCGCGGAAAAGTCTGCAGCACAATCTCGCCATCGTTGGGCAGATCCTGCGCAGCCAGCAGTTTTTCTATCCACGGCAGCAGCGCACTGCCATCGCGCGGGCCGTGATCCCGACGGTGAAAACTCAGCAGGTTGTGCCGGTCTATGGAGAACAGCGCACATGCTGATGACTCGAGCTTGCGCAGCGGCAATTGCACGTAGAACACCGGATAGACGAAGGCATTGACCACCGGTCGTAAGCGCCGATGCATGACATGACCGAGGCAGAGTTTGGGTTGGGCGTGCATGGCGGTACCTCAAGCGGTTTCCAGCTCGTACAGCAACTCGCGGGCATCTTGCCACGGAGCCCGAACACCAAGACCGTTGGCAACGCGCAATGCAGACTTCAAACCGTCTTCATGGAAACCATAGCTGCCCCAGGCACCAGCCAACCAAATGCCGCCCTCGCCCTGCACATCAGCCAGTTTCTGCTGGGCCGCGATTGCAGGACCATCGAAGATCGGATGCGCGTAGCCGAATTCAGCAATGACCTTGGCAGGGTCGGGCTCGCGCGCCGGATTGAGCGTCACCACCACCGGCGTGACGAAGGGCAATGGTTGCAGTTTGTTGATCAGGTAGGAAACCGCAACCGGCTGATCCCCCGGCTCACCTTGGCCTGCGAAATAGTTCCAGGCCGACCAGAGCTTGCGCTCGCGCGGCAGCAGCGCCGGATCGGTATGCAGCACGGCGCGGTTGGGCTGATAACGGATGGCCGACAGCACTTCACGTTGACCTTCACTCGCCGCCTGCCCAAGGATCGCTTTGCTCTGATCGCTGTGGCAAGCCAGCACAACCTGATCGAAGTGCTCGTTCCCCCCTGCATGCGCCACACGAAGACCCTCGACTTCGCGCGTTACGGAACTGACCGGGCAAGCAATCCGGATATCCGAGAGCTGGGCGGCGATTTTATTCACATATTCGCGCCCACCTCCACGAACCGTGCGCCAGAGCGGCCGGTCGAAAACCTGCAGCAAGCCATGGTTCTGGCAGAAGCGGATAAAAGTGGCGAGTGGCATATCGAGCATCTGGCCCGTCGGACACGACCAGATTGCCGCCGCCATCGGCAGCAGATACCAATCAGCAAAGGCGCGCGAATAACTACCGGCCTCGAGGAAAGCTCGCAAGCTGCTCGGATCATCCGGATGGCTGAGCAGCCAGGCCGTGCTCTCGCGATTGAAGCGCAGGATGTCGGAAAGCATCGACCAGAAGTCGCGACGCACGAGGTTGCGCTTCTGGCCAAAGACAGTCGCAAGGTTACTGCCCGCCCACTCCAAGTCCGGGTTTTCCAGGCTGACCGAAAAAGACATCTCGGTCTGCACGCTCTCCACACCCAGTAGCGAGAACAGGGAGATCAAATTGGGATAGGTTTTTTCATTGAACACGAGAAAGCCGGTGTCAACAGGATGCGTTTTGCCTTCCAGCGTTACATCGACCGTATTGGTGTGCCCACCCAGATAGATCCCTGCTTCGAACAAAGTTACGTGATGATGGCGCGACAACAGCCAGGCGCAAGCCAGACCGGAGATGCCCGCGCCGATAACGGCGATGCGTTGTACCTGCATGCTCAACTCCTCTCGCGTTACATGTGCAACTCGACGTGGACCGAGTGGTTTGGTTTTTTCGATATTTCGCCAGCGACCGGTTCGATCTGTTGCAAGCCTTCAGAAATGCACTGATGTTTAACCCGCCGAGTTTTGTCCTAGACAAAAAGCACTCTTGTTCGTATAGTAGTAACAGAAAAGGCAATTGTCAACGGTTTATCTAGCCTTTGTTCAGGACAAATTATGAATACCCCAAGTTTCAGCATTGCGGCCGTCGAACGTGATACCGGCTTATCCAAAGATGTCCTGCGCATGTGGGAGCGGCGCTATGGCTTTCCTGTGCCAGAACGCGATGCGAATGGAGAGCGCGCCTATCCAGCCGAGCAGGTTGAGCGCCTGCGTTTGATCAAACGTCTGATGGATCAAGGACATCGCCCCGGGAAGCTGCTGGCGTTACCCGCCGACGCATTACCAGGGCTGGCGCCAAAGCATGCGCCCCCAACCCGGACCCAAGCTGCCACAGCCGATACCGAGGGACTGGAAGAAATGCTGAGGCTGATCAAGCAGCACGATGCCAACGGCTATATGCAGGCGCTGCAGCAGCGCCTTGCGCGCCAAGGTTTGCAGCGTTTTGTCCAGGACATTGTTGCCCCCCTCACCCAGCGTGTAGGAGAGGCCTGGGAAGAAGGTCGCTTTGAAGTCTTCGAAGAGCACCTGTTCACTGAACTGACCAAACGGGTATTGCGCCAGGCTATCGCCGTCCTGCCGCTGGGCACAGGTAAACCGCGCGTGCTGCTGACCAGCGTTCCTGACGAGCAGCATATTCTCGGCCTGCTCATGGTCGAGGCGCTGTTTGCATTGGAAGGTGCGCAATGCATTCCACTTGGTACCCAGATGCCACTGACAGAAATCAATCGCGCCACCCTGGCGCACGGGGCTGATATCGTTACCTTGTCGTTTTCCGCAGCATATCCATCTCGCCAGATTCCCGAGGTATTGCAGCAGTTAAGACAATTGCTGCCACCAACAGTCGAGTTATGGATCGGCGGCGCAGGAGTCATGCGCACGACGCCGCCCAGCGGAGTCCGGCAGTTTTTCTCTCTGGAACAAGGCGTGCAGTCACTTGTGGAATGGCAAAGGATGGCTTGAGCTCAGATTCCGGCACGGATCTATCTATATCGTTAATCAGGCCTTTAAAAGTTTGAGCTTTATGATGTCATGGCCGCCATATTGGACATGGATAAAGAGGGCTCCGGTGCGCATCAAGGCCAAGCTGCGTGAAGCCGCTGCTGCGCACATGGAGAGGCTGGAAGATTCACCAGTGCGGATCTAGGCGTACTTTCAAGGTCCAGTAGTCCAGTACGCCGCAGATTCAAACATCACATGGCTGGATCAATAGAAGGAGGGTGATATGGAAAGCATCGGCAGTCCTGAACTCTGGGTGGCATTTGCCACGGTGGTCGTGGTGATGCTGGCCATCGACCTGTTCGTCGTTGGCGGCGGAAAGGAGCACCGTGTATCGTTTCGCGAGGCGGCGATCTGGTCAGTGGTCTGGATCATGGTATCGCTATTGTTCGCTGCAGCGCTCTGGTGGTATCTGGCAGGGAGTGCCGGTCGCGAGATCGCCAACCAGACATCGCTCGAATTCGTGACCGGATACCTGATCGAAAAATCGCTGGCAGTTGACAACGTCTTCGTCTGGTTGATGTTGTTCTCCTTCTTCGGCATCCCGCTTGAGTTACAGAAACGCGTCCTGGTGTTCGGCGTGCTTGGTGCCATCGTTATGCGGACGGTCATGATCTTCGCCGGAGCCTGGCTGATCGCCCAGTTTCACTGGATTCTTTACATATTCGGTGCCTTTCTGCTGATCACCGGCATCAAAATGTGGTGGTTCGCCGATGCCAAGCCCGACTTCGAGAACAATCCGGTTCTCAAATGGCTGCGCGGCCACATGAAGGTGACGGACAGCCTGCACGGTGAGCGATTCTTCGTCATGCAGGGGAGCGTGCGCTATGCCACGCCGCTCTTCTTCGCCCTGGTCCTGGTGGAAATCTCCGACCTGATCTTCGCGGTCGATTCGATTCCGGCGATCTTCGCCATCACCAGTGATCCCTTCATCGTCCTGACCTCGAACGTCTTCGCCATCCTGGGCCTGCGCGCCATGTACTTCCTTTTGGCGGAAATGGCTAATCGCTTCTCGCTGCTCAAATATGGCCTTGCGGCAGTACTCGTATTCATCGGCCTGAAGATGATGCTGATAGATATCTATAAGATTCCGGTCGGCATCTCGCTCGCCGTGGTGGCGACCTTTATCGGTATCTCTATCGGCTTGTCCCTGCGTAAGGAAAGGCTGGAGCGTAAGCACACTTGAATTCTTGGACAGTAGGCTGCTCGTCTGGATGAATTCGCATTCTGCAAGCTATCGATTCGGCACGATAAATTTTAACTCGTCACCCCGGCTAAGGCCGGGGTCTAGATGGTAAATCCTCCGAAACCACTGGATACCGGCCTTCGCCGGTATGACGGCAAGCTCAAGCGTCACTTGGCCGGATCAATAGGAAGCCGATGTTCGACGCCACTTACTGCTACGAACCCATCTTTTAAGATCATGGACCGTTGGTCTTGCATTCTTGATCTCAGAAATTTCACACATTGGGAAAATCTCAATTTCAGCGGGAACCCGTATCAACCTGGCCGATCGAGTCCAGCGAAAGGCGCCCCAATGACGCGCCACCGGCGCATAAAAATCCCTTTCGGGGCAACGACTTCAACATTTCGAGATTCAACTCATCCAGTTCTCAGGCAATCCCGAGCCGTTCCTTCAACTCGCGCAAATAGCGCCGGCTGACCGGGATTTTCTTGCCGGAGCGGGTGACGATTTCCGCCAGCCCGTTTTCCACCAGCCGGATCTCGCCGATCTGGTCCGGGTTGACCAGGTACTGCCGCTGGCAGCGGATCAGCGGGGTGCGTTCTTCCAGCGTACGCAGGGTGAGTTCGGTGAAGCGCTCTTCACCATCGGTGCCGGCCACATACACGCCGCTGAGCCGGGAGGTGACATATTCGATCTCGTCCAGGCGCAGCAGGTAGATGCGGTTGAGGCTGGTGCAAGGGATATGCTGCAGCGGCGTGGCGCTGCCCAGCGGTTGGAAATCCTGCGCGCCGCGCTCCTTGCGCAGGCGCTCCAGCGTCTTGCCGAGGCGCTCGCGGTTGGTGGGCTTGAGTAGGTAATCGAAGGCGTTTTCCTCGAAGGCCCGGATCGCATATTCGTCGTAGGCCGTGACGAAAACGATATACGGCATGCGTTCGCGGTCGAGCATCGCCAGCATTTCCAGCCCGCTGATGCGGGGCATCTGGATATCGAGGAACACCACGTCCGGATGCAGGCGGTGGATATCGGCCAGCGCTTCGACCGCGTTGCCGGATTCGCCGACCACTTCGATATCCTCGGCCTCGGCCAGCAGCGCGCGCAGTTCCTTGCGGGCAAACGGTTCGTCATCGACGATCAGTGTCTTCAGCATATGGCGACCTCCTCCTGCGGCAGGCGCAAGATAATCCGGGTATAGCGATCGGCCTCGTGCCGAACCTCGACGCCGTAGGTCTCGCCAAAACGCGCCTTGATCCGGCGATCAACCAACCCCATGCCCAGCCCGTCTCCGCCCGATTTGGGCTGGTAGCGCCCGGCATTGTCTTCCACCCAGATCATGACACCCTCTCCGTCCTCGCGCGCGCCGATGCGGATGACGCCCTCGCCGAACAGTTGCGACGTGCCGTGCTTGATCGCGTTTTCCACGATCGGCTGCAGCGAAAAAGCTGGCAGGCGGATGCCCAACAGCGCATCGGGCACTTCCATTTCCACCCGCAACCGGCCGGCAAAGCGCACCTGCTCGATCTGCAGATAGGCGTTCACGTGTTCCAGCTCGTCCTGCAGGCTGACTTCATCGCTGGGGCGCTTGAGGTTCTTGCGAAAGAAGGTCGAGAGATATTGCACCAGCTCGCGCGCCTGCTCCGGGTCGTGGCGGATCACCGCCGACAGCGTATTGAGCGCATTGAACAGGAAATGCGGGTTGACCTGGGCATGCAGCAGCTTGATTTCGGATTGTGCCAGCAGCTGCTTCTTCTGCTCGTACTTGCCCGCCAGGATCTGGTTGGACAGCAGGCGGGCGATGCCCTCGCCCAGCGTGCGGTTGATCGTGGAAAAAATCTTGGATTTGGGCTCGTAAAGCTTGATCGTCCCCATCACCTGATCGCCCTCGCCGCGCAGGGGAATCACCAGCGACGAGCCCAGCCGGCAATTCGGGTTGATCGAACAGCGGTACGGAATCTCGTTGCCATCGGCGTACACCACCTCGTTGTGGGCAATCGCCTGATGCGTGTGCAAGGAAGTGATCGGCGCGCCGGGCAGGTGGTGATCGCTGCCGATGCCGATAAAGGCCAGCAGCCTTTCGCGGTCGGTGATCGCCACCGCGCCGACGCCGGTTTCCTCGTAGAGAATCCGCGCCACCTTCATGCTGTTTTCTTCGTTGAACCCCTGGCGCAGCACACCTTCCGCGCGCGTGGCGATCTTGAGCGCCTTGGCCGAAAAGGCGATCGAGTATTTTTCCTGCGTGGCACGCCGGTCGAGCAGGATGCGCATGAACATGGCCGCGCCGAGCGTATTGGTCACCATCATCGGCAGCGCGATGCCAGTCACCAGATGCAGCGCGGCCGGGAACGGCCGGACCATGAGCAGAAGGATGCTCATCTGCGCCAGCTCGGCGACAAACGCAACCAGGCCGGCATTGGCGGGGCGGAACAGATCGTTCATTCGGCCACGGCGCATCAGGTAGCGATGCACCACGCCGCCGATGATGCCTTCGGTGATGGTCGAAATCATGCAGGCAAACGCCGTCATGCCGCCGAGCGAATAGCGGTGCACGCCGCCGGTCAGCCCGACGGCAAAACCGACCGACGGCCCGCCGAGCAAGCCGCCGAGCACGGCGCCAATGGCGCGGGTGTTGGCGTAGGAATCGTCGACCGGCAGACTGAAATATGTGCCCATGATGCAGAACACGGAAAAGATCGCATAGCACAGCAACTTGTGCGGCAGGCGGATCGTGACCTGCATCAGCGGGATGAACAGCGGGGTCTTGCTGAGCAGGTAGGCGATGATCAGATAGAAGGACATCTGCTGCAGCAGTGACAACACCAAATCGAATTGGTCGCTCATGTTATTGCATGTGTCTCATCGTGAGTTTTTGACCAGCCAGATCGATACCACCGTGGAATCAAGGCCCTGCAACAGCAGTACTTCATGAAGGATCGGGTTGCGCGCACCAGGCAAGGTCATGGTTTCATGGCCCCGCCTGTGGTCAACCTACCAGAACCCGGCTGGAAAATCAGCCGCTTTCCCGTGAGTGGTCATATTACGGCACGAGTGGTTACCAAGGCCTGGACAGTGGTTTTACAAGCGGCAATCTCAACCCATCGGGCGAAGTTACTGATCGTCGTCTCAAGGGCTTTCGGGCTTGTCTATCATTCAACGGAGCCGAAAACCTGATGGGGTGGCGTAATGGGCGATACCCAGTTTGCATTGCTGCGCAAATGGATGGTGGTGGAAATCGCCGACGAAACCGCGGCCGTGCGCAATGAAATCGGCAAAGAACATCTCGATCCACGGGTCATGGCCGTGATGGGAGAGATCCCCCGCCACGCGTTTGTTCCACCGGAATGGCAGGCGCACGCCTACCTCAACCGGCCCTTGCCGATCGGGCATGGCAAGACGATCTCCCAGCCTTTCATCGTGGCCCTGATGACCGATCTGCTGGAAATCCGCGAGGACGATACGATCCTGGAAATCGGTACCGGGCTCGGCTACCAAACCGCCGTGCTCTCCCGCCTGGCCAAGCAGGTCTACAGCATTGAACGCCTGGAAGGCTTGGCCCGGCAAGCGCGGCAGCGCTTCGAGCAGCTGGGTTTTACCAATATCGAGACCCGGATCGGCAATGGCCACGAAGGCTGGCCGGAGCATGCTCCGTTCGACAAGGTCATCGTGACCGCGGCGCCGCTACATGTTCCGCCGGCCCTGCTCGCCCAGCTCAAGCCGGGCGGACGGATGGTGCTGCCGGCAGGCCCCGCCTACTGGCAGCAACTGCTGCTGGTCTGCAAGGATGCGAACGGCACCGTATCTTTGCGGGAAATTCTGCCGGTGCAGTTCTCTGAACTCGAAGACAGCGCACCGCCCGCGGCCGGACAAACAGGTGACTGAAGGGGCCGGCATGCGCGTTGATTCCACCCTGGCAATCCAGCGGCAGCTGGTCGCAGCCCTGCAAGACCCGGCCCGCTATCCTTACCCGGTCGGCAGCGTCAGGCTGATCGAGACCCATATTTCCTTCGTCCTCTTGACCGGCGTTTTCGCGTACAAGATCAAGAAAGCCGTCGACCTGGGTTTTGTCGATTACACCCGCCTCGAACAACGGCACTTTTTCTGCGACGAGGAACTGCGCCTGAACCGGCGCCTTGCGCCGCAGCTTTATCTGGAAGCGGTGCCCATTTGCGGCACGCCGCAAGACCCGCGTTTTGACACCGGCGGTACGCCCATCGAGTGGGCGGTGAAGATGGCCGAGTTTGAACAGCCCGCTTTGCTCGATCACGTTCTGGCCCGGAACGGCTTGACGGCGAATCATGTGGCGGCCCTGGCGACAACGCTGGCCCAATTCCACAACACGGCGCCCGCGGTCGATCCGGCTGAGACCCATGGCGATCCCGCGACCGTCTGGGCGCCGGTCGAGGCCAATTTCACCCATTTCCGCGCCCACCCCTGTGCCCACACGGCGCAGATAGCCGCGCTGGAATCCTGGTGCGGGCGCGAATTCGACCGGCTGCGGCAAATGTTCATCCAGCGCAAGGCAGCGGGCTTTGTGCGCGAATGCCACGGCGATCTTCATCTCGGCAACATCGTGCTGGCCGATGGCGCGCCGCTGGTTTTCGACTGCATCGAGTTCAATCCGGAATTGCGCTGGATTGACATCGTCTGCGACCTGGCCTTTCTGGTCATGGATCTATCGGCGCATGGCCGCGCCGATTACGCCTGGCGCCTGCTCAACGGCTGGCTGGAAGAAACCGGTGATTATGCCGCTCTTGCGCTGCTGCCCTTTTACCAGGTGTACCGCGCGCTGGTGCGCGCCAAGGTGGCGCATCTTCGCGCGCTCGACGACAACACCGCCGACGCCGAACGGCAGGCCTCACTCGCCAAGCTGGCCGCCTATCTGGACTACGCTTGCGCAGTCATTGCTCCGCGCCCCGGCGCGCTGCTCATCACCCATGGCTTTTCCGGATCGGGCAAGAGCACGCTGGCACGCGCGGTGGCGGAAACGCTGGGCGCGGTGTGCTTGCGCTCGGACGTGGAACGCAAGCGCCTGCACAGCCTCGCGCCGCTGGCGCAGAGCGGATCGGCAATCGATGCCGGGCTCTATCTTGAATCGGCCACGCTCGCTACTTATCAGCACCTGGCCACGCTGGCAGACTCCATGCTTGGCGCCGGTTACTCGGTGATCGTGGATGCGGCCTGCCTGCAGCGCGGGCAGCGCGACCGCTTTCACGATCTGGCGCGGCAGGCTGGTGTGCCCTTCCTGATTCTCGACTGCACGGCCCCGCCAGAAACCTTGCAGCAGCGGCTAAACACCCGCAGCGGCGACCCGTCCGAAGCCAGCGTGGCCGTGCTGGCCCGGCAATACCAGCGTGCCGATCCGCTCAGCCAGGATGAACGGGACTTCACGCTTGCCATCGATACCGCCCGGGAAGCTCCCGCCACGATCCTGGCGGAAATCCGGCAGCGGATTCAGCGCGCAGGCTGAACGATTTCGAGGGCTTATTGGCGGGCAGGAAGGATTTTCAGCGCGGAATAACGTCTAGCTGATCAGCCAACGCCCGCAAGCCGGGTGAAATTTCCACCGGGAAATCCTCGGCTTTCTTCAGATCGCGCAAAGAATCGGGCAGACACGCCAGTTCGGATGCCGCATGCAGGCGCAAGTCGGCCAATGGCTCTGGCAGGGAAAGGCGCTGCCCGCCCCGCATCACGGGCCGCAACAAAGGCAGTTGATCCATGGCCTCAGGCGGTTCGTCGGCGAGCATGACGGCATCGTACAGCATGCGCCCGTCCGCCCCGATAGTCCGGTAAACCTGCTTGGCGCCGGGCCAGGTTGCCTTGCCCTCGGAACGCTTGCGTCGCGCCTCGTCCGCGTAGACCTCAAGCTTGTAGGCGGAATCAAGATAGGGGGCATCGGCGGAGGTGGTCAGCAGCGTGCCAATACCGAAACCATCGATCGGCGCCCCGTCTGCCAGCAGGCGTGCGATTTTCAGCTCGTCCAGATTGCCGCTGGCAAAGATATGGATATCCGCCAACCCGCCTTCATCCAATATCGCCCGGACTTGTCGCGCATGGCTAACCAGATCGCCGCTATCGATCCGCACCGAGATCAGTTTCGCCCCGCCGGCGCGCAATTGCGGCGCCAGCGCCACCACTTTCCTGGCCGCCGCCTCGGTATCGTAGGTATCGATCAGCAGCGTCACGTTTTCCGGCCGGGACGCTGCAAACTGCGCGAAGGCATCGGCTTCTTGCGCATGTGCCTCGATATAGGAATGGGCCATGGTGCCGAAAACGGGAATGCCGAAACGCTGCCCGGCCAATACCGTGGCCGTGCCGGCAAAACCGGCGAGGTAGCTGGAACGCGCGGCAAGCAGCCCCGCCTCGGCACCGTGCGCGCGGCGCAGGCCGAAGTCCACCAGCAGTTTGTCCGGCGCCGCCAGCACGCAACGCGCGGACTTGCTGGCGATGAGCGAGGAGAAATTCACCAGGTTGATCAGCCGGCTTTCAACCAGCTGGGCCTCGCCGATCGGCGCGGTGATGCGCAATACCGGCTCGTTGGCGAAGAACACGGTTCCTTCCTGCATGGCGTGGACATCGCCGGTAAAGCGGAGATTTCGCAGCCAGTCGAGGAAGGACCGATGGAAACCGCCTTCCCGCGCCAGCCAGTCCAGTTCGTCCCGGGTAAAGCGCAGACTCTCCAGAAAACACAGGACCTGCTCGATGCCGGCGACCATCAGGAAATTGCGCTGGGGCGGCAGTACGCGGACAAAGAGTTCGAACACCGCCTGCTCCTGCAGGCCTTCGTCGAAATAAGCCTGGAGCATGGTGAGTTCGTAGAGATCCGTCAGCAAGGCACTGTCGTAGTTGTTCATGGCGTTTCCTGCCCTAGCGTCGCCAGCGTAATCGGGCGGGCACCCGCCTCCACCATGCTCTGCCTGGCCCGAAGGCCATCGCCGGCCTGAACCTCCACGGCGCGGACGGCGTCTTCAAGCAGCAACACGGCAAACCCTTCGCGCAGTGCATCGCGCACCGTTTCCAGAACGCAATAATCCGTCGCCAGGCCGCCGATGAAGAGCCGCTGGCAATCGTGGCGGCGCAGCCATTCGGCCAGCGTGGTTCCCTGGAAGCCGGAATAGGCATCGGCGCCGGATGTGGTGGCCTTGGACATCACCACGGCCTCGGCCGGCACCTCCAGCCCGGGAGCAAAAGCCGCGCCCGCGCTGCCGGCAATGCAGTGGGGCGGCCAAGGCCCGCCCTGATCTCGGAACGAGCAGTGATCGGCGGGATGCCAGTCGCGGGTAAAGACAAGCGGCTGCTGCCGGTCGTGGAACAGCCGGATATAACGGTTCAGGACAGGAACCACCCGGTCGCCCTGTGGAACCGCCAGTGCGCCGCCGGGAAGAAAATCGCACTGGACATCGACCACCACCAGCGCATCGGCGGGCTGCAGGGTGATCGTCGGGGCTGGCTGATTCATGTTCGATCCTTGGACTATGCTTCACTAAGAGCCTATCCCATTAGGCGGCTGCGCCTTCGCATCTGGCAGTCCCACAGGGATTTGCTGCGCGGCATCGGGCGGTGCTCGGAACACCCCAAGGGTGCTTCCTGCGGGGCGTCCTCATGTACTCACATGTACATTCCGGTTCACCCCAAGGGTACTTCCTGCGGGGCGCCTGTGCTCCGTCCTCCTGCCACCTGCTTTGGCTCGCTCGCCTACTGGGATAGGCTCTAACAGCGGATGCCTCCCGGCCAAGCGAATGGCCTACTTGGATTTATAGCCAGCCCCCCGCCTACCGAAAGCTCTTTGTCGCAATGGGCCGATGAGGCGTACCCGCTAGATGAACCGGTCGCGCTGGCCCCCCGTACCGCAGAGGTGCGCATGAGCACGCTTTCAGGAAAACGTACCTGTTTATACGATACGCCCCAACTGGTTGATATCGTGAACGATATGGCACGGCAGGCCGCTGGGCTCCTTGCCGGGCGCAACAAGGTGGCAGTCATCGGCATTCGCCGACGCGGGGTGCCCTTGGCGGACCGGCTCACTGCCGTGCTGGCAAGCCAATATCACCTTGCCGCGCCACTGCGCCTTGACCTGGCGATCAAGCGTTATGCCGACGATCTCTCCCTGCTCTACCCCGAAACCAGCCTGACCGAAGAGTTGCAGCTGGCAAAGCAGGACTTGAGCGGCTACACGTTGCTGGTGGTCGATGATGTGCTGTATACCGGGCATTCGCTGCTCAGGGCCGTGGAATACCTGGCATGCAAACAGCCCGCTGAAATCCGCGTGGTGGCCCTGGTCGATCGCGGCGCAACGCGGCTGCCCGTGCGCACCGACGTGGTCGGCATGCGGCTGGATGTCGCACCGTCGGACATCATCGAATGCCATGTCCCGCCCTATGAGCCTGAGTTCAAGATCGTGCTGTTACAGCGCCGGGGTTGAATGGCCAAGGAGAAATCTATGAAGGATGCGAGGCACCAAGACTCAGCCGGCGCAGTTCAGGCCAAGCCTGCTGCCGGGCGGAGCCACACCTCCCGCACTGGACGCATGGCACAGCGCCACGGCACCGACGCACACAATGACAACGAGGAAATCGGTTCAAGACCCGCTGAAACGGCTGGCCGCTATCTGCTAGCCAGCGTGCCGCGCGCCAATATGGATCAGACCGTAGAGGAGGTCATCACCGATCTGCTGTCGCGCAAATATGATTGCCTCGATATCGTCTGCGTGCTCGATGTCGATGAAAAACTGGTCGGAATCATTCCGCTAGCCAGCCTCTTCCCTCTGCCGCGGGAAACGCGAATCGGCAGCGTGGCCCACGCCAACTATCCCAAGGTCCATGCGACCACCGATCAGGAGCGCGTGGCATCGCTCGCCTTGCACCACGCGCTTAACGCAATACCGGTCATTGATGCCAAAGGGCATTTACTGGGCATCGTGCCCCCGGCCGCGCTGCTCCATATTCTCAGACGCGAGCATGTGGAAGACATCCACCGCTTCGCAGGTATAACCCGTGAAACCCATATGGCACGAGAGGCCATCGAGTCAGCGCCCTTGTACCGGCTGCGTCACAGACTTCCCTGGCTACTGGCGGGGCTCGTGGGCAGTGTTTTGGCCACGTTCATCATGGTGCGATTCGAGACCGCCCTTTCGGCGAGCCCGTCCATCGCCTTCTTCGTGCCCGGCCTGGTCTATCTCGCCGATGCCATCGGTACCCAGACCGAAGCGGTCGCGGTACGTGGCCTTTCCCTGAGCCAGGTACGGCTCGGGCTCTTGGTCGGCGGCGAAGTCCGCACGGGTATTTTGATTGGCCTTGTGCTGGGCGGACTAACGTTTCCTGGCGTATGGCTGGCATTTGGTGACCTCAATCTCGCACTTGCCGTGTCAACCGCGCTGATCGTGGCCGGCGGAATTGCAACCACACTTGGCCTGTTCCTGCCTTGGTTGCTCGGCCGTCTTGGCAGCGACCCGGCATACGGCAGCGGCCCGCTGGCGACCATCATCCAGGATCTGCTGACCCTGCTGACCTACTTCATCCTCGTCAGCGCGTTCATCATGTAGCTGCCACACGACGCCGTGCGCCTTTTCCAAAACAAGATTCATTTCGCTTTAGCCGAGAACCAACCCCTTTTATACCGATCAAAGTCAGGTATCAAAGTTGGAAATACCGGTTTTTCCACCTCATCCGGAGGTACGGGCGATGAGCAGCGACGAACTCAACGCGGTGGCATGCGCCATCGTTGCAGGACACAAAGGGATACTGGCGGCGGACGAAAGCGGATCGACGATCAAGAAACGCTTCGATTCAATCAAGCTGGAATCGACGGAAGAAACGCGCCGGCGCTACCGCGAGTTGCTTTTCACCACCGAAGGCATCGAATCCTTTATCGGCGGCGTCATTCTCTATGACGAAACGTTGCGCCAATCCACGCACGACGGTATGTCTTTTGCCGAACTGCTGTTAAAACGCGGCATCGTCCCCGGCATCAAGGTCGATCAAGGCGCCAAGCCATTGGCGTTGCACCCCGGAGAGAAAATCACCGAGGGGCTGGACGGTTTGCGCGAACGCCTGGCCGAATACAAATTGCTGGGCGCGAAATTCGCCAAGTGGCGCGCCGTGATCGAAATCGACGAGCGGGATATTCCGACCCGCTACGGCATCCACGCCAATGCCCACGCCTTGGCACGTTATGCGGCGCTCTGCCAGGAGGCGGGCATTTTGCCGATCGTAGAGCCGGAAGTGCTGATGGATGGCGAACACGACATCGCGCGCTGCGAAGCGGTAACGTCGCAAGTACTGGAAGCCGTGTTTACCGAACTGTCGGCGCATCGCGTGCGGTTCGAGGACATGTTGCTCAAGCCCAACATGGTGATCGCCGGCAAGAAATGCGCGCAGCAGGCCAGCGTGCAGCAAGTGGCCGAAGCCACGCTGCGCTGCCTGAAGCGCTATGTACCGGCAGAGGTTCCCGGCATCATATTCCTGTCCGGCGGCCAAAGCGCGGAAGATGCCACCGACCACCTGAACGCGATGAATACGATGGGGCCGCATCCGTGGCCGGTCAGTTTCTCATATGGCCGCGCACTGCAGGCACCGGTACTGGCCGCATGGCAGGGGCAGGAAGACAATGTCGCAGCGGCACAGAAAGCGCACCTTATGCGCTGCCGGCTAAACAGCCTGGCATGCGCAGGGGAATACGCGCGCACGATGGAAGGCCCCGATCACCCGTGATGAGTACCGGATGAGGCCCGCAAACGGCACGCCAGGTTCTGTTGATTTACCACCTAAGCAGGTTTGATGCGCTCGCCATTGCCGACAATCAGCGACGCGATGACAAGAAGAATCGCGCCGCCTACAAACGTTGCGCCAATCGAGACATGGTCTAGAAGCAGCCCACCGAATGCGGCGCCCAGCATGATCGAAAGCTGAATTGCCGCGACAATCAGTCCACCGCCGTTTTCAGGGTCGTCGTGGATGCCTTTGGCGATCCAGGCGGACCAGGCCACCGGAATCGCGGAATTCAGCGCGCCCCACGCGATCATTGCAATCGCTACGCCCCAAAATACAGTTCCCGTCGCCAGTAGGCCAAGCGTCACCACGCTCAGGGCCAAGGGCAGCCAGCGCAGCAGCCGGTAAAGATGCTTCCCCAGCGTTGAACTGGCGCCGCTGGTGCCGATGAATCCGGCCAGTCCCAGTCCGAGCAGCAGGAAAGACAACTGGAGCACGCTGACATGGGTGCGCATTTCCAGAAAGGGGCGTAGATAGGTGAAGGCGGAAAACGCCCCGGCGAAAGTAAACATGACGCCTGCCATGGCATAGGCCACATTGCGCCGCTTCAGCAAACACAGAATCCCGCCTGTCGCTTTTTCTCTTTGCGGCGGCATGGCGGGCAGGCTGATCCATTGCCAGACGAAGTTCAGCACGACCACTGGGGCAAGCAGCCAGAAAACGCCCCGCCAGCCGATCATCCCGCCCAGATAACTGCCAAGCGGCGCGGCAAACGCAGTGGCGGCTGCATTGCCCGTGTACATTACGCCCAACGCTTTCGGTACCGACCGCGCCGGAACAAGGCGCATGACCGTCGCGGTCGCCAGCGACCAGAAGCCGCCAATCACAATGCCCAATAACGCGCGCGCCAGCATCAGGACTGTGAAACTCGGCGCTTCAGCGATCAAGAGCAACGAAGCCAGCATCACGATAGTCAGCCCCATCAGCACATGGCGGCGATCGAAGCGGGAGGCGATGCTGACGATAGACAAGCTGCTGATTACCGCGAACAAGCCGGAAATTGAAATGGCCAAGCCGGCCATGCCGTCCGTTGCGCCCAAATCGGAAGCAATCGGCGTCAGCAAGCTTACCGGCATGAATTCGGCGGTAATCAACATCGCCACGCACAGCGACATTGCCCCGATCGCGCTCCAGTTTTGCCGATCGCTGTGGGCGATCGGCAGGGTTTCAATCGACATCTCTTCTATCCTTCTACAACGGTACGGGTAGGTTGTTTCGCATCACAATTCACTCGCCGCCTTATTGGATTGGACAGGCTCGATCGTTACCTTGGCCGTCCCTTGAAAGGTCAGTGCGTCCATGCCGGAATCGATTTGTCCCAGCTTGACCAATCCTGCGGAGTAACCAAAGTCCTTGTAGTAAATCGCCAGATTACCCCACGGAGCATAGTAGGCAATGTCGCCCACCGCCGGATCGATGCCGCGAGGCGCATCTGCCGTTGATAACTTTCGCGACAGATAACTGATCTTCTCCGTGCCCGCGTGATCCTCAAGCGAGATGGTCAGCGGCAACATGGAGTAAAAATCCCTGGCGCTTGCGCTATCGGCCAGCGTCGCCAGCATCACCTTGCCATTGATGGTCATCCGGATTTTCATGATTTCAACTTCCTGTTGTGCTGCCATTTTCTTGATCTCCGACTTCGGGTGGCTGTTTTCCTCTCGATCGCGCCACCAATGGGAAAAGCTTTGCCTCTCGTTCAAATTGGCCACCTGCCCGATGGCGGGCGTCAAAAGCCGGTAACTCTTCCCCTCGCTCGCTGCCACGATGCGCTCCATGGGCTCGTCCCAAGCGTGGTTGGCAATCGAAAACTTGCCGATATGTGCCGGCATCAGCGCTTTGGCTCCAAGATCCTGTGCGGCCCGTGCGGCTTCTTCGGGAACCATGTGGATATTGGCCCAGCGTTTGTCGTACTGCCCCATATCCAGCACCGCCAGATCAAACCCGCCGAACCGTTGGCCTATGTCGGCGAAGTGCGCGCCATAGCCGCTATCCCCGCTGAAGAAAATCCTGCGGCCAGCGGCCTCGATGGCATAGCCGGCCCACAGGGTCTTGTTTTTATCAAACATGCGCCCGGAATAATGGCGCGCCGGCAGGACATGCACCGCAAAATCCGGTGTCAGTGGCAATGAAGAAAACCAGTCGGCTTCGTGGATCTTCCTGGGGGCGTAGCCCCACTGTTCGAAGTACGCCCCCACGCCCAGCCCGCAAACCACCTGTCTAACCCGGGATTCGAGCGCGATCACGCTGGGATAATCCAGATGATCCCAGTGGTCATGCGTGATCAGCAGATAGTCGATGTCGGGCATGTCGTCGGCCGTATAGGCATTGGCGCCGTCGAATGCTTCATTTGCATAGGGAACCGGCGCGGCATCGGCGCTGAATACGGGATCGATCAGTATTCGCTTGCCGCCAAGCTGTACAAAATAGGAAGAGTGCCCAAGCCAGACCACCACGTCGGTTTTGATGTCCAGCGCCTTCAGGTCTGTCTTGGCGACAGGCACGGGATGGCCAGGTTTCAAACGTTCTTTTTTGTTCCACAGGCTGGACAAGATGATCGATACGGAACTGCTGTCATCCGTGAGCACGGGGGTCGGGACCAGGTTCTGGAATTGTCCATTCACGAAGTTCGGCGATTTCTCGATTGCTTCCAGCCGCTTGCCATCGGGAGCCGAGCCAAACTTCGGCTGATGAAGATAAGTGCAGGCGCCGATAGCCAGGCAGCCAATCAGAACCAACAGGAAATAAACCATGCTGCGCAACGGCGATTTCATCTTAAAAAATCCTCTTCAACGCAGAGTACGTTCAGAACTTCGGCCAGCCCAACAAAGCAGAAACCCCGGGCTGGCCCGGGGAATCCTGCTTGTCGAGGCGGGTCGACCGGCTGGGTACTTACTTCAGATTTTTCGCGAAGAACTCCGCCATCTTGTCGAAGGGGATCTTGCCCGCCTGGTTGTCATACAGATCGATGTGACTTGCACCTTTCACGATCAGCAGCTCTTTCGGTTCTGCTGCGGCCGCGTAGGCGGTTTCGCTGAAGTAGCGCGAATGCGCGTTCTCACCATGAATCAACAACAGCGGGCGCGGCGAGATTTCCTTGATGTAGGTGAGGATCGGCATGTTCATGAATGACAGTGGCGTGGTCTGCGTCCAGGAATTGCCGGAGTTGACCGCACGCGGGTGGTAGCCGCGTTTTGTCATGTAGTAGTCGTGGTAATCAACCATGAACTGCGCTTCGCCCCCCTTCAGTTTGTTGTAGGCCGGCTGGTAGGCCGGCGCGCCATTTTCCGCATCCTTCCAGCGCTGTTGACCCAGTTGCTCCAGGCCCTTTGTGCGCTGCTCCAGGGTTACGCTGTCGTTGTAACCCTTGGACGAGACACGGGAGATGTCATACATGGTACTGGCCAGGACGGCCTTGATGCGCTTGTCCACGGCCGCCGCGTTCAATGCCATGCCACCCCAGCCGCAAATGCCGATGATGCCGATGCGTTCTCGGTCGACCGAAGCTTGCAGGCCGAGGAAGTCCACCGCAGCGCTGAAGTCTTCGGTGTTGATGTCGGGGGAGGCAACATTGCGCGGCTCGCCACCACTCTCGCCGGTGTAGGACGCATCAAAAGCCAGCGTGACAAAACCACGCTCAGCCATCGTCTGCGCATACAGGCCGGATGATTGCTCCTTCACTGCACCGAAAGGCCCACCCACGGCCAATGCGGCCAGGCGCTGGTTGCCGCGGCTCTTCGGCAGATACAGATCGGCTGCCAAGGTGATGCCATAGCGATTCTTGAAGGTCACTTTCTGATGATCGACCTTGTTGCTTTTCGGGAAGGTTTTGTCCCATTCCTGGGTCAGGCTCAAGGCATTGCCCGTGGTTGAAGCAGGATTCGTCTGCGCCAGAACGGCAGGTGCGCCAACGAATAACGCGGCAGAGGCGACGATGGCGCTCTGGATGAATTTCTTGCGGGAAAGCAGCGTGCTCATTTGGGTTTTCTCCTGGTTGTGGATACTAAAAATCGAGTGATCACAGCGCGTTTTTCAGAATGACCGTCACCACTTCCGGGGTGTAGGTCTCGGTAATGCCGAAGATGCGCACGTTCTTCTGTACGTTTTCAACAATGGCCGGCAGATCGGTTTCCTTGATGCCAAGTTGCGGCAGGCGCGTCGGCGTGCCGATCTTGTTGTACCAGCCCTGCAGCGCGGCAATGCCCTGCTCGCTGGATTCAACACCAAACACGCTCTTGGCAAAGCGCTCGAACTGGGCCGGGTTGCGGCCGGCGTACCACTTCATCCAGGCCGGGACCACCACCGACAGGCCGGCGCCGTGCGGTACGTTGAACAGTGCAGAGAGCGAGTGCTCGATGGCGTGGTTGGGGTAGCTGAAACCTGCGGCACCGGAATAGGTTAGGCCGTTCAGCGCCAGGGTCGCGGCCCAGGCGAACTGGGCGCGGGCGTCGTAGTCGGCCGGGTCGGCAAGCAGCGCCTCGGTGGTCTCGATCACCGTGTTGATGAGGGTTTCGACCAGGCGCGATTGCAGCTTCGGGTGCACGGTCGCGGTGAAATAGGCCTCGATCAAATGCGCAATGACATCCGAAGCGGAATAAACCAGGTAGTCGCGCGTCACCCCCTGCATGAGCGCAGGATTGACGATGGATACCCTGGGGAACAGGGCCGGATTGCTGATGAAGAATTTCTCTTTGGTCTCATCGTTGGTGACCACCGCGCCCGGGTTCATTTCACTGCCAGTCGCGGCGAGCGTCAGGATCGCGAACAGGGGCAGTGCAAATTCGATCCGGGCCTTGCCGACAAACAGGTCCCAGACATCACCGTCATGGAGAACGCCGGCAGCAATCGCCTTGACGCTGTCAAGCACGGAACCGCCGCCGACACTCAGAATGGCGTCAACCTGATGCGCCCGCGCCAAGGCAACGCCCTCGCGCACCTTCGAGATGACGGGGTTGCTGACGATGCCACCGAGTTCGACCCATTCGATGCCTTTCTCGGCAAGGCTCTTGCCGACGAGGTCGAAAAGCCCTTCGCGCTTGATGCGCTCGCTGCCGTAGCAGAGCAGCACCTTCTTGATGCCGTGCCCGGCCAAATGCTGGCCGATCAATTGTTCCTTGCCGGTGCCGAATTCGATTTTGGTCGGATTGAAGTAGGTGAAGTTTTCCATGCAGCAGACCTTTGAAAAAGTTGAGCTTGTGCCCATAGGTCGCCATTTTTCACGTCTTGCCTTGTCAGCCGATAGAATATTCCTACGCATTTATTGCCTGATCCTCCGCCATGACGGACTGGCTTGTGACGCCGAGGGTTCGCGCGGAATATCATGGGAACAGAAAATATCGAGGAGATCCGTATGCCAGTTCAAGAAAGGATGCCGCAGCCCCCTACTGCGCAACTTGGCCTCTTGCACCAGGGCTTGGCCGAGATCATCGGGCGCTGGACCGTGGGAAAGGAGGACTGCTCGACCCCGATCCCGAACCTCGGCCTTTTCCGGCGCGAGGCCCCCACCCAACCCTGTGCCTGCATCGTTGAGCCGAGTGTCGTGCTCGTGGTCCAGGGCGCGAAGCAACTGCTGGTCGGCGATCATGCCTATGCTTACGACACCGAGCGTTTCCTGATCAACTCGCTCGATGTTCCCGCCAGCTCGCAGGCGCTCGAAGCCAGCGCGGACAAGCCCTGCCTTGGGCTGGTACTCAAGCTCGATCTGCGCATCATGGCCGAGCTGATCGCCCATAGCGGCCTGCAGCCGCCGCGTAATCGCGCTGACGAGGGAAGCTCGGCGCTCGGCACGATCACCCCGGCCTTGCTGGAGCCGTTCAGCCGCTTGCTGGCCTTGCTCGATGAGCCCGGCGCCATCGCCGTGCTCACTCCGCTCATCGAGCGGGAGATCTACTACCGCCTGCTGATGAGTGACCAATCGGCGCGCCTGTGGCAAATCGCCTCGGTGGGCAGCATGAGCCACCGGATTGCCAGGGCCATTGACTGGCTGAGGGCGAATTACGCCCAGCCGCTGCACATCGACGACCTCGCGACCCATGTGCAGATGAGCCCGTCGAACCTGCATCACCATTTTCGCCAGCTCACCGCGATGAGCCCCTTGCAGTACCAGAAATGGCTGCGCCTGCACGAAGCGAGGCACTTGATGCTCAACAAGCGCCTGGATGCGGCGAGCGCCGCGTTCCAGGTCGGCTACGAAAGCCCGTCCCAGTTCAGCCGCGAATACGGCCGCCTGTTCGGCGCGCCGCCCAAGCGCGATATCGAAGGCTTGCGCCAGCGGGCCGGTGACTCAAACACCTTGCAAGGATTGATCTCGGCCTGACTTGTCGCAAAGAGCGTTACCTCCGCCATCGGGAAGAATCAGCGTAACCCGACGATCGTTACAGAGGCCGGTGATGTCGGATTACGCCCTGCGGGTTAATCCGATCTACCCGCCTGCCACCGGCAAATCCGCCCACTTTGTAGTCCAGCAGGGCGACAAGTTGTTCTGCCGCATCTTCCAGCCGTGATTGAATCCGGCGCTGGCCAGCCGTAACGTTCCCCTGCCCCATTGCCGGTTGATCTTGTCCATTGTCTCGTTGAGGTTGGCGCGCTTGATCGGGTCGGCGCTTTCCAGAAACAAGTGGCCTTGAATGCCTGTGTTCGGCTGCAGTTCGAGCAGCATCACGCCGGCTTTGGCGTAGGCATAGCCCGGCTTGTAGATGCGCTTCAACACCCAGAGTGCGGCTTTGGTGAGTTGCAGCGTGTCGTCACTCGGCTGGGATAGCGGCACCAAGACGTGCTTGCTGTACTGGGGGTCTTTCTCGCGGTTTGGATTCGTACGGATAAAGACGGCCAGCGCACCGGCTGCGGATTGTTGCCGGCGCAGTTTCTCGGCGGCACGGGCCACATAGGTGCTCACGGCTTCCGCGAGTTCATGTTCTGAATAGACCAGCTGGCCGAAGCTTCGCGAACACAGGATCTGCTGCTTATCCGGCGCAACGTCTTCCAGATCGATGCAGGGCTGGCCGCGCAGCTCCATGACGGTACGCTGCAAGACCACGCTGTAACGCATGCGAATGGTTTCCGGATCGGCCTTCATCAGATCCGCCACCGTGAAGATGCCATCCTCATTCAGTTTCACCGACAGGCGCCGGCCTACCCCCCAGATTTCACCAATGGTGACTTCCTGCATCACGCGCTGTTGCGTGGCCTGATCCAGTTTGGCCCATTCACATACCCCGGCAAAGCGGGAATGTTTCTTGGCCAGATGGTTGCAGAGCTTGGCGAGCGTCTTGGTTGGCGCAATGCCGATACAGACCGGCAGGCCAGTCCATTTCTGTACGGTCTGGCGTATCTCCATTCCCAGTTCGGTATGGTCGCGCCCGATGGCATCGAGGCCCAGGAAGCATTCGTCGATGCTATAGATTTCCTGATCCGGGCTAAATCGCCGCAGGATGCTCATGACCCGATTGCTCATGTCGGCATACAGGGCATAGTTGCTGCTGTAGGCAATGATGCCGTGTTGTTCGGCCACTTCCCGCATCTGATGCCAGGGTTTGGCCATGGCGATCCCCAGTGCTTTGACCTCGTTGCTGCGGGACACGGCACACCCGTCGTTGTTGGAGAGCACGACAACAGGCTTGCCTTCGAGCCTGGGTTCAAACACCCGCTGGCAAGATACATAAAAGTTGTTCACATCGACCAGGGCAAACATCAGTGTGGCTCCACGATCCAGGCCGTGACCACGCCCCAGATGTTCAGCTGCTGATCTTCGTTCAGCACGATGTCTGAATAGGCTGGATTCTCGGCAATCAGGGCCAGGCGCTTACCGCGCTGGTAGAGGCGTTTGACGGTGAATTCGTCATCCAGAATGGCGACCACGATATCATCGTGCTTCGCCTCCCGCGCACGATCCACGATCAGGGTGGCATTGTTGGGGATGGAGCGTTCAGGCGTCTGGCTGACCATGCTGTCGCCATTGACCCGGAAGAAAAAGGTGGCCTCCGGATGATGCACATAGCGCTGGTTCAGATCGACCCGATCTTCCTCCCAATCCCCGGCGGGGGACGGGAATCCGGCAGACACGGAGCCACCCATGACGGGAATCATCAAGCAGGATGGATCGGTGTGTGCCGACAAGGGACCAAGCAAAGACGAAGGCATGGGAATGACCCTTCAATAGACCAGTTGCCATTATAGAACGAACGTTCTATTATTGGAGCTGCACCGTATGAACGGCAAACGCCAACCTGAACACTTCAAGGAGCCCCATCATGCTGAATGCGATTCGCCAGTCACTGCCTTCGCCGGATTACATGGTTCTGTGGTCCTGCATCGTGATCCTGCCTTCCCTGTTTGTTCTGCGATAAATCCAATGGATACCACCCCTGCACGTTTGCGTTGCGCCTGGGCCAACAGCGATGCGCTGATGCGCGACTATCACGATCAGGAATGGGGCATCCCGCAACGGGATAGCCGCATGCTCTGGGAAATGCTGATGCTGGAAGGTTTCCAGGCAGGATTGGCGTGGATTACCGTCCTGCGCAAGCGCGAGGCGTTTCGGCAAGCCTTTGCGGGTTTTGATCCGGCTATCGTGGCAGGTTTCACCGAAGAACATATTCAGCGGTTGCTCGCCAATCCCGGCATCATCCGCTCCCGGGCCAAAATCGAGGCCACGATCCGGGGTGCCCAGATCTACTGCGAGATGGAAGCGCGTGGTGAATCGTTCAGTGACTTCTGCTGGTCATTCACCCACGGGGAAGTACTACAGAATGACGGCCATTCCTGGCCGGCCAGTACGCCCTTGTCGGAACAGATCTCGAAAGAGCTGAAACGGCGGGGTTTCAAGTTTGTGGGGCCCACCATCGTCTATGCCTGGATGCAGGCCGTGGGCATCGTCAACGATCATGCCCATGACTGTTATTGCCGGCACGCATCGCAAACTTGATGTGCCGCCAGCCGTCATGCGGCGCTGCTTGCTGTTTCTCGGCCAAGGCCGATTTGCGGCCCCTCCCCCTTTAATATCGCGTTTGGGGTCTAGCAATAGAAGCCCGTTTGCGAGAGGCACTCCCCAAACGGGGGCGCGGCGTACGGATCAGGCGAAAGGGGCAAAACGCGGTTGGCGCCGGCCATCGATTTCGACCTCTTCCACAAACATCGCGAAAGGCCGCAGCCACCATCCCGTATCGTTGTAGAGCGGGCGGTATACCACCTGTGGCTCCAGCGTTTCGCTGTGGCGAGCCACGCCGATTACTTCATATTCACCGCCCTTGTAGTGGCGGTATTTGCCCAGTGGCAGGGTGGGTAGCGGAAGGAGCGGTTCGGTGCTCATGGCATGTTTTCCAGGATCGGGGAGCCCATTTTACCCGGCACTTCAGGAACAGTCCGGTAGCCATTACCTGAATTCGCACCCCCTACAAGGCTGATCTCGAAAGAGCTGAAACGGCGTGGCTTCAAGTTTGTGGGGCCAGCCATCGTCTATGCCTGGATGCAGGCCGTGGGCATCGTCAACGATCATGCCCATGACTGTTATTGCCGGCACGCATCGCAAACTTGATGTGTCGCTTCTCATCGAAGGATAAATAGTCGTGGCATGTTTTTGCCCGGACAAACATCCTTGCCGGTTGCGATGCGCATCAGCCGTGGTGGATGAACGGGGATCGGGGTGATATAAGCTATGGCGCATGAACATACGTCACTAATTGCATAGACACCCACCTTTACTAATCCCGCCATGCCCCAATCGATTGCCACCCCTGCCCACAGCGAATTGCTGATCAAAAAAAGCCGTTTCCTCGGTTGTGTTCAGCCTGTGGCAGACCGCGTGCAGGCACAGAAGATCGTTGCAGAGCTATGGGCACAACACCCCAATGCCTCTCATGTGTGCTGGGCTCTGATGGCCGGCGGTCACTCGGCCGCGGTCGATGATGGCGAACCCAGCGGCACAGCCGGCCGGCCCATGCTGGAAGTATTGCGCCATCAGGATCTGGAAGGCGTGCTCGCTACCGTGGTTCGATACTACGGCGGCATACCGCTCGGTGCCGGTGGCCTTGTCCGCGCCTACACCGACAGCGTGGCTAAAGCGCTCCTCACCGCACAAAAGGTTCCGATCATCCGATTGCGTATGCTGCGCTGTACGGTGCCTTATGCACTGGAAGGTTTGCTGCGCCGGGAAACCGAAATGGCCGGCGCAACACTGCATCAAGTTTTACACGGCGATCTGGTTGATCTGGCATTCAGCCTGCCAGACGATCATGCCGAAGCACTTGTTGCACGACTGAATGAAGCTTGTAGCGGCCGTATCGCATGGATCGAGGGTGACGAATAGATTTGCCGGATACATTCGTTTAATGGCTCGCCAGTCATCATGCGGCGATGCTTGCCTGTTTCTCTGCCAAAGCGGATTCTGGGAACTTCCGGTTTCGGCCAGAAGCAGACAATGGCTTTGGAGTTGGCTGTACCTTCAAATGTGGTTTTTTTAGTTAGGCGACACTATGAGCGACGCACTCGCGAAATTAACGGCCGCTCGACTCAGCGACGCAGGAATCGAGTTCGTCACGGTTGATCTAGACGGTCTTCGCATTCCCGCACGAGAGCCGGTGGTCGGAGACATTCTGGTTTTATTTGAGGGTGGCGAAGTGTCGGTATTTCTCGGCGACATCACTCATTGCCACTTCACGCCCGATCAAGCGGATGACAAGTTCCCTTGCTGCACGGCCGAACAGGCCGCCAAGGATGCGGCGCAGTTCATTCGCGAAGTAGTTGAAGACAAATGGGTTCTTTGGTGCTGGAACGATGGTCGTGGCGGCTGCTTCAAACCGGATGGGAACGACGAGGAAGCAGCTGATTCTCCGCTGCCAGGAGAAGAGGTTAAATACTTTCGATGGTCCGGGTCGTTTGTGCCATCCAACACCTCACTGGAGCGGACACGTGGGTGATAAACGTCGGCGTGCGCATCGCTCGGCTTAACCGTTAATGTCGGGTTTGGGCACGTTCCTGCCTATTGCCACAGACGGCACCCGGCCACAACCGGACTATCCCCAGCGTCCCGCAGCCGACGTTCAATGGTCCGCTCTTCTCTGAAGCCTGCCAGAGTGCCTACGCATGCAAGTCGGCCATTAGCGATGTTCACCTGTGCGGTTATCCCGGTCTGCAATGTGCCGGCTACGAGGCACCACGCAGGCCTATGATTTTGGCCATTTTTGATATTCCCTGGTATTATACGTTTCAACTACAAACCATATAAAAGAAGCCTGTATGGGTATCATTAAAATTTCAGAGCATATGCATGAAAATTTGCGCTTAACCAGCGGGGCGTTGAGCCGTTCCATCAATGCTCAAGCAGAACATTGGCTCCGAGTTGGCATGCTTGCGGAACTCAATCCAAACCTCCGGTATGGTGATATTTGCCGGTTACTCATCCAAGCCGAACACCAAGTGACAGATGAGATTGAGATTCCAGCTTCATTATCGGGGAAGGCTGCATGACTGACTCCAAGCGAGTGGCCATCAAGTCTGAGGGTGAGCTAGCCAAGGCACGGTGTGCTGGAATGTTAGCCGCCGATGTTTTGCTAATGATTGCTGACCATGTAAAGCCAGGTGTCACGACTGATGAACTGGACAAGCTATGCCATGATTACATCGTCAATGTACAACAAGCAGTTCCGGCCAATATCGGCTACCACGGCTATCCCAAGACTATTTGCGCCTCGGTCAATCATGTCATTTGTCATGGGATTCCATCCGACAAGAAATTGAAGAGTGGAGACATCATCAACATCGACGTTGCCATCATCAAGGATGGGTGGTTTGGCGATACCAGCCGCATGTACTTTGTTGGAGAACCGAGCATTCTGGCAAAACGGCTGGTTCTCACGACCTACGAGGCGATGCGGGCAGGCATTGAGCAAGTCCGCCCTGGCGCCACGCTTGGGGATATAGGTCATGCCATCCAGACCGTCGCCCAGCGGGAGGGATTTAGTGTTGTTCGTGAGTACTGTGGTCACGGGATTGGTACGGTATATCACGATGACCTTCAGGTTCTTCACTATGGAAGGCCAGGTACGGGCTTGAAGCTTGAAGCAGGCATGGTGTTCACCATTGAACCCATGATTAATGCAGGGAAAGCAGCAATAAAGCAGTTAGCGGATGGGTGGACTGTCGTTACCAAGGACCACTCGCTCTCTGCCCAGTGGGAGCATATGGTGGCCGTCACCAAGAGTGGCTGCGAGATACTCACGCCTTGGCCAGATGGCTACGGTGATTATCCCGCTATTGTGTCTCCCCCTGAACAAACCGTCGCATAGGACCTGTTACCAGTCATTGGATTCATGATGACCTGAAGGGCAGGATTGGGCACACAACAGCCATCCAAGTGCATTCCCACGCGGCAATGCCTGCTCTGGCTCGGGAGCTTTCCGGAATCAGCGTGGCAGGACAACCGTCGCAGTCAGACCTTCGCCGGGTTGGGAGGCCAGCGTGATCGTGCCGCCATGCGCTTCGACGATGGCCTTGGCGATCGCCAGCCCCAGCCCCGTGCCGCCGGTGTGCCGCGCACGCGAGGATTCCAGGCGGAAATAGGGTTCGAACACTTTTTCGAGTTGCGCCGCCGGGATGCCGGGGCCGTGGTCGGCGATCACGATACGCACTTCCTTGTCCGAATCCTCAAGCGTCAGCTCGATCGGCCCGCCACCGTAGCGGCGGGCATTGTCGAGCAGGTTGGCGATGCAGCGCCGCAGCGCGTGCGGGCGAGCCTGGATCGCCTGCCGGCTCCTGCCGGTGCGCGTGATGGTGGCGCCGAGTTCTTCCATGTCCTCGGCCACGCTGTCGAGCAGCGCATCGAGATTGACCTGGACCGGCGCTTCCACGTTCGAGCCCGCACGCAGGAAATCAAGCGTATGGCCGATCATCGTGTCCATCTCGGCCAGGTCGTGTTCCATTTTCTCGCGCAAGGCAGGCTCGATGCCGGCTTCGAGCCGCAGGCGCAGGCGGGTGATCGGCAGGCGCAAGTCGTGCGAGACGGCCGAAAGCGCCTGTGCGCGCGTATCGATCATGCGTTTCAGGTCGCGCTGCATCGCGTTGAAGGCTTGTGCGGCCTGGCGCACTTCCTGCGGGCCGGTTTCCGGCAGCGGCGGCTGGTTCAGGTTGCGCGCGAGCCCGGATGCCGCATCGGCCAGTTTCACCAGCGGGCGGGTCAGCCGGCGCACCGACCAGACCGACAAGGCCGCGACCGAGAGGCCGAGCAGTGCCAGCAGCGCGATCACGCGATAGGGCAGATCGGTGGCGGGAACGGGCAGCAGATGATGGAAGGTGACGACCGTGCCATCAGTCAGCCTGACCTGCGCCATGTAGGTGCGCGTGAACAGCGGGATGCGCTTGGAATCGGCTTTCGGCCTGTTCCGGCGCTCGTGCGCTTCATCCTCGTCCGGACGCGGGTGCAGATGCAGATCGAACAGCGACGGGTCGACGCGCTCCATCGCCAGCATCTGTATCTGCAGCGGCCGGGGAAGCTGGCGCGCAGCCTCCTGCGCGAAGAGGCGGGCGTCTTCCGAATCGTCGATTTTGTCGCTGGACCACGGCAGCGCCAGCGTCAGCATGGTCGGCTGCACGCTCAGGGCCTTGATCAGGGCCGGCCGTTCGGCCGGGGATTCACTATCCAGGACGGCCGCGATGCCGCCCATGCGCTGCGCCGCGTATTCCGACAAGAGCTTGTAATTGAGCCGGCCGCGATCATCGAGCAACAGCCTCAGCCCCACCAGTTGCACGACCAAAAGCCCCACGAACAGCGCGAGTGCGATCTGGCCGAACAGGGTTTTGGGCAGCCATTTCATGAACGGCGCTCCACGCGCGCGGCGAGCATGTAGCCTTCGCTGCGCACGGTCTTGATCAGTTCCGGATCGCGCGCGTCGTCATTCAGGCGGCGGCGCAGACGCGAGATCATCACATCGATCGTGCGATCAAACGGCCCGGCATCGCGCCCGGCCAATGCATCCATGAGCTGATCGCGCGAGAACACGCGGTTCGGCGATTCGGCCAAGAGATGCAGCAGGCGAAATTCCCCGGTCGAGAGCGCAATCACTACGCCATCGGCGCCGATCAGGTTGCGCGCGGCGAGATCCAGCGTCCAGCCGGCGAAATGCAGGGTTTTCAATGTGGCTTCGTGCGGCTCGTGATCCTCGGCCCGGCGCAGGATGCTCTTGATGCGCGCCAGCAGCTCGCGCGGATTGAAAGGCTTGGGCAGGTAATCGTCGGCGCCCATTTCCAGCCCGATGATGCGGTCCATGTCGTCGCCGCGCGCCGTGAGCATCAGGATCGGCAGGCGGGAAGTTGCGCGCAGATCACGGCACAGCGTCAACCCGTCTTCGCCGGGCAGCATCAAATCCAGGATCAACAGGTCCGGCTGGGACTCGGCAAGCTGGCCGCGCATGGCGACGCCGTCGCACGCGGTGGCGACCTCGAAACCCTGATTGCCCAGATAGCCACGCAGCAGCTCGGTCAGCTCCGGATCGTCGTCGACCACCAGTATTTTTTTGCTCATCGGCAAGACTCCCCACATTGTCGCGACAAGGATAGCGCGAGTACCTGCGCGAGATGGGTGTTTGTAAACGCCCGGCACAAACTATTACATGCCATTAACAAAAAGCCGGGCATTGCCCACACCCCGTTTACAAAGTCCTCGTTAAATGGAGCCATCATCCAATCGCAAGCCTGCAAGCACGCAGGCGAACAAAAACATGAACAACATAACAAATAGCCACCCTACCCCCGCCCCCGGCGCTTTGGAGCGAGGCGCGCTGCAGCGGCGGGCGGCCTGGCTGCGAATCCTGATGAAATGGCACTGGATCAGCTCGGCCTTGAGCCTGGTGGCCATGCTGTTTTTTGCCGCCAGCGGCATCACGCTCAACAACGCGGAATATTTCGAAAGCTCGACCCCCGCGATCACCAAGCACACCGCCACGCTGCCGCAAGCGTTGCTGGCGCAGGTCAACCATCAGGGCAATGGCCAGGATCTTGCCTTGCCGGAGGACTTGCGCACCTGGGTCGATGAATCCTGGGGAATCAAGCTTTCTCCCAAGAACACGGATTGGCAGGCGGATGAAGTCTATGTCGATCTCAAGCGCCCGGGCGTGGATGCCTGGCTCAGCATCGACCGCAGGAGCGGCGCGGTTCAGTACGAAGCCAGCGATCGTGGCTGGGTGGCTTTCTTCAACGATCTGCACAAAGGCAAGAATGCAGGCGGGGTCTGGAGCGGGTTTATCACGCTGTTCGGCATCGGTTGCCTTGTCTTCAGCCTGACCGGGCTCTTGATCCTGCAGGTGCATGCCAAATCGCGCTGGAGCATCTGGCCCGTTACCGGGCTGGGACTCATCTTGCCGCTGCTCGCCGTGCTGCTCTTCGTTCATTGATTTCAGTTCATTGATTTAACAAAGGGGAAAATCCCATGAAAAAACGTCTGTTCACTTCCGTGCTGTCGCTGATCGGCCTCGGCGCCGCGCTGCCCGCGTGGAGCGCCGATGCGCAGTTGGAACTCAACCTGCCCGCGGTCCAGGGCGCGCGCGTCAAGCGCCCCTATGTCGCTGTCTGGCTGGAAAAGGCGGCCAGCCACGACTTTGCCGGGAACATCGCCGTCTGGTACGACATGGCCAAGCCCAACAATATCGGCGCGACCAAATGGCTGCCCGATCTGCGCAGCTGGTGGCGCATCAGCGGCAGTCAGGCTTCGTTCCCCATCGATGGCGTCTCGGGCGCGACGCGGCCGGCGGGCGAGCACACAATCAACCTCGGCACATCGCCCGCGCTGAAGAAATTGGCCGCCGGCGAGTATGAGGTCGTGGTGGAAGTCGCGCGCGAGCACGGCGGGCATGATCTGGTGCGCTTGCCGTTGCAATGGCCGCCGCGCGCCGCCAAGACGACGGAAGCGACCGGCTCGCAGGAACTGGGCCTGGTGCGGCTGACGACGAAGCCATGAACGCGCCCCAGCTTTCCCTGCCGACGGTTCGCGTCCTGATCCCGAAGCAGATCAATCCGGCCCGTGCGAGGGGCGAAATCCGCGTGCTTTCCAGCACCTGCATGGGAACGACGTGGAGCGTTCGCCTTGTGGATGGTGGAGTACTGCCGCCGCCGGAACTGACCGAGCGGATCGCCGCGCTGCTCGAATGCATCGAAAACCAGATGAGCCACTTCCGCCCGGATTCGGACCTGCGCCGGTTTGCGACCTTGCCGGCCGGCGAAGCGCAGACCTTGCCGGCCGAGTTCGCCCGGGTGCTGCGCGGCGCGCTCGACGTTGCCCGCCTGAGCGAAGGCGCGTTCGATCCCGCGCTTGCATCGCTGGTCGATGCCTGGGGGTTTGGCGCCGGACCGCGGTTTTCGCAAGCCGGATTCGTGCCACCTCAGACCGGGGCACTGGCTGAACACACCGCCGGGTGGAAAAAACTCGAAATCGACACGCAGGATCGGCTCCGGCAACCGGGCGGCGTGGCCTTGAATCTGGCCGCAATTGCCAAGGGCTTCGCGGTCGATGCGGTTTCCGAACACCTCGCGCAATCGGGCTACCAGAACCATCTGGTCGAGATCGGCGGCGAGCTGCGCGGAGCCGGGTGCAAACCCGATGGTCAGCCCTGGTGGGTGGCGCTGGAGTTGCCCCGCGCAAACTGCCCGTTGCCGGCAACCCGCATCGCCCTGCATGGGCTTTGCGTCGCGACATCGGGCGATTACCGCCGCAGTTACCGCCTGAATGATCGCCTGATCCACCACACGCTTGATCCGCGCAGCGGCATGCCGGCGGCGCATGCGCTGTCTTCGGTCACCGTGATCCATCGTGAGTGCATGTACGCCGATGCGTGGGCCACGGCCATCATGGTCCTGGGTCACAAGGCGGGGCTTGAGTTGGCAGAGAAAATGAACCTCTGCGCGCTGCTGCAAGGGCAGGATGACGCGGGCAACTGGACCGAGGCATCGAGCACGGCATGGACGAACTTACAGCAATAGGTGATGAACATGTTTGACTTTACCCCTGTCGATGCCGGGCGCTGGATCGCCGCCAGCGGCATTGTCGCCAGCTATGCGGCTTTTTGCTGGCACCAGTTTCGCCAGTCAAGGCGTGGCGCGAAGGCTCCCATCACGCAAGGCGTTGCAACCGACACCGAACCAATCTTGATCGTCTATGCCAGCCAGAGCGGGCAGGCCGAGGCGATTGCGAAACAGACCGCCCAGGCCCTGTCTGCGGACAACCGGCAAATCCATCTGCGCCGCATCGAGGAAGACTGGCAGGCAGAGGCTTCCGCCGCCCGCTGCGTGCTGTTCGTGGTCAGCACCTATGGCGAGGGCAGCGCGCCGGACCATGCGCTGCGCTTTGTTCAAGCCAACCTCGACGCGGGCATCCAGGCCAAGTTGCAAGGCATACGCTACGGCCTGCTGGCTTTGGGCGACAGAAGCTATCCGGCCTTCTGCGCGTTTGGCCGCCAGCTCGATGCATGGCTGCAAGCATCCGGCGCCCGCCCGCAGTTCGAACGGATTGAAGTGGATCGGCTCGATGCCGAAGCGCTTTCTTCCTGGCAGCAACAGCTGAGCACGCTGAGCGAGAACGCGCCATCGTCCTGGACTGCCGAGACGCAGGACTATTCGCCCTGGCAGTTTGTCGAACGCCAATGCCTGAATGCCGGCAGCCCGGGCAGCCCGATCTTTCTGGTCGTCTTGCAGGCCATTTCCGACGATACCCCGCAATGGCAGGCGGGCGATCTGGTCGATATTCTGGTCCCGCAGGGAGACGGGTATCCGCGTGCTTATTCGATTGCCAATCTGCCCACAGATGGCCGGATCGAACTGATCGTGAGAAAGCACATCCGGGATAACGGCCAAACCG
This sequence comes from Pseudomonadota bacterium, assembly GCA_018261735.1. GTDB lineage: Bacteria > Pseudomonadota > Gammaproteobacteria > Burkholderiales > Chitinibacteraceae > Formivibrio. The sequence goes on from JAGTRM010000008.1 coordinate 42,709, forward strand.
GGCTCGCTTCGGGCTGGCTGACCGAGCATGCGCAGGTGGGCGATCAGATGGAGCTGAAAATTCGCAGCAACCCGGGCTTCCATCTTCAGCACGATATTTCGCGCCCGCTGATGCTGATTGGCTCGGGTGCAGGGATCGCCGGCTTGCGTGCGCATTTGCAAGCCCGTGCCAAGGCGATTGAAGAATCGGGCAATCCCGCGCCGCAACGCAATGCGTGGCTGTTTTTCGGCGAGCGTTCAGGCAGGCACGACCATCTTTGCAAACTGGAAATTGAGGAGTGGAAGCGCTCGCAGGTGTTGACCAAGGTGGATATGTCTTTTTCGCGCGATGACCCGGTCACCCCGTATGTGCAGCACAACCTGCTGGCGCGATCCAAGGAAGTCTGCGAATGGATCGAAAGCGGTGCCCAGATACTGATCTGCGGGAATGCCAAGAAAATGGCGCCCGGCATCGACAAGGCCCTGCGCAGCATCCTCGGCTCGCAGCAAGTGGATTTACTGATGGCATCGGGGCGGATTCGCCGGGATGTGTTCTAGGCATGGTGGGGGGACCGGTCATGGCGCAGGATGGCGCGATAGGCATCGCGCATCCAGCCCATGGTTTGCTTTCAACTAGCTCAACGGGCGGAGATCGATGACTTCGATTTTGGTGAATCCAAACACCTTGGAGATGTATTTGCCATAAATCTCCATCGTGGTCTTGTCCCTGATCGGGGTATTGGCAGGCCAGTGCCAATGCTTGTGGTCGATTTCAACCAGCACCCTGCCGGTGCCGTGGCTGAACCCGTAGAGCTGTCCACCCGTTTCATCTGTTCATGCGCAATTCCCAAACTGTGGCAGGTGGCAGGTTGGCCCAGACGTTGGCGGTCTTCTTCCAGTAGAGATTGCCATGAGAAGGCGTGAATGGCGGGCTGTTGAAGTAGGTGTACTGAATCAGTTTACGGCCGGGTGATGCGTGCAGGATGTCGCAAATGGCATGCACGGTATTGCTATGCAATTCATCAGAAATGGATTTGAAGGGAATCGATGAAACAATAATCAGATTCTCCGGAAGTTCTTCCAGCTGCTTTACCGTGTCATGAAAAAAACCTTCCAGTACCCAGGCTTCCCCGAACTGATATCGGAGCTGCCTGGCCAGTTGCTGATCCTGTTCGAAAAGAACAAGCGGTGCGCCATTCGATCTGTTGGGTATATATCGGGTAATTGCACCGCTTCCTGCGCCTATTTCCAATACAGTGGATTCATTATCGATCCGTGCGGTCATCGCTCTGGCAAGTGATGGCGAAGAGGGCGTAATGGCGCCGATCGATTTGGGATCTGCCAGAAAGCGTCTGAAAAGGTGAAGCATTGGCACGGCTCCTTCAGGATTTTTCCATTATCGATTGAATTGGACATGCGAATGTCCGATCGCTGGTAATTGGCCTGAGTCCTGCTGCTATGTCTTCAGTATTTTGGACCTGTCTCGTATCTTGTTCCTAGTATTTTTGGACAGAAGGAATGTCTTCACAGATGGGGAGACGACGGGATACCGGTTTCCCCTTGCTCGAATTGATTAAGTGACGTGCGTGATGAATCGCACCGAATCAACAGCAATTGTAGATGGGTGAATCTGAATGCAGGCTGAATGGTGCAGGTTGCCACGACGGACTTGCGCTGGCGCATTGTTCATCCTTCGTTCATTTCCGGCTTGTCACAATGCAAGCTGTTTCATTGCTGATGCGCGATACCGCCGTGCACGCTAAATGGTTGACGCCGTATGTCCAGCACAATCTGTTGGCGCAATCCAGGGAGGGGTGCGAATGGATCAAGCAGGGTGCCCAGATCCTGATCTGCGGGAATACCCACAAAATTCCGCCCGGGGTTGATAAAGCCCTGCGCCGCATGCTGGGTTCAGAACAAGTGGATCTGCTTTTTTGAATCAGGACGGATTCGCCGTGATGTGTTCTGAACGCCAGGTTCTGCTGATTCGGCCTGACCATGTTCGATTTCGTCGCCCCGGTGTACCCCAAGTATTTCCTTCGGGGCACAAGCCGGGGCCCGGCGGCGTCCGCCGGCAGAACAGCAATTTCACCTGGCCGGATCAATAGTCACCGCTTGAACCTGCGCACCAGGGCACAGCAAAACAGCCCGATACTGAGAAGAACCAGCCCTGCAGGCTCTGGCACAGCAGCAGGTGCTGCCGTGATTGGCGGATCCACCGCCTCTAGAGTCGAACGTACAAGCTGAAAATTGCCCGTTGCTGCGCTGACAGTAATATCGAGCAGGCCATCGTCATCCAGATCAGACAAAGCGCCTACAAGATCGATGTCATAGGCATGCCCCTGCGATCCATTATTGATGTTCTGGTCGTTGAATATCTGGGAAGAACCTTCGCTGCCGATCAGGAAACTAAAGGTCTCGTTCCCTTTGTTCAAAAAATCGAGCAGCTCAATGGTCAGAAGTGCCGATTCAATACTCATTCCACTCTCAGGATCGTAGCCCGAGTCCGTGATGTCATGAGTCCAGGTAAAGGGTGAGGAATTTGATATGGTAATCGGGCTGGCAGACCAGTCTTTTATATCGGTCAAAATAATATTCGCAGCCGCCGCGGTTCCAATCGATGAAGCCAGCGCGAAACCAATCACTGCCTTTTTCACAAGATTAGTCATGATATTCCCCTGTAAATTTAGAATTATTTTTACTGGGGCCAACACTGCGTCCTTGTTTTTATTCAGCCAGCAAACTCTGCGCCACAGTGCCGCGCATGGCTCGGACGGAAATGCCCCTAATTGTTTCCACCCCTTTACAAGCAATATTTGCGCCACAAAATAATAACACTTATAAAACAATATGTTGCAGCGATGGGATTTAACCCTACTCATCGTACTGTAAAAAAAACCAACACTCCTAGCAAAGCAGGTGGGATTCGGCCATGACCGATAAACCAACCGGCAATCAGTGTGTCGTTGTGCGGCTTCCAAGAAGCACGGTGTGATTCAAAAATAGCCACATCAATCCTGGCGGTGGAGCGCAGCCTGGCTGCTCCAGGCTAAATCGGGGAGCCAGGCAGCCGCCCAGCCGGGGAAATCGGCGGCCGGCATCGGTCGCGCAATGCCGAAGCCCTGGGCCAGTTCGCAGCCGAGTTGCAGGAGCAGTTCGCCGTGCCCGACCGTCTCCACCCCTTCGGCGATGATCTGGCGATGCAACGCCACCGCCAAACTAAGCACCCCTTCCAGCAGGGCCCGGTCATCCGGGTTATCCAGCTTGTCGCACATGAAGCTCTGATCGAGCTTTAACTTGTTAACCGGCAGACGTTTCAGGTAGGTCAAGGAGGAGTAGCCCGTACCAAAGTCGTCGAGGGCGAAGCTCACCCCGCTCTCGCGACACTCCTCGATGATCTGAGTGACTTTGGACAGGTCTTCCAGTGCGCTGGATTCCAACACTTCCAGCTGCAGATCGCCCGGCCGGACAGCCGGGTGTTTCTTCAGGATTTCACGCAAACGCTTGACGAAGTCCGCTTGCTCCAGCTGGTAGGCCCCGATATTGACGCTCACCGGAATATTCAGCCCGGCCGAATGCCAGATTTCCATTTGGGCCATGGCCTTGTTGATGACCCATTCACCGATTTTAATCGCGAGCGGATGTTGCTCGATCAGCGGCAGGAAGACCTCCGGCAACAACAGCCCTCTTTCAGGATGTTGCCAGCGGATCAGGGCTTCGGCGCCGATCATCTCGCCCGTGCGCATATTGACCTTGGGCTGGTAGTAGAGCACGAATTCGTCGTTATTCAGGGCTTGGCGGATGCGCTCCAGGCTTTCGTGATATCCCCGGGCGCTGCGATCCAGCGCGGCATCGAAAAGATGGAACCGATTCTTGCCGATCAACTTGGCCTGATACATGGCCTGGTCGGCCTGGCGCAACAGTTGGTCAGCATCCACTTCTTCCGCCTGCGGGTAGTAGGTAACACCCAGGCTGGCCGAAACATGGAGCGTGAGGTCGCCAAACGGAACCGGTTCAGCGGCAGCAACGAGCATGCGGTTAAGGATGGATACCGCGGCTTCGGTATCCGCCAGATCGGGCAGCACGGCAACGAATTCGTCGCCGCCGATGCGGGCGAGCGTATCCCCCTCGCGCAGGGTCTGCTTGATGCGTTTCGCCAAGGCAATCAGCAACTGGTCGCCGGCTTCGTGCCCATGCCTGTCGTTAACGGCCTTGAAACCGTCAAGATCGAGAAACACCACCGCCAGTTGTTGTCCGCGCCGAGTGATCTGGGCCATGGCCTGGCGCAGGCGATCGGCCAACAGCACACGGTTGGGCAGCGTAGTCAGTGCGTCGTAGTGGGCGATATGCTCCAGCTCGCGCTCGTGCGCCTTGAGCGAAGTGACATCGGAGAACAAGGCCACGTACTGCCGGGTATTCCCTTGAGGCTCCCGTACCGCACTGATGGTCAGCATCACGGCGTATTCTTCGCCGTTCTTGTGCCGGTTCCAGATTTCGCCGTCCCAATGTCCCTTTTCGGCCAGAGCTTGCCACATGGCCGAGCAATACTCCTGGTCCGGGGGGGCGAAGCTGAACAGACGCAGGTTGTGGCCCAGAACTTCGTCACGGCAGTAGCCTGTGATGCGGCTGAACGTGTCATTGACATCAATGATCGTGCCGTCTGCATCCGTAATCATAATGCCTTCGCGGGCATGTGTGAAAACGCTGGCCGCAAGCTGGAGCTTTTCTTCTGCCACTTTCCGTTCGGTAATATCGCGGATGATGCATTGAATGACCTTGATGCCCTCGCATTCATAGGAATTGCAGACGAACTCGACCTCGATCTCTTTTCCTTGCAAGGTTCTGAGCGGAAGGTTCTCGTGGCGGATATAACCGTTTGCCTGCAGCTCCGCGAACATTTCCTTGCTCGGTGCAATGTCAGCGAACGGCCCGACCTCCCACAGTTTCTTGTTCAGAAACTCATCATGCGAATAGCCAAGCATCTTGACCAGAGAGGGATTGACGTCTTCGATTTGCCCGGTATCGGCATTGAGCAGGAGAATTCCGTCCTCCGCGGTTTCAAATAGTCGGCGGTAACGGCTTTCGGAAATCCGAAGGGCAACATCCTCAAGGTTGGCTGCCGCATCGGTAGGGCGTCCGGGGGACGGAGAGTTCTTCATGGCGAATGTCACCTCTAATGTAGTGCAGCGCCCTTGATGGAACTTATTGATCCGGCCTATGTTTCAGATAGCGTAAAACACTACACATAGCAGGTGCTGAAGATACTCTGTTTAGACCATAGGCCCCCCCTGCGAGCCAAGGAAAGGCGAAGGGAGCTGACGAAAGTGCGTTTGCACGGCCTCAAGAGGTTTCCTGTCCCCAGGTTAAAGATTGAGCAGCGCTTCGTCCGTCACATTTCGAACGATCCTGCCGATACATCCATTTCAGCCAGCGTCAGTGACTCTCCCCCGCCCCGAAGTCCAGGCTGATTTTTGAACCGACCGGTTGCCCGCAAGGTCATAAGCGTTACTCAGCGACGGAAATGCCTTGAAATCCTTGCGCTGCAAACGTCAGATCCAAATCCATGTGCGCTAACGAACAGATGTTTGCGATCCCGGGAGTGATACTGAAAATTGGGGCGTGGCATTAAGCCGGAATCCGCAGCCGTGCCTTTAAGTTGAAGGCAATTCATAGAAGGAAATTGAAATGCAACTTGGTATCCTCGATCCCCCTTGGTGGGCTTATTTGCTGATCACGCTCGCCCTGACCCATATCACCATTGCGGCAGTCACCATCTATCTTCACCGCCACCAGGCGCACCGGGCGGTCGAACTGCATCCCCTCGTCAGCCATTTCTTCCGCTTCTGGCTGTGGCTCACCACCGGCATGGTCACCCGGGAATGGGTGGCGATTCATCGCAAGCACCATGTCAGGAGCGATTTGGCAGGAGACCCCCACAGCCCGCAGGTCTTCGGTATCCGCAAAGTCCTGTTCGACGGCGTCGATCTCTATCGGCGGGAAACCAGGAACAGCGCGACACTGGAGCAATACGGCAAGAGCACGCCCGACGACTTCATCGAACGCAAGCTCTATGCGCGGCCTTTGCCTTACGGTCTCGGCCTGATGCTGGTGATCGATGTCGCCCTGTTCGGCCCCATCGGGCTCAGCATGTGGGCCGTGCAGATGCTATGGATTCCGTTTTTTGCCGCCGGCGTGATCAACGGCGTTGGCCATTACTGGGGCTACCGGAATTTCGCACCGACCGATGCCTCCCGCAACATCGTTCCCTGGGGTGTGCTGATCGGGGGCGAGGAGCTGCACAACAACCACCATGCCTACGCCACCTCAGCCCGCTTCTCGAATCGCTGGTGGGAATTCGATATCGGCTGGCTGTACATCTGCCTGCTGGCGCAGCTGCATCTGGCCCGGGTAAAGAAAGTTGCACCGCGGGTGTGTCACAACCCGTCCAAGATACGCTGCGACGCGGATACATTGCGGGCGGTTATCACCCACCGCTACGACGTGCTGGCCCGTTTCGGCAGGTCCGTACAGCGGACCGCAATGGAAGAAATTCGCAGGCTGTGCGCCGCGATGCCGGAATTCAGAAATTCCCGGATGCGGCACGTGATCAGACACTGGCTGCAAAGGGATGCCTTGACCTTGCCGGCGAAAGAGCGCGTTGCGCTGGAACAAGCACTGCATTCCAGCCCGGTATTGAACACCATCGATGCCATGCGGCAGGAACTTGCTGCACTGTTGAGCCGATCCAGCGTCACAACAGAACAATTGGTGAAGCAGCTGGAAGACTGGTGCCGGCGTGCCGAGGCCAGCGGTATCGGCGCGCTGCGGGAGTTTTCCCGCACGTTGCGCGGTTACGACCTGCCCCAGAGGATGTGAGAGCTGGACTATGTTTTGAAGGTCGAGAGTGAAATTACTGGCGGGTGAAGTGTCATGGGCGAATCGATTGCCGAGAATCTCGAAAACAATGATCTCCACCGTTTCCATGCCGATTTCCGGCGCGCCGTGATGATGCATCGCAAAGGCCGGCTCAATTTCTTCTTTCGCCTGCATTTCCCCACCGTGGAGGGGCCGCTGGACGAAAGCGTCGGCACCCTTGAATACCTGGATTTCAGACACTGGCTCGAAGAAACGCCGCCGGAAGAAGTCAGCGCGCACTGGGTCTATCGGGAACTGATTGTCAGGCAGGATAAACTCATCTTGCTAGCGCAAGAGGTGCTGGACGAAGCCATCAAAGGCCCGCTTCCGGCCGGCCAGCTTGCAAATCTGGTGCGTGCCATGCACGAGTTCGACCGCTTCGAGGACCGCCTGGATTCCGGCATCAACATCTCGCTGACGGATATCGACGCACTGACCGGGCTGCGCAACCGGGCAACCATGGAGCGAGACCTTGCCCAGGAGCAGGAGCGCGCCCGGCTCACCGGGCACCGCTTCACGATCGCCATGGTGGATGTGGATTTCTTCAAAAAGGTCAACGACGAATACGGGCACAGTTTTGGCGATGTCGTGCTCGAAAACCTGGCGCAGCGCTTCATCGAAAGCCTGCGCCCCCGTGACATGGTGTACCGGTACGGCGGCGAGGAATTCCTGGTTCTGCTGCCGGAAACCCCGCTTGAGAAGGCAAAACCGATACTGGAAAGGCTGCGCCAGCGCGCCTGCGAAAAAAAGATCAGCGATGGCAAAAACAAAGTGAGCCAATCGGTTTCCGTTGGCTTGATCGAGGTGGCGGAGGACGAAGAAATAGCTGCTGCCATCGAGCGGGCTGACAAGGCTTTGTATCGCGCCAAGGAAGCGGGGCGCAACCGGGTTGAACTGGATCATTCGCCCGAGCCCGATAAATATCCAAGGGCGAGCAGTTAGCAGCAGAAGCCCGCATTGCGGCCGCCACCCCTATGTACAACGTGACCTTCTCGCCACAGGCAGCCCGTGCCACAAAGTGGATAACGGCAGCACCAGCCAGATCAAGCACCAGTTCCGGTTAACCAGCCTACCTCCTCATTCGTGGATTCACATGCCTCTCAGAACCGGCACAGATCACATCAACCTGCCGCAACGGCTGGTTTTTCAGCGCTTGCAGCCCACTTTCCATTGAACTTGCCGCAACCCTTGCTTGTCACCTTCTGGGGTGTCGGTGTTTATTAACACCAACTTAATCCGCCCAAGCGTCAACTAATAAAAAGACAAACGGGAATTGAATGGAACACAACCTTTCTCTGATCACAACCATTGCGGCTGGCTTCAGCGTTGCACTGATCCTCGGCTTTATCGCAGAACGGGTTAAATTGCCCGCGCTGGTGGGCTACCTCGTCGCCGGCATCCTCATCGGCCCCGCAACGCCGGGTTTCGTGGCAGATGTCCATATTGCCTCACAGCTGTCGGAAATCGGCGTCATGTTATTGATGTTCGGCGTGGGGCTGCATTTTTCGATCAACGATCTGCTCGCGGTCAAGCACATTGCCGTTCCCGGCGCGGTGGTGCAAATGGGTGGAGCAACCGCATTGGGCATGTCCATGGCCTGGTGGTTTGGATGGAGCTGGGGCAGCGGGTTGATCTTTGGGTTGTCGCTGTCCTGCGCCAGCACCGTGGTACTGCTCAAGGCTCTTGAAGCCAGAGGCGTTCTCCAGTCGATGAACGGACGTATTGCCATGGGCTGGCTGGTGGTTGAGGATCTGGTCTGCGTCTTGGTTCTGGTGTTGATGCCCCCACTGGCGGGCGTACTCAACAGCTCCGCCGCCCCTGTCGCGCAGAGCCAGCCTCTGTGGGCGACCATCGCCCAGACCTTATTGCAGGTTTCAGCTTTTATTGCGTTGATGCTGGTGGTGGGCCGTCGTGCACTGCCGTGGCTATTGTGGCAAGTGGCGCGTACCGGTTCGCGCGAGCTTTTTACCTTGTCCGTGGTCACCACGGCGATCGGTATCGCCTATGGAGCGGCAGAGTTGTTCCACGTATCGTTTGCGCTGGGTGCATTCTTTGCCGGCATGGTGATGCGTGAATCCGAGTTCAGCCACCGCGCGGCCCAAGAGTCCTTGCCGCTGCAAGATGCGTTCTCCGTGCTGTTTTTCGTGTCGGTCGGCATGCTGTTTGATCCAACGATCCTGGTCCAGCAGCCGCTTCATGTGCTCGGTGTCGTGGCCATCATTATCTTTGGCAAATCGCTTGCGGCACTCGCCCTCGTCATTGCCTTGCGCTATCCGCTCAACACCGCCTTGACCGTTGCAGCGAGCCTGGCCCAGATCGGCGAGTTTTCTTTCATCCTGGCCGGGCTTGGCTTATCGCTTGGATTGCTTCCTGCTGCGGGAGTGAGCCTGGTACTGGCCGGCGCGCTGATTTCCATCGCCCTGAATCCCTTCCTGTTTGCCGCAATTGCACCGTTTCAGCGCTGGCTTCTTGCCCGCTCTGAACTGGCCCGCAGTCTGGATCGGCGGCAAGACCCCTATGCCGAGTTGCCGATCAGCACGGAGCGTAAATACCTCGAAGGGCAAGTTGTTCTGGTCGGTTATGGCCGTGTGGGGCGACGCATTGCCAAGGCGCTGGATGCGCGAGGGATTCCGTATGTGGTCGCAGAACAAAATCGTGAATTGGTCGAAGAGTTGCGCAACAAGGGGATGGCTGCGGTTTCTGGCGATGCCACTGATCCGGAAGCGCTGATCCAGGCACATATCAAAGACGCCGCCATGCTGGTTGTTGCCACCCCCGACCTGCTCAACATCCGGCAAATGGCCGATACCGCGCGCACGCTCAATCCGGACATTGAAATCGTCCTGCGCACCCATAGTGAGGACGAGTCACTGTTGCTGAGCAAGGAAGGAATCGGCACGGTTTTCTTTAGCGAGGAAGAGTTGGCCAAAGGCATGGCAAGCCATGTGCTGGAGCGCTTCGCACCGCTGCAGACAGGCAATGTCCCCAGCCATGACTGAGGTCCATGAACGCCATGCCGCCTAGCGGCAGACAACAAGGCTTAGGCTCGAATTTCGGATTCCAAGCATAGCCTCCGGATTTGTGCCGGCAGCCTTGGCTGGCCGCGCCCGGCGGCGGCAAAACCCAAACCGGAAAACCCTTCCCAGCCCTTCCCCTCCCAAAATCTCCCCGTCATAAAAACACAATATATTGACATCCACATAAAATAACCCACAATATCATGTGCCAAATCACAAAACACCGGGTATTGATAAAAGACAAACTTCATCGCTGGATTTACAAAATATATCGCCACATTCGTGCGTTGAATCGAATACATTACGAGCCTTGATTACCGCAGAGGCGCCCGGATACAACGGCGCCTTTTGCTTTGGAGACACCGGCCACGGCGGGCATATAAACCGCCGGACCGGAACACAGGAGAACCCGATGCTGCAAGTCACCAAGCGCGATGGCGCCATCGTCGAATACAACAGTGCGAAAATCGCCGATGCTTGCGAGCGCGCCGCGCGGGCCGTGGGCAACGCTGCCCCGCGCGAGCTTGCGCTCAACATCGCGAACCAGGTCGAGCTGCAATGCCTGGCCAGCCGGAAGGACACCCTCGATATTCCGACCATCCAGGACATGGTCGAGAACGCCTTGATGAGAGACTGCCCGGACGTGGCGCGGGTTTATATCCAGTACCGCCACGACCGCGACATGGTGCGCACGCGCGGCTCGGAGCTGCACGCCAAGCTGATGGGGATGGTGCAAAAAACCGATCTGGACGCCACCACCGAGAACGCCAACAAAGACGCCAACGTCTTCCCGGTCATGCGCGACCTGATGGCCGGCATCGTTTCCAAGCAGTTCGCCAGCAACTTCCTGGCCAAGGACATCCTGGAAGCGCATCGCAAGGGTGACATCCACTACCACGACCTCGACTACTCGCCTTTCCTGCCGTTCACCAACTGCTGCCTGGTCGATCTGAAAGGCATGCTCGACAAGGGCTTCCGCCTGGGCAACGCCCAGATCGAGAGCCCGCGCTCGATCGGCGTCGCCTGCGCGGTCACTTCGCAGATCATCGCCCAGGTTGCCAGCCACCAGTACGGCGGCACCACCATTCCCAACATCGACCAGACGCTGGCGCCCTTCGTCCAGAAAACCTACGAGAAAAATCTCGAGGTGGCGCGCAAATACGGCATCGCCCAGCCGGAAGACTACGCGCGGGAAATGACCGAGAAGGAAGCCTACGACGGCATGCAGGCGTGCGAGTACGAGATCAACACGCTGTTCAGCTCCAACGGCCAGCAGCCGTTTGTCACGTTCTCGTTCGGCATGGGCACCAGCTGGCAGGAACGCGCGATCCAGCGCTCGATCCTGCAGATCCGCATCAAAGGTCTGGGCCGCGACGGCATCACCCCGGTATTCCCGAAGCTGGTGATGTTCCTGGAAGAAGGGATCAACCTGCGCCCGGAAGATCCGAACTACGATATCAAGCAACTGGCGCTCGAATGCACGTCCAAGCGCATGTATCCGGACATCATCTCGACCAAGCTCAACCGCAAGATCACCGGCTCCAGCATCCCCGTCTCGCCGATGGGCTGCCGCAGTTTCCTGTCGGTGTGGCGCGATGAATCGGGCAAGGAAATCCTGGCCGGCCGCAACAATCTCGGCGTGATCAGCCTGAACCTGCCGCGCATCGCGATCGAATCCAAGGGCGACCGTGCACGCTTCGACGAGCTCTTCAATGCACGGCTGAAATTGTGTTTCCGCGCGCTGATGAGCCGCATCCATCGCCTGGAAGGCGTCAAGGCCAATGTCGCGCCGATCCTGTATTCCGAAGGCGCGTTCGGCACCCGGCTCGATCCGCAACAGGACATCATGGAACTGTTCAAGAACGGCCGCGCTTCGATCTCGCTCGGTTACATCGGCCTGCACGAAGTCGGCATGCTGATGTTCGGCAAGCACCCGTTCGATGATGCCGAATGCCAGACTTTCCTCACCGACATCGTCAAGCGCATGAACGCGGCAACCAAGGTCTGGAGCCGTGAAACCGGCTTCGCCTTCTCGCTGTACTCGACGCCGAGCGAATCGCTGTGCAACCGCTTCTGCAAGCTGGACCAGGAACGCTTTGGCACGATTCCCCACGTCACCGACAAGGGCTATTACACCAACTCGTTCCACCTCGACGTGTTCCGCAAGGTCAACCCGTTCGAGAAAATCGACTTCGAGGCCGGCTTTGCCGACCACGCCAGCGGCGGCCATATCAGCTACGTGGAATTGCCGAACATGCGGCATAACCTGAAGGCACTGGAACAGATCTGGGATTACGCGGTCGAGCACGTGCCGTACTTCGGCACCAACACACCGGTCGATTCCTGCGGCAAGTGCGGCTTCATGGGCGAAACCAAGACCACCGAAGACGGCTTCACCTGCCCCGACTGCGGCAATACCGACAGCGCCTCGCTTTCCGTGACCCGGCGCGTCTGCGGTTATCTCGGCAGCCCGAATTCGCGTCCGTTCAACGCCGGCAAGCAAAAAGAGATGATCCGCCGCGTCAAGCATTTCGGCGAAACCGAAGCAGCACTCTAGGCAAGATGAACTACGATCGTTTCTACACCTGCGATCTGGTCAACGGCGAAGGCATCCGCGTCACGCTGTTCGTGACCGGTTGCCTGCACGCCTGCGAAGGCTGCTACAACCGCTCGACCTGGGACCGCAAGTCTGGCCAAGCTTTCACGGACGAAGTCCAGGAACGGATCCTGGCCGCCTGCGCAACGCACGACGGCCTGAGCCTCTCCGGCGGCGACCCGCTACATCCGCACAACCGCCCCGCCATCCTGGCGCTGTGCCGTGCATTCAAGCAGCGCTACCCCAATAAAGACATCTGGCTGTGGACCGGCTACCGCTTTGAGGAAATTGCCGATCTGGAAATCCTGAGCCTGGTCGACGTACTGATTGACGGAAAATACGAACAAAACAACCCCACCAGCCAACCCTGGCGCGGATCGGCCAACCAGCGCCTGATCCGGCTCGCCGATTCCCGCTCGCTCACCGACAAAGACTCGCCGGATTCGCCTTTCAGTGCCGTCCAGCCGTTGCAGGCATTGCCGGCGTAATACCGGCGTGGATTGCTCACGCGCCAGCCGGACCTATTGATACAGCCAAGTGAAGTTTGAAGTAGCCGTCAAACTCGCAAAAGGGCACCGGGAATGTCTTCCTCGCCCTCCCCCGCAGCCTGTATAGCAGCCTCAAACTGGCGGATGAAACGATCGTCCGGCCCAGGCCACACCGCCCTGTTCCGGACGACTGGATAACGTGCTTATCGGATAACACGGGCTTGTGTTGCTGCAATTCCTTGAGGGCCTGAATCGGTGTTTTGTGGTTCAGGGCTTACGGTGACAAGTACTGATTGAAGAGGAAAACATCACGCTTCAGTGTGATCGTTAACAAAATGTTTTCTTACAAAAACATCAAATACTACATCCATGTTTAACCAACTTTTACCAACATAACCTTTCATCGGCTAAGTTTATTGAGTAATTTTAAACGAGTGCTAGGCTGCTTTAATCATTGGCACGTGCTAATGATTGAGCCGCTCTGAAGAGTGGCACCTTTTTAAATCTTACAGGAATAAACTAAAATGCTTTCAGAATTCAAATTATCGAAACTTACTTCAGTGCTCCGAACCGCCGGGGATTTTGGCGCAGACTATAAAGCCGCCGTATCTACGTTGCTTTTGTATTCTGGCCAGGTAAAGGCTTATTACTTGCCAGAATTGCGGCACAGTGAAAATTGGCCGGGCGGAACGGCAGCCTATACAAAAACACAAGAAGAATGGGTAAAAACAACCAGTAATTTGCGCTCGTGGGCCATGAACTCATTGGGGCAACTTACAGAACTTCCGCCTTATTTCATCCAGAGCGGAAAATCTACAATCATCCCATTGCTTGGCACTGCTTTGGGTGATGTCGATGCATTGATCTTTGATCCAACCAACGAAATTGTTAAAAATGATCTGCTCGGAAATCTACGGTACCTGAGAGGAAAGTTCACCGCATTCAGCACGATGTCTCAAGAGTTGATCCAGACACTGGAAGGCCAGCGAACTCAGTTTGAGCAAGATGCAAATCAGATGCGCGCTATTGCTGCCAGTGCAAAACAAACCAAGGGGGTCGATCTTAATAAAATTGACGATTTGAACAATGACATAAAGACGCTGAAAAATGACATTACCTCCAGAGCCTGGGCTATTGCAGGAGGTTCATTGGTAACAGTGGCGGGAATTGGCATGGGTATTACCGCAATCGCCTTGGCAGGGGCAACTGGTGGGTTTAGTCTTTTCCTGCTCATTCCTGCGATAATTATTACTGCAGGTGGCGTTTTGGTTATTGCGTTGAATGCCATTGAAATTGAAAAAGACAAAGCCAAAATTGCGGCAAAAACCCAGACGCTCTCCGAGTTGGAAGCGGATATCCTGTTGCTGGAAAGCATGGCCGATACTCTTACCGGTTTTGCCAACCAAGTTGCCGCCATGCAAGATGCATTGAGTGTCATCATTGCGCCATGGCAAGTGGCCGAGGATTTTTTCAACTCATCGATTGCGGTTATCGAAAACATTCAAACTGCCAGCCAGGACGATTGGCGCAAGGTCAAGGATCAACTGACCAGTGTTCGAGATGCCTGGGATAAAGAAATGTTGGTGATGGAAGAAATAACGCTGGATGCAACTGTTTATCCCGACGCAAAACTGGAAGTCGGCATGAATGAAGCACAAGTAAAACAGGCGCTGGATAATAGCAAGAGCAAGAATGTTGTGTCTTATTTGGCCAGCTGATTCCGGAAGGCGCTTCACATATGATCTAACAGTTATTCGGATAGACTTTATAGAGGCTCACGAAAATTTCGTGAGCCTTTTCTTTTTATCGGCAATCAGGCTTGGGGGGAAAGCCGGCAATGTGCGGTAATCCCCCCATTTTTAGCAGCCGCCAAAAGTAGAGGTCATATGGCCAACGCTAGCTTCTGTTTCGGCGTGATACCTCCCAGTGCCATATTGGGTCGTTCATGATTGTAAGACCATAGCCAGTTTGTCGCGAATTCCTGCACTTCAGCAATCGATTCGAACAGGTAATGGCTCAGCCAGTCATTGCGCACGGTCCGGTTGTAGCGTTCCACGTAGGCATTCTGTTACTTCTCCATATAAATACTACTTAAATTATTCATCGCATCATTCATGACGCAATAAAAAACCCCCAACCGTTTATAAGCTGGGGGCAAACTGCTCGGAGCAGGAGGAGAGATAAACGTTACTGCTTGACGACGGCGATATTGGAGACAATGGCTTTTCCGGCAACCCCGGTAAAGTCCAGTTTCAGCGAACCATTGCTGACCGTAACATTAAAGCTCCGTGCAATAGCCGTTTTGTTCGCACCAGCCGCGCTGAAGATATCCAGATTGGCGATTTGATTTACGCCATTGGCATCTACATTGAAGACCCGTGCTCCCGTTGCGGTCGCAGTCGGCTCAAGGAAGCCCAGCGTGACCTTGTAAGAGCCATTCGCCAGTGGAATCTGATAGCTGAACGCACTGCCTTCGCGCCACATATCCCACACTCTGCCCGTGTCAGGAACTGTGGTGCTGCCCAGTCCGTTAATCACCACGTTGCCACTCAAGCCAATCGCACCGCGGCCCGGTGGGACAGGTAATTCCCCACCCACGAAGAAGTTATCCGAACCGTAGGTATGGCTGCCCAGCAGCGAGTCCGTCGACTTGAAGCCCGTGGTCAACTGGCCGGCTGCAATATAGATATTGCTGCCATTATCAGCCGACAGATTCCAGGTCGCCGTGTCGGTGACCGTCTTGCCGGAATGGGTGCCGACGGCAGAAATGCTGTTGCTACCGGTCGCCAGGCTGACATTCTTGAACTCGCAGACCTTCAGCGGGCAATCCACAGCGGTCTTGGTTCCGACAGCCTTCCCATTCACATTCAAAGTCACCGAGTCGGCGTTGCTGTACAGCTTGATGTCGGTCACCGGATAGGCACGCTGGGTATAACGACGGTTAGCAATATAGGTTACCGGCTCAGAGGTCCAGTTTGCCTTGTAGAAGAAGAACGGATCCTTCTTGGTCTTGCGATCAAAGGTGACCAAGCCTTTGGTATTGGTGGCGCCGACATCGCCTTCATGACGCACGCCCGAGCCGAAGTCGAACATGTTCCAGACATAAGTGCCATAAACATATTCTTTCCCGACCATGGCTGCATATTGCTTTTCATGCACATAGCCGGCATAGCCTTCCGGCTGATAACAAATCCGGGCTGAGCTGCTACCATCGGCTGAACAAACTCGGCCGCCGTAAACATTGTCCGTGTGGTGGGTGATCGCCGCACCAGCGCCATATTCGGAAACACCAATGGCTTGAGTCGGATTTTGCGTATGCAAATCGTCCAGATGCGTGGCAAGCTGGGTTTCCGAGGTGCCGTAATACCATTGGAAATAGCGGTTGACGCTATACGTATCGGTAATGCCTGCGACCGAAACTGGATCCGGCAAAACCGTATCGCCACTACGAGTTATCTGGGCAGCCAGCGTCGTGGCGCGGCCCGGGTCTTCGGCTTTCGCCAGGTTATGCAGACTCGTCAACAAGGCCGTTACGTTGTTGTTGCTCTGCGTTTGGCCGCAGGTTGCCGCTGCCATTGTCGTTGTTTCATTACCGACCGACCACAGTCCGATCGAGGCACGATTGTATTGCTGGCGAATCAATTCTTGCGCCTGCAAGCGCGCGTTGGCAGCAAAGCCGGTTGTTTCCGGATCGACATTCCCTTGCGAGCAGTTTGTATAGGTGGCGTAGGCACTCGAATTGACAAACGGCACCTCTGCCATCACGACCAGGCCCAGCTTGTCTGCCTGTTGGTAGGTATAAGAAGCATGCGGGTAGTGCGCCAAACGGATCGTGTTCGCGCCGATTTCTTTCACCATGGCCAACGATTCGTCGGTCTCGGCATTGCTGATCGCCCAAGCTTTGCCCAGATAATCCTGATGCATGTTCACGCCATGCAGCGGGATCGATTTGCCGTTGAGGAAGAAACCCTTGTTCGGATCAAACGACATCTGGCGGATACCAAAGTCCTGAACCACCTTGTCTATCGTCGTTCCCGCGCTGTTCTTCAGTTCGACCACCAGCTTGTACAGATAGGGATCAGCCACGCCCTGCCACAAATGCGCCGATTCAACCGTCATGTCCAGCGAGGCCAGCACATCGGCGCCGGCTTTGACGTAAATATCCTTTTTCTGGACGGCTTTCTTCAGTGTTTTGCCATCCGCCTCCAGCAAGGAGGCTTGCACGATATAGCTGCCATCGACCGTTGAATCATTTTTCAGCTTGCCGACGACATTAACGGTGGCAGTACCACTGGTGACCGCAGTAGTACGGGCATACACGCCGGCGCCCGCGACATATTGCGTGATGTCATTGCCGCTGGTGTCTTTGGAAGTGACCGACTCATTCAAGGCGAAGTGCGCTTTGTCTTGCGTCGACACCAGCGACACGCCACGGTAAAGACCGCCGGCCATGTTGAAATCGCCGGAAAACGGTGCAATCGCCGTGATTGAACTATTGGAGGTCGGTGCAGTATTGTTGACCTTAACCAGCAGGACATTCTTGCCCGATCTCAGCTTGTTGGTCACGTCAAACCGGAAGGCGGTAAAAGCGCCTTTGTGCTGACCGAGTTTTACACCATTGAGCCAGACATCGGCCACGATGCTGGCGCCATCGAATTGCAGCCATTGCGTTGCCGTGCTGCTTGTTGCATCGAATTCGAGTTTGTACCACCCCAATCCGCGCTTGTAATCTTTGGAGGTCGGGCTGGTTTGCGCAGTCTGCGCGGCATCGTTGGCATTCCAGGTATGCGGCAGCGTGACATCGGACCAGCCATTTCCGCTATTCGCCAATGCATCCGCCTCGCTGAGCGAATCGTCCTGGACAAACTTCCAGCCTTGCAACA
The DNA here is from genome assembly GCA_018261735.1 of Pseudomonadota bacterium. Taxonomy (GTDB): domain Bacteria; phylum Pseudomonadota; class Gammaproteobacteria; order Burkholderiales; family Chitinibacteraceae; genus Formivibrio. The sequence goes on from JAGTRM010000008.1 coordinate 60,586, forward strand.
GCGACGTCGTCGTGCGCAGTTCTGTTGAGTTGACTGCAACTTCTTGCGTCACATCTTGCCCGTCACCGCCACCGCACGCGACAAGACCCAAAGCCAATGCGGCAGTTACAGCCAGCGCTATGGCCGTTTTTTTTGTAGTAAGCTGGTCCAACATTCTATTTCTCCTCGTCCCTCGGAATTGATTAAGGCGACACCAGTGGCCAAACCAACACGCAGAACTAGCGTGCTTTGACAGGAGTTCGCAGGATAGGCGGCGTGAATTTTTACCCTAGTGTCGCCTCGCCATTCTTGCCCCTGCAAAAATCCGCAGTCCATCGCATAGTTCGCAAGGTTAGTTGCGCTTAATGCAAGAGTTATCAGCAGAGCCATCTGTTAGTATTTCCTGATACCTAGTGGGCCCATTACGCCGGGAAGCTCAAACTAGTTGCTGCTTTAAGATGTAAATCCATCGAAAGTGATTCAGAGATGAATGATCGACAGCTCAACTACTTCATAGTCATTGCGGAAGAGGGGAATCTGGGTCGTGCGGCAGAGCGGCTGCCTTTGTCGCTGTCAGCGCTTTCCCGGCAGATCCAGTCGCTGGAAGAAGAGTTGGGTGCTACGCTGTTTGTTCGCACGGTATCGGGTGTTGAACTGACCCAAGCGGGAGAAGCCCTGCTGCAACATGCACGTACATTGCGTGCGCAATTCGCATTGACTCGTAACGATGTGCAGCGTGCCGGCAAAGCGGTGCTCGGGCGGTTGGATGTGGGCTGTTTTGGTTCTGCGCTCCTGAATTACATTCCACAGATATTGAAAACATTCACCGACAGCCATCCCGGGACGGAGGTCCTGCTCCATACAGCGCCGATACCACAGCAGTTCGAATACCTGCATCAAGGCCGGACGCTGATTTCGTTTGATCGATTCACACAGGTTCCGCCGGAATTCGCCATTGAACTGGCTTGCCGGGATACGTTGATATTGGCCCTGCCTGAGAACCATCCGCTGGCTTATCAATCGGTGGTGCATTTTGAAGAGCTGCGCGATGTACCCATGATCGGGAGACAGGATGCTAAAAATCACACCCCGGAGGCGTTCGCTGCGCAGGAGCATTACGGATTCCAATTGCGGGTTGTTCAGGGCGTTCAGGACATGGTTTCCGCCGTGGCCATGGTGGGATGCGGTTTTGGCCCGGCGATCGTGCCTTCATCGCTGCAACACTTGCGCATCCCGAACGTGGTGTACCGTCCGTTGCTGACCGAAAAGCCGCTGCCTTGCAATCTCTACTGTATTTATCGGAAAAACGAGCAGGCACCCGTGTTGCATGCCATGTTGAAAACCGTACGCCACTATTGCGCCGAAAACCAGGGCGACAATATTTCCACCTGAAGGATGACAATGAATACAAGCAAACCACTCCATTGGACCAATGTCCTTGGTTATGGCGTGGGCGATGTTGCGAACAATTTTGCTTTCGCGATGGGCGCGCTGTTCTTGCTCCATTACTACATCGATGTGGTCGGCATTCCAGCGGCGGCGGCCGGAACAATGCTTACGGTCGTACGCATCTACGATGCGGTGATGGATCTGGTTGCCGGCCGAGTGATTGACCGGACTTCAACGCATTGGGGGCGTTTTCGACCCTTCCTGCTGTGGGGGGCTGTACCCCTGATGTTTTTGAGTGTGGCGGTCTTCTCGGTACCATCAAGCTGGGGAGCCGATGCCAAGTTGATGTATGCCTATGTGAGCTATGCATTGCTGGGAACGGCCTACTCGTTTATCAACATTCCGTATGGCGCGCTCGCCACGGTAATGACTCAGGTTCCGCGCGAACGCGCACTCTTGGGTGCCTCGCGCACCCTGATGGCAGTCTGTACGTTCAGCCTCCTGAGCATGACGCTCGGCCCCGTGGCATCCAGCCTCAAGGGGCCCGCCTTACAGACCTACCTGACTCAATTCACGCTGATTTTGGCAGTTGTAGGCGTCATGTTGTACTTGATCTGTTTCAAGAGCACACGGGAAATTGTTCAGCGTGCAGCCGAACCACCAAAGTTGAAAGACAGCCTTGCAACCCTGCTTAAAAACCGTCCGCTGCTGATGTTGTGCGCCAGTGCGTTTTGCATGTTGCTCGGGTATGCCTCGTCAGGCGCATCGTTGGTTTATTTTGCTCGCTATGAATTGGAGGATGCCAGGCAGTTTTTTATGGTCGTCGGGATCGTGACGCTATCCGTAGCGCTGATTTCTGCACCCATCGTGCCAATGTTGGTCGGGTATATCGGCAAAAAGCACACCTTTCTACTTGGCTTGGCTGTTTCTATTCTTGGGTATTCTTTGCTGTATTTCGCCTCAGGGGGCGACAAAGCCTGGATATACGCCTCGTTCAGTATGGCTTCATTTGGAGTCAGGATAGCCATGGCGATCATGTGGGCGCTCGAAGCCGATACCGTAGAGTACGGTGAGTGGTGTACTGGCTTACGGATCGAAGGACTGACTTATTCATTTTTTTCTTTCACCCGTAAATGCGGCCAATCATTGGGTGGCTCCATCCCAGCCTTTCTGCTTGCTGCCAGCGGCTATATCCCTAACGCTCTGGGAATGAATGAGGCTGCGAGGGAGAGTATTCTGCGGGCAGTTGCGATCGTGCCAGCCCTGGCTTTTTTGACTGCTTTCGTGATCATGCTGCTCTATCCCCTCACCGACCAGCGTTTTGCCGAGCTGGTGCGTGATATCAAAAAACGTCGTCAGGTCAGTGCTTGTAACGTGGAATGATGTGCAAAAGGAGCAAGGTGGCAAGGTCTGCAGACCTGTGTATTGCAGATGGATTACTAACAAAGTCTAAAAGCCCGCTTTGGACGATTTGTTCGCGTAGCCTGCCAAGCCGGTTTCAGCGTATAGCAGTCATTTGAATGGCGGCTTTGAGGCTCCAGCGAATTACTCTTAATGACCGGCTGCTGCCCGTGGCTATTGGCTAGATCTGGCCGATTGTGGTCAATATTACTCCCCCCGTTGTGGTAACGCGGGCTACAAATACATGGCACGGCAAACCCTCTCCAAATTTCCACCAGCCTGCCGTTCATCGCTTTCCAGCAGCATACCCCGCCGCCGCGCTCGCTTGAAAGCTTACGGATGCATTTTTGCACCATCACAACAAAACCTGCTGACCTCTCTTTAATGGCGAGAATAATTATTCCAAGACACGGCTTGCATACATCAGGAATCCCGCATGGAGCCCTCCGTCCTTCCAGGCTCAGGCCGGTATCCGATCAAAGGGGTGCAGAGCCAGTGTTTCTGCGGGTTTTCAGCCTTGACCCCGGGCGCAGCATTCCCGTTGGTAACCTTCGCCGGGGTGACGAGTTAAAACCTCACAGTGCCGGATCTATTAATTGACAAAACTCTTTCCGATCCACTTCATTCTGAACAAAAATGTTGGATTGTTATAAGAATTTTCTTTGCCTCCATATGAAAACGGTTTTTGTTTTCAAAAAATTCCAAACCATAAATACTTTATGATTTCCTCTAATCCAATCAATACAAATTGGCCAATCAGAGGAAATCCATGAGTCAGTTCAGCATTGCCCGTCGCCTGCAGATCATGATTGCTACGGCCGTGATTGCCTTGCTGGTTTTAGGGCTGACAGGCTTTTACAGCGTCAACACGGTCAGTGGCGTCATGAAACATACGCAGGGAAAAACCGTCCCCGCCCTGGCTTCCGTGGCCGAGGCTGAATCGCTGTTTATCAAGTACCACCTTGCAGTCATTCAGCACATCCAGAACGACAACATCGCCAAAGGCCCGGAGTTCGACAAGCTGATCAGTGAAACCGATCAAAAGTTGACCCGTGAGCTGGATCATTACGAAAAAGACCTGCTGAGCGATGACAAAGACAGGCAAATGCTGGCCGCCGAAAAACAACTGCTGCAGGCGTATCGCAAGGCCAGCGCCAGTGCCCTGGATTTCTCGCGCAACTTCCTTAAGAACCCGGCGATACAAGCCGTGAATACCGAGGTTTCCCCGATCGGGGTCAAGCTGGAAGCCGCGCTCAAGGCGCGTGCCGACTACAACAGGCAGCTTGCGAGCGAGCAGGCCAATGTTTCCACCCTCGCCGCCCGCAATGCCCAAATCGTTTCCGCGGCGATCGGCTTGGCCAGTATCGCGGTGGTCATTGCCCTTGGCGTTTTTCTGGTTCGCGGCATCAATGGCTCACTGCGCAATATGGAAAACGTGATCACCCGCATCGAAGGTGATCTGGATTTCACCCTGCGCGCCGATGCAGGCAAGAAAGACGAACTGGGCAAGATGGCCGGCCTGCTCAACCGCTTGCTGGAAACGCTGCAAGGCAATCTGAAAACCATCACGCAGAGCGCCAGCCAGGTTGCCGGAGCCTCTGCCCAGATGGCGCAGACCTCCGATCAGGTCGCCGCCGCATCCCAGCAGCAAAGTGCGGCCGCTTCCAGCATGGCGGCCACCGTTGAGGAAATGACCGTCAGCATCAACCACGTGGGCGACCGCGCCACGGAAGCCAATCACCTTTCCGACGAATCCGGCAAGCTTGCCACTTCAGGCGAGAAAGTCATCAGCCAGACCGTACTGGATATCAAGGATATCGCCGAGACGGTCAGCAAGACTGCGCGGTGCATTCGTGAGCTGGAAACGCAGGGCGGCAAGATTTCTGCCGTGGTCGCCGTGATCAAGGAAGTGGCGGACCAGACCAATTTGCTGGCACTGAATGCTGCCATCGAAGCCGCGCGCGCCGGCGAACAAGGCCGCGGTTTTGCCGTCGTGGCAGATGAAGTGCGCAAGCTGGCGGAACGCACGGCGGCCTCGACCCAGGAAATAGCCAGCACGATCAGCACCATGCAATCCACCGCCAGCAATGCGGTGCAGGGCATGCAGGAGGCCGTGGAAAAGGTTTCGCAAGGCGTGGAGCGCGCCCATCATGCCAATGATGCCATTGCGAAAATCAGCGTGGGCAGCCGTCAGGCCGTGGGGATGGTAAGCGAGATCACCAACGCGATCCGCGAGCAGGGTGCGGCCACCAACAATATTGCGGTGCAGGTGGAAAAGATCGCGCAGATGGCCGAGGAAAGCAGCGCCGCATCGGCAGAGAGCGCCCGCGCCGCGCGTGATCTCGACCTGTTGGCGGAAGGCATGCAAAGGATTGTGGCCAGCTACCGCCTTTGAGTGTTGCGCCACCAGGCTCAACGGTACATTGTTGAATTTTGCCGATGCCGGAAATGTACTTGGAAGGCTTGTGAGTTATTAGTTGTACCCAGGAATCGCCCACCCCAAATATCCTTGGTTTTATCAGGGATATTTAACTTGGAGATCATTGAAATGTTCGAGAATCTTGCACAAGGGCAGCTTTTCCCTGATGAGTTACAAAAAAGTATTCGAGAAAAGTTTTTTTACGTCGAGAACGACCCGGTTATGGGCGAGCGCTTGTTTTTCGAAAACGCCGGGGGATCGCTGCGGCTGAAAGCAGCCGTTGAGGCGCATAACAGGATCGAAGCCTTGCCGGACAATCCGGGCCGATTACATGCCACGGCGCTGAAGCTGCAGGACATCCAGAATACCGGCCTCGACGATGTGCGTGTCATCTTCAATGCCCAATCGGGCAGCATTCTGACTTCGCTCACGGCATCGCAAGTCATGTTCCAGATGACCGGTGCGATTGCCGAAAACATTCCCGGCAAGAACATCGTGACAACGAATATCGAGCATCCGTCCGCCTATGATGCGGCCAAGATGTATGCCGAAAAAATGGGCATGGAATTCCGGGTCGCCCAGGCGAATCCCCGCACGGGCGGCGTGGATGTGGAAGAGATCGTCCGGCTGATCGACAAGGACACTTGCCTGCTGAGCGTGATCTACGCCTCCAACATCTCCGGCGCCATTCTGGACATGGAAAAGATCGTCGCGGAATCGAGGAAGATCAAACCGGATTTGCACATCATCGTCGATGCCGTGCAACACTCGCCCCATGGCGTGATCGATGTGGAAAAACTGCAAATCGATGGCGCCAATTTCGCATCGTACAAATGCTTTGGCAATCGTGGTGCCGGTTTCGGCTGGGTCTCCGACCGCGTGGCGACGCTTCCGCACGACCGGCTTTTGGAAAAAGCGGCGGACAACTGGGAGCTGGGCAGCACCGTGCCGGCCATGTATGCCGCGGTGAGCGAAGTGGTTAACTATGTGTGCTGGATCGGTAGCCAGTTTAACGCCAGCCAGGACCGGCGGGCACTGTATGTCGAGGGCATGACGCGGATCAAGCTGCACGAGCGCGCGTTGCATCACCGCTTCCTGCATGGCAGCCAAGCCGTACCGGGTTTGAACGACATTGCCGGCGTGACCGTATTCTTTGACCAGACCGATCTCACGGTTCGCGATTTCATCATGGCGATTGCCATCGACGGGATTGATTACACCCAGGCGGTCAAGGAATACGAGAAAGAAGGCGTCATTGTCTACGAGCGGATCACCAGCAGTCTGTATTCGAAGCGTATGCTTGAATCCTGCGGCATGAAAGGCGCGCTCCGGGTTTCGCCCTTGCATTGCCATACCGTGGACGACATCGACCGCTTCCTGAGCGTTACGCAGAAAATCGCCCGATCATTTGCCACGCACTGAGGGCAGACAAGCCAAGCGGGCCGCACGCAGCGCACAACCGCTTAGGATGATGATTCATGAAACAGCCCCCGCAAAAACGGGGGCTGTTTTTACGAACAGCGGCCTTGCCGTGAAGGCCTGTTTAATCCGGATCACTCCATCGGATCGAATTTCAACTCACTGATCGGCGCAACCTTGTCGGTCCTGGTAATGCCATATTGCGTATTGGGCCCGAGCCACTTGTTCCAGATGGCCAAGAATTCCCCTGATTTCTCAAGCTTCATCAGTGCGTTGTTGACCTCGGTCGCGAAAGCCGGCTCGTTCTTGCGCAGGCCAATCCCGATCGGCTCGTAAACCATGGGTTCCGAAATGATCGCCAATTCGTCGGCGGTGCCTTTCGACTCCGCGACGTAGTTGATGGCGGACATCATGTTGCTCACAAAGCCAACCACCTCCCCTTTCTTGAGCGCCTGCAGCGCCTGATTCGCATCGTAGAAGGAAACCGGCACACCACGTTGCAGCCCGATCGATTGTTCCGAGGTGGACCCTTTCGCGGCGCTCATTTTTTGGCCTTCCAGACTCTTCAAGGTTCTGCCGGCATCAGCTTTCTTGACCAGCAACACTTCCTTCGTCATGTAATAGGCATGGCTGTAATCGATCAATTTTGCGCGCGATTTCGTATATGCGAGATTTGCGATCACCATGTCAACGCGGCCAGCAGGCTTGAGCTCGGTAATGCGTTCTTCAACCGATAGCTGCACCACCTGCAATGGAAAACCCATTGTTCGCGCAACGGCCATGCACAAGTCCACATCCATCCCAACCAATGAACTGGATGCAGGATCGATATAAGCAAAAGGCGCAACGCCTGTCTTGATCCCGCAACGCAATTCGTTGCGCGTTTTCAAATCTTGCAATTGATCTGCAAAAGCAGGAGCAGCAACACCGGCACAGAAACCCAACAGACACAACATAGCAGTGAGACGATTGAACTTCATCGCGCAAATCCTCATAGTGAGTGGGGACAAATGATCAGGAACGGAAAATAACAGGGCATGGAAAACAATTGATCCAGGCAGACACAGGCTATGCTGGTTTATTTCCCGTAACAAATAGAATTTGTGTCTGGCTCCATAGCGTACTCACATGGAGAGCCTGGCCAAATTAAATATGAACACATGAGATAAACAGAGGTGATTTTTTGGCGGAATCCGCACAATCATGAGGGGCCACAATCACCCTCAATGATTCAATGAATTGACAGCCAACCCGGCTAGTCACGCACCAATGGATGATAGTCGGAAGCAATATGGGAATGCATCGTGAAAACCGCGCCAGAAACATCGCCCGCTTTAATGGATTCAAAAATCAACAAGTGGTCTTGATAGGCATTTTCGGCGTATTCCATTTCACAGCCTAAAATCCATCGAATTCGATCAGAATGTCTGTTTATTTTTTCAATCTTTTCCCATGCCAGTTCTTGCCCGGAAATTTTGAACAAGAACGCATGCATTGATTTGTCGTGGGTGAAAAATTCCCTGGGCGAGCTGCTGGCCATTGCCCGGGCTTGATCATCGATAATTCCGGACAATTTACGCTGGTCATTCACGGAGATTTCTTGTGCCACGCCCTGGATATTGGCACATTCAAGCGCCTGGCGAATAAAACGGCACTCCCGCATGAAATTCACATCCACCGGCAAAATAACCGTGGCGGCCTGGGGGTATATCCGGACAAAATTTTCTTGTGCAAGCTGGTTTAATGCTTCACGAACCGGGGTACGGCTTACCGACAGGACATTGGCAATGGCAATTTCAGACAGTGATGTTCCCGGCGGCAAACGAGCGCAAATGATCGCATCACGCAAGACATCCAGAATCTGATGCGAATAGCTCTGGTACGCGTTGCCATGCAGAGGACCAAGCGCGTTTTTCAATATCTCCAAATCGGCTCTGCCACCCATGCGCAAAACCCGGCCTGATGTTTTCTTTGGCCTTGCAGACATAATGGAGTTATCCATGCGCCCTCAAATAAATACACATCAATTGGCTATCTTCCAACAGCAGAAAAGTATTTTTTTATGATGGGCTCTGCCTCTGGCGCTCGTATCAGATAGGCATCCATCAGGGGTTTGGTGCGTTTCCGGATATCGGCCATCATGGCTTGGGGAATTTGCACGATTTCCATTTCTTTTTCGGCTAATTTCTTCAGGCTTTCCCCATCGGCTTTGGCCGATACATCCCAGAATTCCGGCTCCATTCTTACGGCGATCGCTTCGATGGTTTTCTGGTGCTGGAGCGGTATTTTCTTCCAGGCATCAAGATTGATTGTGACCATGTTGCTCGACCAGGTATGGTTGGTCGGGTAAATGTACTTGAGATTATTCCAGAACTCGACGTCCACGGCCGTGGTCGCCGATGTTGCCACCCCCGAGATAATCCCGGTGGTCAATACAGGAATCAATTCATCAAGAGGAATCAGCATGCCTGCCATTCCTATCGCATTGCAAATATCGACCGTGTTTTGATCCGCGCCTCGAATCTTGATATCCCGGAAACCAGCCAATTTATCTGTCTTTATTTTCAGAAACAAATACTGCGAAGGCGATGGAACCATGTAAAGTATTTTCTGGTTGTATTTGGTTTCGGCGATTCTTTCAAATTCCGGCCGGACAAACTTGTGCAACGTTTTTAAATCGCCCTGTGATCCGATCAAAAACGGCACGCCTTCAATGCCAAACAAGGGTTCCTCAGCGATCTGCTGGCTTGCCACGATATCGGCCATGGCGACCTGGCCGCTGCGCACGGCGCGCATTTGTTCATGTCCCCTGAACCCAAGCATGCCGGCAGGAAAAACTCTTATGACGACTTCACCGTTCGTTTCCCTGGAAACGGCACTGGCAAAACGTCTGACGTTCTGCACCATGAAATTGCCATCCGGCAATAACTCGGAAAGATTCAGTTGAATCGGTGCGGCAAGAGCGGGTTGCGACCAAATGGCCAGAGTAGCCACGGCGGCAGCCCGGAAAAATCGGGTCAGCTTTTCTTTCATGATTCAGCGCCCTTCTTGTCAATTCCACTTATGCGACATGAAATTCAAACAAAACCGTTATTTGATAATAGGTTAAGTTCTGTAGCACATGGGCGCTGGAGCCTTGCTTTGTAAAAAGGCGCGTGCAACAGCACGCGCCTCAGATTGACAAACCCCACTTGCGAAGCAAGGTATCCCCTCAAGGAGGGGACGGAAGGGGTGGGAATAAAACAAGAAGGCTGCGAAATCAAGCAATTGCAAGAATAGGCCCGGCTTTGCCGGGACTTGACAAAGCATGCCTGCCACTTTGTCAGCAGCCTGAGGCGCGTGCAACCGCACGCGCCTTGAGCAGGATTCGATCCCATGGCCCTCGAATGTCTCGAGCCATGGGGAAGGACGGTCAATCAGGGGTACAGGCCGCGTTCTTGTCGCGCCATCAGGATGCGTTCGCAAGCAACGGCAAAGGTGGCGGTACGCAGCGAAACCTTGAGTCTGTCCGCGGTATCCCAGATCTTGAGCAGTGCATCACCCATGATCTTGTCCAGGCGTGCATTGATCTCATCCTCGGTCCAGAAGAAGCTGGAGAAATCCTGCACCCATTCGAAATAACTGACGGTGACACCGCCGGCATTGCAGATCACGTCCGGCACCACCAGGATGCCCCGCTCGGCCAGGATGTCGTCCGCCTCGGGCACGGTCGGGCCGTTGGCGCCTTCAAGCACCAGCTTGCACGTCACGCGCTGAGCGCGCTCTGCGGTGATTTGTCCTTCAAGCGCTGCAGGAATCAGGATATCGGCTTTCAGATTCCAGAACCCGTCGTTCTCGATGAGTTCACCCCCGCTGAAAGAGCCAATCCCGCCAAATTCATTTTGCGTGGCGAGCAAAGCGGCCATATCGAGACCGTTCTTGTTATAGATCGTCCCGGTGTGATCCTGCACGGCGATGATCTTGGCGCCGGCCTCGGCAAACAGGCTCGCAGCCACGCTACCCACGTTACCAAAACCTTGCACCATGACCCGCGCGCCGTTCAGGTCCAAGCCCAGGCGCCGGGCAGCCTCGCGTCCGGTGACAAACACACCGCGGCCCGTGGCCTTGACGCGCCCGAGCGATCCGCCCAGCTGGATCGGCTTGCCGGTCACGACGCCGGTGGAGGTCGCGCCGACGTTCATCGAATAGGTATCCATCATCCACGCCATGATCTCGGCATTGGTGCCGACATCCGGCGCCGGAATATCACGTTGCGGTCCGATGATGATGCCGATCTCGCTGGTATAGCGCCGGGTCAGACGTTCCAGTTCCTTGTGCGAGAGCGAACGCGGATTGACGCGAATGCCGCCCTTGGCACCGCCATAGGGCAGGCCGACGGCCGCCGATTTCACCGTCATCCAGGCTGCCAGCGCCATCACTTCTTCCAGCGTGACATCCGGGTGGTAGCGCACGCCGCCCTTGCCCGGGCCGCGCGACAGGTTGTGCTGAACCCGGAAGCCCTCGAAGTGCTGCACGGTGCCGTCATCCATTTCCATCGGCACATCGACGATCAGCGCCCGCTTGGGGTGCTTGAGGGTTTCAACCCAGCGCGACAGGTTGCCCAGATAGGGCGTAACCCGGTCGACCTGGGAGAGATAAGTTCCCCAGGCACTATCGGGGGTGGGGGTGACATACGAAAGCGAACTCATACAAACTCCTTCTTCATTTCATGAATTGATCATCTTGATGCAAGGCACTCCCTTCACCAGAGGGAAGCAAGGGTGCGGCATCTGCTGCCTTTGGAATTGCGGTGCGGTAGCAATATGGGTTCATGATACGAGCGTCATTTGCCGGTGAATAAGATTATTTTTGTCTGGCTGGATAAGCAATTTGCAATGATCGGACCGGAAGTCTCATAAGAAATATTTATTGTGACGTATGTATTTTAGATACATTCTTGTTAAATAAATACTGCCGTTAAATCAGGAGAATAAAATTATCTTAAGTATGAATATTAAATAATTGACAGCAATTAGCCTTCGATGACTGGGCAAAATGCAGTGATTGACTGGCGTGACGGATCGAAAAAGACGGGGCTGACAATTGAATCAGCCCTGATCCGAATGGTTCAGGGCTGATCGATCAACATTTAAGCAGGCAATACCGATTATGCACGCGAAGCCGACTCGCGCACCCCGCCGGCAGCCGTTGCCTCACTCACCTCATCGGCGAACAGTCCAATTTCTTCGATCGACTTGGCGCGTGTCTCGATACCCAGGAAGGCAACGATAATGGCAACACCAACCAATACCCCGGCGATGGTGGCAAATACGGCAACCGAGCCATAATTTGACAGAATCCAGGCCACACCGAACGGTGTAAATACGGTAAACAACCGGCCAATCGAATTGCAGAAACCCGATCCTCTCAATTTGATTGCCGTTGGCCACAACTCGGGCACATACACCGCCGAGGCAAAGCAGACATACATGAACAACACCACCGTCATGCAGAAGCCAAATGCCACAATCATGGTTTCCGTGCGTTGCAGTGAATATACATAAGCCAGGGCAGCCAGGGAAAGCAGCAGGGTAATGGCCGTCGCCTTGCGCGGGAAGCGATCAATAAAACGCGAAGTCAGGAATACGCCCAGCGGTGCGCCGCAGAACATCAGCGATGTCAGACCCAGCGTCTTTTGCACCGAGATGCCGGATTGAACGAAGATGGTCGGGATCCAATTGATAATGCTGTAAATCGCCGTATTCATGCCGATCAATACACTGATCCCCAGAATGGTGGTTTTCAGCAGGTGGCCTTTGAACAGATGCGTGAACGGCATCTGTACCACGGCGACATCCTGGGTCGCAGCGCTCGCAGCCACCGGGGGAAGCTTGATTCCTTGCTGCTTCTCGATGTCTTTTTCAACCTTGGTCAGAATTTCGTCGGCTTTTTTCAGGTTGCCACGCGATTCATACCAACGCGGAGATTCCGGAATACCGTGCCGGGCGACCCACAAGATCAGCGCGGCAATACCGGCGATCAGGAACATCGCACGCCAGCCAAAAATCGGCATGACCAGATAGCCGGTAAAGGTGGCGATGGGGGGCGCCATATTGCCCACCAACGACAAGGACGAGGACCATTTACCGCGTGTTTTTGCCGGAACGAACTCGGTAAACGTGGCGAAACCCACCACGATTTCCGCGCCAAGGCCAATGCCGATAACGAAGCGCAAAACGGTCAGCATCAACATGCTGGTAGCAAACGATGCGGCGATCGAAGCCAGACCAAAAATCAGCAAATTGATTTGATAGGCAAATTTTCTGCCGAAACGATCGCCGGTAAAGCCTGCAAACAACGAACCGACAAAAAGACCCGCCATCGTGACTGAATTGAACGTGGCATTCCACCAGTTGTTTGACCAGCCGCTCTTGACCAATTCCGCCAGGGTCAAGCCGCCGATGTAATTGTCAAAACCATCAACCAAAAGCCCCAGGCCGATCAGCCAAAATACCTGGTAATGCCATTTGGACGTCGGCAACCTATCCAGCCGTGCCCCTATATTGCTCTGCGTACTCATAAAACCCCCTGATATATTTTACATATATACGGCCTACGAGCTTTGTATTTATTGCGTATTCCGCATATGCGCTTTTAATTTAAATGGCTTGGATTACCCATTTAATAACAAAACAGTTCTTATAAATCCCGAGAAAAATTGACACTTCTGCCCATCATGACAATTTGCTCCAGGAATTAAATACTACGCTTGAGTACCCAGCAAAAATAATATTATTTCTGTATCTATGCATAAGATAAAACTCCACCTGCTCAAGCTATTATTGCGCAGCCACATAAATGCTTAATATCTTTTAATAATGGCGCTCAGAACATACAGCCAATCGATTTCAGGTAATAATTTTTCAATGTGAACAACAGGATGCCGGCGTAAAAAACAACGGCTGGCGACACAAGGTCGCCAGCCGTCAGGGGGCTTCAAAAAAACCGTGCCGAACCGATTCTGTCAACCAAGAATGAGGTTGGGGAACCACAACACAATGCCGGGGAAGAGGGCCAGCATCAGTGTGAACGCCATCATCATGATCAGGAAGGGCATCGTCACCTTGCACAGATAACCCATCGGATAACCGGTGATCCCCTGAATGATCGAGAGGTTGAAGGCCACGGGCGGCGTGATCTGCGCCATTTCAACCACCAGCACCATGAAGATGCCGTACCAGACCTTGTCAAAACCAGCCGCAGTAATCAGCGGCAAGACGACCGGCAAGGTGGTGGCGATCATCGAGAAGCCTTCCATGAACATGCCCAGAATGATGTACATCAGCATCAGGACAATGATCAGGCCAAACGGTGGCAGATTGATGGCCGTCACAAACTCGGTGACTGCACCCGGAACCCCCAAGGCCGCGGTGGCACTACCCAGAATCGTGGCGCCAACGATGATCATGCCCATCATGCTGCAGGACTGCACCGTACCAATGGCAACCGAACGGATGGTCTCCAACGTGACCGCGCCCTGCTTCTTCGCCACGCCGAAGGCACCCAGCACACCCAGCGCTGCCGCTTCGGTCGGTGTGGCAACACCGGCATACATGGAACCGATCACGCAGAGAATCAGGAACATGGCGGGAGCCAGTTCTTTCAGTGCAGCGATACGTGCCGAGAAAGGCAGATTGCGCAGGTTACGTTCCGAATCCGGGATCAGCTCCGGCTTGTGCCAGGTCACGAGCATGATCATGCCCATGAAACATGCCGCCAGCAAAATGCCGGGGATCCAGCCCGCAGTGAACAGGCGCAGCACGGATTCTTCAGCCAGTACGCCATAGATGATCATGACGGTACTGGGCGGAATCAGGAAGCCGAGCGTACCGGCCCCTGCCAGGCTGCCGATGATAACGTCCTCGCCATAGCCCCGGCGCTTCAGTTCAGTAAGCGTCATCTTGCCGACCACCTGGGTGGTGGCGGCAGACGAGCCCGAGATCGAGGCAAAGATGGAGCAGGCCAGCACATTCACATGCAGCAAACGCCCCGGCAACAGCCCGGCCCACGGAGCCAACCCATTGAACAGCGTACGCGACAGGTTGGTGCGGAACAGGAACTCGCCCATCAGGATAAACAACGGCAGCGCCACCAGATCGGCATTCGACAAAATGTTGAATGAATGCTGGGCAATCAGCTTGCCGGTGGGGATATCGGTAAAAATCCCGAGCACCACCATCGCGGTTGCTGCCAACGCAATACCAATACCCACACCGCAGCCAAGAAATCCGAACAGGGCCACAAACATCGTGATAAATACGGCGGTCATTTGTAATTCCCTTATTCAGAGGCCGAAGCCACTTTAAACGACTCATTAACCAGGGGCTCTTTCAACATACTGGCAATAGCCCGCATGATGCATTGCAAGGCGAAGATGGCCGTGCCCAGAGCAAGGGAAGCTTGCGGTATCCACAGCGGCGTGAGGCTGCCGCCGGAAACCTGCCCTGAACTGAACGAATCAAGCGCGAACAGGGCCAGGCTCCAGGCAAGAAAAGTCACAAAAACAGCTCCGATGGTCGAAGACAGGATTTCCAGCGGACGCAAGAAGCGTCCACCGAAAGACCGCATGACAATTTCAACCCGAATCTGCATCCCGGCCCGCAACGTCAGCGCCCCGCCCAGCATAAAAGCGGTACCCATCAGGTAGGCGCTGTATTCCCAGCCCACGTTAATATCGCTCGGAAATCCCTCGATGACCTTTGAGAGCAGGCCACAAGCGACTTGCCCGAGAGTCAGCAACGTCAGCAAGCCCAGACACCCGGCGGCCGCGTAGGCCGACACCAGTGCTATCCAATCAATGACTCTCTGTAACTTCGCAACCGGGCCAGTGGCCACCGGCAGCGCGTCGAGATCCAGGCTCATGCTTATTTCCTCCCAGTCGCAGCTTGGTAATTCTTGATCAGCGGTGCTGCCGCCGGTGCGCGCTTCAGGTACTCATCGAGCAACGGAGCAGCTTTCTTGCGCATATCCGTGAACATGGCGGCGTTGACCGGTACGACTTCCATGCCGTTTGCAGTCAGCTTTTTCAGGCTTTCCACGTCCGCATTGGCGGAAACGGCCCAGAATTCCGGTTCCAGCTTGGCCGCAATGGCTTCGATGGTTTTCTGGTGATTGGCCGGGATCTTTTTCCAGGCATCCAGGTTGATGTTGACCATGTTGGTCGACCAGGTATGGTTGGTCGGGTAAACATACTTCATGAATTCCCAGAACTTGGCATCAACGCCGGTCGTGGCCGAAGTTGCCACGCCATCTACGCGGCCGGAAGCCAGCGCCGGAATCAGCTCACCGAACGGAATCATCACACCGGCCATGCCGATGGAGCTCACGGTATCCACGGTCATCTTGTCCGCACCGCGAATCTTGATGTTCTTCAGGCCATCAAGCTTGTCGGTCTTGGTCTTCAGGAACAGGTACTGGCCAGGCGACGGCACCATGTAAAGGATTTTCTGGTTGTATTTGGTGGCCGCAATTTTTTCGAATTCCGGGCGGGCAAACTTGTGCAGCGCCTTGAGGTCGGCTTGCGAGCTCACCAGGAAAGGCACGCCTTCGATGCCCAGCAGCGGTTCATCGCCGATTTGCTGGCTCAACAGGATATCGGCCATCGGTACCATGCCATCGCGCACGGCGCGCATCTGTTCCGGCCCCTTGAAACCAAGCGAACCACCCGCGCGAATATTGATCACAACATCGCCCTTGGTTTCCTTGGCAACTTCGTCGGCAAAACGCTTGGCGTTTTGCACCATAAAGTTTCCATCGGGCAATACATCGGCCAAATTCAATTGGATAGGTGCGGCAAAAGCTGGCACGGCCATCATGGCAGCAGCAGCGCCAGCGCAGGCGGTGGCGATGAAGTTACGTCGAGTTACCTTCATTGTCTTGCTCCTTATTGCTTGATTATTGGAATCGAGAAAGCCAGATCGGTTGATCCACACAGAGCCCATCGTTATGACCTGTTCAACCAACTGCTCCGATGAAATCGTATTCGCCTTACTACCTCATGGAAAAGACGCTTTTCATCTGGTTGTATAAGGTTATGCAATGCTTGTTGGAATCAACGGATACTGCTCTTGCATGGTGCAAACGGCTGCTTGCCTGGCGACTGGTTTTGTTGATACAAAATCTTTATATAACATATGGATAGCACACATCCACACAACACGCCCGGTCATCCATGGTGCACGCGCTGCACCTCTTTTGCACCTGTCCATGGCGTCAGAAAAAATGGCCATCACGGCAGATGTGTTGCCCTCAGCATAAGGAAAAAAAGCGATTTTTTCTTGCCGATCAATTTTCATTGGCGAAATTTAAGTAGTACGGAATGCACAGATTCACATTCGCATCCGGGTTTTCCCTAGGTTTCATCACTCCTGCCCAACCTTGGATTCAAAAAATCCCTGTCCGAAAACAGGGCTCAGGCTGCTGACAAAGTGGCAAGTCTCCAAGAATGGCACGCTCGAGCAAGCTCGACCGATTTAACCTTGCGCTGCAACCCACAGCCTTCTTGGATTGATTCCCGCCATCCCCTTCCTGCCGCCAGAGGAAGGGCCTCGCTAACGCTCGATTTGCTGCAAGTGGAGGTTTGTCCACAAAAAAGCCCTGTCCGAAAACAGGGCTAAGGCTCTTCTACAACAAGGGTTGGTAAAAATCAGTTGTTGCTGCGCGCTTCCAGCGCATCCACGAACGAGAGATCCCAGCGGTTTTCCAGAATGGCCTGGATGCTGGCCTCTTCCTTGGCTTGCTGGGCCAGCGCTTTTTCAATCAGGGTTTCGGCTTCGGCAGGATTAAAGGCCAGCAGACCGTCGTCATCGCCCATGATGATGTCGCCCGGCATCACAACCATGCCGCCGATATTGACCGGAACATTGATCTCGCCCGGGCCATCCTTGTACGGACCGCGGTGGATATGGCCACGAGCAAAGAGCGGGAAATCCCGTTCGCGTATTTCAGCCACATCGCGAACAGCGCCATCGACCACCACGCCGGCGAGGCCGATACTGCGCGCATATAAAGACATGATGCCGCCCAGGATCGCCTGCTCAGTATCGCCGCCGCCATCGATCACCAACACATCACCCGGACGGCAGTATTCCTTTAAAGCACGCAAAACCGCCAGATTATCGCCGTGGCTGACGCGCACGGTGACGGCGGTGCCAGCCATCGTGCCGGTGCTGCAGTCGTATTTCTTCAACTGGCCGGTACCGATGAAGCGATGCAATTGATCGCTGATCAGGGCGACCTGGATGGTGCGCAAAACGTCAATGAGAGCCGGGGTGGCTTGCGGTGCGGAAGGATTCCGGCGTGCGCCTGTAGACATGGTGTTTTCCTTGAAATGTGTTTAGCAGAACGGTGTTTAGCAAAACCAATGAGCAGATCGATCAAACCGGTTCCGGCTTGACGGTCGTCAGGCCAGCGGCAACTTGCAACGTGGGCAGGATTTCCATATTGGAAATGTTCACGGCGATCGGTGCCGCAACGGCGAAGGCAATGGCATCGGCGATATCGGAAGCCTGCGGCAACTCGAAACCGTCGATGAATTGCGCGCGGGCGGTTGCCGCATCGGTGCCGTTCACGTGGGCAAAAATATCGGTCGCGACGCGGCCCGGGCAGATTTCGGTCACGCGCACGCGCTTGCCGATGGCATCGGCGCGCAGCTGGCGCGACAGCATGTGCATGGCGGCCTTGGTGGTGTGGTAGAGCGTATTGCTGCCGATAAAGTTGTAAATGGCCGCGATCGAGGTGATGTTGATGATGTGGCCGCTGTCGCGATTCAACATGCCCGGCATGATCAGGCGCACCAGATGCATGGCCGATTGCAGGTTCACGCCGATTTCAGCATCGATTTGCTCAGGCTCGGCGGTGGTAATCGAGCCCGGAAAGTTGATGCCGGCGCAGTTCACCAGGATGTCGAACTGCACATCCTTGGTGAGTTGAGTAATCGCAGGCAGATCGCGCACATCCAGCGCATGGGGAATGCAGCCTGTGCGTTCCGCCAGTTCCTGCAGCGCACCTGCGCTGCGTGCCAAGGCATGAACCTCCAACCCTTCCTTGCGGAAACGTTCCACGATGGCGGCACCCATCCCGGAAGACGCGCCGGTAACCAGTGCTGTTTTGTAATCTGAAAAAGGCATCAAATAACTCCGTATTGAGTGCACGCAACCAAGAAGCTGCCACTTGCGGGTGAGCGGGAATCCGGTTTTACAACCAGGGTTTTAACCATGTTAGGACTTGCCGGAAAAGTTGACCAAGACGGTTTGGGTTTGAAGGGATAGAACCACCTTATGACCGCGCCCGTGCTCACCCCGTCCGCGCTTGTTCCTTACCGCAACCATCGGAACTTTGATTGACCCCA
Source organism: Pseudomonadota bacterium (assembly GCA_018261735.1). Lineage (GTDB taxonomy): Bacteria > Pseudomonadota > Gammaproteobacteria > Burkholderiales > Chitinibacteraceae > Formivibrio. The sequence goes on from JAGTRM010000008.1 coordinate 79,581, forward strand.
TTCGAATTTCGTGTGTCATGTTGCCGGGGTCCGTGTGATAGCTTTGTCATCGTAACGAAGCGGTCACGGCTTGATATGCCGTGAAATCGCTCCGAAAAGAGCAAAAATTTTTGCAATCCCGACGATTCGGTCTGCCAGGGCCATGCAGCCCGCGTTGGTGCGATAGGAAAAAAAACGATGGATCTTCAAAAGATCAAGGCACTGATTGACCTGACAGCGAATTCCAGGCTGTCGGAGCTGGAACTGGAAGAAGGCGAATGCCGCTTGCGGATCGTGCGCGGCGATATGCCGGTTACCGCCAAGGCTGCGGGCCCTGCTGCCCGCGAGCCCCAACAGCCGGCCATCGCTGCGGTGGCACCGGCGCAAGTCCCCGCCCCCAAGGCGGCTCCCGTTGCGCTGGCAGAAGGCCACGTGGTGAAGGCACCCATGTTCGGCGTATTCCATCTAACCCCTGCACCGAGCGAGGCCCCTTTTGTGCAAGTCGGCGATACGGTGAAAAAGGGGCAGAAGCTCTGCATGCTGGAAGCGATGAAATTGTTCCATGTGCTGGAAGCCGATCGCGACGGAAAAATCGCCGCGATCCTGGCCACAAACGGTCAGGAAGTCGATGCCGGCCAGCCGTTGCTGCGCATTGAGTAATGTAAAAACTGGCAGACCAGTACTCAGCGATAAAAGAAGAGGTAGATGACATGTTCGACAAGGTGTTGATTGCCAATCGTGGCGAGATTGCGTTGCGTATCCAGCGCGCTTGCCATGAGCTGGGCGTCCAGACGGTGGCCATTCATTCGGAAGCGGACCGCGATGCCAAGCATGTCCGGCTGGCGAGTCAGGCCATTTGCATCGGGCCGGCATCGCCCGGCCGTAGCTACCTGAACCAGGCAGCGATCCTGCTGGCGGCGGAACTCTCCGGCGCGCAGGCCGTGCATCCGGGCTACGGTTTCCTCTCTGAAAACGCCGGCTTTGCCGACCGGGTCGAAGCGGCCGGCATGGTGTTCATCGGCCCCAGGCCCGATGCGATCCGCACCATGGGCGACAAGGTGGCCGCCAAGCGCGCGATGCGTGAAGCCGGTGTGCCGTGCGTGCCGGGCCCGGACGGCGCGCTGCCCGAAGATGGCGCGCAGATTCAAGCGATCGCCCGAGAAATCGGCTACCCGGTCATCGTCAAGGCTTCCGGCGGCGGCGGCGGGCGTGGCATGCGCATCGTGCAGACCGAGTCACAATTGCTCGATGCCATTTCCGTGACGCGCGAAGAAGCGCGCCGAGCTTTCGGCAATCCCGAGCTTTATATCGAGAAGTTCCTGGAACACCCGCGCCACGTAGAAATCCAGGTGCTGTGCGACAACTACGGCAATGCGCTGTGGCTTGGTTGCCGCGATTGCTCGATGCAGCGCCGCCACCAGAAAGTGGTCGAAGAGGCGCCGGCACCGGGCATTCCGGCCGAGCTGATCGCGCAGGTCGGCGAGCGTTGTGCCGATGCCTGCCGGCAGATCGGTTATCGCGGCGCCGGCACCTTCGAATTCCTCTACGAAGATGGTGCCTTCTTCTTCATCGAGATGAATACCCGCCTGCAGGTCGAGCACCCGGTCACCGAAATGACTTCCGGCGTCGACATCGTGCAGGAGCAGATTCGTATCGCCGCCGGCGAGCCGCTGCGCATCAAGCAATCGGACATCAAGGTCAACGGCCACTCGATCGAATGCCGCATCAATGCCGAAGACCCGTACGCCTGCACGCCGTGCCCGGGCAAGATCACGCGCTGGGATCTGCCCGGCGGCAACGGGGTGCGCGTCGATACCCATGCCACGGCCGGTTATGTGGTGCCGCCGTATTACGACTCGCTGATCGCCAAGCTGATCGTGCACGGCGCCACCCGCGAAGAGGCACTGGCCCGCATGCGTCTGGCCTTGCTGGAAATGCAGGTCGAGGGCATCAGCACCAACATCCCGCTGCAGCGCGAGATTCTGCAGGACCCGGGCTTCTGCGCCGGCGAGTTCGATATCCACCATCTGGAGCGCTGGTTGAAGCAGCGCCAAGCTGCGTGAATCTGATTTGAGTGATCTTTTTCAACCCATTTGATGGAAAACGCACAGCATGAAGAATACAGACCACGCTGACGCCTCGCCCCGCATCAGCCTGCTGGGGACGACCGGCCTGCTGTTCGAACCCCCGGGGGACATGGACCTGCACACCCAGCGCCGCATCTGGTGGCTGGCGCGCCACGTCGAAGCCTGGCCCTGCATCAAGGAAGCCGTGCCGGGCATGAGCAACCTGATGCTGATTTTCGATACGCCGCCGCGCAACATCGGCAAGGTCGAGAACGATCTGCTTGACGCATGGAACAGCGCGGGCGAGCTGCAACTCGATGGCCGGATTATCGAGCTGCCGGTGATTTACGGCGGCGAGCACGGCCCGCACATTAGCGACGTGATCGAACACACCGGCTTGAGCATCGAAGAGATCGTGCAGATCCATACCGAGCCGCTCTATACGGTGTACGCGCTGGGCAGCCATCCGGGCTACTGCTATCTCGGCGGCATGGACCCGCGCATTGCCACGCCGCGCCGCAAGGTGCCGGTGCTGGGCCTGCCCGGCGGCGCCGTTTCGATCGGCGGTGCCCAGACCGGGGTTTCGGCCTCGGCCGGACCCAGCGGTTGGAACACGATCGGCCATACCGACATGGTGTTTTTTGATCCGCAGCGAGATCCGCCGGCCTTGCTCGCGCCCGGCGACATGATTCGCTTCCACGCAGAAAGGATAATCAAGTGATCGAGATTTTATCGGCAACTGCGCTGGCCTCGGTCCAGGATCTGGGGCGCGATGGCTACCTGCGTTACGGCGTGGGCACTTCCGGCGCCATGGATCGCGTAGCACTGGCCGCAGGCAATATTTTGCTGGGCAACCCGGAAAATTCAGCGGCGATTGAAATTCCGATGTTCCCGTTCCAGGTGCGCTTCCTCGAAGACATCGCCTTTGCCCTGACCGGTGCCGATGCCAACGCAGAACTCGACGGCCAGCCCATCCCGCCCTGGTGGACGATCCAAGCCCGCAAAGGTCAGGAGCTCCGCCTGAGCCCCCCCACGCACGGCGCGCGCTGCTATCTGGCGCTGGCCGGCGGCATCGACGTGCCGGTCATGCTCGGTTCACGCAGCACGCAGTTGCGCGGCGAATTCGGCGGCTATTGTGGCCGCACATTGAAGCGCGGTGATGTGATCAGCGCGATCGCTTCGGCCGAACGCGCTGAGGCTTACACTGCATTGCCAGCAGCAGGTTTTGGCATCGAGCCGCCCGAATTTACCCTGCCGCTGGGCGATCTGGAATCGACAGCCCACGCCACCCGCACTTTCGTGCGCGTGCTGCCCGCGGCGGAATACGACTGCTACGAGGATGCCTCGCTGGAATCGTTCTGGAGTCAGGACTGGAAGATCACCTCGCAAAGCGACCGCTACGGTTACCGTCTGGCCGGTGAAGCGCTGGTGACCAAAACCACGCTGGAGCAGCGCTCGCACGGCATCGTGCCGGGCGTGATCCAGGTGCCGCACAGTGGCCAGCCGATCATCCAGTTGCGCGATGCCCAGCCCTCCGGCGGCTATCCGAAGATTGGCACGGTGATCGAGGCCGATCTGTGGCGCCTGGGCCAGGCTCGCCCGGGCACGCAGCTGCGCTTTGTGCAAACCACGTATGAAGAAGCGCTGTCGGCACTCGATGAGGTGCACGACTACCTCAACAAGATACGCCGCCTGACCGAGCTCTATCTGCTCTCGAAGCGTTGATCTATACAGGAGAGACAAGGTGGAACTGAACGAACTGCAACAACTGATTGCCAAACTGGAAGCCTCGGGCTTGCGCAGTCTGGAACTGAGCCGGCCGGGTGAGCGCGTCAAACTGACCATGAGCGACAACAGTGAAGTACAGGTTGTGAACGCCGATGACACGGTGGAGCTGTTTGCCGCGCCGGCCAGTTTGCAGGCTGCGCCAGCCGGCACAACCGTGCTGACCGAAGCGGCCGGGCTGTTTTTGGCCACGCATCCGATGCGCAGCAAACCCTTGGCTGAAGTGGGCCAGAGCGTCAAAAAGAATGACGTGCTCGGGCTGCTGAAGATCGGCCCGGTTTATGCCCCAGTCACGGCGCCAGCCGATGGCGTGGTCACGCAAATCCTGGCAAGCGACGGCGCACTGCTGGGATTCGGCGCGCCGGTACTGGAAATCGCGGCCAGCGCCTGAGAACGTGTTCACGATCTGTCGCGAGAGGTCGTCAGCAGGGTGAAGAGCAGCGCAAAAACCGGAATGTACAAGGAGTACATGAGGATTTTGAGCAGCGCATGAGCCCTGATCATGGCCTCGCAGCAAGATCGTGAACAGGTTCTGAGCTGGCCTGCCCGGACTTGAAATTTAGCAAGGAAAACAAGATGGATATCGATCTGAACGCGGATATGGGCGAGGGCTTCGGCCCTTACCGCATGGGCGAAGATGAAGCGCTGATGGAAATTGTGTCATCGGCCAACGTGGCCTGTGGCTATCATGCCGGCGACCCGGTCATCATGGACAAAACCGTCCGTCTGGCACTGGCCAAGGGCGTCGATCTGGGCGCGCATGTCGGCTTCCAGGATCTGATGGGCTTTGGCCGGCGCCAAATCCAGGCCGATCCGGCCGAGCTTGCCCAGTACGTGCTCTACCAGCTGGGCGCCCTGTCCGCCTTTGCCAAGGTGGCCGGACACCGCCTGACCCACATGAGCTTTCATGGTGCGCTGGGCAATATGGCCGCAGCCGATTACGCACTGGCCGAACCGCTGGTGCGCGCAGTGGCCGCCTTCGATCCGAATATCATCGTCTCGGTCTCGACCAACACGCAGATCGAGCGCGCCGCAGACAAGCTGGGCCTGAAGGTCGCGACCACCTTCCTCGCTGATCGCGCGTATACCGATGAAGGCGATCTCGTTTCGCGCAAGCTGCCCGGCGCGGTGATCAAGGATCGCGAAGCCGTTCTGCAGCGGGTGAAACGCCTGCTCGATGACGGCGTGATCACCAGCATCAACGGCAAGAAATTGCCGATCAAGGTGCAGCAGATTCTGCTGCATGGCGATACGCCGGGCGCCGTTGAGGCCGCGCGCGCGATTCGCACGGAAATTCTGGCTGGCAACGGCCGCATCGTTCCTGTGTCGCAGTTGGTGTCGTAACCAAGGAAGATCCATAGGAAGATCCATAGGGAGATCCATGGGGAGATCAAATTGACGTCCTGGACGCAAACCGTACAGTACCGGCCGCTGACCACCGCGGCCGGTTTCGTGTTCCAGGTTCCGGAACACATTACTCGCGTGGACGATGCCCATCCTGCGGGATGGCAATTGCGCTATGGCGAGTGGACCTATTACGCGGATTATTCGGAAGACCGGACGGGCGTGGAGAAAGCGCTGCAGCTGGCGATCACGGAAATGATATCCCGCATCGAATACCGCGGAAAATAAAAACCGCCTGTCCGGCAAGACAGGCGGTTCAGGCTGCTTACATAGTTGAGCGCAAGTTTTTCCTAGGCCCGGCAAAGCCGGGCCTATTCAAGCCAACTCCTGATTTCGCAGCCTTATTGTTTTATTCCCACCCCTCCCGTCCCCTCCTTGAGGGGATGCCTCGCTTTGCGAGAGGGGGTTGTCATGTCTTGGCGCGGATTCGCTTAATGCTCTGCCGCCGGCCCTTCCAGCCCCATATCGAACGTTTGTTGTTCGACCAGTTCCAGGATGATGTCCTTGACCGCCTGAGCCGGCTCTGAGAGTGGCAGGTGATCCGATACGCACAGTGCGAGTGGCACTTCGATCGCCGGTGAAATGATCCAGCTCAACTGCGCCTGAATCGAAGCCGCCATGGCACGCGCTGCCGATTCCGGCAAAATCGTCGCGCCAAGGCCTGCGGCAACGGCCGAGTTAAGCGTCGCCGCCGACTCGATTTCCGCGACCACATGTGCGGTCAATTGCTGTGAAGCAAAAGCCTCGTCGACATATTTGCGCAAATAATTGTAGGGGCGCGGCAGCAGCAAATTCATATCGGTCAGTTTCGCCAGCTCGATTTCGACAGGAAGATTGGGCGTGCCGCGCGGCGCCACCAGATACAGTTGCTCCTTGAGCAAAGGCTGGAAAGAAAGCCCGTGCACCACGCTTTTCCCGGCATACAGCACGGCCATGTCCATGCGGCCATTCATGACCAGTTCGCTCAGGGTGGTGCCGAAATTTTCGTTCAGATAGAGCAGGATCGCCGGGTGACGCGCCCGCACGGCTTTCAGTAACGGCAACGCCAAAGCCGATGCCGCGGTGCCGGGCGCGAGCCCAACGGAAACCTGGCCGGACAGGCTTTGCCCGGCGTTGTTGACATCGCTTTGCGCCTGTTCAAACTGGCGCAGGATGATCTGCGCGTGCCGGTAGAGTATCTGGCCGGCTTCGGTGGGGGTTACGCCACGTTTGGTGCGTACCAGCAACTGCTGATGGAATTCGCCTTCCAGTGTGGCGAGCTGCTGGCTCAGCGCGGGCTGGGCAATATGCAGCACATCAGCGGCCTGGGTCAGGCTGCCGATATCGACAATTTTCACGAAATATTTCAGACGTCTGAGGTTCATGCGATCACACCGGTTGATTGCGGTAGTAGACCATCATGGCGTACGGATCAAAGCACTGTCAATTCCCATCAGAAGCCCTTGCCCGTTCATAAGCGAGCACTATCCGGCCAGATGAAAGTCGTCTTTGCGTGAAATTCCGCAGGTGCTTACTGTATGTGCCACGACCTATTTCGCAAGGACCACTGCCATGACCACTTCCCGCATTGCCAAGCGCCTCTCGCGCGTGAAACCCTCCCCCAGCAGCGCCGCGCAGGATCGTGCCAACGCCCTGCGTCGTGCAGGCAAAGATATTGTCAACCTGGTGATCGGCGAGCCTGATTTCGACACCCCGGCGCACATCCGCCGTGCCGCCATCGAAGCGATCGAGCGCGGCGATACCCGTTACACCGCATCGGCCGGCACGCTGCCATTGCGCGAGGCAATTGCTGCGAAATTCCAGCGTGAAAACGGGCTGACCTATTCCCCGAAAGACATCATCGTCACCATCGGCGCCAAGCACGCGATCTACAACGCGCTGTCGGTCACGCTGGAACCGGGTGACGAAGTGATCGTTCCGGCGCCGTACTGGGTTTCGTACACCGACATGACGCTGGCCTGCGAGGGCGAGCCCGTTGTCGTACAGTGCTCCGAGGACGATGGCTTCAAGCTGACCGCCAAGGCACTGGAAGCCGCGATCACGCCGAAAACCCGCTGGCTGATTCTGAATTCCCCGAACAACCCGACCGGCGCCAGCTACAGCAGCGCTGATCTGCGCGCGCTGGCCGATGTGCTGTTGCGTCACCCGAACGTGATGGTGATGACCGATGACATCTACGAGCACATCCGCTTCGATACCGACGAGAACCCGCACATTGCGGTGATCGAACCGGAATTGAAGTCGCGCACGCTGGTGATCAACGGCGTATCCAAGACGTATGCCATGACCGGCTGGCGTATCGGCTGGGCGGCCGGTCCCGCCGATTTGATTGATGCGCTGAACATGCTGCAATCGCAATCTGTTTCCAACGCTGCCTCTATTAGCCAAGCTGCCGCAGTGGCTGCATTGAACGGCGATCAGAGTCTGGTGACTGAATGGAAAAATACGTACAAGCAGCGCCGTGATGCGGGCCTCAAGATCATCAACAGCATTCCGGGATTGAGCTGCCGCACCCCGGGTGGCGCGTTTTATCTGTTCGTGAACTGCTCGGGCATGATGGGCCGCACTACCCCGGAAGGCAAAAAGCTCGAAACCGATACCGATGTCGTCATGTATCTGCTCGAAGGCGTGGGCGTCGGCCTGATCGCCGGTGCGGCCTACGGAGTTTCGCCGTATTTCCGCATGTCGATTGCCGCCAGCGTCGAGACGATTGAAGAAGGCTGCCGTCGCATTGCCCAAGCTGTTGCCGCCCTGAAATAAAGACTGTGCATCGCGTTGCTGGAAAACGTAACGAACACGCAGCTCCGCACGCTGCAACGCGATGCCCCCCATTCCAGTTCGAACACCGCCGGGAAGGATCGATTGCCATATCCGTAATCATTCCGTCCCGCGACCATTCTCCCGATAGGAGCAATCGCAATGCCCCGTATTTCCTTTGATGACCTGAAAGCCGAATTCAAGCGCGTCCTGCTGAAAAAAGGCTGCAATGAAGATATCGCCGATAGCTGTGCCCAGCTGTTCACCGAAACCAGCTGCGACGGCATCTATTCGCACGGCGTGAACCGCTTCCCGCGCGTGATGGAATACATCGACAAGGGTTACATCAACCTCAACGCCAAGCCGACCAAGATCGACGGCATCGGCGGCTTCGAGCGCTGGGACGGCAACCTGGGTTTCGGCAACGTCAACGCCAAGATCGCCATGGATCGCGCGATTGAACTCGCCCGCCAGAACGGTATCGGCTGCGTGGCCATTCGCAACACCAACCACTGGATGCGCGGCGGCACCTACGGCTGGCAAGCGGCCGACGCCGGCTGCATCGGCATCTGCTGGACCAACACCCAGCCGAACATGCCGGCCTGGGGCGCGAAGGATCGCCGCATCGGCAACAATCCGTTCATCATGTCGATCCCGCGCGCCGAAGGCCACGTCGTGGTCGACATGGCCGTGGCGCAGTTCTCCTACGGCCAGATGGAAGCTGCGGCACTGCGCGGCGAACAACTGCCGGTACCGGGCGGTTTCGACGAGGACGGCAATATCTCTTGCGATCCGGTCGCCATCTCCAAGACCTGGCGCGTGCTGCCGATCGGTTTCTGGAAGGGTTCGGGCCTGTCGATCGTGCTCGATCTGGTGGCAGCGGTCCTCTCTGGCGGCAATTCCTCGTTCAAGGTCGGCCAGCTCGGCGGCGACGAATACCAGCTCTCGCAAGTGCTGATCGCGATCGACGCCACCCAGATCGCCGGCAACGAATTCCTCTCCTCCGCCGTGAACGAAGTGCTGGCCGATATCAAGGCCTCGGAACGCGTGGATGAAAAGCAGGAAATCATCTATCCGGGCGAGAAGGAAGCGAATATCCGCAAGCAGAATCTGGAACTGGGAATCCCGGTCGAGGATGTGGTCTGGGCCAAGATCCAGGCGCTGTAAAAGATACTGACGCAGTAAAAGAAACCGCAGCCCGGATCTGGGGCTTAAGGATGACCCGCAACCCGATAGTGTTCCAGGGTTCCTCCTCCCCTCGGCTCCTTGAGCCCCGGACCCCGGCACCGCAATGACAAGACTTCGCCCTCAAGATGGCGAGGTGTCTTTTCAACATTGGAGCGATTTGAAATGGAAGCAAAAGCCTGTGTGTTGCACGGCCAAAAAGATCTGCGCGTGGAAACGGTTCCGGTCCCTGAACTTCTGCCGACCCAGGTACTGGTGCGCATCGGTGCCGGCGGCATCTGCGGCTCCGACCTGCACTACTATCTGGATGGCGGATTCGGCGTGGTGCGCGTTCGCGAACCTATCGTCCTCGGTCACGAGGTCGCCGGCACGATCGAGCAAGTAGGCAGCGAGGTGCATCGGCTCCAGCGCGGAGACCGCGTGGCGCTGTCGCCCAGCCGCCCCTGCGGCAAGTGCAAGTTCTGCCAGGAAGGCCAGCATCAGCATTGCCTGGACATGTGGTTCTACGGCAGCGCGATGCGTACGCCGCACAGCCAGGGCGCTTTCCGTGAATTGATCGTCGCCGAAGTCAGCCAGTGCGAACCGGTCGGCAATACCGTGTCGCTGGGCGAAGCGGCCTGTACCGAGCCGCTGTCGGTGGCGCTGCATGCCATCGGCCAGGCCGAAGACCTGACCGGCAAACGCGTACTGGTGACCGGCTCCGGCCCGATCGGCGCGCTGGTGGTCGCAGCCGCACGCTATGCCGGCGCGCTCGAAGTGGTCGCCACCGATCTGCACGATGCCGCATTGAAGAAAGCCACCGAAATGGGCGCGACGCGTACCGTGAATGTCTCGATCGAGCCGGGCCTGAAAGCCGAGGAATTCACCGCCGACAAGGGCTATTTCGACGTGGTCTTTGAATGCACGGGCGTCGGCGCGGTGCTGAAAGACGTGATCCCGGCATTGCGTCCGCGCGGCACGATCGTGCAGGTGGGCGTGACCGGCGAAGTGCCGATTCCGATCGGCGTGATCGTGGGCAAGGAAATCCGCCTGGTGGGTGCATTCCGCTTCCACACCGAATACGCCCTGGCCGCGCGCCTGATCAAGGAAGGCCGGATCAACGTCAAACCGATCATCACTGCGACGCTGCCGGTCGACCGCGCGGTGGAAGCATTCGAACTGGCCGCGGATCGCCGTTCGCAGATGAAGGTGCAACTGAGTTTTGCCTGAGCCTTTAGGCTAAAATAGCCCTCCTCGTTAAAAGGCCCTGCAGAAACTGCATGGCCTTTTTTATCCACGGTCAGGACGTGAGTCCTTATCGGGCAGCCCTTGACGAATCAAACCGGAAATCTCAATTCATGGCACAAAAAACATCCCTCCAGAAACCCTCGGGCCACGGATTCGGCAACGATATCATGGCTTCGTTCGTGGTGTTTCTGGTGGCATTGCCACTGTGCATGGGGGTCTCCATTGCCTCCGGCTTGCCGCCCACGGCCGGGATCATGACCGGTATCGTCGGCGGCTTGCTGGTGGGTTTTCTTGCCGGATCGCCCCTGCAAGTGAGCGGCCCGGCTGCCGGCTTGACGGTGCTGGTGTGGCAACTGCTGCAGCAGTACGGCCTGGGCACGCTGGGCGTGATCATCCTGCTGGCCGGGCTGATCCAGATCGCTGCGGGGGTGCTCAAGCTCGGGCAGTGGTTTCGCGCCGTTTCCCCGGCCGTGATCCACGGCATGCTGGCCGGGATCGGCGTGCTGATTTTCGCCTCGCAACTGCATGTGATGCTCGATGGCAAACCCATCGGCAACGGCATCGACAACCTGCTGGCGCTCCCTGCCGGGTTGTCGCATGCCTTCTCTGGCGGAGGCCCCGCGCTGCATGCGTTTGGCATCGGCCTGCTGACCATTGCCGTGATTGCCGGCTGGACCAGCTTCGCCCCGAAGAAACTCAAGATGCTGCCGGGCCCGTTGATCGCCGTGATAGTGTCCGTGATCGCAGCGGCGGCATTCAAGCTCGATATCCATTACGTGGATGTCTCCGACCACATCTGGTCGGTGATTCAGTGGCCGCAGTGGGAAAGTCTCAAGCGCGTGATTGAAACGCCGATCCTGCTCGCGGCCGTTTCCGTGGCGTTTATCGCCAGTGCCGAAACCTTGCTCTGCGCCAGTGCCGTGGACCAGATGCATCAAGGCCCCCGCACCAAGTATGACCGGGAGTTGCTGGCGCAAGGCGTGGGCAATGCCGTCTGCGGCGTGCTCGGCGTGCTGCCGATGACCGGCGTGATCGTGCGCTCCAGCGCCAACGTCGATGCCGGCGCCAAAACGCGCGTTTCCGCGATTGTGCATGGCGCCTGGCTGTTGCTGTTCGTGGTGGTGTTGCCCTTCACCTTGCGCTATATCCCGGTGGCGAGCCTCGCAGGCATTCTGGTGTTTACCGGCTACAAGCTGGCTTACCCGAAGGCGCTCCCCCAACTGCTGAAATTCGGGCGCAGCGAGGTGGCGATTTATCTCTCTACCATCCTGGTGATCGTGGCCGAGGACTTGCTCAAGGGCGTGGTATTCGGCCTGCTGCTCTCGCTCTTCAAGCTCTTGTATGTGTTTTCCCGCCTGCACATCGAGCGCGATGACGATGCGGCCACCAATCAGGTTCACCTGCGCCTGTCCGGCTCCGCCACGCTGATCCGTCTGCCGATGCTGGCCGCCGCGCTGGAAGAGGTCCTCCCCAAGACCGAGGTGTTCATCCATTTCGAGAAATTGGACTATATCGACCATGCGTGCCTCGACCTGCTGACCAACTGGGAGCGCCAGCATTGCGCGGCCGGCGGCAACCTGGTGATCGAGTGGGATGAACTGGCCTGGAAATACCACCAGCGCCGGTCCACGAGTTGACGGCCCCCTGCCCCCTCCCCCGCGATCCATTCTTTTCGTCACCGAAACGACGGGAAATCGGGGCTTGCGGGGGAGCGGATGCGCTCTATTTGCCGATTTGAATGTTACCAAGGCGGATCAAATCCAACCCAATCCGCCAAGAATGGCGCCTGCAGCCAATAGCCACAGCAAGTGAACTTTCCAGCGCCAGAGAATCAGTGCAGTCACGGCAGTGGCCAACCAGAGCGGCCAAGCACGTGCAAACTCGCCCTGGGCGCTGGCAAGAATCCAGCCGGTGGAGATCAGCAGCGCTACGACGATCGGACTCATTCCTTGCTTGAATGCACGGATTGACCGCAGTTCCCGGTTCCTGTGCCCCCAGCGAGCCATCAGGTAGGCCAAGGTACTGCTGGGCAATAAAATGCCCACCATGCTGATCAGCACGCCAAGCAGCGCGATTGAAAGTCCCCCGGCATTCATGCCGATGTTCCAGCCGATGAGTGCCACGAACAGGATGTTTGGCCCCGGAGCTGCTTGGGCGACAGCAATCGATGCATTGAATTGCGCATCGCTAAGCCAGTGTTGTTGATCAACCAGATAGCGATGCATTTCAGGCAGGGTGCTGACAACGCCGCCGACCGACATCAGCGAAAACAGCAGTTGATGCAGGAATAAATCCAGCCAGTCCGACCATTGCAGCACATGGGATGGTATTTCGATCATCATGGCTTGAGCCGCCGGTATGCCACAAAACAGCCTATGGCGCCCAGCCCGAACATGACATACATCAGGGGCCAGCGAAGAAGGGCAATTCCAATAAAGCAGGCAAGCCCCAACACCGTAGCGACCGGAATGCCAAGTGCATTTCTTTTCAGGGCGCTTGCTAATTTAAGGCCGGTGGCGATGATCAAGCCTGCCGCCACAGCGCCCATTCCACGCAGCACGTTAATAACGGTTGGATGACTTCCGTACCGGGCATAGCCATACCCCAGCAGTAGTACCAGCACCAGCGGACACAGCAACAAGCCAGCCGATGCCGCGATGGCCCCCGGCAAACCGAAATAGCGCCCGCCAATCATTAAGCTGAGATTCACCACGTTAGGCCCGGGCATGACCTGGGCCACGGCCCACTCCTCGATAAATTCCTCTTTACTCATCCAGCGTTTCTTTTCAACCAGCTCACGCTCTACGACGGCCATGACCCCGCCGAATCCTTGCAGTGCGAGCACGGTAAAAGTGAAAAACAGATCTGCGAGTGATCGAGGTTGGGATGGTGGCAACTGCTCCATTGGCACTCCATAGGCTTAGAGTTCATGGGTCAAAATGAACTGGTCTGTATTGAGGCAAGGTTTTCCAGTCATTTCCAATCGGTTGATGCTTCAGAACTGAACCGCCCCGGGCTCCGTGGAGGCTATTGGGTTTAAGTCAGGCCACGGTAGCGATCTGATTGGCGACTTGCCAATACTAGTTTGCCTCAGCTTCTGCCGGCGGGATATAGCCGATGGGTTCAAACAGCCTGTGATGGTTGAACCAGAGCACCCATTCCAAGGCGGCCAACTCCACGGATTCCTTGGTTTTCCAGGGTGCTCGCCGGTGGATCATCTCGGCCTTGGATTGCCGATTGGCCCGATCCAGCGGGCAGACTGCCTTGCTATCGCAGATCGTGGTGCGCACCACCTTGCCACGACAGCCGGAGGCCGGATATGTGCGTTACCAAACAGACAAAATATGTCCGCGCAGGGATTATGGTTTGAATGATGAATGCATGGCCCTGAGATGACGCTGATCGTGCATTGCTGTGAACGCATCCATCAGGATTCGGGAGAGGCCACGTTGGACAGTGCCCTTGGACAGTGGGGCTCAGGCTCAGGCTGAAGCGCCCGCATACAAGCGGCATCTGGCGCAAGGAATAGAAATGACCAAGATTCGAAAGGGGCAGACCCCGGCACCTTTGACGCGAGAGCAGTTCCACGAACGCTACATCGTTCGCTTCTACGATCCTGCCTATGCGGATGAGCACGAAGCCATTGCCCGGCTCGAAGACATTGCCTGGCGCGCCATCCAGGAAGGGCACAAGGCGCCGATCACCCAGCCTGCGGGCAGTGGCTTTGCCGATCCTACCTATCAGATATCGGTGCAATGGTTGGAAACCCACAAACGCCTGCAAGCTGCGCAGGCGCGCTGGCAGGATAGCGCCACACCGTCGCGCGTGTTGCTGGTGTGCGGCAGTGCACGCAATGATGGCACCTGCCCAAGCGAGATATCGAAAACCTGGCGTCTGACCAACATCGCGCAGCAGATCGTGCAGGATGCCGGGGTCGAGGCCGATGTACTGGACCTGAGCCTGGTCACTTCGGAGTACGGACGCACCATCCAGCCTTGCAAGGGTTGCGTGTCGAGTGCGATGCCGTTGTGCCACTGGCCTTGCAGTTGCTACCCGAATCACTCGCTCGACCAGGCCGACGACTGGATGACCGAGATCTACGAGCGCTGGGTCGCCGCCCATGCCGTGATCCTATTGGCGCCAACTTACTGGTATCAGTCACCCAGCCCGTTGAAGCTGATGATCGACCGCATGGTGTGTGCCGATGGCGGCAATCCCGACCCGACCACGACTCACGGCAAGCATCTGGCCGAGGCCAAGCGCATCGAGGAGAAAGGCTGGGACTACCCCAAGCACGTGGCGGGACGGGTGTACGGCGTGGTCGTGCATGGCGATGTGGCCGGTGTCGAATCACACCGTCGCAGTCTGTGCGATTGGCTGGAGTGGATGGGAATGATCGACGCGGGCGCGGCGGCCAAACTCGACCGCTACATCGGTTACTACGAACCCTATTGCGACAGTCACGACGCGCTGGACAAGGACAAGGCCGTGCAAGAAGAAGTCCGCAACGTGGCCCGCTCGGTGGTGAACGCCGTCAAGGAATTGCGCGCCGGACGCCTGAGCCAACCGGACAAACAAACCAAGGCGCCGAGGCCGAAGTAACGCGAACGAAGCCATCCGGACGAACGCGTTCATCTGCGGCGATTCAACGCCAACTCCTACGTTAAAACTCACTTGAAAGGTTTCATCATGATCGAGAAAACTGCCAACGTTCATTGGGAAGGCGCCGGTAAAAAGGGCCAGGGACAGATCAGTACCGCAACCGGAGCGCTCAAGAACTATCCCTACGGTTTTGCGAGCCGTTTCGAGGATGACCGTCGTGGCACAAACCCCGAGGAGATTCTGGGTGCTGCACATGCCGCCTGCTTCACGATGGCGTTCTCCTTCGCTTGCGACAAGGCCGGGTTCGCCACCACGGCGATCGATACGCAGGCCCGGGTGCGCCTGGCTCAGCAAGGCGACGGTTTTGTGATCGACCGGATCGCATTGATCTTGACGGCGACCGTACCTGGTATCGACGAAGCCCGGTTCCAGGAGATCGCCCAGGCCGCCAAGCGCGATTGTCCGTTGTCCAAAGCGCTGGCGAGCGTGCCCGAGATCGCCTTGCAGGCCACGCTCCAGGCCGGCAGCGACGAATGGTAGCGTATGGCCGGAGGCTGCTTGGGCGGCTGCCGAGCCTGTTCCGGGCAATGTTTTTTCTCGGAAGCGCGCTTGTCTGCCGCGCTGGCAGTCTCTTAGGACAAGCCCATCTGAATCGCGAAGCGAAATGACATCAGCGCCCTACCCGCCTTAAGGAGTTGTCATGCCACAAAAAAGCTGGAGTGCCAAACGCGAGCGTCAATACGCGCATATCAAGGAAAGTCTGATCGAACGCGGCAAGCCCGAGCCCTTGGCCGAGGAAATTGCGGCGCGCGTGGTCAACAAGGAGCGCGCGCAACACGGCGAATCCGAGACCGCGAGCGCTTCGTCCATCAATGACATGTCATCCGGCCGGCGCGGCGGGCTGCGCTCGCACCAGGGCGCTGGTGGGCGCACATTGAAACAGTTGCGCAATGAAGCACGTCAGCGTGGTTTGAAGGGGCGTTCATTGATGAACAAGGCACAGCTTGAAGAGGCCTTGAAGCAATGAATACCGATACCCCGATTCCTGGCAAACCCACTTCAAACCAGTACGCCCTACCTGCGCGCATCAGCAAGCCTGTGTTTGGCAACTGAGGAATCCGGCATCGATAGATCGGTGCGTAGTTCTGCCATGTTCAATCGGCCCAGATAGGTCTTGATAACGCGCCCGTCCGGACCGATGAGGACGGTAAAAGGCAGGCCGCCCGTACGATTGCCAAACTGCGCAGAAAGCTCAACGCCCGGCAAGCCGGCGACGTACAAGGGATAGGCAACCTTGAGCCCGGCGGCAAAACGGCTGATGTTTTCCGCAGAGTCGATGCCGATACCGATGAACTGGATATTGCTTGTGCCGATTTCGGTCTGCAGTGCGGAAAGTTCCGGCATTTCCTGCACGCAGGGCGCGCACCACGGCGCCCAGAAATTGACGAGCAAGGTCTTGCCCGCCCATTGCGACAGCGCTTGGGGCGCGCCGTTGGCATCGGGCAGGATCGTGCGCAATAGCTGGGTGCTTGCTGGCTTGCCTGCATTTTGCTGCGCGCTCTGGCGCAAGCCGAAAAGGATGCCAAGCAGTGCAAAACACAGCGCGATTGCAATGAAAAAGACATTTCTACGGTTCATGGTGCGTTCCGCGCTTCGGGCCTGAAGCCTGCCCAAGCCTGAAGGTGAGCGCCAGCGTCACCGTGAGCAGGATTGCGGCGCCGGCGTTGTGGGCAACGGCAAGGTGTAACGGCAGAAAGAGCTGCACATTCGCAATGCCCAGCCCGATCTGGGCCAGTAACACCGTGCTGAGCAGCAGCCCCCAAGTGCGCCATCCGGGCCGGCGCAGCAACAGGATGGACAGCAGCCCCAGGATCACCGCCACGATCAGCGCGCCGACCCGGTGTGCCCAGTGTATGGCCGTCAGCGCACTGATTGGCAGCAAGCCGCCGTCCGCTGCCTGACCCAGCTCACGGCGAAGATGAAAGGCCTGCGCGAAGTCCATCTCGGGCTGCCATGTGCCCAGGCAGGTCGGGAAATCATTGCCGCAGGCCAGCGCGGCGTAGTTGCTGCTCACCCAGCCGCCGAGGGCGATCTGGATAACCAGCGCGAACAATCCCAGTGCGGCGAGTCCGCGCAGTTTGATTGATGCAGTACGGATCGGTGCAGCGCGAATTGATGTTGAACGGTATGGCGCTGAACGCGAATCTTGCCCGTACTGCGCCAGGTACAGCCAGACCAGCATGGCGAGCGTGGCCATTCCGCCCAGCAAGTGCGCGCTGACGATCACCGGCTTGAGCAACAGGGTGACTGTCCACATACCCAGCAGCGCCTGCACCCCGACAACACCGAGCAGCACGCCGGGCAGAACGGGCGATTGCTGCAAGGGGCGCCGGTATTTCCACGCCAGCACGGCAATCAGCGCGATCAGCAGGCCGAGCGTGCCGGCGAAATAACGGTGCACCATTTCCTTCCAGGCCTTGGGCGCTTCAACCGGTTTACCGGGGAAGTCGACCAGCGCAGCGGCGCGCTCATGCGCCGCATCCGGCACGCCGATCAAGTGACCATAACAGCCGGGCCAATCGGGACAGCCAAGCCCGGCATCCGACAAGCGCACATAGGCGCCAAGCGAAATGACGCCAAAGGCGAGCACGGCGGCGAAAATGAGCAAGGAGCGATAGAGGCGCATAGGCAATCAGATGAAATGGTCAGCAAGCAATGCCGCAAACAGCAGCATCAGATAGAGAATCGACCAGCGAAAAGCTCGCCTAGCCAGATCGTCGCTGTAATGGCGCCAGAGTTGCCAGGAATACGCCAGAAAGACGGCATCGAGCATCAGCACCGCCACCAGATACCCGAGGCCGCTCATGCCCAGCGCATAAGGCAACACGCTCGCCCCGCTGAGCAGGACCACGTAGATCAGGCTTTGCAGGCAGGTAAACTCGACGCCATGCGTGACCGGCAGCATCGGCAACCCGGCCTTGGCGTATTCCTCGCGGCGGTAACAGGCCAGCGCCCAGAAGTGCGGCGGCGTCCACATGAAAATGATCAGGAACAGCGCCAGCGCTTCCGGACTGACGTGGCCGCTCATCGCCACCCAGCCGAGCAAGGGCGGCATGGCGCCCGAGGCACCGCCGATCACGATGTTCATCGGCGTCGCGGGTTTGAGCACCAGGGTGTAGATCACCACGTAACCCAGGAAGGTGGCGAGCGTGAGCCACATGGTCAGCGGATTGACCCATGCGTAGAGTATCCACAATCCGCTGCCGCCAACCAGGGTGGACAGCGACAGGGTTTCGGCAACCGTGATTTTGCCGCTTGCTGTGGCACGCCAACGGGTTCGCGCCATCTTGGCATCGACAGTTCTTTCGACCAGGCAATTGAGCGCCGCCGCCGCCCCGGAAACCAGCGCAATCCCCAGAGTTGCCGCGAGAAAGAGCCACAACGGCGGCAGCCCGGGCGATGCCATGCACATGCCGATCATCGCCGTAAAGACGATCAGGCTATTCACGCGGGGTTTGCACAGCGCAAAGAAATCGGCAAGGCGCTGGCCGATCGGGCGGGGCGTCTCAGTCGATGCATAGGCCGATTCGCAGATCAATTCTTTGACCGGCGCGATGGCCGAATCTTTTACGGGAGCAGACATTCAAACCTCCTCAAGACTTCTGCAAACCAATCTCAACCAATCCACGAGTATTTCAATAGGCGCTCAATATCCTTGAGCACCCCGCGCATCTCGACCGGGGCTGCATAACGCAATACGACATTGCCCAGCGGATCGACGATGTAAACCCCCTGCCCCGCGCCATCCAGCGCGTGCTGCCAGGCCAACCCGGCCGGGCCGGCTTGCACAATGCCCACCAGCAGATCCGGAAAGCGGCCCTGCAACGCCGCCGCGGGTTCCGAAACCCCGCTCCTGACCAGCACGCGTTGCAGCCGGTTTTGTCCCTTGGTGAGCGCCATATGCACCTGCTGCATCTGCTGCAGATTTTTCAGGCACGCGGCCTGGCATTCCCCGTCGAGCGGCAATACCAGCAACCATTTCCCGTGCAGTTCGGTGCTCGACAAGGCGCGCCCGTCAACGTGCTGGAGCCCGTTTGCCGGCAGGCTGCGGGGCGGCTGCAGCAGTTCGCCATGATTGCCGGATTTATCCGGGCGCCAACCCGACCAGAAGAGCCCGCTCCCGATCAGAAACGGCAAAGCAAACACGGCCACCAGGAGCAGGAGCATGCGGCCAGCGGGCTTGGGGGTGGATCGGGTTGAGGTCATAGATATCATGGCGTTTTCCGGAAATTCAGAACCAGCCAGAGCACAACGGTGGTGGCCGCAAAGGTCCACCACTGGATGGCATAGTTGAGATTGGATTGCCGGCGCGCGTCCGGGCGGCTCCATTCGCGCGCGAAGCCGCCCGCCGTACGGTTGTCCGGATCGAGCTGGATAACGATGGGCTGAAGCGGAAAACTGACGGCTTTGCCAAAGCGTTCCATGTCGAGGTTTTGCCAAACGCTTTGCCAATCGGCCTTGCTGCTTTGCGCGTCCGCGCCAAGGGTCAGGAAGCGCGTGCCGGGCACGATCGCCGTGCCGGTCACTTCGATAGTTCCGGTCGGCGTACTGATCTGCGGCAGCTGGCGACGATCCGCCAACGCCGGCACCCAGCCGCGATTGACCAGCAGGCGAACATCGCTGCCTTCGAGGCGCAGCGGGGTGATGACGTGATAGCCGGCCTGTTCATGCAGGATGCGGTTGTCGATCAGGATCTGGCGCTCTGGTTCGTACTGGCCGTGCGCCACCAGCCTGCGGTAGAGCACGGATTGCGTATCGACGATCAGCGAGGTCGGCACCGGAATTGCCGGTGCCGCGCCGCGTGCGTCGACTTGCTGCTGCAGCGCGCTTTTACGGGCAGCCTTGTTCCATTGCCATTGCCCGGCGGAAAAGAAGAGCGGCACCAGCAGCGCAGCGGCGACGGTGGGCCACAGGCGTGGCTGGAAACGACGCCTTGCGCTTTTCTGCCCGGATTCCTGTGCCGTTGGCACCGTGCAGGTACCGGGTACATAATCAGGGCTCGCCTTGTTGGAGCCGGCCATGTTCAAGCTCGTTATCCTTCTCGTGTTGCTTGGCGTGATCTGCAGCCTGTTTTCGGGGCTGTTCTTCCTCTTCAAAAACCGGGGTGCGGACGACGATCGCAGCGTGAAGGCGCTGACCGTGCGTATCGCCCTGTCACTCGTGCTCTTCGCGTTGCTGATGCTGGGTTTTTATTTCGGGCTGATCCCCGGTCACGCCCGCTAGCCGCAAATGAAGCGTTCATCATCGCGTCGCCACACGCTTCGTTGCCGATTTCGAGTCGGCAGCCTTGAAGAAGGCGTAGGCCAGGGTGATCGTGCGAATATCCCGGTCGATTTCCGGCTTAACGATAAAAGTCAGCGGCAAATCCTTGGTTTCTCCCGGCGCCAGCGTCTGTTGCGCAAAACAGAAACAATCGAGCTTGTGGAAATACTGGGCCGCCAACCCGGGCGACACGCTGGGAATGGCCTGCCCCACAATCGGTTGGTCTGAGCGGTTGTGCACGCGGTACATCGCCTGCTGCAGCTCGCCCGGATGCAGGTCGAGCTTCGAAATCAACGGTTGCATGTCCCACGGCAGACCGGGCATCACCGTGCCGATGAACTCAACCGTCACGATCCGGCCCTTGTCGATCGGCGAAGGCGCCGCCGCGACCTGTTGCTGGATGCCGCCGATGCCAATCCCTTTTGCTGCACCGGCTGTTTTGCCATTCAGGCCCGTCACCACACAAAATGCATCGTAGAGGGGCACCAACGCAAAGCCGAAGCCAAAGGAGAGCGCGACAACCAGCAGCAGCCGGCCAACCAGCCGGCGGTGGTTCGGCGTGGGCAGCGAGGGGATGGCGGGCGTGGACATGGCCGGGTTCCGTTACAACCAATAGACGAAAACGAACAGCATCAGCCAGATCACGTCGACGAAGTGCCAGTACCAAGCCACGGCTTCGAAGGCAAAATGCCGCCCCGGCGTGAAGTGTCCGGCCAGCGCGCGCAAGAAAATCACGGTGAGCATGGCCGCGCCTAGCATCACGTGAAAACCGTGGAATCCGGTCAGCATGTAGAACGTGGCGCCGTAGATGCCGTCGCGGATGGTGAAGGCCGCTTCGCCATACTCGTGGATCTGCAAGGAAATAAACAAGGCACCCAGGATGATGGTCAGCGCCAGCCCGAGCTTGAGCTGGAACTGCCTGCCCTTTTGCAAGCCCCAGTGGGCCCAGGTCACGGTCGCGCCCGAGCTCAGCAGGATCAGGGTGTTGAGCGCCGGAAGGCCCCACGCGTCGACGGGCGTGAGCACGGTCTTGACTCCCGGCCCGGCTGTTGGCCACGCCGCAGTGAATCCCGGCCACAGCATCTGCGCGTCTGCCAGCCAGGGCACGGCGAGGATGCGGGCGTAAAACAGCGCGCCAAAGAAGCCGGCAAAGAACAAAACCTCCGAGAAAATAAACCACACCATGCCCCAGCGGAACGAGGTGTCGACCTGGTCGGAATACTTGCCGGCCAGGCTTTCCCGGATCACCGTGCTGAACCAGCCGAACAGCATGACCAGCAGAATCCCGATACCGAGCGCCATGACATAGGGGCCGGCGGCGATCTTGTGCAGCAGCATCACGAAGCCGGATGCCAGCACAAGCAAGGCAACCGAGCCGACCAGCGGCCAGATCGAAGGCGGCGGGACGTAATACACATCATGTTCAGCGTGCGTTTGCATGTGATCTCCCCCTGACCAGCTTGATCTGCGGTGGGGTGACAAAAGAGTGGTACGGCGGCGGCGAAGTCTGAGTCCATTCCAGCGTGTCGGCACCGTCCCACGGCTTGTTGCCGGCCGGTGCGCCGCCGCGCACGCACTTGATCACCGTATAAAGGAAGAGCAGCTGGCTGGCGCCGAGCAGGAAGCCGCCCAGACTGGAGATCATGTTGAAATCGGCAAATTGCAGCGCGTAATCGGGAATCCGGCGCGGCATGCCGGCGAGCCCCAGGAAGTGCATCGGGAAGAAGGTGATGTTGAAGGCGATCGCGGTCAGCCAGAAGTGGATCTTGCCGAGCGTTTCGTCATACATGTGGCCGGTCCATTTGGGCAGCCAGTAATAAATGCCGCCCATGATGGCCATCGCCGAACCGGAGAAAAGCACGTAGTGAAAATGCGCCACCACGTAGTAGGTGTCCTGCAGCTGGATATCCACCGGCACCAGCGACAGCACCAGTCCGCTGAAGCCGCCGATGGTGAACAGGAAGACAAAGGCCAGGGCAAAGAGCATCGGCGTCTCGAACGTGATCGAGCCGCGCCACAGCGTGGCCACCCAGTTAAAGACTTTCACGCCGGTCGGGATCGCAATCAGCATAGTCGTGTACATGAAGAACAGCTGGCCGCCAACCGGCATGCCAGTGGTGAACATGTGATGCGCCCAGACGATGAACGAGAGGAAGGCGATCGAGGCCACGGCATAGACCATCGACACATAACCGAACAGCGGCTTGCGCGCGAAGGTCGGGATGATGGTCGAGACGATGCCGAAAGCCGGCAGGATCATGATGTACACCTCGGGGTGGCCGAAGAACCAGAACAGGTGCTGGAACATGACTGCGTCGCCGCCGCCTGCCGCGTCGAAGAAATGCGTGCCGAAATGGCGGTCGGTGAGCAGCATGGTGATCGCGCAGGCCAGCACCGGCATCACGGCCACCAGCAGGAAGGCGGTGATCAGCCAGGTCCACACGAAGAGCGGCATCTTCATCAGCGTCATGCCCGGCGCACGCAGGTTGAGGATGGTGACGATGATGTTGATCGCCCCCATGATCGACGAGATACCCAGGATGTGGATGGCCAAAATGGACATGTCGTAAGCCACGCCGCCCTGGATGTAGAGCGGGGGATACATCGTCCAGCCGCCGGCAATCGCCCCGCCGGGAACGAAAAAGGTGGCAATGAGCAGCAGTCCGGCCGCCGGCAGCAGCCAGAAACTCCAGTTATTGAGGCGCGGGAAAGCCATGTCGGAGGCGCCGATCATCAGCGGCACCTGCCAGTTGGCGAAGCCGACCAAGGACGGCATGATCGCGCCGAAAATCATGATCAAGCCGTGCATGGTGGTCAGCTGGTTGAACACGGCGGGCTGAAACAGCTGCAGACCGGGCTGGAACAGTTCGGCGCGGATCAGCATGGCCAACGCACCGGCGAAGAAGAACATGAAGAGGCTGAACCACAGGTAGAGCGTGCCGATGTCCTTGTGGTTGGTGCTGGTCAGCCAGCGCATGATGCCGCGCGGGGCACCGTGTGCGTGATCGTGGTGGGCGGCAGTGTCGGCGGTGTACATATGTTCCCCAGATTCCTTGTCACTTGCGCCGGGCGGCGATGTCGGCGGGTTGCGCAACGTCGCTCATCTTGTTGCTCCAGCTATTGCGCTCATAGGTAACGACCGCGGCGATCTCCACGTCCGACAACTGCTTGCCAAACGCGGCCATGGCCGTGCCCGGTTTGCCGTTGAGAACCATGTCGATGTGTCCTGACTTGTCGCCGCTGACTATCTTCGAGCCAATGAGCGCCGGGAAGGCACCGGGAATACCCAATCCGGTCGCCTGGTGGCAGGCGATGCAATTGGTCTTGTACACCTTCTCTCCGAGCGCCTTCAGTTCTGCCAGCGTATAGGTTTTTCCTGCGCTGGCCGCCGCTGCGGCCACCAGTGCCTTTTGCGCCTGCTTCCAGGCATCGAATTGCTCGACCGTGACGACTTCCACCACCACCGGCATGAACCCGTGGCCGACACCGCACAGTTCGGCGCATTGGCCGCGGAATGTTCCCGGCTTGTCGGCCTTGAACCAGGAATCGCGAATGAAGCCGGGCACGGCATCCTGCTTGAGGCCGAAGGCCGGCACCCACCACGTATGAATCACATCGGCGGAGGTCAGTACCAGACGCACCTTCTGGCCAGCCGGCACAACCAGCGGACGATCCACTTCGAGAAGATAGTTTTCGCCTTTGGCCTGCGCGCCGTCGATCTGCTCTTTCGGCGTCGACGAGGTGCTGATGAAGCGGATGTCATCGCCGAGGTATTCGTATTCCCATTTCCACTGATGGCCGGTGACCTTGATCGTCAGGTCCGCCTCGTCCGTGTCTTTCATCGCCACCACCAGCCTCGTCGCCGTCCCGGCCATGGCCAGCAGAATCAGGACCGGCACGATGGTCCAGGCGATTTCCAGCGTCAGGTTGTCATGGAATCTCGCCGGCCGATGCCCTTTGGATTTCCGGTGTCGCAACAGCGCGATGCACATCGGTATAAAAACCACGATAAAGATCGCCAGGCAGATCCATAGGATCGCGGTGTGCAGGTCATAAATTTTCTGCGCGAGATTGGTGGCAGGCGCGTGGAGGTTCAAACCGTATTCCGCGTGAGCACGCGCGGAAACAAACCATACGATCAATATTGGTATGGCCTGAATGGCGCCAGGAATCTGGCCTATTCGCTGGCAAGATCTATTAGACACTTCAATTCGTCTCCCGCCACTCTTATGACTGAGTCATTGTATTGCTCTGACTTTATCTGTAGCGGATTCAAATCCAAAGTCAACAGTATTGTGCTGTTTGTACCGCCCGGCAATTAACCACACTAACAACACAGGAATATAACGAACAAATAGCGCACAATTAACCACAATATAAAAGTGGTAATAGCCTCGACAAATGGCGAGGGAAACGCACGCAGCGCACAGGAAACCTGATCGGCTTCAGCCAGGGTGATTTGATACACTGAATTGAAATAATGCGGATTTTAGTTTAGCAATGACATTATGCTGACTAAATTTGCAATAACAGAACAAACGCGTACCCATTCTGGCGTGCGTGCGGTGGATTCATAAAAAAACATGCGGATTTTTAAATTCGAACCAAAATACTTATTTGAGTAGCCGTTTATTGGACAAACAAATGTGGCGAGCTATTTTCCTGGCCGTGCTTCTTGGGTTGGCGGGTTGTCGCGAGCCACCAGCGGTGTTTCGCACTACCGACATCAGCGGCGCACAATTCGGGCGATCCCTCGGGGGGATGACGGATCACCGGGGGCAGGCAAGAGCGTTGCCGGATTTCCAGGGCAAGGCGACTCTTCTGTTCTTTGGCTATCTCTCCTGCCCGGATGTTTGCCCGACCACGCTGGCACGTTTTTCCGAGGCGATGAAGCGCCTCGGCCCCGGCGCAGACAAGGTGCAGGTTCTGCTTATTACCGTTGATCCGGAGCGCGATACAGCAGAAAAACTGGGCGCTTATGTCACCGGATTTCATCCCTCATTCATCGGTCTGCGCGCAGACCTGCCGGCAACTGAAGCGGTGGCGAAGGAGTTCAAGGTCTTTTTTTCCCGCCGCAAGGGGAGTGAACCTGACGAACACGCCCATAACCAGCCACATGCACAATCGGCTGGCAGCTACATGCTTGACCACTCGACAGGGACTTATGTATTCGATCCCGCCGGAAGAATCCGTCTTTACATTAAAGATGATGCATCCGTCGAGGATATTGTGAGTGATTTGAAGCTGTTGATAGCAGGAAAGTGAATTTTGTTTTTGGCACAAAACATGTCGTGAAGTTTACGAATATATTTTAAATATTGGCAGAAATAGTCCGTATTGAGTCAGGCCCGACTGCAAAGCAATCGAACATCCTTCACGCTTGGGCGCCACGAAAACTTCCTGTCGTGCAGTGTATTCCACTAAATTTATCCGGCTTGATGGTGTATAAAAAATTAACCGGAAACGGGTTCCCCATAAATGATATTTGGCGCCGTTCTTGTGATGATTCCCGCAGCACGGGCATCCAGTCGCGAGATGGCAGCACCCCATGCGGCCATGCGCACGGCGCTAAAGTATCAAACCAGGCCTGAAGGTGACACGGTGAGCGAATTGCTTGCAGGTCATACCCGGTGGCGGCAGTAAGGTGTTGCCTGGCGGCACCGAAGTATCGCCGCAAGGATATTGTATAGGGCGGATCAAGCAAGGATGGTCAACAAAATCCGGATTCATAACATCTCACGGAAAAACAATTCAGTGAAATGATTGCAAATAAAACCAATTGATTTCTTCATTGCGACATGACACTGACTAGAGGCGATAAAACAGACAATTTTCTGCGGTGCAATAAAAATCCAATCGAGATTTCTGGTCAGAATATTAGAAAAATATCGCGGCCGCAATTATGCATTCCGTGAATAGCTGGAGAAGAAAAAATGAATACTGCGGTTAAAGCTTGGGTAGATGAAGTTGCCAAAACAACCCAACCGGACAAGATCGTGTGGATCACCGGCTCGGAATCCGAAAAGAAAGGCCTGGAAAATGAATGCCTGGCCGACGGCGAGCTGATCGCGCTGGATCAGAAAAAACATCCGGGCTGCTTTTATCACCGCAGCGCCAGGAATGACGTGGCCCGCGTCGAACACCTGACTTTTATCTGCTCACACAAACAGGAAGATGCCGGCCCGACCAACAACTGGATGGCCCCGCAGGAAGCCTATGCCAAGCTGGGCGAGCTTTACAAAGGCTGCATGCGCGGCCGGACCATGTATGTGATCCCGTACCTGATGGGCCCGGAAAACTCCCCGTTCAGCAAGGTCGGCATCGAAATCACCGACAGCCGTTATGTCGTGCTCAATATGCGCATCATGGCGCGCATCGGCGATGTCGCCATGCGGCATCTCGGCGAATCCGGCGATTTCGTAAAAGGGCTGCACTCGAAGGGCGAGCTCGATGAAAACAAGCGCTACATCTGCCATTTCCCGGAAGACAACACGATCTGGAGCTTCGGCTCCGGCTATGGCGGCAACGCGCTGCTCGGCAAGAAATGCTTCGCGCTGCGCATTGCCAGCAATCTGGGCCGCCATGAAGACTGGCTCGCCGAGCACATGCTGATTCTCGGCCTGGAAGACAAAAAGGGCGAGGTAACCTATATCGCCGCCGCCTTCCCCAGCGCCTGCGGCAAGACCAACCTTTCCATGCTGGTTCCGCCGGAAATCCTCAAAGATTACAAGGTCTGGACCGTGGGCGACGACATCGCCTGGATGCGGATCGGCAAGGATGGGCGATTGTGGGCCGTCAACCCCGAAGCCGGCTTCTTCGGCGTGGCGCCGGGCACCAGCAAGAAGTCCAACCCGAATGCCCTGCTAACCACCAGCCGCAATACCATCTTCACCAATGTACTGCTGGGCGATGATGGCTCGATCTGGTGGGAAGGCATGGGAACCGAGCCGCCCGAGCATGGCACTGACTGGAAGGGCGATGCCTGGACGCCATCCTCCGGCAGCCTGGGCGCGCACCCCAATTCGCGTTTTACCGCCCCGGCCGAGCAATGCCCGAGCATTTCGCCGGAATGGCAGAATCCGGAAGGCGTGCCGATTTCGGCGATCGTGTTCGGCGGACGTCGCGCCAAGGTGGCGCCCCTGGTCTACCAATCCTTCGACTGGAAACACGGCGTATTTGTCGGCGCCACCATGGCATCGGAAACCACCGCCGCCGCCAACGGCAAGGTTGGTGTGGTGCGACGCGACCCGATGGCAATGCTGCCGTTCTGCGGCTACAACATCGGCGACTACTTCCAGCACTGGCTGGACATGGGCAAGAAGATCCCGAACCCGCCGAAGATCTTCCACGTCAACTGGTTCCGCACCGACGACAACGGCAAGTTCATCTGGCCGGGCTTCGGCAACAACCTGCGCGTGCTGCTGTGGATCCTGGCGCGCTGCAAAGGCGAAGTGGGTGCCACCCAATCGCCGATCGGCTACCTGCCCAATCCCGACGATATCAATATCGAAGGACTAGACGGATTCACACGCCAATCGCTGATCGCCCTGCTCGATATCGACAAGGAATCCTGGGGCCAGGAAGTACAAGAGATCAAGGAATGGTTCGAGCGCATTCCGAAACTGCCGGATGATCTGCACAAGCGGTATCGTGTCCTGAATGAATGGTTCGGGACACCGCACTCTTGACCTTTGGGCTGGTTTATTGACCGTCGATTTCACCGTGCCCGGGGCAGTTCACGGCGGAAAGAGTGTTTTAAATGGGACAGTCAAGATAACAAAAAGGCCGCTAAATTGCGGCCTTTTCGTTTGGTGACAAATTACGTGCCATTTTGCATTCACCGATTGTATTTTCAGAACAGGGTCTCAAGAACTGATGGCCAAGCTCGATTAGAAAACAAAAAACTTACTATCGACCATAAACATCCGTCATACTTAATTGAACGAGGAAAACTGAGACTTGCTGTCGCCAATCGATTGATTGCGCGAAGTGGGGCAGCTTAACTGACACTACCGAGCTTCCACATTTAAATGGCGTAAATCCGTGTGGTGTACGCAAGGCCGATTGAAAATGAAGAATATGCTCACACCTGCTAGTCGTTGGCGCAAGGCCAGAGTGTCTTTGCAGCGAACGCTCTATGGGAAAACGTACTCAAGTGGACCCACTGCGAAGGCGAAAAGTACCGAGTTCGCATCTCACCTCCCGTTCGCATCTCTAATTCTCTATGTTGTTGTTAGTATCGCCTCAACCACAGACACAGTTCTTCTGAAGGGTAACCAAGGATTTCGATTGCCGGTTGTTGGGATAGACATTTCTGTATTTGGATTCTATATAGCTGCCCCAATCATTATCTTGGTGGCTCACCTAGTTACAACTAAAAGGGTGGCAGAGGAATCGCAGAAGCACGTACAACCTACGGCGCGAAATATTGGAAGCTTCCTTGACACGTTTACCGAAAGGCTTCTTCTCGCCCTATTGATGTTCGCAGGCCCTGGCGCAATTCTTTTTGCCACGCTGCGGTTTGCTTCCTACCAGCACAGAGCCGTTTTCCTTCTACATACGGGAATTTTTCTACTGTCAATCGCAGTTAGCTGCATTCGGTATAAGGAACTTGTGCAAGCTTTTCGCACCAAGACCTCAAGAATAGAAAAAGCGGCCGGTTGGCTGTGCGGAATTCTCTTTTCCGCCTACTGGGCAGTCTGCTTTGATGTCATTTTCGTCCCGCCGCATTACTCCGTCACACTTTTGCTAAAGACAGAGACGGACTGGCTAGACGACGAGGATGGTGGGACTATTGCATTAATTCCCCACATAAAGATCGATCGAGCCGCCAAACTGTGGGATGGCAACACATCGGCTGGCCCTGAGGATCCACGTTTCATCGGGTTTAGTGATAAAGACTCAGCATTTATGAACCGGAGTGTTGTCCTTGATCTCAGAGGAAAACGACTTCGTTTTCTCGATCTTCACTCTCAGATCGTTCCGCGCATTTGGGCACACGACGCTGATCTTTCTGGGGCGAACCTGTCCTTCTCGAGACTATATGGTTCGGTATTTGTTAATACCCAGTTCTACGGCGTAAATTTTGATTTCGCAGCACTTGATGGCGCCACCTTTATGTATCTGAGAGTAGTTCGCAGCAGTTTCAATAATTCGAGACTTCGCGGCATCTATTGGGACGGCTCCCAGATAGAGCAGACAACTATGTATGGTGCCGATCTTGCTCTTTCCTCATTTTTCGGAACCACTTTCAAAGAGTCAAAGATCGTTGACTCCATGTTGACGGCTATCAGTGTCGATAGTTTGAATACATTCAATGACGTTATTCTTAACTCGAAAAATAGTTCTCGGGTGTTTCCCATCTTCAAACCAATGGATGACTCCGGTGAAATCGATAAGAATCTCTTCTCAGTCGATTCTCAAAAGGTCGCCGGCGCAATTATTGAAACCGTATGCAAATCCCCTTCCGACATCGGAAGCAGGTATGCTTGGAATATGTTCAGCCAACTTGAGGTATTGAGGACAATTCCATTATTAAATGAAGAGCGTAGTGATATCCTCAAGAGGGTATTATCCAGTGATTCATGCAACAGTCTTCCAGATCGAGGTCTGAGAGAGATACTGGCTTCTTCTAGTGGACGTGTAGCGCCACGACACCCCTAGACACTCTTGATCCGATCGAAATACTGCTGTCAGACGCTACCGGCGATAGCCCATTATTGAAACTAACCAGCTGCTTTTCCATTCATAGCGGAAGTACCCGGCATAAGCAATGAACTTCCGTTTAGGCCAAGAAACCATCAGTTATACAAACCGGCCACTGAAACAATCCAATAGTCTTTATTAGAGTTATTTTTTACCAATTGATCAGGCAAGGTATAAAAACAAAAGCACTTGGTTTTCCAAGTGCTTTTTTCTTATTCCGAAGTCGGCAAACTGACTGAATGTCCACAACGCATCAAATTGCCACTTGAGTGCCCAGAATCTGGAAGCCCGAAGCAGGAGAGGAACAAGGCCACTAAGAATCTGTCTAATATTGGGCTGAAAAGACCTTTGCTTTACGGGATAGCTGCAGGTGAACCGATGCATTGCCATGAGGTTATGCTCGGTCAATTCACTACATGTCTTTAATTTTCCAAGATGACAACCCTTTCAGCGCCTGATTTACATGAAACCATGTTCAATCAGGGCCACCCCATTCGCAGCTATTGGCATTTTGCAATCGTGTATCAATGGAGGTCAGAATGAAAATTTCTAGAAGCGTAGTCATTGCCGCGGTAGTAGCGATGTCGGGAGCATTGTCCCCAAGTGTTTTTAGTGCGGATACTCCTGTGAAGGGTGATTTCATCTCCATCAAGGCCTCCGAACTCAAGTGGGTTGATGCGCCATCGCTTGGCCCCAAGGCGAAAGTTGCGGTACTTGAAGGTGATTTGAAATCGACAGAGCCGTTTACCATGCGTGCCAAACTGCCTCCGAAGCTAACAATCGGAGTTCACACGCATCCGACTACGGAGCGGGTAACCGTGCTGTCGGGAGTTTTATACTTCTCACTGGGAGATAAAATCGATCCTGCGAAGGCAACCATATACAGACCCGGAGATGCCTTCATGGTCCCAGCAGGAGCATCGATGTACGCATTCACAAAAGACAAAGAAACTATAATTCAGATACATGGAACGGGCCCATGGGGGATTGATTATCAAGCCCCTGCTGACGAGTCAAAGACGAAGAAATAAGCCGAGCGATTGAAGCCGGGGCAACTGCAAAGTGACAGGCATAGCAACCATGCTCATTGCGGCGAGCGCTTCAACCTATCGAACTTCCCCGCCAGGCCGACTCCGGAAGTTCCCTGAACCCTGAACTTCCGCCCTGGCCGAGAAACCTTCAGCCATACAAACTGGCAAGGTACAAAAACAAAAAAGCACTTGGTTTCCCAAGTGCTTTTTGTTTAATGCCTGAATATACCTATGCGCCAAAACAAAACACCATAACTCATTGATTTGTTTGGCGTCCCCACGGGGATTCGAACCTTGGGATGGTTACTTTCAAGTGAGGGAAATCTGCCTTACCGTTCAATAGCATAACCTTCTGAAGGAGGAAGAGAATCAAAACGTCAATAGAACCTAGTTAGATGTAGGGTCATATCACGGGGTTTTCTCATGAATACCCCGAACTGACGGAATTTGGCCACTTGCCGGGGGCATGGTTGATGCACGGGGAATCAGGCTCGGCATCACCCGAGTGATGGGATCTGAGGGTTCCGTCGATGACAGGAGCAATTCGACCGCGAGCGATGCGAGGTGATCAAAAGGCATGTGCACCGATGTCAGCGGAATCGGCAGCCTGGCAGCAAGCGGAATATCGTTGTATCCGACCAGGGAAAGTTCTTGGCCAATCACAATACCCAACCGGTGAGCCGCCGCCATCACGCCAATGGCAAGATCATCATTTACGGCAAAAACCGCACTTGGGCGGTGTTTTCCGGTAAGTAGCGCAAATCCTACTGTTTCGCCCGACTCGATGCCGTACTCAGACGCACAAACCCATTCGGGTCGAATAGGGATGCCTGCTTCGTTCATAGCCCTTCGATACCCACGCTGCCGATCACGTGCGCTCGATGTAAAACCCGGGCCAGCAAGCAAGCCAATATCCCGATGGCCTAAATCGATCAAATGTCGCGTTGCCAGATAGCCGCCCTGTTCATCGTCACCCACCGCAGAACGGCTCACGCCATCAGTACGCAATATCAGGGCATGCGGGATATTTCGTTGACGAAGCTGGGCCGGCAGTTGATCGTCGAGCCGGCTGGTCGCGAGAATCAATCCATCAACGCGCCGGTCGAGGAGCGATTCTGCTGCGGACTGTTCCTGTATCGGATCATCACCACTCGTAGTGACTATGGCGAAATATCCCTTTCGCGCCGCAGCCCGAAAAACGGCTTCATAGATCAAAGCCATGACAGTGTCACTAAGACGTGGCACCAAGACGCCAATGGTTCCTGTGCCACCACGGCGCAAACTGGATGCCATGATATCGCGCCGATATCCCAGCTCCTGGGCCACTTTTCTGACGCGTTCCGCCGCCTTGCTTCGAGACGGCGGCAGCCGCTCGTCCAGCACGCGCGAAACGGTTGAGATGCTTACGTCTGCGGCCAATGCAACATCTTGCAAAGTAACAGGCTTGCCGCCTGCATTTCTAAACGTACCCTGCTGCGATGGAATTTTGGGGTCCATGTAATCTTTTAAGTTGTGTGGTTCATGTTGTGCAAAAGGTAGCACGTATCAGTTTGATTCTCTAGAGATGTCGATGCCGCAAAGTGCGTGCCTTGGTCGATGCCAAACCATCGCCGGCCAATGCCACAACCAAACCACCTAAAAGAACGGCGGCGGAACAATTTCTTGTTCCGCCGCATGGCTGTTTCACTTCATACCGCAGCTTGCTGCCTGATCTGCATCTCGGTGCCGTCGAGGCTCCGGTCAGATCGCCGCGCTATCAAGCAACCCGGCTGAGTCCGGCCGCGCGCACGGCGGCAAATACTTCCTCAGAGGCACCCGGCTCAAGCGGCAGCAGCGGCGAACGCACGTTGGCATTGTCCAGAATGCCGCGCGCCACCAGCGCCCACTTCAACGCCACGGAACCTTCCATGTGCGAACCGCGGTGATACACCGCCTTGGTCAGCGGCAGCAGCTTGTCGTGGATTTCACGCACCTTCGGGTAATCCTTGGCCTTGCCCGCCTTGATCATTTCGATCAGCAGTTCC
>JAGTRM010000068.1 GCA_018261735.1 Pseudomonadota bacterium
AAGGCCGGCCAGGAGATAAGGCAGTAGATGCATGGCGGCTTACCAGAACAGGGAAAGCAGGTGGGGGGTGATGAAGTGCGCGGAGAGCAGGCCACCGGCGAAAATGCCCAGCACGGCGAGCAACGACTGAAGCTGCAGGGTGGACAGTCCGGTAATGGCATGACCCGACGTGCAACCACTTGCGTAGCGGGTACCGAAACCGACCAGCACGCCGCCAATAAACATCACGATCACGCCCATCCAGGTCAAATCGAACAGCACGGGGGGAAGGTAACCTCCAGCGATCGGAACGTTCCAGTAGGAAAACATGGTGAGCGCGCCGATTGAGAGGTCAATGGGCTCGGGGTTCGCGAACACGATGCCGGCAAGGAATCCGCCTAACACGGCACCGACGGCAAACACCAGGCTCCAGCTTTGTTCGCGCCAGTTATATTGGAAGAAATCGACCCCCACCGATTTGGGCTGGGTCATGGCGCACAAATGGCGAAGGTTGGAAGAAATGCCGAACGAACGATTGCCGATCCACAGCATCAGCGGCACCATCAGGCCGATTAGGGGGCCGGATACATACCAGGGCCAGGGGGAATGAAGCCAGGCGATGAGGGTGTCCATACGTCTTGTCAGGGAAGGTTGGTTATTAGTGAAATTGTACTATGCGACCGCAAAACTTCATGCTTATTTATGGGCAGCCAGGCTTTCTTCAACCATTTGAATGCGCCGCGCGAGCCGAAGCTGGTCGGCACTGTTGCCCCGGGTTGCGGCCTGTTTTTCCTGCACTTTAAGATAGGTCAACAGGGGTTGCCGCCAGCCCTGGGACGAAGCGGTCTCCGCGGCGATCGTGAGGGTGGCGTCGTCGGCTTCCTGACGCATCACCAGCAGGCTGGCGTCGATCAGGCGCGCCAGCGGATCCTCCACCTTGGCCAACAGCGCGGGCCGCGAACCGGGCGCGGCAGCCACCAGATCACGGTGATGTTTCGGCAATAGGGAGACATCGCTTGCCTCCCAGTGCAGGGTGAGGAATTGGTAGTACGCCTGATCCGCAGCATTCGATTCGATCCGGGCCAAATCAGCATATTCGGTGCAGGCGTCGTCGATCAGCATGGCGCGGCGAGTGGCGCAACGGACCAGCCACAGGCGCGCGGTATCGGCCACGCGACCTGCGCCACCGGTGGCGAGGAGGGCTTGCTGGAAATAGCGTTCCGCCAGGGTGTTTTCTCCCAGCAGCGCGTGCTTTTTATAACGCTCGATGAGGTCGGCTGCATCGGTCTTCCAGTCGGGCGGGGGCGGGCCGCCGCTGCCACAGGCCGTGAGCGCAATCAGGGTGACAAGTGCGAGCAGGATCTTCACGGCAGTTTCACCTCCGGGTCGCGCGCAAACGGCCATTTCCTGTTGATCTCGTTGATCAGCGCATTGGCCTTGCGCACCGCATCGTCAATCTCCGCACGCAGCTTGGCCATGTCCTGGGTGCCCTCCTTGACGTTGGCGGAAATCTCCACGGCATTGCTCATCAGGGCGTCGGCCTTCTTCAGGCTGGACTGGGCGTC
Organism: Pseudomonadota bacterium; assembly: GCA_018261735.1. GTDB lineage: Bacteria > Pseudomonadota > Gammaproteobacteria > Burkholderiales > Chitinibacteraceae > Formivibrio. The sequence goes on from JAGTRM010000068.1 coordinate 1,545, forward strand.
GCTCAACATCAGCCGCACCTGCGCCAGCGATTCACGCGTGTGTTCGGCCACCCCATTGGGTGCGAACAGCCATTGATCGGTCTTGACGGCCATGCCGTCCATTTTCAGCGCCAGACCGTCGAGCTTGGTGATGAGCGCGCGCGTCTTGTCGAGCGAGTCGGTCACCGCGCGGGCCTTTTCCGGGCTGCCGAGCACGCCTTCGAGGACACCGAATTCGCCGGTCATGCGTCCGGTGACCGTTTTGACATTGGCCAGCGTGGCGTTGATTTCGCCATCCTTGCGGGTGAGGTGCTCGACGTTGGCAAGAATCGCCTTGACCCGTTCGACCAGTACCGGTATTTCCTTGCTGATGTCGGAGCTGAGCAGCAGCATGGTGGCGTTGTCGGGCAGGGCGGGGGCGTTGAGATCGGGGGATTCGACACGGATCTTGGCGCCGCCGACGATGGGCTTGTCGAGGATAAAGGTGCTGTTCTCCTTCAGCCATTTGGCATTGCGTTCGAGGAACTCGGCACGGATGACGATGCCGCCGCTGTCATTCAGCCCGAGCGTAGTGACACGGCCGATCTCGATGCCCGAGAACACGACAGGCACGCCAGGCGCGACCCCATCGGCGCTCGACGCGGCGAGTTGCAGGTGGAAGGTTTTCTCGAAAAATCCGCGCGCGTGCAGCAGGTAGACCATGAACGCGCCCGCCAACAGCAGCGATACTGCCGCAAACAATCCCACCTTGAAATGCAGTCTGTTCATTCTTTTTGAAGTGCCTGGTTGTATAGAACCTGGTTCCAGCTGAAATCGTAAACTTCCCAGGTACCCGTCATCTCCGCCTGCGCCGCGAGCTGTCGGATGAAGTCGGGATAGGGCACATCGTAAAGCATGGCACCGGGGCGGTCGATGACGAGACGGGGACGCTTGAGAATGAGGGCGCGCGCCAGTTTGGCGACGAAACGCTGCGCCGGCGTCATGTCCGGATCGCGCAGCAGGGCGATGTCGCTGTGACCGAGTTGCTCCAGCAGCGCCTGCGCACGGACGCCCGATTCGGCCGCGCTGTAATGGCCCTGATAGAGCGGGATCAGCGCAATGTTGTCGACCGCGGACAGATTCGCTCGCAGTGGGAGATCGAGCGCAACGCGTGCCACGTCATCGGACAGTGCGGCGACCGCGGCCAGCAAGGTCTCGCGATCGGCGAATGCGATCAGATGTATTTGAGCGCTAATGACACCACCTCGATCGCCACGATGGCGAAGAATACCCGCATCATGCCGCGCAGCACGGAGACCGGAACCATGAAGAGCTTCTTCGGCGTCTCGATCCCGGC
>JAGTRM010000009.1 GCA_018261735.1 Pseudomonadota bacterium
CGAATCATGACTGCCCCGACGTTTTATTGCCCATCCGTTTTTGCAACGCACGGGCGAGCCAGTCGGCAAACGGCGGCGTCACCGTCTGCTCGGCTTCGGACTCATCCGGCCTGGGCATGCTGGAAAGCAGGTTCACGCTCTGGGACGTCACCCCCAGCACCAGCCACTGATCGCGCACTTCAACCACCACCACGCGTTCGCGCTGCCCGACCATCACTCCGGAAACCACACGCAACAGACCGCCCGCCGCGCGGGGCATCAGTGAAAACCGCCGCATCAGCCAAGCCGCCAATACGATCAAGCCCAGCACCAAGCCCAGGGCAAACACTACCTGCACCATACTGCCAACCATTGATGTTTCCGTGGCCGGCGCGGATGCAGCGGCCATAGCCATACAGGGCAAGCCGGCACCGAGCACCGGGACGAATAGGACAGGACGCATGGATTTACTTGTGCAGACGGCGAATTCGTTCCGCCGGAGTGATGATGTCGGTCAACCGGATACCAAACTTCTCGTTCACCACAACCACTTCGCCCTGGGCGATCAAACAGCCGTTAACCAGGACATCCATGGGTTCACCGGCGAGGCCATCCAGCTCAACCACCGACCCCTGGGCGAGCTGCAGCAGGCTGCGGATGGCGATCTTGGTTCGGCCCAGCTCCACGGTCAAGGTGACCGGGATGTCCATGATCATGTCGATATTTTGCGCAGGCCCCGCGCGGGAACCCACCGTATCGAAGTGTTCAAAAATATCGGCCGGTTTGACCGTGGGTGAGGCCGCCTGGGCGGCACTTGCCTCTGCGACTTCCTGCTCGGCCAATGCCGCGGCCCAGTCATCCATCACGCCGGCATCATCCTGCTGATCATCGGCGAAGTTATTCTCATCAGCCATTAGGCTCTCCGTGGCTATCATCTTCCGGCAGGCCGGTCATCAGTTCCGGCGTGCTCAGAATCTTGTTCACCTTCAAGGCGTACTGGCCGTTGAGAATACCATATTTGCATTCGAGCACCGGCACGCCATCCACTTCGGCGACCACGGCCTCGGGAATATCGAGCGAAATCACATCGCCCACTTTCAAATTGATTACATCGCCAAGAGTGACCTGCGTGCCACCGAAATGCGCAACCAGATCGACCTCGGCTTGCTGCACCTGCCGGCGCAACAAGTTGAGCCAGCGATTATCCGCCTCAATCCGGTCGGCCTGCATCGAGCTATACAGCAGGTCGCGAATCGGCTCGATCATCGAATATGGCAGGCAGACGTGGAAATCGCCCCCGCCTGCGCCAAGTTCAATCTTGAAGGTATAGGAAACCACCACTTCGGTTGGTGTGGCGATATTGGCAAACTGGGTATTCATTTCCGAGCGCACATATTCGAACTGGCATTCGAATACCGGCTTCCAGGCGTTCTGGTATTCCTCGAACACCACATCCAGCAGCCGCTGGATGATACGCTGCTCGGTCGGGGTAAAGTCGCGCCCTTCCACCCGAACGTGGTAGCGGCCATCCGAGCCAAACAGGTTATCCACGACCAGAAACACGAAATCCGGATCAAAAATGAACAACCCGGTGCCGCGCAACGGCTTCATGTGGATCAAATTCAGATTGGTCGGCACCACCAGATTGCGGATGAAATCACCGTACTTTTGCACCTTGATCGGCCCGACCGAGATTTCGGCATTGCGCCGCATGAAATTGAACAGCGCGATACGTAAATTGCGGGCAAAGCGTTCGTTGAGAATTTCCAGGGTCGGCATGCGGCCGCGAACGATGCGCTCCTGCCGGCCGATGTCGTACGGCCGCACCGACGAGGCGTCAAATTCCTCGCTAGTGGCGTCTTCCTCGCCGGTCACGCCGCGCAGCAGCGCGTCGACCTCTTCCTGGGACAGGATATCGTCGGCCATGATTCTTCTGGTTTTTTAGAACTACTAAAACGGTTATAACGCTTCAGCGCACGATGAATGAAGTGAAATTGACAGAAAGCACGCCTTCTTCGCCTTCCGCGCCGATGATCTTGTTGACCATCTCCTTGATTTCAACTTCCAGCTTGTCGCGCCCATCAGGGGTTTTTACTTCTTCCGGCTTTTTGGAGCTAAGCAGCTTGTTGATGCCGCCCTGAACCTTTGGCAAGACCTGCTTCACGGATTCCTGGACATGCGCATCGGGCAGCTCGATCACGACCTCGGTCTGCATAACCTCGCCAGTATCGGAATTCAGATTAACCGTAAACACCGGCAGTTTTTCGAACACGGTGACATGTTTCTTGTCATCTTTTTTCTTGGCATCCTTTTTGGGCGCAGCTCCGTGGGCAGCTTCTGCACCGGCTTCTTCCGCGGCGGGGTCCGAGCGCAACATGAAATATGCAGCCAGGCCGCCGCCGATCAACAGTACCAGCGCAACCACCCCGATGATGATGAACATCAGCTTTTTTTTCTTTGGAGCACCGTCCGCCTTAGCTTCCGCCATTTATCTCATTCTCTCTTAAATTAGGCTGTCATCCCAATCCGCAGCCGGAACAGCAGACACCACAAACCATACGCTCTGGAGCAAACCGGCGCAACTTAAGCGGGGTTATAAATCAAAAACCCCCTAAAAACAAGCGACAAGCAGAATGTATTGAGATATCACTTCGATTATGTTGCACCGTCAGACATAAAGACTGACGCCGGAACGTGCCACCTGCAGGCCCACCCCGGTGAGCGAGCGCTTCTCGACGACAGAGTCCGGCAATTGCCCAAAAAATTCGCCGGTCCCGCCATTTCGGCCAGGCAAAGCCGCCTGATTCCTGGATTGCTGCTGGGCCTGCTGCTGCAAACTGTCCGAAGCCACTTGTACGTTGACCAGCTGGATCCCCTGATCGGCCAACAGCGCGGTCAGGCGCGGCGTGGCCGCAGCCAAGGCTTCGCGTACGGCGGCATGCTGGGAGGTGAACACTACGCTGGCTTGATCCGACCCGAGCGTCAATTGAACCTCCATCGGTCCCAAGTGCGGCGGATTGAGCTGCATCTGCATTTGCTGCTCCTGCCGCCCCAGCATCAAGTTCACCCGTTGTGCCACGACTTCGCCCCAGCGTGCGTCCCCGACCGGTTCGCTGACGAAGTGCTGCCCGATTTCGCTATGCGTCACCGTGGAACCTTGCTCAACTTTTGCGACAGCCGCCTGCAGCAACTGTTGGGATTGCGCATCGCCCGCTCTATTCAGCAAATCGCCAAACTCATCGGCAAAACCGGATTGCTCACCGACCTTGGCCAAGCCTTGCGGCAATTCCTTGCCGATCCCGATGGAAACGTTTGCCGCCAGCTGCGGCATACTTTGTTCAATGGCCACCTCCGGCAAACCGGATTGTTCCGCAACAATGGCCGCCTCAGGGGACTGCCCGTCTGCAACCACCGCGGGAGTCACTGCCAGGCTTTGCTGCACCCATTGCAACAGCGCATTGGGCTGGCCGGCATCCGATTCAGCGGTCTCATCACCCGGAGCTTCCGTCAACTGCGATGCATTGTACGGCTCGACCGGCAAAGAGGATCCAAACTGCTGCAGCATCAGCAACCACGGCGAGGCGGCGGCCTGCTGATCGCTCGCGGACGCGACCGGTTCCGGCTCGCCGGCAACGGGTTCTTTAGCCGTCGTGGTTTCTCCCGGTGGCATTTTTCCGTTTTCCTGCCGGCCGATTTCTCTGGCCAGCACGCCCTCGAAGGGCTGCACGGATTCATCCGGCGCAGCCGATTGGGTATCGCCGGCACGCGCAGCAGGCGCAGCGGAAGACAGAAGAGCAGCAGGAATAGCGGACATGGAATTACCTCTAAACATCATTGAGCCGACAGCCATCAAGCAAGGACGATGCCAGCCGCACCAGAAACCCATGTTAAACTTGGTCCATGGCAGAGGATTCCGATCTCGAACGCACCGAACCCCCTTCGCCCCGGCGGCTGGAAGAAGCCCGCCGAAAGGGCCAGGTGCCGCGCTCGCGCGAACTCACCACCTTTGCGGTCCTGATGACAGGCTTGCTCTCCGCATTCTGGGGCGGACCCGCACTCTATGCCGCCATCAAACAAATCATCGTCGCCGAATTTAGTTTTTCCCATGCCTCGCTGGCCGATCCGGGCCAGATGCCGTTGCATTTCATTTCCTCGATGCGTGACGCCCTGCTGGTGCTCATGCCCATTTTTCTGGCCACTACGCTGGCCGCGCTGTTGACCCCCATCCTGATCGGCGGATGGCTGTTTTCATTTGACACGCTGTCGCCCAATTTTGGCCGAATGAACCCAATGAGTGGAATCGGCCGGATTTTCTCGGTCCGCAGCATTGTCGAAATGCTCAAAACCATCCTGAAATCTGGGTTGGTCGGCGGCGTGGCCGCAGCCACCCTCTGGCACGAGCGCGACCAGTTCCTCTCCCTCGTCATGATGCCCATGGACAGCGGGCTGCTTTACCTGTGGCAAATGGTGCGCTTCACGCTGCTGATGTCGGTCAGCGGCATCGCGGCTATCGTCCTGATCGATGTGCCTTACCAGCTGTGGGATTACCACAAGGGCCTGCGCATGACCAAGGAAGAGGTCCGGCAGGAAATGAAGGAAATGGAGGGCTCGCCCGAGATCAAGGGCCGCATCCGCCAGTTGCAGCGCGAAGCGGCCCGCAAACGCATGATGTCTGCCATTCCCAAGGCCGACGTGGTCGTCACCAACCCGACCCACTACGCCGTGGCGATCCAGTACGAAGCCGGCATGCGCGCGCCCAAAGTTGTCGCCAAAGGCTCCTTTCTGCTGGCCGAGCGCATCATTGATATCGCCAAGGAACACAAGGTAGCCATTGTCCGAACCCCGCCCTTTGCCCGGGCGCTCTACCACCACGCCGAACTTGGCGAAGAAATTCCTGCCGCGTTGTATACTGCGGCGGCCGAAGTACTGGCTTATATTTACCAGCTCAAGCTATACCAGCGCCAAGGCGGCGTGGCGCCCGAGCTGAACGACAACCTGCCGGTGCCTGCCGAACTCGATCCGGAAGCCGCCGGATGATCCACCCCCGAACAACCTGACCCGAACCGAAAAGCGTGTGGCGCGAATTTAACCTCACCCGGCTGGCTGGCCCGATTCTCGTGCTGATGATCCTCGGCATGATGATTCTGCCGTTGCCGGCGATCGTCCTGGATTTCTTCTTCACCTTCAATATTGCCATTTCGGTGATCGTGTTGATGGTGAGCCTTTACGCGCGCGAGCCGCTGGAATTTTCCTCGTTCCCGACCGTGCTGCTGATGACCGCCCTGATGCGGCTCTCGCTCAATGTTGCATCAACCAAACTGGTGCTGACCGAAGGCCACACCGGGCCGGATGCGGCCGGCAAGGTGATCGAATCGTTCGGCCACGCCTTGATCGGCGGCAACCTCACGGTGGGCCTGGTGGGTTTCGTGATCCTGACCATCATCAATTTCGTCGTGATTACCAAGGGCGCAGGGCGAATCGCAGAAGTTTCCGCCCGCTTCACCCTGGACGCCATGCCCGGCAAGCAGATGGCGATCGATGCCGATCTCAACGCGGGCCTGATCGGCGAGGAAGAAGCCCGCAAGCGCCGTGCCCAGATCGCGCAGGAATCCAACTTCTTCGGCTCGATGGACGGCGCCTCGAAGTTCGTGCGCGGCGATGCGGTCGCCGGCATCATGATCATGATCATCAACATTGTCGGCGGATTGTCCGTCGGCATGCTGCAACACAACCTTGGCTTCGCCGAAGCGGGCACCACCTACACCCAGCTCACCATCGGTGACGGCCTGGTTGCCCAAATTCCCGGACTGATCATTTCCGTCGCCGCCGGTATCGTTGTCTCCCGGGTCAGCAACAACGAAGACCTGTCCGAACAATTGCTCGGCCAGCTATTCCGGAAACCGCAGGTGCTGTACGTCACTGCCGGCGTCATGGCTATCCTGGGCATCACGCCCGGCATGCCGCACTTTGCCTTCCTGATGATCGCCGCCGGCACCGGCGGGCTGGCCTGGTGGCTGGTGCAAGACACCAAGAAGAAAGAAGCCGCAGCCAAACAAGCCCCCGCCGCCGCAGCCAAACCAGCCGCCGAAGCGCCGCTGCAGGATGTCAGCTGGGCCGATGTCCAGCCGGTCGACCCGATCGGGCTGGAAGTAGGTTACCGTCTGATTCCATTGGTCGATCGCGCACAGGATGGCGAACTGCTGCGCCGCATCCGTGGCATCCGCAAGAAAATTGCGCAGGAACTGGGCTTTCTGGTCCCGGCCGTGCATATCCGCGACAACCTGGAACTAAAGCCCAACCAGTACCGTATCCAGCTCAAGGGGGTGGATGTTGGCGCCGGGGAAGCCTATGTGGGGCAATGGCTGGCGATCAATCCCGGCAATGCGGCCGGCAGCCTGGCCGGCACACGCACGCAGGATCCGACTTTCGGCCTGCCCGCGGTCTGGATCGATGCCTCATTGCGCGACCAGGCACAGGCCATGGGCTACACCGTCGTCGACGGCAGCACCGTGGTCGGCACCCATATTTCCAACATCCTGCAAAACCACGCCGCCGAATTGCTCGGCCGCGAAGAGGTGCAGCAGCTGCTTGACCATACCGGCAAGGAAACCCCGAAACTGATCGAAGACCTGGTTCCGAAGGTCATCCCGATCGGCACTTTGCAGAAAGTACTGCAAAATTTGCTGGAAGAAGGCATGCACATCCGCGACATGCGCACGATCCTGGAAACCATCGCCGAGCATATCGTGCGCACGCCAGATATCGACGAACTCACCTCCGCCGTGCGCGTCAGCCTCGGCCGTGCCATTGTGCACCAGCTATTCCCGGGCGAAGATGAATTGCAGGTCGTTGCGCTGGAACCACAGCTCGAGCACATCCTGCTCTCTGCGGCTTCGGGCAAATCGCAAGGCGGCCTGGAGCCGGGATTGGCAGAGCGACTGCTGCAGCAAGCGACCGCCGTGGTTGAAAACATGGAAAGCCAGGGACTCAACACCGTACTGATCTGCCCGGCGCAACTGCGCCCGATGCTGTCGCGCTTCCTGCGCCGTTCCACCCCCGGTCTGCGCGTGATTGCCCATACCGAAATTCCGGACAACAAGACCATCCGGATTGTCGGACTGCTCGGCGGGCAGTAGCCATCTCGAACCGGTCTCATTCCCGGCGATCAACCCGATCCGGCCCAAGGAATTTGCGACTGATCGTTTGTTCGTGCCCGTCAAAGACCCGGATAAAACGCAATTCCTGCGGATAGGGAAAGAAATCTTCCACCAGCCCGGCCCGGATACGCGCCTGCGTGTTTTGCCAGAATTCCGGTGTCAACAAATCGGCATGGTCGCGGAGGAAAGTTTCGCGCAGTTGCGGGCTGCTCATCAGGAAACGACCGAACTCTTCTGGAAACACATCCATCCTGCCGACGGGATACCAGGGCTCGGCGCCCATTTCCGCTTCCGGATTGGGAGGTGGAGGAATATGCCGGAAGCAGCAATCGGTCATGTATTCGATTTCATCGTAATCGTAGAACACCACCCGCCCATAACGCGTCACGCCGAAGTTTTTCGACAGCATGTCTCCAGGGAATACGTTTGCCTGCGCCATTTCCCGGATCGCATCGCCGTATTCACGCACAGCGTCGCGCAGTTGCTGCGCATCGGCATGGGCCAGGTACAGGTTGAGCGGCGTCAGACGGCGCTCGATATAGACATGCTTGATCACCAGACGCTCGCCATCGTCCTCCAGGCTTTGCGCGCACACTTCGCGCAATTCCTTCAGCAACCCCGGCTCGAAACGGTCTCGCGGCAAGGCGACATGGGAGAACTCCAGCGTATCGGCCATGCGCCCCACCCGGTCCACCTGCTTCACCATCTGGTACTTTGTCATCACCGTCGCCGGCGCCATGTCTTTCTGGATATAGGCATGATCCTTGATGACCTTGAATACATACGGGAAGGAAGGCAGCGTGAAGACCGCCATGACCATGCCGCGCACGCCGGGTGCCACGATGAAGGTATCATTCGAGTGCTTCAAGTGGCTGCACAGATCCCGGTAGAACATGGTCTTGCCCTGCTTGCCCAGCCCCAGCATCGTATAGATTTCACCGGTCGGCTTGGCAGGCATGATCGAACGCAGGAAAAACACATACGCCGACGGTACTTCCATGTCGACCATGAAATAGGCACGCGACAGCGAGAACAACAGCGAAATGCGCCAGGATTCGAGCAAAAGCGTATCCACACGAAGCCCTTGCGGCCCGTGTCGCACGGCCAGCGCAAACGGATATTCCTGATAGCCGTTCACGGCCTTGCCGATCAGCCAGGCCGATTTATTGCGGTAAAACGGCGAAGACAATACCTGTAGCTGGGAATTGACTTCCGTTTGCGGCCATTTCTTCAGATACCGGCGCAACGTGACCATCACCCGCAGGATATCCCTTTCCAGGTTCTCGAACGGCACCTGCCAGCCCACCGCGAGCAGGATGCGCCGTATGGTCTCGGGCAGACCTTGCTCTTGCGGATAGTAGCTGAGATAGCTGGGCGGGGATGAAACGATGTAGGCCGTGGAAATGGCCGGCCTGGCAAACAGATAGTCGTTATAAAAATAGGCACGGTCCAGAATGCGGCAGGACACCGAATTGAAAAAAGTTTCAGCCAGCTCCGGTTGCTTGTGATTGATCAGCATGCCGATGTACATCAGTTTCACCTGCTGCCAGGTCACATCATCCAGCGCTTGCGCATGGAAGACGGTGCGCAGAAGCTGCACCGTTTCCGCCACCCGCTGGTCGTAGAACTGGACGCGTTCGCGCACCGCCTGCAATTCGCCCGGCCAATCGCACGCTTCAAAGCGCGCAGCGGCCTGGCGGCTACATTCGCGGAAAATGCTGTAGTGCCGATCGAAACCTTCGATCAATGTCAGCGCGATCCGGTAGGCCTGATCGGAGCCCAGCGGAAAAATGCGATCCGGCATGCTGCCTCACTCCTGCGGACACAGGCAACTTCCAGTATAGGTATGGACATGGCGGGAACAAGACCTGCCCGGCAAAATCCCGCACACAGCAGCAAGCTTTACACCACAGGATTGATTTTCGATCCCGCAATATTTGTGCTGAACAGCGCTATCAGACAATAATAAGCAGATTCCATTCGGCAGCGGATTATGGTCGTTAAAAAGTTCTACGGAGCCACCACCCGAGATGCACTGCGCCAGGTTCGCGATGAACTGGGTCCGGACGCGCTCATCCTGTCGAACCGGCAGGTGGCCGGGGGCGGCTTCGAGATCATGGCGGTGGCCGAGGCCGATGTCGCCGTGCTGACCAGCATGCCGGAGGCCGCCAGTTCGCCCAAGCCGTCGCCGCGCGCCACACAGAACGGTGCGCGACTGATGCAGTCGGCCCAGACAGAAGCCCCGGCCAACCGCAGCGTAGCCCGGGCCTATGCCATTCCCGACGAAGATCACGATCCAACGCTGGACGATCTGGGCACCGCCGCACCCTTGGTGATCCGCAGCAGCCGCAGCGCACCCCAGCAACCCCGTCCGCAACCTGCCATTGCGCCGGAAGCCTACGCGCCGCGCGAAGTGCCTCCGCCCCCACCGCCGCGCCGACCGGTTACCCTGGCCGAAAAACCGCTGCCAACCTTCGACTTCGAGGAACGCACGGCGCCCGCCACACCGGCGATGGACCAGGAAGCCGCGCAGGACATCGCGCGCGAGATCCGCATGCTGCGCGGCCTGCTGGAAAGCCAGCTTGCCGGCATGGCCTGGAACGAGCTGGCCAAGCACGCGCCGGAAAAACTCGAAGTCCTGCGCCAACTGCTTGCCGCCGGGTTCTGCCCGGCACTGTCTCGCCAGCTGATCGACAAGATGCCGGCAGGATTGGGCATCGATCAGGGAATCAACTGGGTCAAGGCCGCGCTCAAGCACAACCTGCCCACCCCCGGCGCCGACCAGGACATCATCGCCCGCGGCGGGGTCTACGCGCTGATCGGCCCCACCGGCGTGGGCAAAACCACCACGGTAGCCAAGCTGGCGGCGCGCTGCGCACTGGCACACGGCGCGCAATCCGTGGCGCTGCTCACCACCGACAGCTACCGGATCGGTGCGCACGACCAGCTGCGCATCTACGGTCGCATCCTCGGCGTGCCGGTACATGACGTGAAGGATGAAACCGATCTGGAACTGACCCTGTCCGATCTGTCCGACCGCCACCTGGTGCTGATCGACACAGTCGGTATGGGCCAGCGCGACCAGCGCATCGGCGAACAACTGGCATTGTTCAACTTGGACCACATCGGCACGCTGCTGCTGCTTTCGGCCAACGCGCAGGCCTCTACGCTCGACGATGTGGCGCGGCGCTACCGCAACAGCCATCTGGTCGGCTGCATCCTGACCAAGCTGGACGAAACCATGGCCTTTGGCGGCTGCCTGGATGTTGCCATCCGCCACCGCCTGCCGCTGCATTTCGTCACCAACGGCCAGCGTGTGCCGGAAGATCTGCATGGCGCCAATACCGGCTACCTGATCGACCGGGCATTCCGCACCCAGCAGGACAACGCGGTCTACCAGCTCAAGAAAGACGAATACCCGGTCTTCATGGGCACGCAGGATGCGCCGCTGGATTTCAACCTGAGCCTCGGAGGCCAGCGTGCTTAAGGGGCGGCACGGCCGCGACCAGGCCGCCGGCTTGCGCGCGATGGTCACCACGCCCACCTGCCGCAGCATCAGCCTTGCCGGCGGACGCGGCGATGCCGGCACCACCACCCTGGTGGTCAATCTGGCCGCCGCGCTGGCCGAACGCAGCCGCGAGGTGATCATTCTTGATGAGTTCAGCGGGCTTTCCAATGTCTGCCACCGCCTGCGCCTGACTCCCCACTTCAGCATGGAGCAGGTACTGCGCCGCGAAGCGGGGCTCGCCGATGCGCTGCTCGATTCCGGCCGCGGCTTTTCCGTCTTGCCCATCAGTGCCCGCCCGCAGGCCTTGGCCAGCCTGAACGAGCGCGAGCAGCACTGGCTCGGCAACGAATTCGAACATCTGGCTGCGGCGGCGGACTTCCTGCTGCTCGATACCTGCCCGGCCTCCCGGGCAGACACACCCTCGCTCAGCCTCGCCGCCGACGATGTCATGGTGGTGCTGACCAACCGGGCAGAATCGCTCACCGACGCCTACGCCACCATCAAACTGCTCTACACCGAATATGCGCGACATGATTTCCGCATCCTGGTGAACCGCGCGGCGAGCCTCGATGACGCCGCGGCACTGTTTGGCCGTATCCGCGAGGTGGCGCAGCAATATCTGGGACAGGAAATCCAGCTCAAACTGGTCGGTTTCGTGCCCGAGGATGAACGGCTGAACCGCGCCACCCGCCTGGGGCAGACCGTGCTCGAATCGTTCCCGGATTCGGAAGCGGCGATGGCCTTTCGCCAGCTCGCTGACGTGATGCTGCGCTGGACGCCGCCGCGCCAGCCTTCGAACTCTCCGGCGGCTTTTGTCCACCGGCTGATTGAATCAAGCCGGCTCCTTTCCGATCAACTGCGCCACTAAGATGGATAACGCTGCCACTCTCGCGCCCAGCCCCGCAGATTCCGGCACGGATTACACGCTCAGCGGCGAACTCGACCTTGCCGCAGCCAGCCAGCTTTGGCCCCAGGCCCGCCTTCTGCCCGACACCACGCGCATCGACGCCCGCGGCGTAAACCGCTGTGATGGCGCCGGCGCGGCGCTGCTGTTCGACCTGGCGCGGCGCGGCGTACACATCAGCGGGCTCGATCCGGCACTCCAGCACCTGATCGATGCGCTGGAGCCGGACAAACCCTTGGCAGGTGCCCTGCCGCCCTCCAAGCAACCCTTGATCACCCGCTTGGGTCAATGGGCGCAGGAATGGATCGCCGATCTCACCGAACAGATCACTTTCATCGGCGCCGCCAGCAGTGCGCTCGCAGGGCTTGTCCGCCGCCCGCGCGATTTGCGCTGGCGGGATTTCCTGACACAGTGCGAGCTCACCGGCGCCAATGCGCTGCCGATTGTCGCGCTGATTTCCTTCCTGATTGGCGTGATCCTGTCTTTCCAGTCCGCGCTGCCGCTGCGGCAATTCGGCGCGGAAATCTTCGTGGCCAACCTGCTGGGGCTCTCGCTGATTCGGGAAATGGGCCCGCTGATCACCGCCATCCTGCTGGCCGGGCGCACCGGCGCGGCGTTTGCAGCGGAAATCGGCACCATGAAGGTCAACGAAGAAATCAACGCGCTGGTCACTTTCGGCTTCGACCCGATCCGTTTCCTGGTACTGCCGCGCCTGCTTGCCGGACTGCTGATGGCGCCCCTGCTCACGGTCTGCGCCGAGGTGATCGGTTTGGCAGCCGGGGCCCTGGTACTGGAAGGATTCGGCATTCCGTTCCGGACCTTTGTCCATCAGGTCACCAGTTTTACCGACCTGCACGATTTACTGGGCGGCCTGTTCAAGGCAGCGATTTTCGGCCTGGAAGTCGCGGCCATCGGCTGCCTGCGCGGACTCTCCACCGGCGCCGGCGCCAGCGCGGTGGGCAGCTCGACCACCCGCGCCGTGGTGCAGACACTGGTGATCCTGGTGGTGACCGACGGCGTGCTGGCCGTGATTTACTATCAATTAGGAATATAGCGATGAGCGCTCCGCTGATTCGCGTCGACCATCTGCGCTGCGGTTACGGCGAACGCATTGTGCTCGATGAGGTCAGTTTCGAGGTTTCTGCCGGCGAAGTGCTGGCGCTGCTGGGCGGATCGGGCTGCGGCAAATCCACGTTGATGAAACACATGATCGGCCTGTACGAACCGATGGCTGGCAGCGTAGAAATCGGCGGGGACGACCTGGCCAGCGCCAGCGGCGACTTGCGCGAGCGCATCCTGCGACGCTTTGGTGTGATGTACCAATCCGGCGCGCTGTTCGGCTCGATGAGCGTGCTCGACAACGTGCGCCTGCCGCTGGAAAGCTTCAGCGATCTGGATGCTGCCGCCATCGAACTGGTCGCGCGGCTCAAGCTCAGGCTGGTCGGGCTGGAAGACTTCGCCGGCTTCCTGCCTTCCGAGCTCTCCGGCGGCATGCAAAAGCGCGCGGCCATTGCCCGCGCCATGGCGCTCGATCCGGCGATCCTGTTCCTGGACGAGCCTTCGGCCGGCTTAGACCCGGTCACTTCGGCCGGACTGGATGCACTGATCCGCCGCCTGGCGCAAAGCCAGGGCATGACCATCGTCGTAGTCACCCATGAACTGACCAGCATCAACGCGATTGCCGACCGCGCCGTGATGCTCGACCGCGAGGCCAAGGGCATCATTGCCATCGGCACCCCGGCAGAACTCGCCCGGAATGAAGACATCCGGGTTCAGCGCTTTTTCCTGCGTGAGGCAGACACCCCATGAGCGAACACAAAAAACACTTCCGGCTGGGCCTGTTTGTCCTGGTTGCACTGCTGATCAGCGTAGGTTTGCTGGTCGGGCTGGGCGCCGGCAAATGGTTCGCCACCAATGTCAAACTCGAAACCTACTTCGATGAATCGGTACAGGGCATCGATATCGGCTCCAAGATCCGCTACCGCGGTGTGGTCGTGGGCGAAGTCAGCGAGATCGGCTTTACCTACGCCCGCTACGAACAGGACAAACCGCCCACCCAGCGTTACCAGTACGTGCGGATCATCGCCAAGGTGCAAACCGAATTGTTCGGCGGCAAAAGCATCGCTTTCCCCGACCAGGCCACGCTCGACCGCGAAGCCAAGCGCGGCCTGCGCATCAAGATCACCCCGCAGGGGCTGACCGGCACCAGCTATCTGGAAATCGACTTCACCGATCCGGTCGAAAACCCGGCCCTGCCGATCAACTGGGAACCCGACAACCTGTACATTCCCACCGCCCGAAGCACCGTCAAACAGTTTCTCGACGGCGCTCAGGATGCCGTGACGCGCCTGCAGCGCATCGACCTGGAAGGGGCGGCCGACAACCTCAATCGCCTGCTGGAAACCACGGAAAAGAAAATCGACGCCCTGCCGATCGAGCGCATCGGCCGGAATCTCGAGCAGATTTCCAGTGAGCTCGCCCAGGCGCATGTCGGCCGGACCGCCAGCGAAGCGGCTGCGCTGCTGGCCGAAGCGCGCGAAAGCAACCAGCACCTGAAAAAACTGCTGTCCGATCCTGCGCTGGCCTCGGCCCCAGCCGATCTGGCCGCCTCTGCCCGGCGCGCGCGCGAGTTGCTGGAAAACCCGGAGCTCGCCCAGGCCATCAGCCGGCTCAACCAGTCCATGGGCCGCGTCGACCACCTGCTGGCCAGCCGCGATCAGGGCATCGCCACGCTAATCGACAACCTCAACGACATCAGTGAAAACCTGAAAACGCTTACCGAATCCGCCCAGCGCCATCCGGCCGGACTGCTGCTCGGCGCGCCCCCCAAACCTTACGAGCCACCGCGATGATCACACTGCTTCGTCCCCTCACCTTTGCCGCTGCGCTGTTGCTGGCGGGTTGCAGCCTGCAATCGGCCGCGCCGGAAAAAACCATTTACCAGTTCGGCGCCGAACGCCCCTCCTCCGCCACCGCCACCAGCCCGCGTTTCGGCTCGGTGCGCGTGGCCGATTTCCGCGTCACGCAGGCCAACCGCAGTAGCAGCCTGCTCTACCGGGAAACCGACCAGCGCTTTGTGGCCGACCCCTATCGCCAGTTCATCGCGCCGCCCGCCATTTTGCTGACCGAGCGCTGCCGGGCCTGGCTTGCCAGCAGCGGCCTGTTCCGCAACGTGTTGCCCAGCGGCGCACTGCTGGCCACCGATGCCACACTGGAAACCGAATTGGTCGAGCTGTATACCGACGTGCGCGATCCGAAACACCCGGCCGCCGTGCTGAGCCTGCGCGCCTGGCTGGTGGATGCCAAGGGCGGCGCGGCCATGCCGGAATGGCGCTTCAGCCAGCGCGTACCGCTGACGAATGCCGATGCTGGCAGCGTGGTCGCGGGTCTCGACCAGGCGCTGAGCGCAGCACTGGCGGATCTGGAAAAGGCACTGTCTCGATAACGAGAATTGGGAGTTTTCGCCTTCTCAGCTAAACTGCACGCCATTCATTCATCAGGTTCACCATGGCCAGCCCTCGTGCACTCTCTCTCTATCAGGCAACGCAATCCGTCAGCGAAGAAGATCGCGTGGCTGGGCACATGCCGCTGGTGCGCCGCCTGGCCTACCATCTGGTCAGCCGTCTGCCGGCCAGTGTCGACGTGGACGACCTGATCCAGGTCGGCATGATGGGCCTGATGGAGGCGGCGCGCAGCTTCGATGCCAGTGCAGGGGTACAGTTTGAAACCTTCGCCAGCCAGCGCATTCGCGGCGCCATGCTGGACGAGCTACGCAATGCGGACTGGCTGCCGCGCCAGGCACGGCGCAACATGCGCGAAATCGAAAATGCATTGCGCAAACTCGAACAAACACACGGCCGCCCGCCGGCCGAAAGCGAAATCGCCGGCGCCATGGGCGTACCGCTGGCCGAATACCAGCAAATGCTGAGCGAGGCCCGCGGCCATCAACTGGTGCATTACGAAGACTTCGAACAGGATGACGAGAACGATCAACTGGATCAGTACGCGGTGGACCACAACGCCAACCCGGCCGAGATCCTCACCGATTCTTCGTTCCGCCAGACCCTGATCGCCGGCATCGAAGCGCTGCCCGAGCGCGAAAAACTGCTGATGGCGCTGTATTACGACGAAGAACTCAACCTCAAGGAAATCGGCGCGGTGCTCGGCGTGACCGAATCACGCGTCTGCCAGCTTCACAGCCAGGCCGTTGCGCGCCTGCGGACAAAACTCAAGGATTGGACCAGCAAATAATGGACCGGATCAGCATCATCGGCGTCATCCTCGGCCTCGCTGCCATCCTGCTCGGCCAAGTGCTCGAAGGCGGCAGCCTCGGTTCCTTGCTGCAGCTGACCGCGTTTCTGATTGTGATCGGCGGCACCACCGGCGCCGTGATGCTGCAAAGCCAGCAGCGCCACTTTGTCGCCGGCGTGCGCATGGCCGCTTGGGTGTTCGTTTCGCCCAAGATGGATTTCCGCAAAGTGCTCACCACCTTGCTCAACTGGGGCACCCAAGCCCGGCGCAACGGCCTGCTGGCCCTGGAAGCCTATGTGCACAGCGAAAAAGACCCGTTCGTGAAACGCGGGCTCACCATGGTGGTCGACGGCGCCGAACCGGAAGTCGTGCGCCGCGCCATGGAGCTCGATATCGAATCCTACGAGGAACACGCCCGCGCCGCCGCGCGCATCTGGGAAGCGGCGGGCGGTTATTCGCCCACCTTCGGCATCCTCGGCGCCGTGCTCGGCCTGATCCATGTGATGGAAAACCTGACCGACCCTTCGCGCCTCGGCGCCGGCATCGCCGTCGCCTTCGTCGCCACGATCTACGGCGTCGGCGCCGCGAACCTCTTGTTCCTGCCGATCGCCAACAAGCTCAAGCACTACATCGCCCTGGAATGCCGCCGCCGCGAAATGCTGGCCGAGGGACTGTATTCCATCGCCAACGGCGAAAACCCGCGGCTGCTGGAGAACAAGCTGGCGGGGTATTTGCATAGTTAGACAGGCATATTTCGTGGACACTGAGGCAACTATCAGTCTTGTGAATGTGGTACTGGACTATCAATACAACATGATTTGGGTTCGGAATTCACCTTGGGGTGTGAATCACGTCGAGTTCCTCTTCGCAGAAGCAGCACGTCTAATCACGAGCAACCCCGATCTTCGAGAATGGACTATGAGCGCTGTAGAATATTCGATTCGTCAGGGCTACGAAGCAAACGGTGGCGCCACACCAAGACCAAGCGGATTTCTGCCACATGAATTCGTTCTGTTTTTGGCACACTACACACGTTGGCCAGAATTCTCTTCTTTGGCTTCTCAGCTTCGTGGCTCGTCTAGGGATATATGGCGGTCAAACCCATGCTGTTCGTGGTCACAACAGTTGGAGGCGGCGCTCCAGGATAATTGGGAAGATCGAAAATTCTATGTTTCTTTCAACCACGCCTAACCCGGCGCGCAACCCGGTAACCCCCCATCTTTAACACGTAATCCTGAGTAGGTTGGATAAGCCGAAGGCGTCATCCGACGATTGATTTGGGGGTAAAAAACACCGAGCGTCGGAAGGCGCTGCGCTTTTCCGACTTACGCATGTATTCCGGGTTACCGTGTTGCCAATGAGCAGACTGAGCAATTTTCTGGCCCATCTTCTCCAATTACCGCCATTCGCGCAGGTAATTATTCAATGATCGTTGCCATCAAGCCGGGTATTGGCTAACAACAGGGTAAACTACGCCCCTAGTCTCTATCGCATCCGGCAATTCGAGCTATTTTGTGAGTTATTCCATGTCTGAAACACCGATTTCCCTTTTTTCCGACCTTGATCTGAGCGCGCCCTTGCTGCAAGCGCTCAAGGATGTCGGCTACGAATCCCCGTCGCCGATCCAGGCCGCGACGATTCCGCTCTTGCTGTCGAACCGCGACGTGCTGGGCCAGGCGCAAACCGGCACCGGCAAGACCGCTGCGTTCGCCCTGCCGATCCTCTCGCGCATCGACCTCGCGCAAGCCGCGCCACAGGCGCTGGTGCTTGCCCCCACGCGCGAACTGGCGATTCAGGTTGCCGAAGCATTCCAGCGCTACGCCACGCACATTCCCGGCTTCCATGTGCTGCCGATCTACGGCGGCCAGAGCTACGGCCCGCAACTCTCCGCCTTGCGCCGCGGCGTGCATGTGATTGTCGGCACGCCGGGCCGCGTGATCGATCACCTCGACAAAGGTTCGCTCGATCTGTCGCAACTTAAGACCCTCGTCCTGGATGAAGCCGACGAAATGCTGCGCATGGGCTTTATCGACGATGTGGAACGTATCTTGAAGGAAACCCCGGCCACGCGGCAGACCACGCTGTTCTCGGCCACCATGCCCAGCGCGATCAAGCGCATTGCGCAAACCTACCTGCGCGATCCGGAACTCGTGACCGTGGCCGCCAAGACCGGCACCGCCGACAACATCCGCCAGCGTTACTGGCTCGTGAGCGGCATGCACAAGCTCGATGCGCTGACCCGCATCCTGGAAGCCGAGCCGTTCGATGGCATGATCATCTTCGCCCGCACCAAGCTCGGCACCGAAGAGCTCGCCGGCAAACTGCAGGCGCGCGGTTTCTCCGCCGCCGCCATCAACGGCGATCTGCAGCAGGCGCAGCGCGAACGCACCATCGGTCAGCTGAAAGATGGCAGCATCGATATCCTGGTCGCCACCGACGTCGCCGCACGCGGGCTGGACGTGGACCGCATCAGCCACGTGATCAACTACGACGTGCCGACCGATCCGGAAAGCTACACCCACCGCATCGGCCGCACCGGCCGTGCCGGGCGCAGCGGCGAGGCGATCCTGTTCATCACGCCGCGCGAAAAAGGCCTGCTGAAGATGATCGAGCGCGCCACGCGCCAGCCGATCGGCACGCTGGAACTGCCGACGATCCAGGCCGTGAACGACGTACGCATTGCCAAGTTCAAGGACCAGATCACCGAAACGTTGGCCGCCGGCGAGCTGAATCTGTTCGAATCGCTGATCGAAGACTACGAGCGCGAACACAATGTGCCCGCCATCGAGATCGCCGCGGCGCTGGCCAAGATGGCGCGCGGCGGCGTGCCGCTGTTGCTGGAAAAGCCCAAGCGCGAAGCCTGGGCCGAAGAGCGCCCTGCGCGCGGTGAGCGCTTCGAACGGACCGAACGCGGCGAACGTTTTGAACGTGCGGAACGCGGCGAGCGCCCGGACCGCCGCCCGCGTGCCGAGCGCGAGGCAAGCCCGAGCTTCCCGAAGAAAGAACGCGTATTCCGTGCCGCCGACCCCGGCATGCGCACCTATCGCATCGAAGTGGGTTACGAGCATGGCGTGAAGCCGGGCAATATCGTCGGCGCGATTGCCAACGAAGCCGACCTCGATTCCAAGCAAATCGGCCGCATCGACATCTACGACGATTACGCCGTGCTCGATCTGCCGGAAAGCCTGCCAGCCGAGAAACTTGAGCACCTGAAAACCGTGCGCGTAGCCGGCCGCCCGTTGCAGATCAGCCGCGATAACGCCACTGCGGCCCAAGCAGCCCCGGCAGCATCCAAGCCGGTTGCGCCCCAGGCATCCGTAGCGGCAAAACCGGCGCGCGAGGAAACTGGCAGCCGTCTGGATCTGGCCGCCTTCGCCGAACCGGCCGAGCCGCCTGCCGCGTCCAAGAAGGAAAAAGGCAAAGCCAAATTCAGGACCAGCACCTTCCGCATCGAAGTGGGTCGCAACCATGCGGTCACCCCCGGCAATATCGTCGGCGCCATCGCCAACGAAGCAGGACTGGAAGCCAAGCTGATCGGCCGCATCGAGATCTTCGACAGCTACAGCCTGCTGGAACTGCCGGACGGCATGCCCAAGGAAACGCTCGAACACCTGAAAACCGTATGGGTGGGTGGCCAGCAGTTGCGCATCAGCGAAGGCGGAGAAATGCCGCCGGAATCGACCAAGCCTGCCGCGAAGAAAACCACGCTCGGCCTGAAACCCGGCGCGAGCAGCAAGCCGCCGTTCAAGGGCAAGGGCGAGTACACCAGCAACACGGCCAAGCCGTTTCGCAAGCGCCCCAAAGCGTAACTACTAGGAAAAGAAAAACGCCTGCATTTTTGCAGGCGTTTTTTATGGCGCGCTCGCGCTGGGGATTAGAGTCTATTCCAGTAGGCGAGCGAGCCAAAGCAGATGATGACAGGAGGAAGGAGCACAGGCGCCCCGTAGGAAGTACCCTTGGGGTGAACCGGAATGTACATGTGAGTACATGAGGACGCCCCGCAGGAAGCACCCTTGGGGTGTTCCGAGCACCGCCCGACTGTCAGATGCGAAGGCGCAGCCGCCTAATGGGATAGGCTCAGGGCCGGGTAGTCGAGATATCCCACCACCGGATCAGGCTGGCCGTAACCGTAGAACGTTTCCGGACGCGGCGGATTGAGTGCGGCGTTCAGCGCCAGTCGGCGCGGCAGATCGGGGTTGGCGATGAAATCCTTGCCGAAAGAAACGGCATCCGCTTCGCCGGCGGCAAGCACCTGCTGGGCAGTTTCGCGGCTAAAGGCCTCGTTGGCGATATACACGCCACCGAACGCCTGCTTCAGCGCCGGGCCGATCTGGTTTTTACCCAGCGATTCACGCGCAAAAATGAACGCGATGCCGCGCCGGCCCAGTTCCCTGGCCACGTAGCCGAAAGTCGCCAGCGGGTTGGAGTCGCCCATCGAATGTGAATCGCCGCGCGGTGCCAGATGCACGCCGACGCGGCCCGGTCCCCATACCGAAATCGCGGCATCGGTGACTTCCAGCATCAGGCGCGCGCGGTTTTCGATCGAGCCGCCGTACTGGTCGGTGCGCAGGTTGGTGCTGTCCTGCAGGAACTGGTCGAGCAGATAGCCGTTCGCGCCGTGGATTTCCACGCCATCGAAACCGGCAAGTTTCGCGTTTTCCGCCGCCTTGCGATATGCCTCGACGATGCCCGGAATCTCAGCCGTTTCCAGCGCGCGCGGCGTGACGAACTCGCGCATCGGCCGCAGCAAGCTCACATGCCCCTTCGGAGCAATCGCGCTCGGCGCCACCGGCAGCTCGCCGCCCAGGTGCGACGGATCGGAAACCCGGCCGACATGCCACAACTGCACGAAGATGCGCCCGCCAGCGGCATGCACCGCATCGGTCACCAGCTTCCAACCGGCCACTTGCTCCGCGGACCAGATGCCCGGCGTATCGGGATAGCCCACGCCCATCGGCGTGACGGAAGTGGCTTCGCTCAGGATCAGGCCGGCGCTGGCGCGCTGCGCGTAATACTCGGCCATCAGGGCATTGGGAACGCGGCCTGCACTGGCGCGGCAGCGGGTCAGCGGTGCCATGACGATGCGGTTGGGCAATTGCAGGTCGCCGACTTGAATGGGATCGAACAAGGTGGTCATGGTGTGCCTCTTACAGGTTGAACAAGTTTGGTCGTTGCTTTACATGCGGCTCGATGGCAGAAAAACAATGCCGGATTTCCCGACACGATCAGAACCCTTCCAGCACGATCTTGCCTCGCGCCCGCCCGCTTTCGAGCAAGGCATGCGCGCCGCGCAGGTTGGCGGCGCAGATCGTGCCGAAGTGCTCGCCCACGGTGGTGCGGATCAGACCGGCGTCAACGAGCCCCGCAAGTTCATCGAGCAAGCGGCCCTGCGCGGCCATATCTGCCGTGCCGAATAGCGAGCGGGTGAACATGGATTCCCAGTTCAGCGAAACGCTCTTGCGCTTGAGCAGGGCGATATTCACGGTCTTCGGATCGTCGATCAGGCCGAACTTGCCCTGTGGCGCCATCGCTTCGGCGATCTCGGCGAAATGCTGGTCGGTGTGGGTCAGGCTCACCGCGTACTGCACCTGGGGAATGCCGATGCGCTTGAGCTCGGCCGCCAGCGGCTGGCGGTGGTCGATCACGTGATGCGCGCCCAATTCCTGCACCCATTCCCGGGTCTGCGGCCGCGAAGCGGTGCCGATCACGGTCAGCGCAGTCAAGCGGCGCGCCAACTGGACCATGATCGAGCCCACGCCGCCCGCCGCACCGACGATCAGCAGCGCGCCCTGATCGACCGGCTTGCCCGGCGCGATCGCCAGGCGGTCAAACAGCATTTCCCACGCCGTGATCGCCGTCAGCGGCAGCGCGGCGGCCTGGGCAAAATCCAGGCTCTCGGGCATCTTGCCGACGATGCGCTCGTCGACCAGTTGCAGCTCGCTGTTGCTGCCCTGCCGGGCGATCGAGCCGGCGTACCAGACCCGGTCGCCCGGCCGGAAACGGGTTACGTCCGGCCCGACGGCGCGCACGATGCCTGCTGCATCCCAGCCCAGCACTTTCCACTCGCCCTCGGCCGGCGCCGCGCCCAGGCGCACCTTGGTATCGACCGGGTTGACCGAAATCGCCCGCACTTCCACCAATAGATCGCGGCCACTGGCGACCGGCTCCGGCAGCGTGATGTCTTGCAAGGAAAGCGGATCGGTGATCGGCAGGGAATGCTGGTAGGCAACGGCTTTCATGGTGGTCTTCCATCGGGAGAAAAGATGGGACCAGTATCAATCAACGGATATCGCAGATAAACTAGCCACTCCGCGAATTACTTTCAAAAATATTTTGAAAATAAAAAACCTGCACGATCTGGAAATCTTCGTGCTGACCGCAGACAGCGGCAGCCTATCTGCGGCGGCGCGCCTGCTTGAGCTCTCGCCGGCAGTGGCCAGCGCCAGCCTCAAACGCCTCGAAGCCGAGCTTGGTATGGCGCTACTGCTGCGCTCGACCCGCAGCCTGCGCCTGACGGCGGAAGGCGAACGCCTGCTGCCCGCCGCGCGCCTGGCGCTGGCCGGACTCAAGGATGCGGTCGAGGAAATATCCACTGGCCGTCAGGTGATCCGCGACCACCTGCAAATCTCGATGCCGTCCGATCTGGGCCGCAACCAGATGCTGGGCTGGCTGGATGAATTCCTGACGCGCTACCCGGAAGTCACCTTGCGCATCCAGCTTTCCGACCGGCTGGCCGATATCTACCGCCAGCCGGTGGATATCGCGATCCGCTACGGCACGCCCGCCGACTCGGGTCTCGTCGCGCTGCCGCTGCTGCCGGGCAACCGCCGGGTGTTGTGCGCCTCGCCGGCGTATCTCGCGCGCCACGGCAGCCCGGCTTCGCCAGCCGAACTGACGCAGCACAACTGCCTGCGCTACCGCTTGGGCGACGAAGTGCACGAGCGCTGGCAGTTTTTCCGAGATGGGGAGGAAACGAGCGTGGCCGTCAGCGGCAACCGGGTATCTGACGACGCCGATGCAGTGCGGCGCTGGGCCGTGGCCGGGTTTGGCATTGCCAGCAAATCGCTGCTCGATCTGGTGCCCGATTTGCAGTCGGGGCGGCTGGTGCGCCTTTGTCCGGACTGGAGCGGCGAATCCGCTCCGCTTTCGCTGATCTGCGCCGACCGCCGCCAGCTCTCGCCCACCGTGGCCTTGCTGCGCGAGCATTTGCGCCAACGCTGCGAAGAGACGGTGGCAAACGGGATTTAGCGGCATGTGCTACACAGGGCGCCAAGGATGCGCTTATTTATTGAGATCCTTGTATTCACCCACGGACTTCTGGATGATCTTGCGCACGTTGGCAGTTTCGGTTTTATTCAGGGTCTCCGCCACCAGGACAAACTGCCCGTTCAGGACGGCATCCTTGATCAGCGCCGCGAGTTTTCCCGCTTTCTCGCCCTCCGTTCCACCAGTATGACCCGAGGCGGCACCCACCACTCCGCCAAGAATGCCGCCAAGCCCCGCGCCCCAACCCAGCAAGGCCAGGGTGGGAATCAGCGGATTGGCAACAACCAGGCTCACGCTGGTCGCCACCAGGGCAACATCCACCAGCGCGCCGATACCGCCGCCCACTGCGGAGCCGATCACGCTATCCTTGATCACGCTCGTCAGCACCTTGTTGCCTTCCGCTTGCGGCACCGTTTCCGGAAGAGCCGAATCGGCAGCGAACAGTTGTACGCGCTCGGGCGGGAAACCCAGCGCGAAGAGCTTGGAGCGTGCCTCTTCCGCATCCGACAGATAGACAAAAAAGCCCGAAACGTGGTGGCGGTAGGAGTCCATACTTGTCCCCTCAAAATGATCAGAATGCTGGAGATGTGATAACGCCCGATAGCCTTCTCTTTATAGAGGGAAACGGGGCAACGCCCGGGGCTATCTAGCATCGACAAATCCAGCCTGCCTGAGTTCCGGCCTCTCCCGCACTGTGGCCTTGCTGCGTGGGCATTTGCGTAAAAACCAGCCAGGGGCCACCCGGGCCTGTCACAAAATGATCATCTTGAGGCACTACATTGTGTTTTTGTTTCCACGTTGACAGGACCCTCCCATGTATCTTCGCCTGCTTCCTCTTGCTCTGATGCTCACGGCCTGCGCCACCAGCGGCACCCCGGTCTACCTCGCCCCGGCCCGTTTCGAACTGGCCCCGGTCCAGCATCCGGTCGTGGCCATGGTCGAACGCTATGAAGTGGCCATCTCGGGCCGCGAAGCCTTGCCTTATTCCGGCCTGCATGCAGCCGCCTTCCCCAATGGTTTGCCGTTTGCGCCCGGCTCGGGCCTTGCGCTGAAGAAGGTTGAAAAGGATGGCAGCCTGGTATTCTGGTCACTGGGCGATCGAGGCCCGAACGCAGATTCGCCCAAGGCCATGATCAACGGCAAGAAAACCGATTCCAAAGTTTTCCTGACGCCGGATTTCGTGCCACGCCTGGCCGAAATCCGGGTTGAACTGGCAGGCAAAGCCGAGTTGATTCGCACCATTGCGCTCAGCCAGGACAATCAGCCCATGAGCGGCTTGCCACTGCCACCGGGGCAGGTGGGCGCCTCGGGCGAAGTGCCGCTTGCAGACAACATCGCCACCCTGCCCTATCACTCACGCGGGATCGATCCGGAAGGCATCGCCGTGGATAAACAAGGCAAGCTCTGGATCGTGGACGAATACGGTCCTTTCCTGGCCCAAGTGGACCCGGAAAGCGGCAAGCTGCTGCGCAAACTGGCACCGGGCCAGGGTCTGCCGGCCGAGATCGGCGCCCGCCAGCCCAATCGCGGCTTTGAGGGTGTCGCCGTCACCCCGAACGGCAAAGTCTATGCCGCCGTGCAATCCACGCTCGATCTCGACGGCAAAACCAAAAACAGCGCGCAGTTCACCCGCATCGTCGAATTGGATCCTGTCAGCGGCGCAACCCGTCAGCTCGCTTACCCGATCGATGTGGATGCCTACAAGAAAACCAGCGATGCCAAGCTGGGCGATCTGGTTGCCATCAGCGATACCCAACTGCTGCTGATCGAGCAAGGCAAGGACAAGAGCGGCAAGATGCGCAATGTGATCTACGCCATCGACATCGCACAGGCCGACGATATCGGCGCTCGCAAAACCCGGGAAGGCAAAGCCCTCGAATATGCCGGCGCAGACGAGATAAAGGCAACCCGGCTGATTCGCAAGCAGAAGGTGCTTGATCTGCGCGATCTTGGCTGGACCGCTGAAAAGGCTGAAGGCCTGGCACTGATCGAAGGCGGCCTGGCCGTGATCAACGACAACGATTTTGGCCTGAGCGCGGTCATCAACGGCGACAAAGGCCAGGATATGGACGATTACACCGTCAACGGCAACCAGATTTCCAACAAGGGCCAGCTCACGGTCAAAGCCAGTGCAGAGGCCACGCAACTCTGGCTCCTGCACCTGAAACAACCCTTGAGCAAGTATTTCCCGAAATAAACCGTTACTCCCCGCAGATCGGGCAACCCGCTTGGGTTGCCCGTTTTTTTCGCGCGGATGCGCCAGCCTGGTTTTTACACAACCTAACAGACTTAACCCTGGTTTTACCCGCTGCCTCCTTTTTGCTCCGCGCCAGACACGGCAGAATTTCCGGCCGATTGAAAAGGAGTTCGCCGTGCGCAAATCCGTTACCCTGAATCTACTGCCGATTATCCTGGCCGTCACCTTGAGCGCCTGTGGCAGCCCACCCCGCGAAGGCGGCGGCATGCCACCCGGCGGCGTGGGCGATGCCATGCAGGGAGGAAATCGCAACGGAATAGGCTGCGCCTCGGTGGTCGAGCCCGTTCGCGAGCAACTGCGGGAAACCGCCATCGCCTTGGCCTTGACGCCCAAACAACAGGTGCTCTGGAACGACTATCAGGAGAGCATCAGCGCCCTGATGGCAGACCAGATGCGGGCAGAGGGTTATCAACCTGCCGCACGGCATGCGCCGCAGCAGATCAACAACAAGGTGAACACCGTGCGCAACCGCCTGGCGGCCATGGAAGACATTGCAGAACGCGCCAACACGCTCTACCAGTCATTGGACGAGGCACAGAAGAAAACCGCCGACCAGCGATTGGCCGGCACGGTACCGAACCTGTATTCCGGCCTGAGCTGCCAAGGTGGCAACGAAAACAGCAGTAGCAAAAACACGACCGGCCCTGGTAGCCGAGGCGGACCGGGTGGCGGGATGGGCGGAGGAATGGGGCGCTTCTGACCGGATCACGACCGGAATACGCCCTGCTTTTCCAGATCTACCCATTTAGAAGGAAGCTAGTTAAAAGGGGAATTCAGGGGGCAATCCACCAACAGATTGCACCCTAGTCCCTACGGCGCAGATCACGAATCTTTACGACCAGAGATCATGCCGATCCCGCCGTTCCTGACGGTAGTTGGTCACTTCCAATCGAATGCCATCCGGATCATTGAAGAAAGTTGCCCAGTAATCGGATGCATATTCCGGATAAAGCCGCGCCTCTGTTGCCTCGATCCCCAAAGAGCGCAACCCGTTGGCCACGGCCACCACATCGGCAACGGATTCGACCCGGAAGCAAAAGTGATGCAGCCCAGGTGCGTAGGCATCGTGACTGAAGGTGGAGTGGGACGGTCGAAGAACATAGCCGAAATGTCGATTGAAATACTGGATATGCGGATCACCTCCCAGGGCAAAGGTGTTCTTGCGAAAACCCAGCGTTGCAAGCAAGGCTTTGTCATAAAAGGCTTCCGAGCGCTGAAGGTCGGATACCGTAATGTAGATATGGTCGATTCCGCTCACTTCAGTCATGGCATGGATTCCGGCGCGTTGAAAAACGAATTTGGCGGGGATTACTCGCTGGCGTGGCGCAACAGCAGCAACAAGCGCTTATGGATATTGATAATCCGCCGCCGCCAAAGCTTTGGCTCCTTGGCATTGAGCGCATGAATCGAGCGCAGATCCTTGATCTTGTCGTAGATACTGTCAATCAGCAGCTTGGTCGGCTTGCCCGCCCAAGGCGCCAGATCGCTGCCGGACAGCCCTTCGAAATCTGGAATGGCGCTGCGCTTGACCGTGTTGAAATCGAAGCCGCTTTCGTTGAGCCGGTCGAACACCACGGTGGAGAAACGCGAAATGACCGCCTCGGGCGGCACATCGTCCTCGATCACCCGAAAGCACAGGCGCGAATTTTCTTTCAGCTCCTCGACCAGCGCCCGCACATTGCCGCGGGTCTGTTTGTGCAGATCGCTGAACCACAGCATGGCCTTGGCACAACTGGACACCACGGATAACAGAGGAGAAACGGAGGCGAGCATGGCTTTTCCGCAGGCGAAGGAATGGCAGAAGCGTAACGGGGTGGCACCATCCGGGCAAGAGCGGGATCATCCGTTTGGGAGCCAAAACCCGGGGCGATTGCTTAATCGCCCCTTGCTGACAAAGTACAGGTAGGTCGGATAAGCCAAAGGCGCCATCCGACGCATGGGATTCAAATATCCAACATTGGAAACCAAACGTCGGAAGGCGCTTCGCTTTTCCGACCTACGCGGCGGCTGGGATCGGGCGATTGAGTAATCGGTATCTACAAGAACGTTTCGCGCACTTTCTTATTAATGATTTCGCAAATTTCTGCGGTTTTCGGAAATTCGGCGGCGAGCCAGCCTGCAGGGACATAAACATGATTTAGGTACTGAACCACCGTTGTGCCATCGTAGCCAGCGCACAAAAACACCTCAGATTCATTTCCTGTCATCGCCGCAGGAACAAATACCACGCCTTCTTCTGAAAGGCCAACTGAGCGTTTCCATTTGGGGATTTTTTTGTTCTCAGAATTTTCAACTTCGAACCATTGCATAACTATCTCCTTAAGAAAATGAATCAATGGGGTCAGTATCGATTGATTTTCCACCCCTATCCTCAAGCCACCTTCAACGCCGGCAATGGCAGCTGAAACCGTCCCTCCAGAACCCCCTGCACGGTCAGGTCTTCGTCCAGTTCTTCCCAACGCAGAGCATAGCCGGACAGGCGCAATTCGACCTTTTGCAAAGCAGCATCGCTCGCTTGGCTGAGAATACGGAAGCGATCGGCGGGAAAGCCGATGATGCGGCCATCGGTCAGTTCCAGAAACACAATCCGTTTTTCCACCCAGACCCGGGTGGCCAGGGTTTCAGTCGTCATGGCGATGGAATTCATGGTAACGCTCCCGCAAAAAATCCCGGTGTTCATAAACCAGCCCTTCGATCTTGCGAATATCCACGGCGCTCAAGCCACGGCTGCTAGCCAGCATGACGGGATCGAGCCAGAATTTGCACTCTCCTTCGGCAGAGGCAACATGGATGTGGGCGGGTTCCATGCCTTCATTTGAATAGAAATGAAAGCGGAAACCCAGCAGGCGCAGGATCGTAGGCATGACTTCATGCTAACAAAAAACGCCCGCAATCGCGGGCGATTTTGATTCCAGCGAGGCGACCTGGATCACCAAACCCCAAGAAACTCCAGCATCCCTTCCGCCGCCTGCCGCCCTTCGAACACCGCACGCACCACCAGATCGGCCCCGCGCACTTGGTCGCCGCCGGCGAACACCTTCGGGTTGCTGGTTTGCTGCTTGTAGCGCTGCGTCGTCGGGGCGACGGTGCGGTTCCATTCGTCGACCGCAATACCGTGCTTCTCGAACCACGGCGCGGCTTCGGTCTGGAAACCGAACGCAATGACCACGTGGTCGCAGATGATCGCTTCTTCCGAGCCGGCGACGATCACTGGCTTGCGGCGGCCTTTTTCGTCGGGGTCGCCCAGTTGTGTGGTTACCAGCGTCAGCACTAGCGTGCCGTCGAGTTGGCGGGTGATGCCGGTCGGCTGGCGGTTCCACAGGAAGTTGACGCCTTCCTCTTTGGCGTTGGCCACTTCGCGCTTGGAGCCGGGCATATTGGCTTCGTCGCGGCGGTAGGCGCAGATCACGTTCTTCGCGCCCTGGCGGATCGCGGTGCGGTTGCAGTCCATTGCGGTATCGCCGCCGCCGAGCACGACCACGCGCTTGCCCGCCATCGACTGATGCGCTTCGCCGTTCAACGTGCCCATATTGTTTCGCACGTTGTTGATCAGGAACGGCAGCGCCTCGATCACGCCCGGCAGCTCTTCGCCGTCGAAGCCACCCTTCATGTACTTGTACGCGCCCATGCCCATGAATACGGCGTCGTAATCGGCGAGCAACCGCTCGAACGAGATGTCCTTGCCGATCTCGGTATTCAGGCGGAATTCGACGCCCATTTCTTCCATCATCGCGCGACGGCGGGCGACGACGTCTTTTTCCAGCTTGAATTCGGGGATGCCGAAGGTAAGCAGGCCGCCGATTTCTTCATAGCGGTCGAACACCACCGGCTGCACGCCGTTGCGTACCAGCACGTCCGCGCAACCGAGGCCCGCCGGGCCCGCGCCGATGATCGCGACCTTCTTGCCGGTTTTGACCACGTTGGACATATCCGGACGCCAGCCGGCTTTCCAGGCTTCATCAGTGATGTATTTCTCGATCGAGCCGATCGTCACCGCGCCAAAGCCGCCCTGGTTCAGCGTGCACGAGCCTTCGCACAGGCGATCCTGCGGGCAGACGCGGCCGCAGATTTCCGGCAGGGAATTGGTTTTGTGGCTCATCTCGGCCGCTTCGAACAGCTTGCCTTCCTTGACCAGCTTCAGCCAGTTGGGGATGAAGTTGTGCACCGGGCATTCCCACTCGCAATACGGGTTGCCGCAATGCAGGCAGCGCGCGGCCTGCTCGCTGGCGTCGTTCTGCGCAAGTGGTGCGTAGATTTCCTTGAACACGATCTTGCGCTCGGCCGCGTCGACCTTGGCGCCCGGATCGCGGACTACGTTCATGAACTGAAATACGTCTGCCATTTCCTAAATACCTCACGTTCGGGAGCGGAGAACGGGGATGAACACTGCCCGTTTCCCGGCTCACCAGAAATCAATCCTTCAACAGGCTGTCGATATGCGCGGCCTTCGGCTTCACCAGCCAGAAGGCATCCGCAGCGGCGTCGAAATCTTCCAGCAATTCGCGACCGATGCTGCTGCCGGTCAGCTTCACATGCTGTTCCAGCTTCTCGCGCAGGAACGCACGATGCGGTTCCATCGACTCGGTGTTGATGTGGTTGATGTCGATCAGCTCGTTGTTGTAGCGGTAGGCGAACTTGCGCGCCGGGTCGTAGACGAAGGCAAAGCCGCCGGTCATGCCCGCGCCGAAGTTGTAGCCCGTCTCGCCCAGCACGATCACGCAGCCGCCGGTCATGTATTCGCAGCCATGGTCGCCCACGCCTTCGACCACCGCGGTCGCGCCCGAATTGCGCACGGCGAAGCGCTCGCCCGCCACGCCTGCGGCAAACAGCTCACCGCCGGTCGCGCCGTACAAACAGGTATTGCCGGCGATCACCGCATCCTGCGATTCGAAATCGCTGCCCTTGGGCGGGTAGATCACGATCTTGCCGCCCGCCATGCCCTTGCCGACATAATCGTTGGCATCGCCTTCGAGTTCGATCGTCAGGCCATGGGCATTCCACACGCCCAAGCTTTGGCCGGCCGAACCGTGCAATCTGATCGTCAGGCAATCGGCCGGCAGCCCTTCCGCGCCATGCGCCTTGGCGATCTCGCCCGAGAGGCGCGCGCCGATCGAGCGGTTCACGTTATGCACCGCGTAATCGAACACCTGCGGCGCCTTGTCCCGGATGCCTGCCAGCGCGTCCCGCACCATCTGTTCGGCCAACTCACCCTTGTCGAACGACGGGTTGGAAGGCTCGATACAGAAGCGCGGCTCGCTGGCCGGAATCTCGCCCTGGCTCAGCAGCACATCGAGCTGCAGCTTGTGCTGCTTGCCGGTGATGCCGTTTTCCAGCGCCAAGAGGTCGCTGCGGCCGATCAATTCTTCCATCGTACGCACGCCGAGTTGCGCCATCAGCTCGCGGGTTTCCTGCGCGATGAAGGTGAAGTAGTTCATCACCATTTCCGGGTAGCCGATGAAGTACTTGCTGCGCAGCTTCACTTCTTGCGTCGCCACACCGGTCGCGCAGTTGTTCAGATGGCAGATGCGCAGGAACTTGCAGCCCAGCGCCACCATCGGCCCGGTGCCGAAACCGAACGATTCCGCGCCCATCAGCGCCGCCTTGACCACGTCGAGACCCGTCTTCAAGCCACCATCGGCCTGCACGCGCACGCGTCCACGCAGGCCGTTGGCGCGCAGCACCTGTTGCGCTTCGGTCAGGCCCAGCTCGAACGGCGTGCCGGCGTATTTCACCGAAGTCAGCGGCGAAGCGCCGGTGCCGCCGTCGTGGCCGGAGATCGTGATCAGGTCGGCATAGGCCTTGGCTACACCAGCAGCAATCGTGCCAACGCCAGGCTCGGCTACCAGCTTCACCGACACCAGCGCCTGCGGGTTGACCTGCTTCAAGTCGAAGATCAGCTGCGCCAAGTCCTCAATGGAATAGATATCGTGGTGCGGCGGCGGTGAGATCAGCGAAATGCCCGGCTTGGAGCAGCGCAGCTTGGCGATCAGCGGGGACACCTTGTCGCCCGGCAACTGCCCGCCCTCGCCCGGCTTCGCGCCTTGCGCCACCTTGATCTGCAGCACTTCGGCATTGACCAGGTAATGCGGCGTCACGCCGAAGCGACCCGAAGCAATCTGCTTGATCTTCGACATCTTCACCGTGCCGTAGCGCACCGGATCTTCGCCGCCCTCGCCCGAATTGGAGCGCGCACCGAGGCGGTTCATGCCTTCGGCCAGCGCTTCGTGTGCTTCTGGAGAGAGCGCACCGAGCGACATGCCGGCGGAGTCGAAACGCTTCAAAATCGCCTCGACCGGTTCGACTTCAGACAACGGGATAGCCTTGGCCGCATCCAGCTTCAGCCCCATCAAGTCGCGCAGCATCGCCACCGGGCGCTCGTTCACCAGCTTGGCGTACTTGCGGTATTCGGCGTAATCGCCACCCTGCACCGCCTTTTGCAGCTGCATCACCACGTCCGGGTTGTAGGCGTGGTATTCCTCGCCGTGCACGTACTTGAGCAGGCCGCCCTGCTGGATCGGACGCATCGGGTTGAAGGCGAGCTTGTTCAGCAGCTTCTGGTCGGCTTCGAAATCGGCGAAATCCGCGCCAGAAATACGCGATACGGTGCCGGCCAAGCACAGCTTGACCACGTCTTCGTGCACGCCGACGGCTTCGAACAATTGCGAGCTGCGGTAGGACGCGATCGTCGAGATGCCCATCTTCGACAGGATCTTCAAGAGGCCCTTGTCGATGCCCTTGCGGAAGTTGGCGCAGGCCTTTTCGAGCGAATAGTCGAGCTGCCCCAGGTCGATCAGTTCCTGCACCGTCTGGTAGGCAAGGTACGGGTAGATCGCCGTCGCGCCGTAGGCGATCAGGCTGGCGAAATGGTGCGGATCGCGCGTGGTGCCGGTTTCCAGCACGATATTGGTCTTGCAGCGCAGACCGGCATTGACCAGCGCATGCTGCACCGCGCCGGTGGCGAACAGTGCGTGGATCGGCAGGCGATCCTTGGCAATCGCGCGGTCGGACAGCACCACGATCACCACGCCGTCCTCGCGCACTGCGGCCAGCACCTGGTCTTGCAGGCGCAAGATCGCGGCCTTGAGGTTCTCGGTTTCCGGGTCGTAGGAGAGGTCGAAGCTGCGGCTCTTGTAATCCGGGTCGATCTGTCCGGTCAGAATCCTGAACTTGCGCCCGGAGAGGATCGGTGAGCGCACTTCGATGCGCTTGGCGTTGTATTCCTCTTCCAGGAACACGTTGCGCTCGGAGCCGAAACAAGTGTTCAGCGACATCACGATCGCTTCGCGGATCGGGTCGATCGGCGGGTTGGTGACTTGCGCGAACTGCTGACGCAGGTAATCGAACGGCGAGCGCACCTTCTGCGACAGCACCGCCATTGGCGTGTCGTCGCCCATCGAGCCGATGGCTTCCTGGCCGTCGCGCGCGAGCACACTGATCACCTGATCGCGCTCTTCGAAAGTCAGCTGGAACTGCTTCTGGTAGGTCAGCAGCTGGTTCTTGTCCCAAATCTGCGCGACACCCGGATCGCCGCTTTCCTCGAGCTGGATCGCATGGCGCTTGATCCACTGGCGGTACGGATTTGCCGACTTCAGCCGGTTGTCGATGGTTTCGGTATCGAGGAATTCGCCCGTGACCAGGTCGGCCGCTACGATCTGGCCCGGCTTCACGCGGCCCTTCTTCACCACGTCTTCCGGCTGGTAGTTCCACACGCCGATCTCGGACGCGATGGTCAGGTGGCGATCCTTGGTGATCACGTAGCGCGCCGGGCGCAGGCCGTTGCGGTCGAGCATGCAGCCGGCATAGCGGCCATTGGTCCAGACGATGCCGGCCGGGCCGTCCCACGGTTCCATGTGCAGCGAGTTGTATTCATAGAACGCGCGCAGATCGCGGTCGTTGCTATCGACGTTCTGCCAGGCCGGCGGCACCAGCATGCGCATCGCGCGGAAGATATCGATGCCGCCCATCAGCAGGCCTTCGAGCATGTTGTCGAGGCTCATCGAATCCGAACCGTTGGTCTGCACGATCGGGCGTACGCTGTCCATGTCCAGGTGCGGCGTTTCCAGGATCGCTTCGCGCGCCTTGGCCCACAGCCGGTTGCCGGCGACGGTGTTGATCTCGCCGTTGTGCGCGAGAAAGCGGAACGGCTGCGCGAGCTTCCACTGCGGCCAGGTGTTGGTCGAGAAACGCTGGTGATACACGGCGAGCGACGATTCGAAGCGCGGATCGCCCAGGTCCGGGTAGAACACCGGCAGGTTGTCCGGCGTCACCAGGCCCTTGTACGAGATCACATGCGGGTTGAGCGTCGGCAGATAGAACGCGGCGTCCGAAGCATTGGCCTTTTCCGCCATGCGCCGCGCCTGGTAGAGCTTGCGCTCGAACGCGAGATCGTCGAGCTCGGCCGGGCAGTTCACGAACACCTGCTTGAACAGCGGCAGCGTCTTGAGCGCGTATTCGCCGCAGGCTTCGATATTGGTCGGCACGGTGCGGATGCCGGCCAGCACCAGCCCTTGCGCTTCGACGGCTTGTTGCAGGTTGGCGAGCGATTCGTCGGCACGGTGGAATACGAGACCGGCAGCATAGCGCTCGGCCAGCGCAAAGCCGGAATCAAACGCCACGGCACGCAGGAAGCCATCGGGCTTGCGGAACAAGAGGCCGCAGCCATCGCCCGACTTGCCGTCGGCCGCGACCGCGCCGCGGTGAGTCAGGCTGGCGAGCGAATTGATCGCGGTGGAAACCAGCCAGTGCGAAGGCTTGTCGTCCATCTGTGTAATCAAACCAAAACCGCAGCTATCCTGTTCAAACTGCGGGCGGTACAGCGTGCCCTGCAACCAGCTTTGTCTGTCCATCGCGTGCAACCTTTAGCTAAAACCGTTCAAACCAATCAGACCGGCGCAAACCGCTCCAAACAAGCAGCCGTACCCATCCGACAAAAGGGTCAACAATATATACCTATTAGGGTTTTCCCGCAATTGCACCGGGCAGGAATCAATCTGCCGTCCATCAACCCGATTCCGGAATTACCATATGCACAACCTCCCTTTTGCCCGGATTTCTCATGCGTGCTTTGTTGCTTGTCCTTTTCCTGCTCGCGGTACCGGCTTATGCCGCCAACCATGCCGAAATCGACGAGGGGCGCATTGCTAGCATCGCCCCGCTACTGCCTGCCACGCCGCAAGGCATCGGGCCAACCTGTGCGGATCGCGCGGTCTGGGATCAACCTGCGCTCGCCGCTCGCCTCGCCGCCCCGAGCAAGGAGGCCGAAAAGCTCCTAAAGAAGTCGTTCCCGGCCTGGGATGACGAGGCCTATCTGGAATATTCCAGGAAAGGCAGCCGCCCGAACGGCGAGCGCATGATGAACGCACGCAAGGCATGGCTCTACCCGCTGGTGATCGCCGAATGCCTGGAAAACAAAGCAAGATTCCTGCCCGCGATCGAGCGCACGCTGGCCGAACTCAACGCCCAGCCGACGTGGACTTGGGCCGCGCACGACAAGAATCTGCGCAATTTCAAAAACCGCGATTACGAAGTCGATCTTCTGGCTGCGGATATGGCCCATGACATCGCCCAGGCGCTTTACATGCTCGGCGATGCGATCAGCCCGGCCGTGCGGCAGAAGACGCAGGCAGAGCTGGAAGCACGCATCTTTGCGCCGTTGCGCCGGACATTTACCACAGGAAACAAAGACAACTGGTGGCTGAAGGCGGACCACAACTGGAACGCCGTCTGCTTGAAAGGTACGGTCGCCGCCGCGCTGGCCGCCTTGCCGGACCGCCGCGACCGCGCACTGTTTGCCGCTGCCGGCGAGCATTACATCCAACGCTATCTGGGCGGCTTTCCTAATGATGGTTACAGCCTGGAAGGGCCGGGTTACTGGAATTACGGCTTTTCGCATTTCGTCGAATTGCGCGAAGTGCTGATGCAGGCCACGGGCAGCCGGCTCGATCTGTTTGCCGCCCCCAAGGTGCGCAACATCGCGCTCTACGGTGCACGCATCGAAATGCTGCCCGGCAATATCGCCGCGTTCAGCGATGCCAACGCAAAGGAAAAAATCGATACCTTCACGCTGGCCTACAGCAACGAAGCCCTCGGCCTGGGGATGCCGCTGAAACTGGCAATGGTGCCGGTCAGCGCCAACCGGGGCGCCAACAGCGCACCGCTATCCGTCGCCGCGATGCAGTTGTTTTCCCGGCCGTATGTCATCTCGGGACAGGCCGAAGCCCTCGATCCGCTGCGCAGTTATTTCGATCAGGTCGGCATGCTGGTTACCCGCCCAATGCCGGGCTCCGGCAGCCGGCTCGCCGCGAGCATCAAGGCCGGCGGCAACGCCAACCACAGCCACAACGACATCGGCTCCTACGCCATCGCGCTCGGCAGCGAGCAGCCGACCGGCGACGTCGGCCGCCCCGCTTATTCCAGCAAGACCTTCAGCAAGGCGCGCTACACCATCAAGGCGATCAATTCTTATGGCCACCCGGTTCCCGTGGTCGCTGGCGAGTTGCAGCAGAACGCCACCCAGGTCAAACCCAGGGGGCTCGCCACCCGCTTCACGCCGGAAGCCGACGAAATCACGCTCGACCTGGCCCCGGCCTACGATGTCTGGTCGCTGAAATCGCTCACCCGCACCCTGCGCCACGAGCGCGCCAACGGCGGCACGATCACCATCGAGGATCGTTTCGAATACGGGTGGGAACGCAGCTTCGAAACCGCGCTGACCACGCTCGGCAACTGGCAGCAACTACCGGACGGCACGCTGGAGCTCTGGCAGAAGAGCGAACGCCTGCGCGTGCGAATCGAAGCCTCGGCGCCGTATGAGCTGATCGGGGAAACCATCGACGAGGAAGGTTTGGCTTTCACCCGCATCGCGATCCGGCTGAAAGAACGGCAACAGACGGGCTGGGTACGACTGGTGATGCGAGCATAGTAAAAGCCGACCGAGAATTACTCATGCCAGGGCTCGCCCTGCCGTCACCGGGCGGACTACGCGCTGCGCTCCATCCGACGCAGTAACGCCCGCGGGCTGAACCCGGTAACCAGCACCGTGCCCGCGATGACCGTGGACGAACCGAGCACGGTGTTCCAGCCCACGGTCTCGCCCAGGAACAACCAGCCCCAAAGAATGCCGAACAGAGGAATCAGGAAAGTGACCGTCAGTGTGGAGGTTGCGCCCACGTCGGCCACCAGGCGGAAATACAGCAGGTAGGCCACGCCGCTGCACAGCACGCCCAGCGCCAGCACCGAAAGCCAGATGCCAGGACCGGGCACGGCACTGGCGGGCGAGAGCCACGCCACCGGCGCGATCAGCAGCGTTGCCGCCCACATGCTGCCGTGGGCATTGGCAAAAGCATCCAGAGCGCGCGCGGTCTTGGCATACGTTGTGGCAATGCCATAGCACCCTGCCGCCAGCACGGCAGCCAGGATCGCCACGCCGGCGCCGGGCAGGAAAGTGATCCGGTCGAACCCCACCAACAGGCTCACCCCCAGTACACCCAGTCCCAAGCCGAGCCAGGTTTTGGCCGGCAGCGCCTGGCGTGACCAGAGCGCACCGATCAGCGCGCCCCAGATCGGCGCCGTGGCATTCAGGATCGACAGCATCGAGACCGACAGCGTTCTGGCGGCGAAGGCAAACAGGAAAAACGGCAGCGCCGAATTGAACAAGCCGAGCATCAGGTAATGCCGCCAATGATCGCGCGCCTTGAGCGATTTGCCGAGCAGGCGCGCTACCACCCATAGAAATACTGCGGCAAATCCCACACGCAGGAATACCAGCGCGCCCGGCCCCAGCACCGGCGCGGCAATGCGCATGAAAAGAAACGATCCGCCCCAGATCGCGGCGAGAATACCCAAGCGCAGAAAGCTGGCAACACCCATCTATTTCTCCTTTGTATCAGTAGCGGCTAAAGTATTTTGACAAGTATCCAGTAAATTACTGACGCAACATTCAAAAATTAAGCCCAACAAAATTGCCCGATGGAAAATGACAGTGCGACAATGCGGCGATCCCACTTTGAATGTCACGGAGCCGCCATGTCCCTTTCCAAAGCATCCACCGCCGCCCTGCTCGTCCAGATCATCCTGGTCGCGGTCTGGGCTTACCTGAGCAACGGAATATTGAGTTGGAGCCTTGCCCTTGGCGTAGCCGTGCTCGCATTGGCGGTCGGTCTACTCCGGAACAAGGCGGGCGGACAGACCGATACCCTGCAGCCGGTCCTGGCGGAATTGCTCGACAACAGCCGACATGGACGATTCGACGCGGTTGCCCAGCAGCTTTCCCGTCATCGCGACCACGCGGCGCTCGGCAAAATCCACCAGCTGTATGCCGATCTTTCCGGCGAACTGGCCAGAACCCGCGATCAGGTCAGTCAGGCGACGCACACGCTGGCCGATGTTCGCCATGACAAGGGTCATCCGGCGGATCTGAAAAAACAGGATTTGCGCCAGATTAAAGATGAAATCAGTGCGCTGCACACCTCGCTGGAACAGATTATTGCCTTTACCGACCAGGCCGGCGTGCTGGCCCGCCAGGCCGCGGAGCGCGTCGGGATTACCGATTCGGCGATTGGGATCAGCGCAACCGAGATCGGCTCGTTGATCGAATACTATCGGAGCATCTCCGCAACCTTCAAAGACCTGACCGCTCAATCGGAGCGGATCGGCCACATCGTGACCAGCATTCAGGATATTGCCAACCAGACCAATCTTCTGGCACTTAATGCCGCGATCGAGGCCGCCCGCGCAGGTGAAGCCGGCCGCGGCTTCGCGGTGGTTGCCGATGAAGTGCGCAAGCTCGCGGAACGCTCGGCGCTTTCCAGCAAGGAAATCGGCCAGATTGCCGAAGGACTGCAGACCACGGCGGCAGAAGCGTCCGGCGGCGTGGCCAAAGCCGGCGGCAGCGCGGAAACCGCGCTGAAACAGGCTCAGACTGCGCAGGCCGCCATGGCCGAGGTCAAGGCCAGCCTGCCGGTCCGTGTAGAAGTGGTCCGCAAGGCCAGGGCACAGATGGACGAACAGTTGAGCATTTGCAACAAACTGGATAGCGATCTTTCCGCACTGCTTTCCTGATCATCCCGCATTGATCGCCCGCAACGCAGGTTTCGGTGCGGGCGATCCAATTTCAGGTGGCGTGCCGGGCAAACCGCCACAGCACCCGACGCTTCCATCGCCCCCGCATCCCTTTAGCCACCCTTACCAATTACCCGCGTAAAAAACCGTTAACCCCCACCAGCACTGTCAACCGCCATGGCATGCTCGGCGTTGTTCCGCTGGCATGTGTGCCGCAGGAAGCTTATTGTGCAAGGCACCAAGCCATTATTTCGCCATCGCTGGATATGTCCATGACTCCCAAACTCGCCTGCCTGCCGTTGATGCTGATACTGGCCGGCTGCATCTCGGTCGGGCCGAACTATCAGCCGCCCGAACCGGCCGCGCCGCCGCAATGGAAAAACGCCGCCCTGCTTGCTGCCACACCCAGTTCCAGCCATGCCGATCTGGCGCGTTGGTGGCAGGCCTTCAACGATCCGGTGCTCGACCGGCTGATCGAAACCACCCTGACGCAGAACCTGGATCTGAAAAGCGCGCAGGCCAAGTTGCGCGAGACGCGCGCCCGTGCCGCCATAGCCGATGCCGCGCTGTATCCATCCGTGACCGCCAACGCCGGCGCCAAGCGCAGCGAAAGCGGCAGCGATGCAAATCCGAGCAAAACGTTCAGCGCGGGCCTGGATGCCAGCTGGGAGCTGGATATTTTCGGCGCCAACCGCCGCGCGAGCGAAGCCGCCGTCGCCACGGCCAGCGCCTCGGAAGCCAGTCTGCGCGATACCCAGGTCAGCCTGATTGCGGAAGTGGTCAATGCCTATATCTCCCTACGCACGCTCGAAGCGCGCTATGCCGCAGCCCAAAGCAGTTTGACCAGCCAGCAAGAAACGCGCGACCTGACGCGCTGGCGCTGGCAGGCCGGATTGGTGAGCGAACTGGATTTCACCCAGGCCGAAAGCACGCTGGCGCAAACCCGCGCCAAGCTGCCGGCATTCGATATCCAGTTGGAAAGTGCACGCAACCAGCTCACTGTGCTGCTGGGCGTTCCACGCTCCGCCTTGCCCGATCTCTTGGCCGGCAGCGCTAAGGTCCCTGATTTCTCCAACGTGGCCAACATGCCGCTTCCGCTCGAAACCCTGCGCCAGCGCCCGGATATCCGCGTCGCCGAGCGCAATCTGGCCGCGCAGACCGCGCAAGTGGGCGCTGCCGAAGCCGCGCGTTATCCCACGTTGAGCCTGAGCGGCACACTCAGCCTGCAATCGGACCAATTGGGCCGCCTGCTGCGCGCAGATTCACTGATCAACAGCCTGGCCGCAAGCCTTACCGCGCCGATCTTCGATGCCGGCCGCATCCGCGCCAACATCGCGGTACAAAATGCCGTTCTCGATCAAACGCTGGCCACCTATCAAAAAACCGTGCTGCAGGCGTTGGCCGACGTGGAAAACGCGCTGATGGCGCTGGCCAAGACCGAAGCGCGCCGGGCCGATTTGCGTACTGCCACGTCCACGGCAGAGGCCGCAGACAGCATGGCTCGCCAGCGCTACAGCGCCGGGCTGATCGATTACCTGACCGTGCTGGATGCCCAGCGCACGCTGCTTTCCGTGCAGGATTCGCTGCGCAGCGCCGAGGGTGATCGCGCCAGCGCGCTGGTTCAACTCTACAAAGCGCTGGGCGGCGGCTGGTCGTCCGCCACCAGCGCAGTAACACTCAATCAAGCCGGAGAAGCTCGACATGACTGACAACAACACCGGGGCCAGCCGCCCCGCCTTCTTGCAGAACGAACACAAATCCAGCCGGCGCAAATGGCTTTGGCTCGGCGGCGGGATCATTGCTCTTGCTGCCTTGGTCTGGGGCGGCTATGCGCTGTTTGGCAAGAACGGGGCCGACATGCGTTATGTTACCGAACCGATCAAGCGCGGCGATCTGGCGGTCAAGGTCTCGGCCACCGGCACGCTGAATCCAACCAATCAGGTGGATCTGGGCAGCGAACTATCCGGCACCGTGGCGCAGGTGCTGGTGGATTACAACGATCGGGTGAAAAAAGGCCAGGTTCTGGCGATCCTCGATACCACCAAGTTGCTCCAGCAGATCGCCAAATCGCAGGCGGCTGTTGGGGCCGCAAACGCCAGCGTGGCCCAGATGCGCGCCACACTGAACGAGAGCAAATCCAAGCTGAACCGGTTTGAGGAAGTATCGCGTCTCTCCGGCGGCAAGGTGCCCTCCTCGACCGAAATGGATGCGGCACGCGCCGAGTACGAGCGCGCCCAAGCCAATTTGGCCAGCGCACAAGCCTCCGTGGCGGAAGCGCAAGCCACCTTGCAGTCCAATCAAACCGATCTCACCAAATCCCAGATCCGCTCACCGGTCAATGGCGTGGTGCTCTCGCGCGCCGTAGATCCGGGCCA
Source organism: Pseudomonadota bacterium (assembly GCA_018261735.1). Lineage (GTDB taxonomy): Bacteria > Pseudomonadota > Gammaproteobacteria > Burkholderiales > Chitinibacteraceae > Formivibrio. Next base: position 40,757 of record JAGTRM010000009.1, read on the forward strand.
GACCGTGGCTGCTTCGTTGCAGGCGGTCACCCTGTTCACCATTGCCGAAGACCTGACCAAGATGGAGCTGATCGTTTCCATTGCCGAATCCGACGTCAGCCAGGTCAAGGCCAGGCAGCGCGCCAGGTTCAATGTCGATGCCTATCCGGACAAACAGTTTCCGGCCACGATCAAGCTGGTGCGTGTCGGCTCCAAGACTGTCAGCAATGTGGTCAGTTATGAAACTGTGCTGGAAGTGGCCAACAACGATATGTCGCTGCTGCCGGGCATGACCGCCACCGCCGATATTCTGGTCGCGGAAAAAACCAACGCACTGCTGCTGCCCAATACCGCCCTGCGCTTCAAGCCCGCGGCCAGAGCCGAAAAAACCAGCGGCGGGAACATTCTGAGCGCATTGATGCCGCGCCCGCCTGGCCAACGCACACGCCCGGCCGCAGCCAGCAGCCCGGCTCGCGCCGATGGCACCAAGGCGCCTGCCACCGTGTGGGTCAATACAGCGGAAGGCCCAAGCCCGCGCAAGGTCCAGACCGGTCTGAGCGATGGTAAATACACCGAGATCCTCGCTTCCGATCTGAAAGAAGGCGACGAGGTCATTACCAACACCGTGACGGTCAATAAATGATGGCAGAAGCAGCATCGCAACCCCTGATCAGCCTGCGCGGCATCACCAAAAGCTATGGCACCGGCAGTGCCGCATTCCAGGCCTTGCGCGGCATTGATCTGGATATCCGCAGCGGCGAGTTTGTCGCGGTGATGGGACCCAGCGGCTCGGGCAAATCCACGGCGATGAACCTGCTCGGCTGCCTGGATGTCCCCACCACCGGCGAATACCACTTCCAGGGCGTGCAGGTCGAAACGCTGAGCCGGGACGAGCGCGCGCTGCTGCGCCGGCATTGCTTCGGTTTCGTCTTCCAGGGTTTCAACCTGTTGGCACGCACTTCAGCGCTGGAAAACGTGGAACTGCCGCTGCTCTATCGCGGCATACCGAGCAAGGAGCGCCACGAAAAAGCCCGTGCCGCACTGGCCCAGGTCGGGCTGACCGGCTGGGAAACACACACGCCCGGCGAGCTTTCCGGCGGCCAGCAACAGCGCGTCGCCATTGCCCGCGCCATTGCCACCGAACCGGTACTGCTGCTCGCCGACGAGCCGACCGGCAACCTGGATTCGGAGCGCAGCCGGGAAATCATGGAGCTGCTCTTGCACCTGAATACCGATAACGGCATCACCGTGCTGATGGTCACGCACGAGCACGATATGGCGGCCTATGCGCGACGCGTGGTGCACTTCATCGACGGCCGCGTGTCCAGCGATGAAACGCAACAAGGAGAAGGCGCATGATCCTGAATGCCTTCCTGCTGGCCCTGCGCGAGATTCGCCGCAATCTGATGCGCGCCTTCCTGACCGTGCTCGGCATCGTGATCGGCGTCGCCGCCGTGGTCACCATGGTCACGCTCGGCAACGGCGCCACGCAGATGATCACCTCCCAGGTGGCCAGCCTGGGCAGCAACCTCTTGATCGTGATGCCGGGCACGCGTATGGGTCCCGGTGGCGGCGGCAATCCACCGCCCAACTTCCAGGAATCCGATGTCACGGCCCTGCTCGACAATATCAACGGCATCCGGCTGGCCGCGCCGGCCACCAACAGCTCGCTTACGGTGCAATACCTGCAGGCCAACCTGACCACGCGCGTCACCGGCTCGACTGCGGATTACTTCGAGATCGGCAACTGGCAACTGGCCAGCGGGCGAATTTTCACCGACTCCGAGCAACGCTCGGCCCGGCCGGTCTGCGTGATCGGCGAAACCGTGCGCAAGGAATTGTTTGGCGGCGGCAGCCCGCTTGGCGAGCGCATCCGTCTGCGCACGCAAGCCTGCGAAGTAATCGGCGTACTGGCGTCCAAGGGGCAATCGGCGATGGGGCAGGATCAGGATGCGGTGGTCGTCATGCCGTACAAAGCCTTCCAGCGCCGAATTGCGGGGCGGCAAAGCCAGCAGGGCGTGGGCAGCATCAATGTCTCGCTGCGCGACGGCGAAGACAGCGCGCAAGTGGTCGATAGTATTAGCACGCTGATGCGCGAGCGGCGCAGCCTTTCCGCCAACGAAGTCGACAACTTCAGCGTGATCGATACCAAGGAAATCGCCGCCACCCTGTCCAACACCACCAAGATACTGACCGCGCTGCTCGGCGCGGTTGCAGCGGTCAGCCTGGTCGTGGGCGGCATCGGCATCATGAACATCATGCTGGTCTCGGTGACCGAGCGCACGCGCGAGATCGGCACCCGGCTGGCCATTGGTGCGCTGGAACGCGAGGTGCTGCTGCAATTCCTGATCGAGGCCGTGGCCCTGTCATCGTTCGGCGGCTTGATCGGCATCGCGCTGGCCTTGGGTTCATCGATGCTGCTGACCTGGATTTTGAACATGCCCTACGTGTTCGATGTGCAGATCAACGTGTTGTCTTTCTGCGTCTCGGCCACAATCGGCGTGGTCTTCGGCTTCGTTCCCGCCCGGCGCGCCGCGCGACTCAACCCGATCGATGCCTTGCGGCACGAGTAAAAGCATGGCAGTCGCCGCGCCGGTTCTGTTTTCTGCATCCGGCGCGACACTCCAGGCACTGTTGACGCCAGTTTAACCTTGGCGCATCGTAGCCTTGCGGCTTCCACTTTCCTTCTGGAACGGGGAATTCCCCTTCACCCACCGGACAGCACACACCATGCTCCGCATCGGCCTCATTTCCGACACGCACGGCCTGCTTCGTCCCGAGGCCAGGCTTTTCCTGCACGGCTGCGACGCTATCATCCACACGGGCGATATCGGTGCCGGCATCCTGGAAGAACTTGCCGCGCTGGCGCCTGTCACCGCAGTACGGGGCAATACGGACGTCGGCCCATGGGCGGATCTGCTGCGCGAGACAGAATTGCTGAAAACGGGCGATGTGCTCGTCTGCGCCATTCACGACCTTGCCCGGCTGCGCATCGATCCGGTGGCCGAGGGCATTCGCGTCGTGATCTGCGGGCATTCACACAAGCCGCAGGTCGCAGAACGGGAAGGCGTTCTCTACGTCAACCCAGGAAGCGCCGGGCCGCGCCGCTTCAAGCTGCCCATCGCGGTCGGCGAGCTTATCGTCAACGGCAGTGCGGTCTCGGCCCGCATTGTCGAGCTGGAAGGCTCCAGCACCTCCTGACCCTCCATCACCCCGCCTTGAACTTTGTATCGCCGCAAGGCGCTTCGTAACAAGGAGAACATCATGAACAACAATCCGGTTTGCTGGTTCGAGATCTACGTGCAGGACATGCCGCGCGCCAAGCGCTTTTACGAAACCGTCTTCCAGACCACGCTCACCCGGCTGGAAACACCCGATCTGGAAATGTGGGCATTTCCCATGCAGCCGGAGGGCACCGGCGCGACGGGCTCCTTGGTCAAAATGCAGGGTGTTTCTTCCGGCGCGAACAGCGTGCTGGTCTACTTCAGTTGTGCCGACTGCGCGGTTGAAGCCAGTCGTGTCGCCGCCGCTGGCGGGCAAGTTCACAAGGAGAAATTCTCGATTGGCCAATACGGTTTCATCGCCCTGGTTTCCGATACCGAAGGCAACATGATCGGGCTGCATTCATGCATTGAACAAGTCACCCCATAGATGCACTTCCTTGGCCGTAAATAGGCCTGCAGGTAACTCAAGAGGCAGCAGAGACACCCGAAGGAGGCATGGCAATGACTGAAATGAGCGAGGTACGGCATTTGGGCGTTTCCATCGCGCGCAACGTGGAGTTGGTCTACGATTTTTTGTCCGATCCGGCCAACCTCCCGCAATGGGCCTCCGGGCTGGGCACAGTGAGCAACGTTGACGGGCAATGGGCTGCACAAACGCCCGATGGCCCTATACTCATCCGCTTCTGCGAACCCAACCGCTTCGGCGTTCTCGATCACTGGGTTACACCACCGTCAGGGGCACCGATCTACCTTCCATCTCGCGTGGTCGCCAATGGCGACGGCTCCGAGCTGATCTTCACCCTTTTCCGCCAACCGGACATGGATCAGGAAAAGTTCGAAGCCGATGCCGAATGGGTGATGCGCGATCTCAACACCGCAAAGCACCTTCTGGAAGCCGCATGAGAATACCTTCGCACTGGCTGGCCATCCTGCTTTGCCTGCCCATGCTGCAAGCACGAGCCTGCCCCACGCCGCCAGCCGCCGAGCGCGATCTGAAAGCCAATTCCTTCTATGCGGACAGCAGCGGTTCGATCATCGACGCAGACAAGCTGGCGCGCTACAAGGCGGACGCCGCCCCGGTAGACAACTTCCTGCGCAAGGTGGCGCAGATGGCGAGCGACTACCAGGCCGGCGATGAAGCCGCTGGCCGCTGCGCCATGACCTGGCTGGTGCACTGGGCCGAGAACGATGCGCTGCTCGGCAAGGCAATCGGCGGCAGCCAGGCGGAATTTCTGCGCAAATGGACGCTGGCCGGGCTCGCCGCTGCTTACCTGAAGGTGCAACCCGTCGCCACGGCAGCCGAACGCCAGCAGATCACCCAATGGTTCCCGGCGATGGCTGAATTCGGCCTCGCCGTGTTTCGCGATCCAAGGCACAAGAAAAACAACCACTACTACTGGGTTGGGCTGGCCGTGCTGGGTGCCGGCATTGCCGCCAACGATGCCAAACTCATCGACACCGCGCGCGGCATCTACGACAAGGCACTGGCGGATATCGGGGACGACGGCACGCTGCCGCTGGAAATGGCGCGCGCCAGCCGCGCACTGCATTACCACAACTACGCGATGGAACCCTTGGTGCTGATGGCCGAGGAAGCCCGCCTGCTCGGCGAAGACTGGTACGCGCGTCAGGACCGGCGCCTTGATCGGCTGGCCCGGCGTATCGTGGCCGGTCTCGACGATCCGCAATGGTTTGCCACGCGTACCGGCAAGAAACAGGAAATCCCGCACGGCAACCAGCTGGGCTGGATGCTGCTTTACCGCAAGGCAGCACCCGAGTCGGCGATATTCGATAACCGGTTCCCCACCGGCGAAGTGAGTGATTCGCGCTTGGGCGGCAGTCTCTCCCGCCTGGCCGAAAAGGGTTTTCCATCCCGTCCTTGAGGGTTGAAACACCCGGCCCGGCAAGGCCCATGTCGAGCATGCGCAGCACAACAAATCCCGCCACGCGAGCCATGCCAATACCCGTCCCAAGCCATGCTAAACCCTTGCCGCACGCGCCGGCCCCCTGGGCGCCGACTCCCGGCGACATCCGGCGAAAGCGCACTTTTCACGCTTGATTCGGGTCAAATTCGTCCAATAATTCGTGGTAATTCACGGGCGTAGCAGGTAGAGTCGCGCCCGACCTGATGGCGCGCCTGTCTCGCGCTGCGTCACCACCATTTACAACCAACACACGAATCTACAGGGAGTACTCATGTCTCACCCGACTGGCGCCCTCGCCAACCCCGCACCGCTTGGCCTGCTTGGCTTCGGCATGACCACCATTCTGCTGAATCTGCACAACGCCGGTTTCTTTCCGCTGACCAGCATGATCCTGGCCATGGGCATTTTCTACGGTGGCATCGCACAAGTGATCGCTGGCGTGCAGGAATGGAAAATGGGCAACACTTTCGGCGCAACCGCGTTCACTTCGTACGGTTTCTTCTGGCTGACCCTGGTCGGCCTGATCGCGCTGCCGAAGATGGGTTTTGCCGCCGACAACGGCACCTCGATGGCCGCCTACCTCGGCATTTGGGGCGTGTTCACCCTGTTCATGTTCATCGGCACACTGAAGCTGAGCCGCACCCTGCAGGTGATCTTCGGTTCGCTCGTGGTGCTCTTCTTCCTGCTGGCCATTGAAAAGGCCACCGGTAACGAAGAACTGGCCCGCATCGCCGGTTTCGAAGGCATCTTCTGCGGCGCTTCCGCCTTCTACTGCGCCGTGGCCCAGATCCTGAACGAAATCTACGGCCGCACCGTGCTGCCGCTGGGTGCTCCGGCAGCCAAGTAATCAGCTCCGGCTCCAACGAAAAAGGCAGACGAAAGTCTGCCTTTTTCTTTACCCATCCCCTCGAACACGCAACACCCTGCCCGACCGATCAATCCGGGAAGTACCGGGATAGCGATGCCAGTCTGCATGCATCATCTTGAAGCAGGCATGGTCAAACATGCACCAACAAAAAAACCCGCCGAAGCGGGTTTTTTTTGCACAACCTGGGGATTAAGCAGCTTGAATGTTCGAAGCTTGCTTGCCCTTTTGACCGGTGGTGACTTCGAAGGAGACGCGTTGGCCTTCCTTCAGAGTCTTGAAACCGGGCATGTTGATTGCGGAGAAGTGAGCGAACAGATCTTCGCCGCCTTCGTCCGGAGTGATAAAGCCAAAACCCTTGGAATCATTGAACCACTTAACGGTGCCGAGAGACATTCTTGAATTTCCTATCAAAAAATATTTTTCAGGCAAACAGCATAGTTTTTTGAATATGCCGATTCGCCCAGTTTGCAAAAACCCGCACTAACTTGCGTCGGTGCGGGTTATTTACGAGGATCAGGCTGCCTGGATGTTCGAGGCTTGCTTGCCCTTTTGGCCGGTCGTGATATCGAAGGAGACGCGTTGGCCTTCCTTCAAAGTCTTGAAACCTGGCATGTTGATTGCAGAGAAGTGAGCGAACAGATCTTCGCCGCCTTCATCAGGAGTAATGAAACCAAAACCTTTGGAGTCGTTGAACCACTTTACAGTACCGAGTGCCATTGCTGGATATTCCTATTTCGATAAACAAAAAACCTCAACGAGGTACGCTGGGTTTGATAGTACAAGACAAGCAAAACGGCAAGACCGGTACTGCGTGAAACTTGACATCAAACTCTGAAAAATGGTTTTACGCGAGTTATGCGGTACTGGTCAAGCGAAAGTGGTTATGTTGCACCAAACTGTTACAAATTTGCTCACTTGAAAAGCAGGGCTGCTGGACCAAAATGAAATCTGAAGCAGTTAAAACGGAAAGGCAATGGCAATCAAGCATCAACAGGAAACGGATCTGGCGCAACAAACGATCCGTAGCGAGCCCCCGGCCATGTGGCGAGTCGTGCTGTTGAACGACGATTTCACTCCCATGGATTTTGTAACAACGGTGCTCCAGACTTTTTTCGCAATGGACTATGAACGTGCAACGCAAATCATGCTCAAAATCCATACAGAGGGCCGTGGCATCTGTGGCGTATTCCCCAAGGATGTCGCCGCAACCAAGGTTTCCGAGGTGACCCGCTTCGCCCGGCAACACCAGCATCCGCTGCAATGCATCATGGAGGTACAGCAATGATTGCCCAGGAACTCGAAGTCAGCCTGCACATGGCTTTCATGGAGGCGCGCCAGAAGCGCCACGAATACATCACTGTCGAGCATTTGCTGCTCGCGCTGACGGACAACCCGTCGGCGAGCGAGGTACTGCGTGCCTGCGGCTCCAATCTGGATGAGCTGCGCCGGCTGTTGACCGAGTTCGTCAACGAGCATACGCCGATCGTTTCCGGTTCAAATGAAGTGGAAACCCAACCGACCATCGGCTTCCAGCGCGTGATTCAGCGCGCCATCCTGCATGTGCAATCGTCGGGCAAGAAGGAAGTCACCGGCGCCAATGTACTGGTCGCCATTTTCGGCGAGAAGGATAGCCATGCGGTGTATTACCTGCACCAGCAAGGCATCACCCGGCTGGATGTGGTGAACTTCATCGCCCACGGCATCGCCAAGAGCAATGGCACAGCCCAGCCGCCCAAACCGGAATCGCACGAAGAACACGACCAGGAAAGCGCCACCACTAGCGGCGGCGCCCTGGAAAACTTCACGCAGAACCTTAACCACCTGGCATTGAGCGGCCGGATCGACCCCTTGATCGGCCGGGAAGCCGAGCTGGAACGGGTGATCCAGACCCTTTGCCGCCGCCGCAAGAACAACCCCCTGCTGGTCGGCGAGGCCGGCGTGGGCAAGACCGCCATTGCCGAAGGGCTGGCGCGCCGCATTGTCGAAGGCGAAGTGCCGGATATTCTGTCCGATGCCACGGTTTACGCACTCGACATGGGCGCATTGCTCGCCGGCACCAAGTATCGCGGCGATTTCGAGCAGCGTCTGAAAGCCGTGATCAAGCAGTTGACCGATGAGCCGGGCGCAATCATGTTCATCGACGAGATCCACACCCTCGTCGGCGCCGGTGCTGCTTCGGGCGGCACGCTCGATGCCTCGAACCTGTTGAAGCCGGCACTTTCCAACGGCGCGTTGAAGTGCATTGGCGCCACCACGTATAACGAATACCGCGGCATCTTCGACAAGGACAACGCGCTGTCACGCCGTTTCCAGAAGATCGACGTTGCCGAACCGACCATCGAGCAGACTGTTGAAATCCTCAAGGGCCTGAAGGACAAGTTCGAGCAGCACCACAGCGTGAAATACACGGCGGCGGCGCTGACCGCTGCGGCGGAGCTGTCGGCCAAGTTCATCAATGACCGCCACCTGCCGGACAAAGCCATCGACGTGATCGACGAAGCCGGCGCTGCACAGAAGATTCTGCCCAAGTCGAAGCAGAAGAAAACCATCAACAAGCACGAGATCGAAGAGATCATTGCCAAGATTGCGCGCATTCCGCCGAAGAATGTCTCGGCCGATGACCGCAACTCGCTCAAGACGCTCGATTCCGATCTCAAGCATGTGGTGTTCGGTCAGGATCCGGCCATTGATGCCTTGGCATCGGCGATCAAGATGGCGCGCTCGGGACTGGGCAATCCGCAGAAGCCGATCGGCAACTTCCTGTTCAGCGGCCCGACCGGGGTGGGCAAGACCGAAGTCGCCCGGCAACTGGCCTACACGCTGGGCATCGAGCTGATCCGCTTCGATATGTCCGAATACATGGAACGCCACGCAGTGAGCCGCCTGATCGGCGCCCCGCCCGGTTATGTCGGCTTCGAGCAGGGCGGCTTGCTGACCGAGGCGATCACCAAGCATCCGTATTCGGTATTGCTGCTCGACGAAATCGAGAAAGCGCATCCGGACATCTACAGCGTGCTGCTGCAAATCATGGATCACGGCACGCTGACCGACAACAACGGGCGCAAGGCCGATTTCCGCAACGTGATCATCATCATGACCACCAATGCCGGCGCAGAATCGCTGAATCGAGCAGTCATCGGCTTTACTGCGAAGAAGGAAAGCGGCGACGAGATGCAGGAAATCAAACGCCTGTTCACGCCGGAATTCCGCAACCGACTGGATGCCACGATCTCGTTTGCCCCGCTCACGCCGCAGGTCATCCTGCAGGTTGTGGACAAGTTCCTGCTGCAACTGGAAATCCAGCTGCAAGAGAAGAAAGTGGAAGCCCACTTCACTCCGGAACTGAAGGCCTGGCTGGCAGAGAAAGGCTTCGACCCGCAGATGGGCGCCCGTCCGATGGCGCGCCTGATTCAGGACACCATCCGCAAGGTGCTGGCCGACGAGCTGCTGTTCGGCAAGCTGGCCAACGGCGGCGAGGTCACCATCGATATCGACGACCACGGCAAGGCCAGGCTGTCGTTCCCGGAAAAAACAACGCAACCGGCCTAGTACACACCATCCTCAAGCTTCCTCCTCTCGGCACAGCTCTCCAGGCTGTGCCGTTTTTTTTGCGGCCTTGCTGAAATACCGTGAACAATGCCTAAGCTTGATGTCAGTCAACTAATACCAAAGTCGTATCGGGTTCCGTCCGACTACAATGAGCACAAATACGCAACAAGAAGCATTTTCATGTCGGCATTCAAAAAACCTGTCGGGAAAAAATTCCACAAGGAAATCGGCTGGATTTTGCTGATCAAGCTCGTCCTGATCATCGCCATCCGCATGATTTTTTTCAGCCATCCCCTGCCCAAACCGGACCGCATGGACCTCACCGCTGCCCACTTGCTCGGTGCCACTGCCTCTGCACCCCATTCGTCTTTAACTGAAAACCGGAGGTCTTATGATCAGTGAATCCCTGGTCGATCTGTCACGGCTGCAGTTTGCCGTTACAGCCCTGTACCATTTCTTGTTTGTCCCGCTCACCCTCGGACTGGCCTGGATTCTGGTCATCATGGAAATGGTCTACGTGATGACCGGCAAGGAAATCTACCGTGACATGGTGAAGTTCTGGGGCAAGCTGTTCGGTATCAACTTTGCACTGGGCGTGACTACCGGCATCACGCTGGAATTCCAGTTCGGAACCAACTGGGCCTATTACTCGCATTACGTGGGCGACATTTTTGGCGCACCACTGGCCATCGAAGGCTTGCTTGCATTCTTCCTGGAATCGACCTTCATCGGGCTGTTTTTCTTTGGCTGGCAGCGGCTGTCCAAGGTGGGGCACCTGATCGCCACCTTCCTGATGGCGCTCGGCTCCAACCTCTCTGCCCTGTTGATCCTGGTCGCCAACGGCTGGATGCAGGACCCGGTCGGCGCAGAATTCAACTTCCAGACCATGCGCATGGAGATGACGGATTTCTGGGCCGTGCTGTTCAACCCGACAGCGCAGGCCAAGTTCGTGCATACCCTGTCGGCAGGCTACGTGACCGGCGCCGTGTTTGTGCTGGGCATCTCGGCCTGGTACCTGCTCAAGGGACGCGACAAACCGTTCGCCCTGCGCTCATTCCGGATCGCGGCGGCATTCGGTTTCGCTTCGGCGTTGTCGGTGATCGTGCTGGGCGATGAATCAGGCTATACCGTGACCGAATCGCAGCAATCCAAGCTCGCCGCCATGGAAGCCATGTGGGAAACCGAACCGGCTCCGGCCGGGCTGACCCTGTTCGCGCTGCCCGACCAAGCCGCCCGCACCAATCACTATGAAATCAAGATTCCCTATGTAATGGGCATTATCGGCACCCGCACGCTCAGCACGGAAATTCCGGGCATCAATGACATCATCGCCATGAACCGTGCCCGGATCGAGAAAGGCCAGAAAGCGGTGATCGCCCTGGAAGCCCTGCGCCGCGATCCGAAAGACCCAACGGTCAAGGCAGTGTTTGACCAGTACAAATCCGATCTGGGATTCGGCCTGCTGCTGAAGAAATATGTGGCCGATGTGCGCCAGGCCACGCCGGAGATGATGGACAAGGCCGCCGAAGACACCATCCCGAAAGTCGCGCCGATGTTCTGGAGCTTCCGCCTGATGGTGGCGCTGGGTGTCGGCTTCCTGCTGCTGTTCAGCTGGGCATTCTGGGCCAGTGCGCGCAACCGCATCGAGAACAACCGCTGGCTGCTGAAAACCGCCATCTGGTTCATCCCTGCCCCGTGGATTGCCTGCGAGCTGGGTTGGGTTGTGGCGGAATATGGTCGCCAGCCCTGGACGATCTACGGCGTACTGCCGACGCACCTTTCCACCTCGACACTGTCAGTGGGCAGCATCGTCTTCTCGCTGGGTGGCTTTATCGTGTTCTACACCGGCTTGCTGATCGCGGAAATGTACCTGATGTTCAAGTACGCACGCCTCGGCCCGAGCTCGTTGGGCACCGGCAAGTACCACCTCGAACAGCAAGGAGCCTGAACATGGATTACGCAACCCTGAAATTCATCTGGTGGCTGCTGGTCGGCGCACTGCTGATCGGCTTCGCGATCATGGACGGCCATGACATGGGCGTCGGCGCGCTGCTGCCCTTTGTCGGCAAGAACGATACCGAACGCCGGGTGATGATCAACAGCATCGCCCCGCACTGGGAAGGCAACCAGGTCTGGTTCGTGACCGCCGGCGGCGCCATTTTCGCAGCCTGGCCGTTCGTTTATGCCACGGCGTTTTCCGGCTTTTACTTCGCCATGCTGGCCGTGCTGTGGGCGCTGTTTTTCCGCCCGGTCGGCTTTGATTACCGCAGCAAGGTGGCAGACCCGCGCTGGCGCAGCTTCTGGGACTGGGGCCTGTTTGTCGGCGGCGCCGTGCCGCCGGTCATCTTCGGCGTGGCCTTCGGCAACCTGTTCCTGGGCGTGCCGTTCCAGTTCGACGACACGCTGCGCGTGACCTACACCGGCAGTTTCTTCGGCCTGCTCACGCCATTCCCGCTGTTGTGCGGCGTGGTGAGCCTGGCCATGTTGGTGACGCAGGGCGCGCATTATCTGATGCTTCGCACCGACGGCGATGTGGCACAACGCTCGCGCAAGGCGGCCATTGCGTTCAACCTGATTCTGGCCGCGACCTTCGCGCTAGCCGGAGCCTGGCTGGCCTATGGCATTCCCGGCTATGCGATCACGAGCGGCGGACTGCCCGGCGCGCCCTCCGATCCGCTGGCCAAAGAGGTTGTTCAGCAGACCGGTGAGTGGCTTGCCAACTACTCGCGCTATCCCGCGACCCTGCTGCTGCCGGCGCTGGCTTTCGCCAGCATCGCCATCGGGCTGATCGCAGCAATCAAGAACAAGGGCGGTATTGCGTTCATTGCCAGCAGCCTGACCTGCACCGGCATCATCGGCACAGCCGGCGCATCGCTGTTTCCGTTCGTACTGCCCTCATCCAGCCACCCGCAAAGCAGCCTGACTGCCTGGGATGCCACCTCCAGCCACTTCACCCTCGGCATCATGCTGGGCGTGGTCATCCTCTTCCTGCCGCTGGTCGTGATCTACACCAGCTGGGCCTACCGGGTGATGCGCGGCAAGGTCACGGGCACATTCATTGAACAAAACAGCAAGTCGGTTTATTGAAAACGCGGCTTGGCACAACTGGAGAAAATCATGTGGTACTTCACCTGGATACTGGGTTTAACCGCGGCCCTGCTGCTCGCGGCAATGAATGCAATGTGGTACGAGGCGCAGGAAAACAATAAAGAAAACAACGGGAAACACCCCATCCCCTGAAGGAGGCCGTACTTTTCCACTCACGCGAGCAGGGCCGTTCAGGCTCTGCTCGCCGGACTGCACCGCAGCTATCGCGCTCACGAATCAGGCAGCACCTGCGGGTCAACCGCGCCTTGCATGGGACGGAACAGGGTATTGAGCCCGCCAAGGAAAGCGCTCACGCTCGGTTTTTTGGCATAGAAACACGGCTTGCCGGTTTTCTTGCACAGATCCTTTACCAGCCAATAGGCATTATGGTTGATGCAACCGGCCTGACAGATCACGGCATCGGCACAAGATATATTCGATTCCAGCCGGTGAAAGCTCTCCTCCACACCGCCATCGTGGTGTACGAATTTCCCGCCGAGGCGTTCCACCATGCCGCGATAGATATCGATGGCCCCGGTGCGCCCGCCCACGCACAGCACGCAACGGCCGGCCAGATCGGCATTTTTCCCCGGCACACAGGGGATCTGAACAGCATTCGCCAGCAACACCCCGCGCAACTCGTCTTCCAGCCGGGCATTTTCCTTGCGCGATTCCGCGAGTTCTGCGGCCAATTCGGTCTGGCATGCGGCCTGCTCGCGCAAGCGTGCTTCGCTTTGCAACAGCCTTTGTTGCGCCAGCGCCAGATCATGCAGCAGCCTGGCGGGATGCCCGGCATTTTCTGCCATACTCTTCAGGCGCTGCACCTCTGCCCCCAGGCGCAGGATCTCTTCATTGCGCCCTTGCAGTTGCTTCACCAAGCTATCGACCGTTCCGGCATTTTCTGCGCGAAATGCGGTAAAGCGTTGCTGCATGGTGGCCAGCTCTTCGGCCAGCTGCAGATTTTCCTGCTCCAGCGCTTGCATCTGCTTTTGTTCGCGCCGCTGTGCACTGCCCAGCTGATGTTGCAGCATGTGAATATCGGCATATACCTGCTGGTTCAGCACAGCATCGCATTGTGGATGCGTCCAGACAGCCCAGAGCGCACCACGCACCTGCGTGCCATGCAATGCCTCGCGCCAGAGCGCCAGCAGCTGATCCGGTGTCTTGGCCGTGCGAAAGCGCTTCAGGGCCAGGACGTAACGTTTTTCCAGTTCCCGTTGCAGCTGTTCGGCAAACGGCGTGCGCTTCTCACACAGTCGGACCGCCGTGACATGCACCTCGTAATCGCTGGTTTTCCCGGGAAGATTCACTGCCCGCCCCAGCAAACGGCGTAATTCGCTCACCTCGAAACACACCCCGACCAGCGGGCAGTAGCACTTCTCGTCCAGCTCCCACAAACGCTTGCGGCGCGAAGAGGCGGGGAGTTTTTCCGGACAAGCGCCCGTCAGGCCGCACATAAGGTCATTCCTGCCCGAAAATTGCTGGTCGCAGGCGCCGGCGCTTGCTGCCAGTCGTCGCGCAGACATTCGCACAACTCGCGAAACTCCGACGGCAAACTCTCGTCCGCACTCAACAGGGTCAACCATGCCGCCAGCATGCGAACCGTGCGCGGATTGATCTCGCGCTGCCTGCCCGCCAGCAAACCGCCATGCATCTGGAACAGCAACTCGCCCAGGACATCAAAAACCGGCGCAGCCACGACATGATGGGATGCAGTCATGATAAACTCCACTTAACTGAGAATGCTTCTCATTTAATATTCATCAACCAGGCCTGTCAAGCGCATTGTGGCAATGCATCAATTTCAAATTCTTGAAAAATTGATCCACATCACATGCACGGCAATGCGCGGATTACACGCCGTAACGATATTGATTATCATTCTGATTAATTTCTATTACCGCGCAGGCAAAGAACTTGCTTGAGCCATGTACAAACAACACCGGGCACCGCCCGTCAGGGAGATCCAGACTCATGTCGAACAACACTTTGGGGCAACTCGTGCGCGGCCAGAAAGCCGTGGTCACCGGCCTTCTGGCCGAATCGCGGCCTTTCCGCCGCAAATTGCTGGCCATGGGGCTAACCCCCGGCTGTGAGGTGGAAATTGTGCGCGTCGCGCCGCTGGGCGACCCGATGGAGGTTTCCTTGCGCGGTTTCCGCCTAAGCCTGCGCCGTATTGAAGCAGCCGGGATTGGCGTGGAGGTGATCAGCCATGCATGAAATTGAAATCGCCCTGCTGGGCAATCCGAACTGTGGCAAAACCACCGTATTCAATGCCCTGACTGGTGCGCGTCAGCGCGTGGGCAACTGGCCCGGCGTAACCGTCGAAAAGAAAATCGGCCGCTTCAACCGACACGGCCGGACGATCAACGTGGTTGATCTGCCCGGGACTTATGCGCTGGAGCATGAAATTCATGGCTTGTCTGACGATGAACGCATCGCCCGCGACTATGCCATGGCGGGAGAGGCCGACCTGATCGTTAACGTGATTGATGCCTCGAACCTGCAACGCAACCTGTACCTGACCTTCCAGTTGCTCGACCTGGGCCGGCCCATGCTGGTCGTGCTCAACATGATGGATTCGGTTGAAGATCGTGGCGAAGAAATCGACATCCCGGCCCTGCAAACGGCATTGGGCTGCCCGGTAATCGGCATTGCCGCCAGCCGGAACAGAGGGATTGCCGAACTGAAGGACGTTATCTTCCATGCAGCGGAGAAGCCCGTACCGCCAATCGGCACACAAACCTTGCCGGCCGCCCATGCCACGGCACTATCCGCGCTATCTGCCGCATCCGAAAACCTGGCCGGCCAAAGCCGCTGGCATTTACTTGGATTGGTGCAGAATGGCGATTCGGACAAAGCCCTGAACGACAAAGAAATATCAGCGCTGCAGAACTTGCAGCAAAGCTGGGGAAGTTCATTTGACGGGGAAATCGATATTGCCATTGCAAGCGCACGCTATGAAGCCATCGATGCCTTGTGCAAGGGAGTCTTCAGCCGGCCGCTTGAAGCCGGCGAGGCACTGACCAGCAAGCTCGATCGTATTGCGCTGCACCGCATCTGGGGCATTCCGGTCTTCCTGGGCGCGATGTACCTGATGTTCCTGCTTTCGATCAATGTCGGCTCCGCGTTTATCGATTTCTTTGACGTGCTGGCAGGCACGCTGTTTGTTGAAGGCGCAACAGAGGTATTGAGCCAGATAGGCACGCCCGAGTGGCTCACCGTGTTCATTGCCAACGGCATCGGTGGCGGTATCCAGACCGTATCAACCTTCATCCCGGTGATCGCCGCAATGTTCCTGTGTCTTTCCTTCCTTGAAGACTCGGGTTATCTCGCGCGTGCCGCAATGGTGACGGACCGGGCAATGAACAAACTGGGTCTGCCAGGGAAAGCCTTTGTGCCGATGCTGGTCGGTTTCGGCTGCAACGTGCCGGCGATCATGGGCACGCGCACGCTGGATTCGGTACGTGACCGCCTGCAGGCCGTGATGATGATCCCGTTCATGTCCTGCGGTGCCCGGCTGCCGGTTTATGCGCTGTTCGCCGCGGCATTCTTCCCGACCAACGGCCAGAACGTGGTGTTTGCGCTCTACCTGGCCGGCATCATCGTGGCCTCTGCCACCGGATTGATCCTCAAGCACACGCTGCTGCCAGGCAAATCCACCCCTTTCGTGATGGAGCTTCCACCCTACCGCATGCCCACACTGAAAGGCCTGCTGCTGCGCAGTTGGGACCGCCTCAAGGTGTTTATCCTCAACGCAGGCAAGATCATCGTCGGCGTGGTGATGGTGCTGAATATTCTTAACTCGCTCGGCACCGACGGCAGCTTTGGCAACGAAAACACTGAAAAATCCGTTCTGACCAGCGTAAGCCAGCATGTTTCGGTGGTATTCGAGCCCATGGGTGTCAGCCGCGAAAACTGGCCTGCGACCGTGGGTATTTTCACCGGCATCTTCGCCAAGGAAGCCGTGGTCGGCACTCTGGATTCGCTCTACACCAGCATTGCCGCCAAGGACAACAAGGAAGAAGAGGAGAAAGAACCGTACAGCCTGCCGGGTGGAATACAGAAAGCATGGGAAACGATTCCGGAAAATCTGGGCAAGCTGGGTGATTCCCTGGCCGACCCGCTGGGTATCAACCTGGGCGATGTGGAAGCTGCCGAGGCCGCAGGTGACGAGATCAACAAGGATAACTTCGCGGTGATGCGCCAGCTGTTCGGTTCGACTGCCGCCGCCATCGCCTACTTGTTGTTCGTGTTGCTCTATATTCCCTGCGTGGCCGCGCTGGGCGCGGTTTACCGCGAAACCGGCTCGCGCTGGACGCTGCTGGTAGCCGGCTGGGCGTTCGCCATGGCTTGGGGCAGCGGCACGCTGTGGTACCAGGCAGCCCAGCTCGGCACATCGCCATTGAGCGCAGGAAGCTGGATTGTCAGCCTGGTTCTGGCAGCCGCCCTCGGTATCGTCCTGCTGCGCCGTGCAGGCCAGCGCGCCGGAGAGATCCGGGCATCCGCCCCTGCTCAAGAAAAAGCTTGCGCCAGCGGAAGTTGCTGCCAATGATGAACGAACTGCGCCTCTATCTGCAGGATCGGCCTTCGGTGAGCCTGGCAGAACTTAGCCGCCAGTTCAAACAACCGGCGGCGGTGATTCAGGGCATGCTGTCGCATTGGCTGCGCAAGGGGCGCGTTGTGTTGATGCGCGCACCTTGTGCTGACCACTGCGGCCAGTGCGCCGGCGAAACCGAATGGTATCGCTGGCAAGAAAATCAACGGGCAGTCATCTTGCTCAAGCCCGTGAACTCCAACCACTCAGGAGAATCCCCATGCTGACTCCGTCCATGACAGATCGCTTGAACCACCAGATCAACCTTGAACAATTCTCATCCAACCTTTACCTGCAGATGAGCGCCTGGTGCGATCATCAGGGTTACACCGGCAGCGCTGCCTTCCTGCGCGAGCATGCCATGGAAGAACTCAAGCACATGTACAAGCTGTTCGACTATGTGTGCGAAACCGGTGCGCCTGCAGTATTGGGCAGCATCCCCGCCCCGCCTGTGACCTTCGCCTCGCTCGGCGAAGTTTTCAAGATGACCTACGAGCATGAAATCAAGATCACCGGCGCCATCAACAAACTGGTCTCGTTTGCGCTTGCTGAAGAAGACTTCAGCACCTTCCAGTTCCTGCAATGGTATGTGAGCGAACAGCATGAGGAAGAGCGCCTGTTCAAGAGCATCCTCGACAAGATCGCCGTGATCGGACTCGACGGCAAGGGCATCTACTTCCTCGACAAGGAAATCCGCAAACTGGCCGGACAAACCAGCGCGGGCTGACTTTGCTGCATATTTTCCTGCTCGGGCGGGGACGGGAAGCCGTTCCCGCGTTATTTTGCAGACACACTCCATCTTGCAGCACATCGAGTGCTAGCGAGGCTCTTCCTCCGGAGGGAGGAAGCGGGGATGGAGGGGATCAATCAAGAAAGGCTGCGAGTTGTAACGCATGGTGAAATCACTCGAGCTTGCTCGAGTGTGCTCATCTTGAATGCTTGCCACATTGCCGGCAGCCGGGAACGGGAAACCGTTCCCGCTTTTTTATGTCTGCTGCACCTTGCAATGGTGTGCTCCTTGGCTACACATAAACAACAGTCTCATTCCAAGGAGTGCATGCCATGAGCCAGGACAAGAAGCTCACCACCGCTGCCGGCTGCCCGGTGGTCGACAACCAGAACACGATGACTGCCGGCCCTCGCGGCCCGGTGCTGTTGCAAGATGTGTGGCTGCTGGAAAAGCTCGCGCATTTCGACCGGGAAGTGATTCCGGAGCGGCGCATGCACGCCAAGGGTTCGGGCGCCTACGGCACGTTCACGGTGACGCATGACATCACGCGCTACACCCGCGCCAAAATATTCAGCCAGATCGGCAAAAAAACCGAACTCTTTGCCCGCTTCACCACCGTGGCCGGCGAGCGCGGCGCGGCCGATGCCGAGCGCGATATCCGCGGCTTTGCGCTCAAGTTCTACACCGAAGAAGGCAACTGGGATCTGGTCGGCAACAACACGCCCGTGTTCTTCCTGCGCGATCCGCTCAAGTTCCCGGATCTGAACCATGCAGTAAAACGCGATCCGCGCACCAATATGCGCAGCGCGGGCAACAACTGGGATTTCTGGACCTCGTTGCCCGAGGCCTTCCACCAAGTCACCATCGTAATGTCTGATCGCGGCCTGCCGGCCAGTTACCGCCACATGCATGGCTTTGGCAGCCACACATTCAGCTTTATCAACGCGCAGAACGAGCGGCATTGGGTCAAATTCCACTTCCGCACCGAGCAGGGCATCAAGAACCTGACAGATGCCGAAGCAGAAGCTATTGTCGGCAAAGACCGCGAAAGCCACCAGCGCGACCTGTTCGAGAGCATCGAAAAGGGCGATTTCCCGAAATGGACGCTATTCATCCAGATCATGCCGGAAAAGGATGCATCGAAAGTCCCCTACAACCCGTTCGACCTGACCAAGATCTGGCCGCACAAGGATTACCCGCTGATCGAAGTCGGCGTGATGGAACTGAACCGCAACCCGGAGAACTTCTTCGCCGAAGTCGAGCAATCGGCGTTCAACCCCGCGGCCGTGGTGCCTGGCATCAGTTTTTCGCCCGACAAGATGCTGCAGGCACGGCTGTTTTCTTACGGCGATGCGCAGCGCTACCGACTGGGCGTGAACCATCACCAGATTCCGGTCAACGCCCCGCGCTGCCCGGTACACAGCTACCACCGCGACGGCATGACCCGCGTGGACGGCAACCACGGCGGCACGCTCGGCTACGAGCCGAACAGCTACGGTGAATGGCAAGAGCAGCCGGATTTCTCCGAACCGCCGCTCAGCATCGAAGGCGCAGCTGACCACTGGAATCACCGCGTCGATGACGATTACTTCTCGCAACCGCGCGCGCTGTTCAAGTTAATGACGCCGGCGCAGCAAAAGGTGCTGTTCGAGAACACCGCCCGCTCGGTCGGCGGTGCACCGAAGGAAATCCAGTTGCGCCACATCGGCAACTGCCTGAAGTGTGATCCGGCCTACGGCAAGGGCGTTGCCGATGCCTTGGGAATTGATCTGGATGAAATACCTGCGGGCTGATCTACTCTCCTGTCAATTGCAAAAAGGGAAATCTGCATCCGGGTTTCCCTTTTATTTTGTCCGCCATCCCTCAGCCATCTTTTGTTGGAAACCCGGCAAACGCATGCCCTTGTGGTAAGTCCCCAATGTCAGACATCCAACAAAAGAGCTACCCTATGGCCTGTTTTTACCGCCGAAAGCCCGATTTTCCGGCCCGGCCATTGCTGCGCGGCATCGGCCGCATCCGACCGAGGAAACTCCATGAATGAAGAAATCCAGGGCGAAGCGCTCAAGCGCGGATTGAAAAATCGCCATATCCAGTTGATCGCGCTGGGCGGCGCGATCGGTACCGGGCTGTTCCTGGGCATTGCACAGACCATCAAGATGGCCGGGCCTTCCGTGCTGCTGGGCTATGCGCTCGGCGGCTTCATTGCCTTCCTGATCATGCGCCAGCTCGGTGAAATGGTGGCCGAAGAGCCGGTTTCCGGCTCGTTCAGCCATTTTGCCTACAAGTACTGGGGCGACTTTTTCGGTTTCCTCTCGGGCTGGAATTACTGGGTGCTCTATATCCTGGTCAGCATGGCCGAGCTCTCCGCCGTAGGCATCTATGTGCATTTCTGGTGGCCGGACATACCGACCTGGGTTTCCGCCGCAGTATTTTTCGTGGTGATCAATGCGGTGAACCTGGCCAACGTCAAACTGTTCGGCGAGATGGAGTTCTGGTTCGCGCTGATCAAGGTTGTGGCCATCATCGGCATGATCCTGTTCGGCGGCTGGCTGCTGTTCACCGGCACCGGCGGCCCGCAAGCCTCGGTCAGCAACCTGTGGGCGCTGGGCGGCTTCTTCGCCAACGGCTTCAACGGCTTTGTGCTGTCGCTGGCAATCATCATGTTTTCGTTCGGCGGGCTGGAGCTCGTCGGCATTACCGCGGCTGAGGCCGATGATCCGCGCCACAGCATTCCGCGCGCGGTGAACCAGCTGATCTACCGGATCCTGATCTTCTACATCGGCGCGCTGGCGATCCTGCTCGCGCTGTTCCCGTGGAGCCAACTGGCCGAAGGCGGCAGCCCGTTCGTGCTGATCTTCTCGGCGCTGGGCAGCAACCTGACGGCCAACCTGCTCAACGTCGTCGTGCTGACTGCTGCCCTGTCGGTCTACAACAGCGGCGTGTACTGCAACAGCCGCATGCTGCATGGCCTGGCCCAGCAGGGCAACGCGCCGCGTATCCTCGCGCATGTCGACAAGCGCGGCGTGCCGGTTCCCGCCATCCTGGTTTCGGCCGTGGCAACCTTTGCTTGCGTGGTGCTCAACTACCTGGTGCCGGGCAAGGCCTTCCAGCTGCTGATGGCGCTGGTGGTCGCCTCGCTGGTGATCAACTGGGCCATGATCAGCCTGGCGCACATCAAGTTCCGCCGCGCCAAGATCCGCGAAGGTGTTGAGCCGGTGTTCAAGGCTTTCTGGTTTCCGTTCAGCAACTACCTCTGCCTGGCATTCCTGGCCTTCATGCTGGTACTGCTCTACCTGAACGGGGAAAAAATTGCTGTGGGACTGGTGCCGGTCTGGCTGGGATTGATTTGGCTCGGCTATCGTTTCAAAACACGGCCGCTTTCACTGGCTACAAACCAATAAAGGCAATTAAACCAATTAAAACACTGCAAACTGCCAGAAAATTTGACGTCCCGCTCGGTCACTCAGGGAAACCGGAGGGCGACAATGCCGGCAAAATGTAGTTCATGTGAAAATTCACCCAAAACATCGGGTAACTTTACTACCAAAATAATTGAGGAATGGCGGGGATTTGCGTATAGTTCAGTTGTCGCCCAGCTGCATGGGCGGTGTACTGCAAGTTTGGTTTCGCGGTTTTCCGCAAATCGAACCTCTTCTCCTCCTCCTCGGCCCGATTACGGATGCTTGCCAGAAGCAACCGAATCGGGTGTTTTTTTGCCTGTTACTTTCGCCCTGCAAAATCACGCCCATCAGGCTGCGTCTGACATGCCAGCGCAACCTGATCTGCTCATCGATCAACCTATGAATCAGCCTGCTGTACTGGATGCTGCCCAGATGTTCAAACCCGCATCGCTGGCCCAGACATCGATTTCAGCCAGTTCTTCAGCTGAAAAAGCCAGATTGGACAATGCCGCCACGTTCTCCTCCAGCTGGCTGATTTTGCTGGCGCCAATCAAGGCCGAAGTCACGCGCAAATCACGCAAAACCCAAGCCAGCGCCATTTGTGCCAGCGATTGCCCCCGCCGTTGCGCGATATCGGCAAGGCCCTGGATTTTCTCCAGATTGGAGGATTCCAGGAAGTTTTCGCGAAACGAGGGCGAACTCTTGGCCTTGCGCGAATCGGCCGGAATCCCGCCCAGATACTTCCCGGTCAAGAGGCCCTGCGCAAGCGGCGAAAACACGATACAGCCGATATCCTGCTCTTCGAGCGTATCGAGCAAATCCTCTTCGATCCAGCGATTGAGCATCGAATATGAGGGCTGGTGAATCACGCAAGACATGCCCATTTCCCGCAGTAGGGCCGAGGCTTCGCGGGTCTTTTTCGCCGAATACGACGAAATCCCGGCATACAGCGCCTTGCCCTGTTTGACGGCTGTGGCCAGTGCACCCATGGTTTCTTCCAGCGGCGTATCCGGATCAAAGCGGTGCGAATAGAAAATATCGACATAGTCGATCTGCATCCGCTTCAGGCTCTGGTCCAGACTGGCCAGCAGGTACTTGCGCGAACCGTCGACGCCGTACGGGCCGGGCCACATCCGGTAACCGGCCTTGGTGGAAATGATCAGCTCGTCGCGATAGGCAGCCAGATCCGTGGCAAGCACCCTGCCCAGCAATTCCTCGGCGGCACCGGGCGGCGGACCATAGTTGTTGGCCAGATCGAAATGGGTGATGCCAAGATCGAAAGCCCGCAGCAACAAATTCTTGGCGCTGGAGAAATCCGCCTCTCTGCCGAAGTTTTGCCACAGCCCCAGCGACAGG
Source organism: Pseudomonadota bacterium (assembly GCA_018261735.1). Lineage (GTDB taxonomy): Bacteria > Pseudomonadota > Gammaproteobacteria > Burkholderiales > Chitinibacteraceae > Formivibrio. The sequence continues at coordinate 63,473 of JAGTRM010000009.1, forward strand.
GCAGGCAATTGCAAGCCGCTGCGGCCCAGCCGCCGATACGGCATCGAATCATAGCGGGTCGTGCTGGCAACATAGTTAACACCGGACATCATTCACTCCCAGATTGATCAAACAGGATGGATCGCCGCGCCAGTCTTGAAACGGCACACGACCAAAAGGTAAGGTGGCCTTACCTTAACATTTTGTATTTTACCCGACCAGCCATCCTACAATAAAGGAAGGCTCTTTGCGCTTGGCATTGCGCGCAAGGCCCCGCGAACAGGAAAGGAGCTCCCCCACATGCTCTGGCTGGAATCACTGGCGTCCTATTGGTCGGTTCCCGAAATCACCGTCAATCTCATTATTTTTGCCAATTTGCTGGGGGCGTTGTTGCTCGGACTGCTGGTGGGTTATGAGCGCTCCTTCCATGGCCGTGCAGCGGGAATGCGTACCTACGGACTCGTCTGCATGGCATCTGCTGCGCTGACCGTCATCGCCGGCTACCCGGGCTATTGGTATGGGGAGCACGCAAGCATGCCCGGCGTGGACCCCACCCGCATCATTCAGGGCATCGTCACCGGCGTCGGCTTTCTCGGGGCCGGTGTCATCATGAAGGAAGGCTTCAACATCAGCGGCCTCACCACCGCCGCCTCGATCTGGGCTTCGTCGACCATCGGCGTGATGGTGGGCATCGGCTTCTACGGCGCAGCAATCTTGCTGGCACTGCTGTCGGTCGCCTGCATGATGTGGGTCTCCCGGCTGGAGGGCTGGCTGCCATCGCACAAGGCACTGGCCATCACACTGCGCTTCAAAAAAGATTTCATCCCCCGGGAAGAAACATTGCGCAGCGCGGCACTGGAATGGGGTTATGACATTGCAAGTGGCTCACTGTCCGTGACTCATCAAGGCGGGCAAACGGAATGGCATTTCGTGGCGATTGCCCTCAGCAGGGATAGCGGCATTCCGATCCCGGAACTGGCGCGCGAATTGGCATTGCTAGAAGGCATTGAAAACTTTGCCGTCACCCCTGCACGGAACTGAACCCGCCAACGCCGCGCGGGCGCTGGCGGGGCCGAAGCACAAAACAGCTTGGCCTTTCCCGGCAAGCCGCCGGGATGGTGCGAATTTATTGGCGTTTACACTCGCAACTCAGCGGTCCGCCCCCGTAGGCCACCACGTAAAGCAGGCCGCCCATGATGGCCAGATTTTTCATGAAATGGATCATCTGGTTTTGCGTCTGTTCTGGCGGAACGGCCCAAAAGTTGTGGAACAGCAACGCTGCGATCGCGGTGAAAACGAACAATGCCAACGCGGCCCAGCGTGCCTTCCAGCCAACGATCAGCAGAACCCCGCCGACAAGCTCGACAACCGCCGCAGCAATAGCAAGCACCTGAGGCATCGGCAAGCCCTTGCTGGCAATATACCCTGCCGTACCCGCCAAACCAGTAAATTTGTTCAGTCCTGACATCACGAAAATCAGCGCCAACAAGATACGGCCAGCCAAGGGAGCAATGCGTTCACAAGTACCCATGTTTTTTCCTTCTCCCGTTATTTGCCCATGCCGGGCATTACAACAGCTGAAAATCGCCCGATGTAAATACCCTAGGTTGCCATTGCCCATTTCACAAGGATTTGTTCAACGCAGCCACATCGCCGACAGCGGCGCCAGGATATTGATGTAGTCATCGCTCCACACCCGCACTGTAGGAAGTCCATCGCCATCACCCAGCGCGAACCAGCTTCCCTGCGCCAGCAGGGGCGCCAGGCGCTCCGGCCGGCGTGCGAGCACCACCACCCAGGGATCGATGTGCAGTTTGTCCTTGCCCATCTGCGCGTGCACCGTGGCCACGGCGGCCAATCCCCACGCCTGGGTAGCCGCTTTGAGCACGGGCCGCAAATCGTAAAAGCGGTTTGATACATGGACGACCAGCAAGCCATCTTGCGCCAGGCGCGACAGGTAGACATCCAGTGCCTCCAGGGTCAGCAGATGGGTCGGGACGCCATCGCCGGAAAAGGCATCGACAAACACGACACCGTAGGGTGCCAGGCCCTGGTGCGCCTCCTTCTCCAGATTCAGGCGCGCATCTCCTACCCGGACCTTGACCCGGGCTGGCGTATCTTGCAGAAAGGAAAACCAGTTGCGCGCCAAGCCTTCCATATCCGGGTCGATTTCAAAGACAGTGACATCCTCGCCCGAACCGAACCAAGCCAATGCATCACCAGCCCCCAACCCCACCATGGCCACCGGAGCACTGCGGCCACGTTGGGCCACCGCCCGCTCCAACGCCCCGCCGGTGTAGTAGTAACCCAACGGCTCATGCCGACGTTCCGGACTGAGGTACTGCAGGCCATGCAGCGTCGCGCCATGCACCAGCATCCGGTATGCCGGCGCACCATCCGCCGGCTTCTGGTCGATAACCCGGGAAATGCCATAGAAATTGCGTATGGAATAAACGCCCGAGGCATACCAGAAAAACATGCCAAGCAGCGTGGCGGCAATCATCAGCGCAGCCAGTCTGAGGCCGCCCTTGAGCAGGGATGCCGATTTCCACCATGCCAGCTGCCCCACCTGCCAACTGGCAACGACGAGGGCCAGCACCGCGAGCGGGTACTCTTCCAGCCCCGGCAGGACGACGGGGGCCGCCAGACTCACCAGCAGGCCGCCAAGCCAGCCACCGACGGCAATCGTCAGGTAAAAACCCGTCAGCTGGCTCGGGTGCGGACGCAAGCAGTAAAGCCGTTCATTGGCAATGACACACAGCGCGTAGAAGGAAAGCAGGATAAAAGGCAGCACCCACGCGCCAAAGGCAGTGGAGCGGGCTGCCAGCAACGCCAAGAGCGCGACTTCGGCCAGCAAGAACGGAACATGGCGAACGAAAATGCCCTGCTGCTCGCGAAAGGTAACAATGAAGCTGGCAAGATACAGCGCCAGGGGAAAGATCCAGACCAGCGGGAAAGAGCCGACTTCCATGGCGATCACGTTGGTTACCGCGAGCAACAAGGCCGATGGCGCGGCACTCAACGCCAGCCAGCGCAAAATGACCGATTTCGCCGGGCGGGCAACAGTCTCATCCGCGGACAGGCCGGCCACGCAACGTGGATGGAGCAGATACCAGGTCCAGACGGCAACACCGACATAAACCAGATACGCAATGCTCCAGGCCCAGCGCTGCACCGTCACGCCGAACAGTGGCTCCACCAGGAACGGATAGACGAAAAGTGCGCCCATGGCGCCCAGATTCGAGATGCCGTAGAGAAAAAACGGTGCCTCACGATGCGTGCCGGACGTCGCGCCGTACCACCAGCTTTGCACGACCACGGCCGTCGTGCTCAACACGGCGAAAGGCAAGGAGACATGGGCCAGCAGCGCGCCGGTCAGCGTAATGATCGGTGCGTCCGACGCGACCTCGGAAGAAAAACCCAGCGGCCATTGCAGCAACGGCAGCAACAGGACCAGAAGATGCCAGGCGCCGATGCGCGGCGCCACAAAATGGGCATGGAGATAACCCAATAGCAGCAGGGCCTGGAAGACCATCAGGCTGACTGTCCACACATGCACGGCCCCACCGAAAAACGGCGTTACCAGTCTGCCGACAATGGGTTCCATGCTGAAAGACAGAAACGCACCGCCAAACACCATCGCGCCCGCCGCGAAGCGCGGCCAACTCCATGCCTCGGGGTAAACGGATGCGGTCCTGGCCGATACCGAAGTTGCCATTCAATGCCTCCCTGCCTGGGCCTGGCCGGCACGCGGCAACCGATTTTGCGTTGATGCTATTGCCTGGCCGGTTGCGGTGCTCTCTGGACACAGCACTGTTTGCAGTATAGCCGGGCGTCTCCGGAATGCCCGCCAGGGCAGTCTGCCGCTGGCGTGATCGCTCCCGGCATTTGTGCAAGCTCAAGACTATAGTCAACAATGGACAGTAAACGTTACATGGTCAGTACCACCCAAAACTGGCGACCCGCCCTTCCGTCATAGCAGGGAGCGAATGCATGAAAGGAATATCACTGACGAGATATGACATGCTTGGTGGGGATGAGGCCTATCGCACCCTGTTCAACAACCTGCTGAACGGGCTGGCCTACTGCCGGATGATCTACGAGGGCCGCGAGGCGGTCGACTTCGTCTACCTTGCGATCAACGAAGCGTTTGTCCGGCAGACCGGGCTGTCCGACGTTCTCGGCCGGCGCGCCTCCGAGGTCATCCCGGGCCTGCACGAATCGGATGGCGACCTGATCCGCATCTACGGGCGCGTGGCAAAAACCGGCGCTCCCGAGCGGTTCGAGCGCTTCGTCAGCGCCCTGCAGATGTGGTTCTCGGTATCGGTCTACAGCCCCGCGCCGGATCATTTCGTGGCAATTTTCGACAGTATTACCGACCGCAAGCACGCCGAGACGGCCTTGCGCGAGAGTGAACGCCGTCTGCTGCGCGTGATCGAAGGCTCGGACCAGGGCTTCTGGGACTGGAACCTGCTGACCAACACCTTTACCGTCAGTGCCCGCTTCGAAACAATGCTGGGTTTCGCTCCAGGAGAGATGGATGTGTCGCCGGCCAATTGGGCAAAACATGTCCACCCGGATGATCTGGCCAAGGCGAGGGCCTCGATCGCGCGCAACATGAGCGGCGAATCGGCAAATCACGAAGTCGAATTGCGCTGCCGCACGAAATCGGGCGAATGGCGCTGGATCCTGACACGCGGCCGCATCGTTGAACGAGACGCCGAGGGCCACCCGACGATGATGTCGGGCACCCACACCGACATCACCGACCGCAAGAACGCCGAGCACGCGCTGCGCCAGACTGCGATCGTGTTCGAGAACACGCGGGAAGGCGTGCTCATCACCGACGCCAGATCCAGCATCCTGTCGGTGAATCAGGCCTTCACGCAGATTACTGGTTTCGACCGCGCCGAAGTTCTCGGCCGCACGCCCTCCCTGCTGAAATCCGGACGCCACGACGAAACTTTTTATAGCAGTATCTGGGCGCACCTTGGCGCCAGCGGATACTGGCAGGGTGAAGTGTGGAACCGGCGAAGGAGCGGCGAAATCTACCCGCAACTCACCACGATCAATGCCGTGCACGATAGCGAGGGTCGCGTGACGCATTATGTCGGGGTATTCACCGACATTTCGGCCATCAAGGCTTCCGAGGAGCGCCTCGAATTTCTCGCCCACCACGATCCGCTGACCTCCCTGCCGAACCGCCTGATGCTGTTCTCGCGACTAGAACACGCCATGAGCGTCGCCCGTCGCGACGAGGGACTGATCGCGCTATTGATGATCGATCTCGACCATTTCAAGGAAGTCAACGACAGCTACGGGCACCTGATGGGCGACCACCTGTTGCAACGGGTGGCCGAGCGCCTGGGAACGCGCCTTCGCGGTGCCGACACGCTGGCGCGCCTCGGCGGCGATGAATTCACAGTATTGCTGGAAGAGATCGCACGATCCGACGATGCCGGACGTGTCGCAGATGAAATACTGGCTGAACTGACCACGCCCTGGCCCCTGCCCAATGGAGCAGAAGTTCGTATCGCGGCCAGTATCGGCATCGCGCTTTATCCGGGACAGGCTCAAACCGCCGAGGAGCTGTTGCAACAGGCCGATGCCGCGATGTATCGCGCCAAGATGGAAGGACGGGGCCGCTACCAGTATTTCTCGGAAGACCTGACCCACACCGCCCGGGCGCGCATTGAGCTGGAAAGCCGCTTGCGTCACGCCATTGACGACGGGGAGTTGCAACTGTTCTTCCAACCCCAGGTTGATATCGGCAGTGGCAAGATCGTGGGCGCCGAAGCGCTCGTACGCTGGTTCATGCCGGGCAAAGGCATGATCTCGCCGGATGAATTCATCCCGCTGGCAGAGGAAACCGGCCTGATCCTGGCCCTCGGCCGCTGGGTGCTGCGCGAGACTTGCCGCATCGGCCGTGACTGGCTCAACCGGGGACTGTCGCCGCTGGTGCTGACCGTCAATATTTCGCCGGCGCAATTGCGTCACCCCGGCTTCGCCGACGAGGTGCTTTCCATACTCGCCGAAACCGGCTTCCCGGCAAAATGGCTGGCACTGGAACTGACCGAATCGGCGCTGATGTGCGGATACGACGAGGTGATCACGCAACTGCAAACCCTGCAACAGCATGCCATTCGCATGGCCATTGATGACTTTGGAATCGGCTACTCGTCACTGGCCGACCTGAAGCGTGCCCCGCTCGACGGATTGAAGATCGACCGCAGTTTCATCGCCGGACTTGCCCACCGCCGTGATGACCAGGATATCGTCACCGCCATCATCCAGATGGGGCATACCCTGGGATTCAAGCTGATGGCAGAAGGAGTCGAAACGGACGAACAACTGGCCTTCCTGAAGGAACAAGGCTGCGATGCCTATCAGGGCCATCTGCGCTGCCATCCGTTGTCCGCCTGCGATTTCGAAGCCTTCATGCGTTGCGCAGATTGAACGCGCAATCGCCACATCTCGTCCTGCGGATTCGGATGGCCGCTGGACGTTTTTTAAGCCGCCAGACAAATTGCCACGTTCCTGCCATTGCCAAAGCACGCAAATCAGGCTTATAGTCCTTGCACGATAACTCGTTTCATTACCGAACTCGATTCCATGCACACCGTCCTGACCTGCCAGTTTTCTTTTTATGCATTTTGGTATCTCAGGCCGCTGACGGATCGAGAGGATAGGTAACGCACGAGAAAAACCAAATTCCCCGAAAACCGTCAGCAGAGTCTGGCGGTTTTTTTATACCGCTCGACCAGACCGACGTACCGGGACAACGCCCGATTGCGACAAGCCCTACTGGAGAGCCACCATGCCACCCCATAGCCGTATCCGTGAATCCAAAGCCCTGATCCCGCCGGCGCAGATCATCGACGAATTCCCCTGCTCGCCCAAGGTGGGCGAACTCGTGCTCAATACGCGGCGCGCGCTGCACCGTATCCTGCACGGCGCGGATGACCGGCTGGCGGTGATCATCGGGCCGTGTTCGGTGCATGATCCGAAGGCTGCGATCGAATACGCGTCCCGCCTGGCCGAATTGCGCGAACGCTTGGCGGGCGAGCTTGAGATCGTGATGCGGGTCTACTTCGAAAAGCCGCGCACGACGGTCGGCTGGAAAGGTTTGATCAACGATCCGCACATGAATGGCAGCTTCGACATCAACCACGGCCTGCGCACCGCGCGCGAGCTGCTGCTGAACATCAACGCGCTGGGCGTACCTACCGGCACCGAATACCTCGACCTGATGACGCCGCACTACGTAACCGACTTGGTGTCCTGGGGCGCGATCGGCGCACGCACCACGGAATCGCAGGTTCACCGCGAAATGGCATCTGGCCTTCCCTGCCCGATCGGCTTCAAGAACGGCACCGACGGCAATGTGAAAATCGCCATCGATGCCATGGGCGCCGCCTCCCACCCGCACCATTTCCTCTCGGTCGCGCCCGGCGGCCACAGCACGATTGTCTCGACCGCCGGCAACGAGGATTGCCACGTTATCCTGCGCGGCGGAAAGGCCCCGAACTACGATGCGGCCAGCGTCGATGCCGCCTGCGCCCAGATCACCCGCAGCAACCAGCCCGCGCGCCTGATGATCGACGCGAGCCACGCCAACAGCGCCAAGAAACACGAGAACCAGATTCCGGTCTGCGCCGAGGTCGGCCGCCAGATTGCCGCCGGCGACGAGCGCATCATCGGGGTGATGGTCGAATCGAATCTGGTGGCAGGCCGGCAGGATGCCAAGCCCGGCTGCACGCTGACCTACGGCCAGAGCATCACCGATGCCTGCATCGGCTGGAACGAAACCGAAAAACTGCTGGAAGACCTGGCGGCGGCCGTCGCACAACGGCGTGCCAAGCGGCTGGCGGTAGACGCCGTATGTGAATCGGCCCTGGCCTGCTGAAATGGCCGTGCGAATAACAGACGATTGATCCGGCCACCACGGTTGCCCGGATCAATCGTTAGCAGTCATTCAACCCACAATTTCGCGCAGTGCCGCCACCAACGCATCGCATTCCTGCGGCGTACCGATCGAAATGCGCAGGTACTGGTCGATACGCGGCAACTTGAAGTGCCGCACGATGATCGCCCGTTCGCGCAGCTTGGCCGCCAGTTCTGCCGCATCGTGCCGCGGATGACGCGTGAAGATGAAATTGGCCGCCGAGGGAATCGTCTCGAACCCCAGCGCCGCCAGGTCGGAGGTCAGCTGCTCCCGGCTCGCGATTACCGCCTGACAGGTTTGCTCAAAATACGCAACATCCTCGAACGCCGCGGCGGCGGCGGCTTGCGCCACGCGATCAAGCGGATAGGAATTGAAGCTGTTCTTCACACGCACCAGCGCCTCGATCAGCTCGGGCGAGCCCAGCGCCAGCCCGACCCGCATTCCGGCAAGCGAGCGAGATTTGGACAAGGTCTGCACTACCAAGAGGTTCGGGTATTTTTCGATCAGCGGCACGGCGCTGGTCCCGCCGAAATCGATATACGCCTCGTCGACGATCACCGGCTGGTCCGGGTGTTGTTGCAGCAAGGTTTCGACAGCCTGTAACGGCAGCAGGTGGCCGGTCGGTGCGTTCGGATTGGGGAAAATGACCGCACCACAGGGCCGGTTGTAATCTTCGATGCGGATCGAAAAATCCTCGGTCAGCGGCACGGTCTGGTAATCGATGCCGAACAGCGCGCAGTACACCGGGTAAAAACTGTAGGTGATATCCGGAAACAACAACGGTTGCTCATGCTTCAGCAGCGCAGCAAACGCCAGCCCCAGGACTTCGTCCGAACCATTGCCAACAAAAACCGCCTTTTCCGAAATACCGTAATACTTGGCCACGGCCGTCTGAACCAGCGCACTTTCGGTATTCGGATACAGGCGCAAGGCATCGCCCACCGCCGCCTGCATCGCAGCCAGCGCCTTGGGCGACGGGCCGTAGGGATTTTCGTTGGTGTTCAACTTGATCAGGTTGTCGATCTTGGGCTGCTCGCCCGGCACATAGGGGGTGAGATCGCGGACAACAGGGCTCCAGAAACGGCTCATGACGGGGGTCCAGGCACGGGAAAACCCGTATCTTACCAAATGCCTGCAAATTCCCGGCACAGTACAAGTTGCTGCCCCGCCACACCGCGCAGAGTAAGCACCCAATATTCCCGATCAAGCTGTAAGATTTTCAGTAGACTTGCACGGTAGCTACTGTGCTTTAGCCGCATTCAAAAAAATAATTCCACAGGATTTAACAAGGAGGAGGACGCAAATGAAAGGAATGACCATCGCGCGCCAGATCATGCTGATGATCGGCATTTCCGTGATCGCGTTATTGCTGGTCGGCTTGACCGGGCTGTTTGTTTCAAACATGCAGACCCGGAGCATCCAGACCATCGCGGAAGAAGATCTCTCCGGCATTGGAATCTTGGGATCGGCACGCCAGGCTTTCATGGAGGTTCGGGTAAAGGTTTATGCCCATGTCCTCAATACCGAAGAATTGGAAAAGCAGGAAATCGAGAACTCGCTCGCCTCTGTCGCCAAACAGGCCCAGCTGCAGCTCAAGGAATATGAAAAATTTCTGAGCAATGACGAAGACAAAAAACAGCTGGAAGCCGATATCACCAAGCTGAATGTCTACCTCGACCTGATCAATCAGGAAGTACTGCCCAAATCACGCAACAAGCAAAACGAGGATGCACGCGATACCCTGCTTTCACAAGGCGCAGCCCGCGGCAACCAGATTCTGAACAGTCTGGACGAACACATCGCATTCAAAAAGAAGTTAGCTGACGAAATGGTTCTGAAGGCATTGACCCGAGCCAATCAGGGAAAGATCGTCTCGATCGGTGCCATCGTGCTGGGTTCGCTGATTATTGGCGCGCTTGGCCTCTTCATGCTGCGCAACATCAGCCGCTCGCTGACCCAGATTCGCACCATGGTCAGCCAGGTTGAAAGCGATATGGATTTCACCCTGCGCGTGGCCGTGAACAAGCAAGACGAGATCGGCGTGACCACCTCGGCGCTGAACCGTTTGCTGGACAAGTTGCAGGAAAACCTCAAGTCCATCGCCACCGGCGCGCAATCCGTGGCCGGCGCTGCCACTCAGATGGCAACCACTTCCACCCAGGTTTCAGCGGCATCCCGGCAGCAAAGCGAGGCCGCTGCCGGCATGGCAGCCACCGTGGAAGAAATGACGGTCAGCATCAACCACGTCAGCGACCGGGCTCAGGAAGCAAACCGCATCTCCAGCCAATCCGGCCAGTTGGCCGTCTCGGGCGAGAAGATCATCGGCCAGGCCGCCAGCGACATCCATGACATCGCGGCCACCGTGCATCAGGCCGCCGAACAGATTCACGGGCTGGAGCAGCACGGCCAGCAGATTTCCAATGTCGTCGCGGTGATCAAGGAAGTGGCGGACCAGACCAACCTGCTGGCATTGAATGCGGCCATTGAAGCCGCCCGCGCCGGCGAGCAGGGCCGAGGCTTTGCCGTCGTGGCCGATGAGGTGCGCAAACTGGCAGAACGCACCGCCTCGTCCACGCAGGAAATCGCCGCCACGATCAACACCATGCGCACCAGCGCCAGCAATGCGGTAACCAGCATGCAGGAAGTGGTCGACAAGGTGGCGCTCGGCGTGGAGCGCGCCCAGCAAGCCAATGAATCGATCAAGCAGATCGGTCTGGGCAGCCGCGATGCGGTCAACATGGTGGATGAAATCGCCACTGCCATCCGCGAGCAGGGCTCGGCCACCAACAATATTGCCGTGCAGGTGGAGCGCATCGCGCAAATGTCGGAACAGAGCAATGCCGCTGCGGAAGAAAGCGCACATTCGGCCCAGGATCTGGATCGCCTGGCCGCCGACATGCAGCGCATTGTCAGCGCCTACCGGCTTTGATTGGCGACTTGAAATGAAAAACGCCGGTTCGCAAGAACCGGCGTTTTCGTTGGTGCCGACAGTGAGACTCGAACTCACACAGCCTGTGGCCACTACCCCCTCAAGATAGCGTGTCTACCAATTTCACCATGTCGGCCTGAAATCTTCGGGCTGGGCCCGTACGCGGCGGGTTTCAGGCACCCGACCACAAGAGGTGCGAGATATTAATGGGAACGCCGCTTCTTGTCCAGCCCCTGAATTATAAACTTTGCCTGGCTGCCGGAATATTGCATCCGGTCGGCCCGGGCGTGCGGTTTCAATTGCCCGCGTACAAGCGTCCTTGCCAGGTATTGCGCTCCAGCAACAACGCTTCGAGGCGCGGCAGCAGCTCATGCAGGCGCAGGTTCCATTCCGGAGCAAGCTTGTGCGAAGGCGGCACCTCGCTGCCGACACGCTGGATGGAAATCGTGGGCGAAAGCCGCTCCAGAAAATCCACCAGCAACTCAAGATACGCTTCGGCGGAGAGCAGCGGCAGGCTCGCCGGATCGCGCCGCCATTCATTGGCCAACTGCGTTCCCTTGATGATCTGAAGCTGGTGGAACTTGAGCGAAGTCAGCGGCAGCGCCGAAAGCTTGGCCGCCCCGGCCAACATGCTCTCGCGGCTCTCGCCCGGCAGATCGAACATGATGTGCGCGGCCACATCCAGTCCACGCGCAGCGGCACGACGAACGGCGTCTTCCGATTCGGCAAAATCATGACCGCGGTTCACGCGCTTGAGCGTGGCATCGTCGCAGGATTCGATTCCCAGCTCCAGCTCGACGATTTTCGTTTCGGAAAGTTTGGCCAGGTAATCGAGCACATCGTCCGGCACGCAATCGGGCCGGGTGCCGATCACCAGTCCGTCGATTTTCGGATGCGCCAGCGCCGCCTGGTAGACGGCACGCAACTGATCGACCCCGGCATAGGTATTGCTGTAGGCCTGAAAGTAAGCCACGAAATGCTTGGTGCCCGGATAGCGCCGGGTAAAAAAATCGAGCCCGGTTTCGATCTGCCGGGTGATTTCCCGCTCTTCGCGCAGGTAGGACGGGGTAAAGCCGGCATTGTTGCAGAACGTGCAACCGCCAATACCCTTGCTGCCATCGCGGTTCGGGCAGGTAAAACCGGCATCGACCGATACCTTCTGAACCCGGCCACCGTGCTTTTCCCGCTGCAGCTCGTTCCAGGACAAAAAGCGCCGCTCGCCAAATTGCGCCGGAATAATGGCTTCTGTCATGTGATCTCCTGTATTTTTTATCCGCTTGTCCATTTGCGGCTGGTCGCAAATGATAATCGGGCATACAAACAAAGTCTCCACATCACCAGATCAACGGGGACTGCCATGAAAAAATTCTTCCTGCTCGCCCTGTTCAGTGCCCTGCCCGCCTGGGCCATTGACCTCAATACCGCCACCGTGGACCAGATTGCCGCGCTCAAGGGCATGACGCCCCAAACCGCCGAAGCGATTGTCGCGGCACGCACGCAATTCGGGCCGTTCAAGACTTCCGCCGATGTGCTCAAGGTCAGCGGGGTTACGCAGGGCATCCTGAACCAGAACCGCGCCACGCTGACCATCGCGGGGAAACCCGTCACCACCCGCTCGGGCACGGCACCTGCCATCCCGGGCGTGCGTCCGGCCATTCCCGCCAAGAAGGCCGACCTCACGACCACAACCAAGCAGGGAAAAGGCACGAGCGGAAAATCGCAGACGGCTATCAGCAATCAGGGTAGCAGTGGCGACAAAGGGGGCGGTGGCCGTGGCAACAGTGGTGGTGGTAACAGTGGTGGTGGTAACAGTGGTGGTGGTAACAGTGGTGGTGGTAGCGGCGGCGGCGGCGGCAAATAATCGCCCCCAAACAAGCCAGAAGGCTGTCGAACCGCGCATTCCGGTCCGGCAGCTTTTTGCTTTATGGGGAATTCTCAACGATCCACACAGCAATTCGTCGCGGCATCGGATAAGAGGCACGCATCTTTGGTATCATTGCGCCTTTGTTTTCCTTGTCCTTTCCGGATCGCTCCCATGGCAGACGTGCTCAAACTTCGCGGCGGCGCCGCGCTTTCCTCCTTCCGGCTTGAAAAGATTGAAGCGGCACTTGCCGCCCAAGGCGTCCAAGCCCGTCTTTATGCCGAGTTCTGGCATTTCGCCGAAACAAGCGCAGCGCTCACTGCAACCGAGAGCGACACTCTTGCCCGCATCCTGAACTACGGCGAGCCGGCGGTACCGGCAAAGGCCACCGGAACCCTGCTGGTCGTCCTGCCGCGCGCGGGATCGATCTCGCCCTGGTCCTCCAAGGCCACGGATATCGCCCTGCATTGCGGCCTGAAGTCGGTACAGCGCATCGAGCGCGGCATGGCCGTTTACGCCGTGGACGCCAACGGTCAGCCCTTGTCCGGACCGGCTTTGCAAGCGCTGAAATCGCTGGTGCATGACCGCATGACCGAGCAGGTGGCCGATTCGCTCGATGCCGCCGCCAGCCTGTTCCAGCATTTCGAACCGCAGCCCATGCTGTCGGTCGACATCCTCGCCGGCGGCAAGGCCGCACTCGAAGCCGCCAACAGCCAGTACGGACTGGCGCTGTCCGATGACGAAATCGATTACCTGGTCGAAAACTACCAGAAACTCGGCCGCAATCCGACCGATGTCGAACTGACCATGTTCGCCCAGGCCAACTCCGAACACTGCCGCCACAAAATCTTCAACGCCGATTTCGTCATTGACGGCGAGAAGCAGGCTCAGAGCCTGTTCGGCATGATCCGCGAAACGCACAAGGCTCATCCCGAAGGCACGGTGGTTGCCTATTCCGACAACTCGTCGGTGATCGAAGGTGCCCCGATCGAACGCTTCTTCCCGCAAGCCGGCTCGGCCGAATATGCGTTCGATCAGCAGACGGCACACATCCTGATGAAGGTCGAAACGCACAACCATCCGACCGCGATTTCCCCCTTCCCTGGCGCTGCTACCGGCTCGGGCGGCGAAATCCGCGACGAAGGCTCCACCGGCCGAGGCTCCAAGCCCAAGGCGGGCCTGGCGGGCTTTACCGTTTCCAATCTGAACCTGCCCGGCGCAGTCCAGCCCTGGGAAGAGCCGGCCTACGGCAAACCGGATCGCATCGCCTCGGCGTTGCAGATCATGATCGAAGGCCCGATCGGCGCTGCTGCGTTCAACAATGAATTCGGTCGTCCGAATATCTGCGGTTATTTCCGCACCTTTGAAGAAGATTGCAACGGCGAGCGCCGTGGCTACCACAAGCCGATCATGATTGCCGGTGGCCTGGGCAATATCGATGCGATCCACGTCGACAAGCACCAGATTCCCGACGGCGCACTGCTGATCCAGCTGGGCGGCCCGGGCTTTCTGATCGGCATGGGCGGTGGCGCGGCTTCCTCGATGACCACCGGCGCCAATACCGCCGATCTGGACTTCGATTCGGTGCAGCGCGGCAACCCGGAAATCGAACGCCGTGCGCAGGAAGTGATCGATCGCTGCTGGCAACTGGGCGAACAAAACCCGATCCTGTCGATCCACGACGTCGGCGCGGGCGGCATCTCCAACGCCTTCCCGGAACTGGTGGACGGCTCCGATCGTGGCGCGGTGTTCGAATTGCGCAAGGTGCATATCGAAGAACACGGCATGTCGCCCAAGGAAATCTGGTCGAACGAATCGCAGGAGCGCTACGTGCTGGCCATCCAGCCGCAAGAGCTGATGCGCTTCGAAGCCATCTGCGAGCGCGAACGCTGCCCGTTCGCCGTGGTCGGTCGCGCCACCGCCGAAAAACAGCTGATCGTCGCCGACTCGCACTTTGGCAACCGCCCGGTCGACATGCCGATGGAAGTACTGCTTGGCAAGCCGCCGAAAATGACGCGCGACGTCACCCGCATCGCGCCGCAATTGCCGGTATTCGATTCCTCGCTGATCAACCTCAAGGAAGCCACCTACCGCGTCCTGCGCTTGCCGACCGTGGCCGACAAGAGTTTCCTGATCACCATTGGCGACCGTACCGTGGGCGGCATGACCGTACGCGACCAGATGGTCGGCCCGTGGCAAGTGCCGGTGGCCGATGTCGCCGTCACCACCATGGGTTACAACACCATGCTGGGCGAAGCGATGGCCATGGGCGAACGCACGCCGCTCGCACTGATCAGTGGCCCGGCCTCCGGGCGCATGGCCGTGGGCGAGGCGCTGACCAACATCGCCGCCGCGCCGATCAAGGAACTCAGCGACATCAAGCTTTCCGCCAACTGGATGGCCCCGGCCGGCCACCCGGGCGAAGAAGCCAACCTGTACGACACGGTCAGCGCCGTTGCGCTCGACCTGTGCCGCAATCTGGGCATTTCGATTCCGGTCGGCAAGGATTCTTTGTCGATGAAAACGGTCTGGGACGAGGCCGGCGAGAAAAAGGCGGTAACCGCCCCGTTGTCGCTGATCGTCTCGGCCTTTGCACCAGTGACCGACGTAAGCAAGACGCTGACTCCGCAGCTCGTCACCGACACCGACAGCGATCTGCTGCTGATCGATCTGGGCAGCGGCCGCTGTCGCCTGGGCGGATCGGCACTGGCCCAGGTCTACAAGCAGATCGGCAACACGGCCCCCGATGTCGTCAGCGCCGAACACCTGCAAGCCTTCTTTGCCACCGTGCAGAAACTGAACAGCGAAGGTCGCATCCTGGCCTATCACGACCGCTCGGACGGTGGCCTGATCGCCACGATCGCCGAAATGATGTTTGCCAGCCGCGTCGGTATCACGCTGGAAATCGACGAGTTGTGCATCGACCGCCGCCGCCGGCAACGCGGCGAGAACGAAATCACTCCCGATGATGTCACTCGTGCCGAAAACGGCCGGGCGATGGGCGTGCTGTTCAACGAGGAACTCGGCGCGGTGCTGCAGGTTAAACGCAGCGACACTGCCGCCGTGATTGCCGCCTTCATGAACGCCGGCCTGTCGGCGGAGCTGCAGGTTATCGGCACGCTCAACAATGACGACCGACTGAAGATCAAGAAACGCAACCGGCTGTTGCTCGATGAAACCCGTATCTCACTGCAGCAAGCCTGGTCGGAAACCAGCTGGCGTATCCAGCGCCTGCGCGACAATCCTGCCTGCGCCGATGCCGAGTACGCCCGCATCGCCAACAAGAGCGACAAAGGCCTGTTCGCCAAGCTGAGCTTCAACCCGGCTGACGATATCGCCGCGCCGTTCATCGCCACAGGCGCGCGCCCGAAGATCGCTATCCTGCGCGAACAGGGCGTCAATGGCCAGGTGGAAATGGCGGCTGCGTTCGATCGTGCCGGTTTCACTGCCGTCGACGTACACATGAGCGACATCATCGAAGGCCGTATCTCACTGGCCGACTTCAAGGGTCTCGCGGCCTGCGGCGGCTTCAGCTACGGCGACGTGCTGGGTGCCGGCGAAGGCTGGGCCAAGTCGATCCTGTTCAATCCGCGCGCCCGCGCCGAGTTCGAAGCCTTCTTCCAGCGCAGCGATTCATTCGGCCTGGGTGTGTGCAACGGCTGCCAGATGATGGCCAACCTTTCGGGCATCATCCCTGGCGCACAAGCCTGGCCGAAGTTCACCCGCAACCAGTCGGAGCAATTCGAAGCACGCTTCGTGATGATGGAACTGCCGCAATCGCCATCGCTGTTCTTCAGCGGCATGACTGGCAGCCAGTTCCCGGTTGTGGTTTCGCACGGTGAAGGCTTTGCCAATTTCAGCCAGCAAGGCGATATCGGCCAGGCCATCGTGGCCATGCGCTACATCGACAACAACGGCAGCCTGACCGAAACCTATCCGTTCAACCCGAACGGCAGCCCGCAAGGCATTGCCGGGGTGACCACGGCAGATGGCCGCTTCAGCATCATGATGCCGCACCCGGAACGCGCGTTCCGTACCGTGCTGAACTCGTGGCACCCGCAAGACTGGGCCGAGGACAGCCCGTGGTTGCGCATGTTCCGCAATGCGCGTGCCTGGCTGGGTTAACTGCCCACACCCCCGAGCCCTGCCGGTCTTCGACCCGCAGGGCTTTTTTACACCGGTATTCCGCCATCCGGCCCGGGATGGCCGTGCGTGCTGTGGTAAAATCCGCGTTTGTTTTCTGATTACAGGATCCTGCTCGCGCCATGGAGCTTTCAGCACTTACCGCACTTTCGCCGCTTGACGGCCGTTACGAGAAACAACTGGCCGATTTGCGCCCGCATTTCAGTGAATACGCCTTGGTCAAAAACCGCGTCACCGTCGAGGTGGCCTGGCTGAAAGCACTGGCGGCAGAAACGGAAATTGGCGAAATCAAGCCTTTCTCCGCCGCCACGATTGCCGAGCTGGACGCGGTGGTATCGCAGTTCTCGCCCGATCACGCGCTGGAAGTCAAAACCATCGAGCGCACCACCAATCACGACGTGAAAGCCGTGGAATACTGGTTGAAGGAACGCCTGTCCGGCAATGCCGAAGTCAGCGCAGCCAGCGAGTTCATCCACTTTGCCTGTACTTCAGAAGATATCAACAACCTCTCGCACGCCCTGATGCTGAAAGGCGCGCGTGAAAGCGTCCTGCTGCCCAAACTGCGTGAAATTATCACCCGCCTGACCGAACTCGCGCACGAGCTCGCCGATGCCCCGATGATGAGCCGCACCCACGGCCAGCCGGCAACGCCGACGACGATGGGCAAGGAAATCGCCAACGTGGCCTTCCGCCTGAATCGCCAGATCGCCCGCCTGGAAAAGGTGGAGCTTCTGGGCAAGATCAACGGCGCGGTCGGCAACTACAACGCCCACCTTTCGGCCTACCCCGATGTGGACTGGGAAAGTTTCTGCCGCCGCTTTGTCGAATCGCTCGGCATTGATTTCAACCCGTACACCATCCAGATCGAACCGCACGATTACATGAGCGAGCTGTTTGATACCTTCGCCCGTATCAACACGATCCTGATCGACCTGAACCGCGATATCTGGGGCTATATCTCGCTCGGTTTCTTCAAGCAGAAGGTCAACAAGAACGAAGTCGGCTCCTCGACCATGCCGCACAAGGTCAACCCGATCGACTTCGAAAATTCCGAAGGCAACTTGGGCCTCGCCAATGCGCTGCTGATCCATCTGTCGCAAAAACTGCCGATCTCGCGCTGGCAGCGCGACCTGACCGATTCCACGGTGCTGCGCAACATGGGCGTCGGCCTCGGCTACGCCCAGCTCGGCTACGTTTCCTGCCTGAAGGGCCTGAACAAGCTGCTGGCTGATCGCAGCGCGATGCAACAAGACCTGAACGGCAACTGGGAAGTGCTGGCCGAACCGATCCAGACCGTGATGCGCCGCTACGGTGTGCCCAACCCGTACGAGCAACTGAAAGAGCTGACACGCGGCAAGAGCGGCATCAGCCGCGAAGTACTGGCAGTATTCATCGACAGCCTGGCCATTCCGGCAGCCGAGAAGATTCGCCTGAAAGAACTGACGCCATGGTCGTATCTGGGCAAGGCGCAAGAGCTCGCCAACCGCATCTGATGACAACGGGCGCTGCATGCGCCCGTTCATCCCGGGCACGAAAAAGGAATTAGAACGGTGAATCAAAAGATTGTACTGGGTGGTATTGCCGCACTGACCGGGGCTTGTGCACTCTGGGTAGGCGGCGCCTACTATGCCGGCAAGAGCGCTGAATCCACGCTGGACAAACAATACAAGTGGCTCGCCGAGCAACCCTATTTCGTCATCAAGGCGCGTACCTACCAGCGCGGCTGGTTCAGCTCGACGGAAACTGCCACGCTCGCGGTCAACCCTGAGCTGTATCGTTTCTTCCTGGCAAAGGAAGGCACGCCGCTCCCGGTATTTGAAGTCACCTACACCAACCGCGTATTGCACGGCCCGCTCCCGCTGATTGGCCAGTTCAACCTGCGCCCGGCCAAAGCCGTGGTGCAGACCGAACTCCAGTTCGCCCCGGAAACCCAAAAGCTGCTGTCGCGTTTTTTTGGCACCCAAAAACCCATTGAAGTGGAAAACCGCATCGGATTTGATGATGACGGCGTCATCCAGCTCAAGGTGCCGGGATTCGATTACGAAGAAACCATTTCCGGCATCAAGGCCAAATGGCAGGGGTTGAACGCCACCATCGATTACGGTGGCGATTTCAACCGCGTGCTTCTGATCGCACGCGCACCCGGGATGACTGGCGCAGCCAAAGGCAAGGGCAACTTCAGCTTCAACGGACTGGATTTCAGCGTGGATCACACCCGCGGCAAAGCCGGCCTGATGCTGGGCGAAACTCATGCCAAGCTGGCCAATTTCACGCTGGATATAGAAGACGAATCCCCGCTGAAAATCGCACTGGAAAACCTCAGCTACACCGGCAAGCTGGGCGAAGCCGACAACTTCATCAACGGTGAAGCCGCGATCAATCTGGCCAAGCTGGTCCTCAACGACAAAGCCTACGGCCCGGCCGAGTTGCAGGCAGAAGCCTCCCACCTGCACGGCCCTACACTGGCCAAGCTGAATGACGAATTCAACAAGCTGCAAAAGCGCTCGCTGAAGCGCGAGGAGCTGACCGATGAAATTGTCAAGCTCGCCAAGGCGCACGGCATGCCACTGCTCACCAACGATCCGCATTTCGGCATTCGCAAACTGGAAATAAAGCTTCCGGAGGGCACGCTCAAGTTCTCCGCCGGGCTGGGGCTCAAAGGGTTCAAGGAAAAGGATCTCGACAACCCAGTCGAATTCGTCAGCAAGCTTTCTGCCAAGGCGGATTTCACCGTGCCGCGCAAGATCGTGGAAACACTGGTGATGTGGCAGGCCCGCAGCATGTTCGGCGGCCCGGAGTCAGGCGTCAGCAATGCCGACCTCGACTACCTGGCCGGACAATTCGTGGAAGGACAGATCAACCGCCTGGCCGACCAGAAGCTGATCCAGGTCGACGGCGACCTGCTCACCGCCGCAGCCACGCTGGAAGGTGGCGAATTCACTCTCAACGATATCCTGGTTCCCCTGCCCTGGCAGGAAGACAAAGCCAAGATAAAAACCCAGTCGTCAGCCAAATGAACAACGCCCCGGAAACGGGGCGTTGTTCATTTCCAGTCGTGGCGCGCTCAGCACACAAGAACAGCAGAACAAGCTTCATCGCGTCAACTTAGCCGAGCTGCGCTGCGCGCCAACAGCCTGCAGGAACAGAGGCCAACAAAAAGCGCCCTGAAGGCGCTTTTTATTGGCTAGCCGGGAGGATCAATCCTTGCGCTCGACCTGGCTCACATCGCGTACCGCGCCGGTATCCGCGCTGGTCGTCAACGCCGCGTAGGCGCGCAAGGCCGCGCTGACAACACGTTCACGTGACGTCGGCTTCCAAGCATTCTTGCCACGTGCTTCCATCGCATCACGGCGAGCCGCCAGCGTTTCGGCGCTGACCTTGAGGTTGATCGTACGGTTCGGGATATCGATCTCGATGGTATCGCCTTCTTCCACCAGACCGATCTCTCCGCCTTCAGCCGCTTCCGGACTGGCATGCCCGATCGAGAGACCCGACGTACCGCCGGAGAAACGGCCATCGGTCAGCAAGGCGCAGTCCTTGCCCAAGCCCTTGGACTTGAGGTAACTGGTCGGATAGAGCATTTCCTGCATGCCCGGGCCGCCCTTGGGGCCTTCGTACAGAATCACCACGACATCACCGGCGACGATCTTGTCACCCAGAATGCCTTCGACCGCGGCTTCCTGGCTTTCGAACACCCGGGCACGGCCGGTGAATTTGAGAATGGAATCATCCACACCTGCAGTTTTGACAATGCAACCACGCTCGGCAATATTGCCAAACAGCACCGCCAGGCCACCATCCTGCGAATAGGCATGTGCCTTATCGCGGATGCAACCCTCTTCGCGGTCCAGATCCAGCGTCGGGTAACGCATCGACTGGCTGAATGCGATCGTGGTCGCCACTCCGCCCGGAGCGGCGCGATAGAAGAAGTGCGACTGGCTGTCCGGGCCATTGTTGACCACATCCCACAGCGCGAGGGCTTCGCCCAGCGTGGCGGCATGCACGGTGCGGGTATCCCGGTTGATCAGGCCGGCGCGATCCAGTTCGGCCAGGATCGCGATCACGCCACCGGCGCGGTGCACGTCTTCCATGTGGAACTTCTGCGTGGCCGGGGCGACCTTGGACAGGCAAGGCACGCGGCGCGAAACCTGATCGATGTCGGCCAGCTTGAAGTCCACACCGGCTTCCTGTGCAGCAGCCAGCAGGTGCAGCACGGTATTGGTCGAACCGCCCATCGCCACATCGAGGCTCATAGCATTTTCAAACGCGGCCTTGGTTGCGATGTTGCGTGGCAGCGCCGATTCGTCGTCTTGCTCGTAATAGCGCTTGGCCAACTCGACGATCTGGCGACCGGCTTGCAGGAAGAGCTGCTTGCGATCGGCATGCGTGGCGAGCAGCGAACCGTTGCCCGGCAGCGACAGACCCAGTGCCTCGGTCAGGCAGTTCATCGAGTTGGCGGTGAACATGCCCGAGCACGAACCGCAGGTCGGGCAAGCCGAGCGTTCCATGTCCGCGACTTCGGCATCGGATACATCGGGATTAGCCGCTTCGATCATCGCATCGATCAAGTCCACCTTGCGCTCGCCGCCGCGCCAATCCACCTTGCCGGCTTCCATCGGCCCGCCGGAAACGAAGATCACCGGGATATTCAGGCGCAGGGCCGCCATCAGCATGCCCGGGGTGATCTTGTCGCAGTTGGAAATGCACACCAACGCATCGGCGCAGTGGGCATTGACCATGTATTCGACCGAATCGGCAATCAGATCGCGGCTCGGCAGGCTGTAGAGCATTCCGCCATGGCCCATCGCGATACCATCATCGACGGCGATGGTGTTGAATTCCTTTGCAATGCCGCCCGCCTTCTCGATTTCGCGCGCGACCAGCTGGCCCATGTTGTGCAAGTGGACATGGCCCGGCACGAACTGGGTGAACGAGTTGGCAATGGCAATGATCGGCTTGCCGAAATCTTCTTCCTTCACGCCGGTGGCGCGCCAGAGCGAACGGGCGCCGGCCATGTTGCGGCCATGGGTTGAGGTCTTGGAGCGGTAGGCGGGCATGCTAATTCCTTGATTCAGGGGTGACCGAAAAATTCCGGGTAAACGCTTGCTGTATAATCATGCGCTATTTTAACGAAACCCATCGCCCCATGCTAACCCATCCGCAATTCAATCCTGTCGCTTTTCAGATAGGCGTTTTTGCCATTCACTGGTACGGACTGATGTATCTGCTTGGCTTCACCGGATTCCTGCTGCTGGGCCGCTGGCGCATCAAGCAGGGGCTCTATCCGGGCTGGAAGGCGGAAGAGCTCGATGATCTGTTGTTCTACGGCGTACTGGGCGTGATTCTGGGCGGACGTTTCGGCTATGTGTTTTTTTACAAACCGGATTACTACTTTGACCATCTGCTGGATATCTTCAAGGTCTGGCAGGGCGGCATGGCCTTTCACGGCGGCTTTCTCGGGGTGCTGATCGCCGCACTGGCCTTTGGCCGCAAGACCGGCCGACGTTTCTTCCAGATCACCGATTTCGTCGCGCCGCTGGTGCCGATCGGATTGGGCTTTGGCCGGCTGGGCAACTTCATCAACGGCGAACTGTGGGGCCGCATCACCACGCCGGGGTCGTTCTGGGGAATGATTTTCCCGCAAGCGCACAGCGCCGATGCCCTGCTCGCAGAAAACCACACGGATCTGAGCTCGACACTCGCCCAGTATGGCGGCCTGCCCCGCCATGCTTCGCAGCTTTACCAGTTCGCACTGGAAGGCGTGCTGCTGTTCATCATCCTGTGGCTGTATGCACGCAAGCCGCGCAAGACAGGCCAGGTTTCAGCCGTCTTCCTGCTGGGTTATGGCTGTTTCCGCTTTATCGCCGAGTTCGCCCGCGAACCGGATGATTTCCTCGGCCTGCTGGCGATGAATTTCAGCATGGGCCAATGGCTGTCGCTGCCGATGATCCTGATTGG
This sequence comes from Pseudomonadota bacterium, assembly GCA_018261735.1. Taxonomy (GTDB): domain Bacteria; phylum Pseudomonadota; class Gammaproteobacteria; order Burkholderiales; family Chitinibacteraceae; genus Formivibrio. Next base: position 86,288 of record JAGTRM010000009.1, read on the forward strand.
ACTGCATCTGTTGTGGTGGTCATCGCGCCGGGAGGGTTGATGGATATCGCCGCCTGGATCTTGGCTGGATTGCTGGTTCTGGTCGGCCTCGCCGGCACATTGCTGCCGATCCTTCCCTCGACCCCGCTGATCTTTGCCGGCATGTTGCTGGCCGGCTGGCTCGATCAGTTTCAGCGCACGGGGTGGATCACCTTCACCGTGCTGGGTGTGCTGGTTGTTATTTCGCAGCTGCTGGATTTCATCGCGGGTTCGCTCGGCGCCCAAAAAGCCGGCGCCAGCCCGCAAGCCGTCTGGGGCGCATTGATCGGCTCGGTACTGGGGATATTGGGCGGGCTGCCCGGCCTGTTGATCGGCCCATTTCTCGGTGCCGCCGCCGGAGAATTCTGGGCACGGCAGGATGCGCTTCAGGCCAGCAAGGTGGGCATTGCAGCTATGCTCGGCTTTATCCTCGGCGCTGTGGCCAAAGTGGCAGCGGCACTGGCCATGCTGGGCATATTTGCCCTGGCATGGTTCTGGTAACCGCCCGTCCGCCCAACCCTGCCACCCAGCAAGAAATTCATTTAAAAAAACAAGACCCTGATGCAATGGTGATGGTATCAGGTACTTGTTCTGGCCATTTCAGCATGCGCCACCCAAAACCACGTGATCCACGGATCACCCCGCCCGGCAGCAAAGAGGGTGAAGATGTCGTCGAATTCTTCACCCCGGAATCAATTGAGCGCCGCAAGAGCGCCAGTCCCGGCCCACCCTGGCTTACCGACGAAGGCTTTGTCGTCGTCGAGCGACGCAGCGGCGTACAAGACCGCCGCAGGCGCTGGCATTAACCAACCGGCAATGGCGTGACCACCAACGTCACGCCAATCTCCTGCCACAACCCGATTTCCTCCTCCAGCACGTGCGAAGTAAGCGGGCGGCTATCCAGCCAGCCTGGTTCCAGCTCGAGCTTGTAGACGGTACCGTTGCGCGAAAAAGCCCGTATAGGCGGCAAATCATCTTGACGGGCGCGGCAGAACAGTACGCCCAGACGCAAACAAGCCAAGGCGCCCCTCTCTTCCCGGCTGAACTCGTCCAGCACCGATTTACTCAACCGGCCGCGATGGGCCAACACCAGAAGTGACATCAGTTCCTGCTCACGGCGGGAAAAACCCGGAATATCGGCATAGCGCAGGATATAAGCTGAATGGCGCCGGTAGCTGACATGCGAGATGGAAAGCCCGACTTCATGCAGCTGGGCTGCCATCACCAGATGGCGCGCAAGCTCCATGCGCTCTGGCGTATCACCCGGCTCCAAGAAATCAAACATATACCCGGTAATCTTCGCCACCCGTGCCGCCTGCAACAGATCGACATGGTATCGGCGCTGGAACTGGGTAACCGAATGCTCGCGCACATCCTTTTGGGTCTGGCGCTCGAGCAGGTCATGCAGCACACCCTCGCGCAGCGCGCCATCGGCAACACCCATCTGCTCGATGCCGAACATGTCGAAAATCGCCGCCATGATGGCAAACCCGCCCGGCAATACCGGTCGCCGGTCTGCACGCAGGCCATTGAGATTCACCTTGTCCACATGCCGCGCGGTCAGCAATACCTGGCGCAATCCGTTCAACCCCTTGGCGGTGATGCCCGAGCTGGAAAGGTCATTGAGTTCCAGCATATCGCACAAAGAACGCGCGGTACCGGAGCAGCCGATCGCCCGCTCCCAGAAGCCCGCTCGGAAATCCTTCACCATCGGCTGCAGGCGCTCACGCGCCGCCAGTTCGGCCGCTGCCAGCCGTTCGGGCGTAATCTTGCCATCGGCAAAGAAGCGCTGGCTCCAGGTCACGCAGCCCAGCTGTTTGCTTTCAGCCCGCTGCGGCTTGAAGCGGTTACCGATGATGAACTCGGTCGAACCGCCCCCGATATCCACAACCAGCCGCGTTTCACGTGAGGATGGCAGGCTGTGGGCCGCACCGACGAAAATCAGCCGCGCCTCCTCCTGTCCGCCGATGATTTCAATGGGAAAGCCCAATGCCGCCTCGGCCTTGGGCAAGAATTCCAGTGCGTTGGTCGCCACGCGGAAAGTATGGGTAGCCACCGCGCGCACCGCGGCTTGGGGGAGCCCCTGCAAGCGCTCGCCAAAACGGGCCAGCGCCTCGAGCGCACGCTCCTGTGCGCTTTGCACCAGGAATTTTTCTTCATCCAGCCCGCCGCCCAGGCGTACGGTTTCCTTGATCGAATCGAGCGGCAACAGTCCGGCCGGGGAAACACGCGCAATCTGCAAACGGAAACTGTTGGAACCCAAATCAACGGCGGCAACTACGGGGAAATCAGTCATGATGCTCATCTGGCAACAAAATTGGCTCCAACGATAGCGCGCTTTTCCTGGCCTGACCAGCCACGCCCATGAAAAAGGGCCGTCGCAACGGCCCTGGTCAATACGCGGAAACAATCAGCCTCGCGTCTTGTTTGCCACCTGCTCAGCCACTTCCGCATCCTGATGGCGCACATCTTCACCCTTCACCAGATAGATGGTGTGCTCGGCGATATTCACCGCATAATCAGCGATGCGCTCGATGGCCTTGGCAATCCACAGCGTATCGATCGTCAACGAGATCGTGCGCGGGTCTTCCATCATGATCGTGATCAACTGCCGCTGCAGGGCGCGGTATTCCTCATCGATCTTCGAATCCTCGCGAATCACGACTGCGGCCTTGGGCGCATCCATCCGGGCGAAAGCATCGAGCGAGGCGGCGAGCATATCAAGCGCCTGATCGGCGATGTGGTTCAGCTCGGAAAAACGCGGCACCTGCATCCGGCCGGAGTGGAAAATAGTCTTGGCACGCTGGCAAATACGCTCGGCCTTGTCGCCGACCCGTTCCAGATCCTCAACCGATTTGATCACGGTCATCACCATGCGCAGGTCGGAAGCGGCGGGCTGGCGGCGGGCGATCATGTGGATGCACATATCGTCCAGCTTGACGTGCAGGGCGTTGACCTCGACTTCGCGCTCGATCACCTGCTGAATGATCTCGGCATCGCCGGTCGCCAACGCCTGCATGGCCTTGCGTACCTGCTCCTCGACCATGCCCGCCATTCCCAAAACCTGGGAACGGATGGCCTCAAGTTCAACATCAAATTGCGTGCTGATATGTTCCGACATGACAATCCTCCAATACTGATCGATGCACTTTAACAGCCAAGTGTTAAAGAAATGTTGCAGCTCAGCGCATTTCCTTGACGCCGGCAGCTGTGCCGAGCAAAAGCACATCGGCACGGCGACGGGCGAACAGGCCATTGGTCACCACGCCGACCATCTGGTTGATTTCCCCTTCCAGCTTGCTGGCCTCGGCGATCGAAAGGCCATGCACGTCCAGAATCAGATTGCCGTTGTCAGTCACAAAGCCTTCGCGCAAGACTGGGCGACCGCCCAGCAATACGAGCTTGCGCGCGACAAGGCTGCGCGCCATCGGGATCACCTCAACCGGCAGGGGAAACTTGCCCAGTACCGACACGAGCTTGCTTTCGTCCGCCACGCAGATGAACTGTTCGGCCACTTCCGCAACGATCTTCTCGCGCGTCAGCGCGCCGCCGCCGCCCTTGATCATCTGCAGGTAGTGATTGATTTCATCGGCACCATCGACATAAACCGGGATGCGGTCCACCGCATTCAAATCATAGACCGGAATGCCGAGCTTCTTCAGTCGCTCGGCGCTGGCTTCGGACGAAGCCACCGCGCCCTGGATGCGCGCCTGGATGCGCGGCAGGGCGTCGATAAAATAATTGGCCGTCGAGCCGGTTCCCACGCCCACGATGCAGTCATCGGGCACAAAGGCGAGCGCGGCCTCGGCGGCCGCCTGCTTCATCTCATTCTGGTTCATGTTGTTTCCTTGCTGTTTATTCAACGCTTTACCGGGACGCTTGCGCCCAGTGCGACGTTCGCCACCGGAACGGGGCAATACTTCACCGTAGAAGCCTCGACCTGCTGCAGTTTGTTCTTCATCCTGGCAACATCTCCCGGATAGTTGACCGGGCTGGTCAGGCGCTTGCGGATCAAGGCCGCTTCCTGCTGAAACTTATGGCAGCGCGCGGCCTCCAGGGCGGCCAATTTGGCCGGATCCGCCTGATAATACTGCTCCGCACCGACAACCGCAGATGCCAGCGCCACGACCAGCACGAGAATTAGACGCTCACCCATTCTTCCTGTTCCATTTGCTTGATCTTACTCGCCAGCGGATGCATTTCGTCCACAGGCCAACGCTGTTTTTCCAAGGCAGCCACGGGCATCAGGCCCAGCAAACTATTGCAAAGCCACACGCGTTCCGCGCGCAGAAAATCGTCCAGCGGCAGGGCGCATTCGGCAACATCCCAGCCCTGGCGACGGGCGGCATCCAGCGCCACCTCGCGCATCACGCCTGCCACCCCGCCGCTCTCAAGCGCGGGCGTGGCCAGAACACCATCGAGCAAGGCGATGACATTACTCATCACGCCTTCCAGCACGTAACCATCGCGATCCAGCAGCAGCCCTTCGAAAATGGCTGGGTCCGTCCATTCACGCCGCGCCAGGACATTCTCCAGCCGGTTCAGGTGTTTCACCCCAGCCAACACCGGTTGCCAGGTGGCACGCATCTGGCAAAGACGTATCGTCACGCCATCGCGATAGCCCTGGCGCGGATATTCGCACCACGGCGCGATCTGCACGATGCGGTTGTGCACGACTTCGGCCGGAATCGCATAGCCGCGTACCGATTCGCCGCGAGTCACGGTGATCTTGAACACGGCATCGCGCCATCCCGCCTGGCCGAGCAACTGCCGCATTTCGTCCAGCAACACCGTCTCGGCCGGCGCTGCGATCCCCAGCACGGCACAGTCCGCGCAGAGCTTGCGGTAATGCCGTGCCCAGAGCGCCAACTTGCCGTCACAACATTTGATCGTACGAAACACGCCGTCGCCGAACTGGAACGCGCGGTCGGCCAGGGCCAGCGTTTGCGCCGGCACGCCATTGACCAGTCTCACCCGTCGACTCCCAACGCCCGCAGCAGGCCGCGTGCCTTGTGGCGTGTTTCCATGAGTTCGCGATCCGGATCGGAATCCGCCACGATCCCGGCGCCGGCGCGAAAATACAAATGCTGCCCGCTTTGCATGAAAGTGCGGATCAGGATGTTCAAATCGAGCGAGCCATCTCGGTTGATATAACCCAGGCTACCGGTGTAAGCGAGGCGCGGCCGGTCTTCCAGCTCGCGGATAATCTGCATGCAGCGCACCTTGGGGCAGCCGGTGATCGTGCCGCCGGGGAACAGCGCGCGCAGGATGTCTGCAGCATTCAAGCCGGGGCGCAAGCGGGCGCGCACGTTCGATTCAATATGGTGGACAAACGCATACGTCGCCACCGCCATCAGCTCATTGACCTCGACCGAGCCCGGCACCGCGATACGCCCCAGATCGTTGCGCTCCAGATCGACCAGCATGATATGTTCGGCGCGCTCTTTCGCGGTTTCCAGCAAGCGTGCTTTCAACGCGGCATCCTCGACCGGATCGGCCGAGCGTCGGTGCGTGCCGGCAATCGGCCGCGTGTCGATCATCTCGCCGCGTAGTTGCACCAGCCGCTCGGGCGATGAGCTGATGATCTGCTGTCCACCCAAATCCACTAACGCGGAAAACGGCGCCGGATTGGCCTCTCGCAGGCGTGCGTACACATCCGCTGCACTGCCCACCGCCAAATCGACATCCCAGCCGCGCGACAGGTTGACCTGAAAGACATCGCCTTCGTAGATATAGCGCTTGCACTTGACCGCGCCATCGAGGAATGCCTGCGGATCGTCTTCTGCGACATGGGACACCTTGATCGGCGCCGGCTGCCAAGCAACTCCGGCCATGGCGACTTCGAGCGCAGCCAGTTCTTCAGCCGATTCCGCCACCAGCATCGATCGTCCGCAGGCGCGTTCCACCAACACGGCGGCCGGACAGCGGATCAACGCGGCAACGGGAAACGATCCGGTATCGCGCGCGGGGACGGTCGGTTCGAAAATTTCCAGCAATTCGTAGCCTGCGTACACCAGCCACCCGCCACTGAAAGGCAGATCGGTCGCGATGGCCGAGCTGCGTGGCAGAGCCGCCAGATCGCGTACGAAGGCTGCGGCATCTGGCCGCGGGTAGACCCGCATTTGCTGCGGCAAGGCAAACAGCACATCCCATCCTTCCGGGCCGCACGACTGCAGCAGCGCCGGAAACAGATCGCGCCGGGCGGCATGCAATGCCAGCAGGTCTGGCACAGTGGGAAGCGGTTGGGTGTAGAGCATCGACATGGGCGCGATTGTAGCCGCAGCCCGGATGAAGCCAAAGAGGAAAGCGGTCAAATCAATGAAAAAGGCTGCCGAAGCAGCCCTTTTCACACCAACACGCCCGGATCAAACGAAACGCTTGAATACCAGCGTGCCGTTGGTGCCACCGAAACCGAACGAGTTGGAAATCGCGACATCGATCTTCATCTCGCGTGCGGTATTGGCCACATAATCCAGATCGCAACCGCCTTCGATATCCTGCTCGAAGATATTGATGGTCGGCGGAGAAATCTGGTTCTTCACCGCCAGAATCGAGTAGATCGCTTCCACCCCGCCGGCGCCGCCCAACAAGTGGCCGGTCATCGACTTGGTGGAATTGACCACCAGCTTCTTGGCGTGATCGCCAAAAGCCAGCTTGATCGCATTGGTTTCATTGGCATCGCCAACCGGGGTCGAGGTGCCGTGCGCGTTCACGTACTGCACCTGGTCGGCGTTGATGCCGGCATCGCGCAGCGCATTGGCCACGCCACGTGCAGGGCCTTCTGCAGTCGGCGCAGTGATGTGGTAGGCATCCGAGCTCATGCCAAAACCGATCAGCTCGGCATAGATCTTCGCGCCACGCTTCACGGCGTGCTCGTATTCTTCCAGCACCAGTACGCCCGCGCCCTCGCCCATCACGAAACCGTCACGCCCCTTGTCCCAGGGACGCGAAGCCGTTGCCGGATCGTCGTTGCGGGTGGAAAGTGCCTTCATGGCGGCAAAACCACCGACGCCCAGACGCGAAATCGCGCCTTCGGCACCGCCAGCCACCATCACGTCGGCATCGCCATACTGGATCACGCGCGCAGCATCGCCGATGCAGTGGGCGCCGGTGGTGCAAGCCGACACGATGCCATAGCTCGGACCCTGATAGCCCTTGAGGATCGTGACATGGCCGGCGATCAGATTGATCAACGAGCCGGGAATAAAGAACGGGCCGATCTTGCGCGGGCCGCCGTTGATCACGTCAACGCCGGTATTTTCGATCAGCGGCAAGCCGCCAATGCCCGAACCGATATTCACACCGACGCGGGTCTTGTCCAAGCCCGGGGCATCATCAAGGCCAGAGTCGGCAACCGCCTGCAAGGCAGCCGCGACACCGAAATGGATGAACAAGTCCATCCGGCGCGCTTCCTTGGCCGGAATGTACTGGGTGATATCGAAATCCCGTACTTCCCCGGCGATCTGGCAAGCCAGATCAGAGGCATCAATGCGGGTAATGCGGCCAATGCCGGAGCGGCCAGCCAGAAGGTTCGCCCAGCCGGTGGCGACATCATTGCCCACGGGGGAAATATGGCCAAGACCAGTAACGACGACTCTGCGTTTGGACACGTTATTCTCCAGAAACTTCAGCAGAAATAATCAAAAGACCTCTGACCGGCGTCTGTTGCCAGCGCCAGGCAGAGGTCTGAAAACATTGCTGCAAATTACTTCAGGTTAGCGCTGACGTAGTCAATCGCTTGCTGAACGGTAGTGATCTTTTCGGCGTCTTCGTCCGGAATTTCGCACTCGAATTCTTCTTCGAGAGCCATTACGAGCTCAACGGTGTCGAGGGAGTCTGCGCCGAGATCGTTCACGAAGGAAGATTCAGTCTTGACGTCGGTTTCCGGCACGCCAAGCTGTTCGGCTACGATCTTCTTCACGCGCTGTTCGAGGTTTTCCATGGGATTAGTCCAAGCCTTTCTAAAATCAGAAAAAGTGCGAGCGCATTCTACCAAAAAAACAGTCCAAGCCAACAGGCCAAGGTGGATTCAGGTCAAATACGCACCAAATTGGCAGGATGTACGGTTAATTTTCCGCACATCCAGCCGGTTAATTCATAAACATGCCGCCATTAACGTGCAGCGTACAACCCGTAATGTAACCTGCTTTGTCCGATGCAAGGAAGCCCACTGCATCGGCAATATCCTGCGGCGCACCCAGACGGCCAAGAGCAATGTTCTCGACCAGCTTGGCTTTTTGCTCTTCCGGCAGGTTTTTGGTCATGTCGGTATCAATGAAGCCAGGTGCCACGGCATTGACCGTTACGCCACGACTGCCAATCTCCTTGGCCAGCGATTTGGTAAAACCAAACATTGCCGCCTTCGCCGCCGAATAATTGGTTTGACCGGCATTGCCGGTTGCGCCCACCACCGAAGCAATATTGATGATACGCCCCCAGCGCGCTTTCATCATGCCGCGCATCACAGCCTTGGAAAGCTTGTAAACCGGACGCAGATTGGTAGCAAAAATCGCATCCCACTCTTCGTCCTTCATGCGCATCAGGAGATTGTCGCTGGTAATGCCGGCATTGTTGACCAAAATGGCAATATCACCAAATTCCTTGGAAATCGCACCGACCAAAGCATCAATAGCCCCCTCCTCGGTCACCTGCAGCCGCATGCCACGCCCGACGACCCCGGCATCCCGCAGATAGGCCCCAATGGCTTCAGCGCCGCTATCGGTCGTTGCCGTACCGATTACAGTGGCCCCCATCCGGGCCAATTCCAGCGCAATCGCCTGGCCGATGCCACGGGAAGCGCCGGTTACCAGCGCAACTTTGCCTTGCAAACTCATACTCATTCCCCACACGGGGCGGGTTGGTCGCACCTATTAACCCGCCAGACTTAAATCAAAGCGCCGCCTTCAGCGCATCAAACGCGGCCAGATCGGTCAATGCGAAATGCTGGGCGTCTGCGGCAATCCGCTTGTTCAACCCCACCAGCACCTTGCCCGGCCCGCACTCGGCCATCACGGTCACGCCGTCAGCCGCCATCTTCTGCGCGGTCTCGACCCAGCGCACCGGCTGGTACAGCTGGCGCACCAGAGCATCCTTGATCTTGGCCGGATCGGTATAAGCGGCCACATCGGCATTATGCAGTACCGGGAATTCCGGCGCCGACACGGCAATATCGGCCAGCGCCGCAGCCAGTTTTTCCGCCGCCGGCTTCATCAGCGCGCAATGCGAGGGCACCGACACCGGGAGCGGCAAGGCGCGCTTGGCGCCTTTTTCCTTGCAAATGACCATGGCGCGTTCAACCGCCGCCTTGCTGCCGGCAATCACCACTTGCCCTTGCGAGTTGAAGTTCACCGCTGCGACCACTTCGCCCTGCGCGGCTTCGGCGCAGGCTGCCACGATCACGGCATCATCGAGCCCCAAAATCGCCGCCATCGCGCCCTGTCCTTCCGGCACGGCCGATTGCATTGCTTCGGCACGCAGGCGCACCAGCTTCACCGCATCGGAAAACGCAACCGAACCTGCCGCGGCCAGCGCGGTGTATTCGCCCAGCGAATGCCCTGCGGCCACCACCGGCACCGCGCCGCCCGCTGCGCGCCAAGCGCGGAATACGGCCACGCCGGCTACCAGCATCAGGGGCTGGGTATTGACCGTGGCATTGATCACCGCCGCATCAGCACCTTCCTGGCACATCGCCCACAGATCCTGTCCGAGCACGGCACTGGCTTCCTCAAAGGTCTGGCGCACCGAAGCATCATCGGAAAAACCCTTCATCATGCCCAGTGACTGCGAACCCTGGCCCGGAAACACCAAAGCAAACGTCATCGTCCTGCTCCTTCGTATCGAAATAGCAGGCCAAACTCTCGGTCAACCTGCCATACGGATTGTAAATTTTTAGTACTTGATCAGCGCCGCGCCCCAGGTGAAGCCGCCGCCAATGCCTTCGAGCATCAGGGTCTGGCCACGCTGGATGCGTCCGGAACGAATACCTTCATCCAGCGCCAGCGGAATCGAGGCGGCCGAGGTATTGCCGTGCTGATCGACTGTCACGATCACCTTGTCCATCGACAAGTGCAAATGCTTGGCGGTCGATTCAATGATGCGGATATTGGCCTGGTGCGGAACCAGCCAGTCAACCTGGGATTTTTCCATACCAGCCAGCGCCAGCGTTTCCACCGCCACATCGGACAACGCGCGCACCGCAAACTTGAAGACCGCGCCACCATCCATGTATACCCAGGGATCGCCGTCAATCGCGCCATTCTTGATTCTGCCTGGCACATTCAGGATATCTTTATAGCGGCCATCGGCGTGCAGCTTGCTCGCCAGGATGCCGGGCTCCTCGGATGCCTTAAGCACCACCGCACCCGCGCCGTCACCGAACAGCACGCAGGTGGTGCGGTCTTGCCAGTTGAGAATATGCGAAAAAGTCTCCGCCCCGACCACCACCGCACATTTGGCCGTGCCGGAACGGATAAACTGGTCGGCAATGGTCAGTGCATAGATGAAACCCGCGCATACCGCCTGGATATCAAATGCGGGGAAACCGTATACGCCCAGTTTATTCTGCAAAACGGTCGCCGTTGACGGAAACGTATGGTCCGGCGTGGTGGTCGCCACGATCAGCAGATCGATTTCTTCCCTGGCGATACCTGCAGAAGCGATAGCCGCTTCAACCGCCTTGAGCGCCAGATCGGAAGACAACTCGCCCTCGGCAGCAAAATGGCGGGCCCGGATTCCAGTGCGGGTGGCGATCCACTCGTCACTGGTTTCCACTTTCTGAGCAAGATCATCATTGGTGACCCGCTGGGCCGGCAGATAAGAACCCGTACCGGCAATGCGCGAATAAACTGTCACGGAGCCCCTCCTCATGAGGTCAATCAAATATTGCTTTCAGCCGCAGCTGCGCGGTCGCTTTCAAAGGCAGCCATCTGGCTCTGCACTTTGCTGGTAATACGCTGGATCACACCGGCACGCGCCTCTTCCTCGGCCTGGCGCAGTGCCCACCAGAAGCCGGTTTCATCGGCACTGCCGTGGCTTTTCACCACAATGCCGCGCAGGCCCAGCAATGTTGCGCCATTATAACGGCGCGGATCCATGCGCTTCTTGAAACGCGCCAACACCGGCAATGCGAACAATGCCAGCACCTTGCACCACCAGGCGCGCTTGAATTCCTCACGCAGGAATTCGATCAGCATTTTGGCGAGACCTTCCGAAGCCTTCAAGGCAACATTACCGGTAAAGCCATCACACGCCACCACGTCAACGGTACCCTTGTAGATATCGTTGCCTTCCACGTTGCCGAAGAAGTTGAGGTTGCCGCGCTTGAGCAACTCGGCCGCCTCTTTGACAACTTCATTGCCCTTGATGTCTTCGGAACCGATATTGAGCAGCCCGACCGTCGGGTTTTCCTTGTGCTGCACGGCCCCCACCAGCGACGCACCCATCACGGCAAACTGGAACAGCTGCTGCGGCGTGCAATCCACGTTGGCACCCAGATCCAGCACGCATGTCTCGCCGCGCTGACTAGGCAGCATCTTGGCAATCGCCGGACGTTCAATGCCGACGATCGTCTTCAGCACAAAGCGCGCCGTCGCCATCAACGCCCCGGTATTGCCGGCGGAAACACAGGCATGTGCCTCGCCCGTCTTGACCAGGTTGATGGCCACGCGCATCGATGAATCTTTTTTGTTCTTGAGCGCCGACTGAGGGGATTCATCCATCAATACCACTTCACTGGCGGAATGCACACGCAGGCGCGGGCCAACTTTCGCACCCCGCACATTCAACTCAGCCTCGATCACATCCGGCAAGCCGACCAGCACCACATTTACATTCGGGTGATCGTCAAGAAAGCGCAATGCCGCCGGTACTGTGACATGCGCACCGTGATCACCGCCCATGGCATCGATTGCAACTGTAATTTCCATAACCGCCTGTCTTTGCCGACAATTTTAACAACGCATGTCAGCCACACATAAAGCCCAAATAACGAACGGCGCAAGCAGGGTGATCCTGCTTGCGCCGCACGACTAACCTTTTGGTCAGCAAGGCATTTCGGGCAGATTACTCGCCCTTGGCCTTGATCACGCGACGGCCACGGTAGAAGCCGTTCGGGGAAATGTGGTGACGCAGATGCGCTTCACCGGTGGTCGGCTCGACAGCCAGTGCCGGCGCGGTCAAAAAATCGTGGGCGCGATGCATGCCGCGCTTGGACGGGGATTTTTTATTCTGTTGAACAGCCATGATTTACTCCTTGAAAACCAGTTGTTTGTCAGTTCGAGTCTTCCGCTTTCCCGGTTTTCAATTTTGCCAGGACAGCAAACGGATTCGGTTTCGCATCGCCGGAGGCCTTTGCATGGCCGCCAGTCGGATCACACGTTGCATGTCGGGGAGCATAAGGCAAAGCCAGCAGCACCTCATCCTCGACAAGCATTTCCACATCTAGCTCGGGTTCGAACAGAATCCCTTCCAGGTCTTCGTCCTGCGCCACCGCTTCATCCTGCCCAGCCTCGTCCGAAAACTGTGTCAGCACAGTATCGGCATCAACCCGGAACGGCATGGTTTTCATGCACCGTTGACAGACAAGCTCGATATCGGCACTGACCTGCAAACGCAGGAAAGGACGCTCGATCTTGTCGACACCACCGGCCAACTGCCACCGCACCTCGCCTTCAACAGAGGCAAGCTGATCGTGCAGCCGGGGCAGGGATTTGAGCGGAATCACCCCGCCGAGCTCACCGCCATCGCGGGCGAATTCTACGCTGTGAATAACCGTCATAACCTGCTGGCTCGAACCAGAAACCGCGCATGATATAATCTTCGACCCTATTGTGTCAAAGCCTATTAACGGCCCGACTTCCAGAAAAAGCCATGCAAAAACAAGCCCCTTCCCGCCTGCTGCTCGCCTCGTCCTCCGTTTACCGCAAGGAACTGCTCTCCCGGCTCAGCATTGCGTTCGATACCGCGAGCCCCGATATAGATGAAACGCCGCTGGAAAACGAATCCGCCGCGCAAACCAGCCTGCGTTTGGCGCAGGCCAAAGCACGAGCATTGGCCGAGCGCTACCCGACCCATCTGATCATCGGCTCAGATCAGGTCGCCCTGCTGGACGGCATCCAACTCGGCAAGCCGGGCGAGCACGGCCGCGCTGTCGCGCAATTGCGCCAGATGCGCGGACGCACCATCGAATTCCATACCGCGCTGTGCCTGCTCAACGCAGCCACCGGGCACGCCCAGACCACAGTCGATATCACCCGAGTGACCATGCGCAATTATTCTGACGCCGAGATCGAAGCCTATCTGCTGCGCGAAAAACCCTACGACTGCGCCGGCAGCGCCAAGACCGAGGGACTGGGCATCGCCCTGATAGCCGCCATCGAAAACCGCGATCCGACCGCGATCATCGGGCTGCCGATGATTGAACTCGTCACCATGCTGAACAATGAAGGCGTCGCCCTGTTATGAGTACCGGAACGCTCTACCTGATCCCGACACCGCTGGGCGGTGACCGTCTTGACGCCATCCTGCCAGCCGACACGCTGGCATTGGCGCGGCGACTGACGCACTTCATTGTCGAAGCGCCCAAGACCGCCCGTGCGCATCTCAAGCTGTTCGGCACCGAACACGAACTGCGCTCGCTCTGGATGCAGGAGCTGAACGAGCACACCAAGGAAACCGAACTGGCCGCGCTGCTTACCCCCTTGCAGGAAGGGCATGACGTGGGCCTGATGTCGGAGGCCGGCTGCCCCGGCGTGGCCGACCCCGGCGCCAACCTGGTACGGTTGGCGCATGCCCGCGGCATCCGCGTCGCCCCGCTGGTTGGCCCGTCGTCGATCCTGATGGCACTGATGGCCTCGGGCGCAAGCGGCCAGCAGTTCCGCTTCAACGGCTACCTGCCGGCACAGGATGCACCGCGCATCGAAGCGATCCGCCGCCTGGAAACCGATTCACTGAAGCAGAAACAGGCCGAGATTTTCATTGAAACGCCCTACCGCAATCTCGCGCTCTTCTCGGCACTGCTTGCCAGCGCGCGACCGACCACCCTGCTGACGCTGGCTTGCGATGTGACCCTGCCCGACGAGTTTATCCGCAGCCAGACCATCGCCCAGTGGAAGAAAGCGCCGCCACCCGACATCAACAAGCGCCCGACCGTGTTCGTGCTGTTTGCCAGCTGAAAAAGCCCCCGCTACCATGCGGGTATTTCCACCGGGAGCCGGCAGCATGTCACTGGTCATATTTCTGGGTTTGATTGCCGTTGTATTGCTGTATTTCATCACGCTCTACAACAATCTGGTTCAACTGAAACACAACGTGACCAAGGCCTGGTCCAATATCGACGTGCTGCTGAAACAGCGCCACGACGAATTGCCCAAACTGGTGGAAACCTGCAAGCAATACATGCAGTTTGAGCAAACAACCCTGGAAAAAGTCATGCAAGCCCGGGCCGGCGTGGCTGCCGCGCGCGAGACCCACAATATCGGGGCGCTGGGCACGGCGGAAACCTCGCTGCGCAGCGGGCTTAGCGCCCTCTTCGCCACGGTGGAAGCCTATCCGGAACTGAAGGCCAACGAGCATTTCCAGCACCTGACCGCCCGCATCACCGAACTGGAGAATTCCATTGCTGACCGGCGCGAGTTCTACAACGAAAGCGTCAACCTCAACAACGTGCGCATCGAGCAGTTCCCGGATGTCGTGATCGCGCGCTTCTTCCAGTTCGAAGCAGCCCAGACCCTGGAATTTGCGGAAGACGATCGTCGCGACGCCGATCTCTCCAACCTGTTCAGCTCCGGATCGTGATTCGACCGCATTCCCGACAACAAGCCCTGGCCGTACTGGTTGCCACGCCCGTGCCGGCACTGGCTCTACCTTTTATAGCCTGGCAGGTTGGCACACTACAGGGCTGGTCGATCTGCCTGGGTCTGTTGTGCCTTATCAGCATCCTTGGCTGGCTTGCCAACGAACGGCGCCGGCGCGCCATCGCGAACACGCCTACAGCCCGTATCGGCTCCGCCCCGCAAGGTTATGTCGAACTGGCCGGCCACGCGCGCCTTGCCGGCGATCCGCTTTTCAGCCCGGCCAGCGCACTGCCTTGTGTCTGGTATCGCTGTCTCACCGAACGCGCAGACCAGGACCACCGGGGCAGCTATGAATATGTCAGCATGGAAGAGAGCGAGCACTTCATCCTACTGGCCGACGGAAGCGGTGAAGTCCTCATCGATCCGGAACACGCACTGATCGAGGTGGCCGAGCAATCCGTCCTGACCCAAGGCGACTATCGTTACACCGAATGGCTGATTCGCCCAGGCCAGCCGCTCTTTGCACTCGGCGAATTTGCTTCGGTGCGGAGTGACGAAAACCTTGATTTCCGCCAGGACGTTTCACTGCGGCTGGCGCAGATGAAACAGGACAAACCCGAACTGTTGCGGCGTTTTGACCACAATCGTGACGGCGAGATCGATCTGGCCGAATGGGAAAACGTGCGCGCCGCCGCAGAGGCTGAAATTACTGCAGAATATCGTGCCGAACGCAGTAGCAAGGCCACGCATGTTTTGCACCGTCCTGCCGACAATCGCCTATTCCTGGTCACCACGCGCAATCTGGAACGCCAATTATTGCGCTATCGCCTCTGGCGCTGGTTTCACCTCATCGTTCTGGTTTGCGCGCTGCAGACACTCTGGCTGTTGCAGCACACCCCATCCTGGCTAGACCTCTAATCCAGAATCAAGCCAGCCAGTACAGCATGGCTGATCGCTGTCTCACTCCCGCAACACCTTCCAAGCCACCTGATGGGCCTTTACATCATCACTACCATCAAACCAATCAAAGCCTTACACCAACCACTCACGCACCCATGTAACAACTCTTTACACGCTACAAAAAATTCCTCCTATAATCCGTCTGGTCGGACCAGTAGTCCAGACATTCGCAATACGAACCATCACAATTCAAAACATATACAGGAGAGCAGTATGAGGAAGGCAATCAAGGTTATCGGCCTGGCAGCAACCACTGCATTGATGTTCGCTCCACATTTGGCATTTGGCGCAGCCAAGGCAACCGCCCCCGCACAACCCGCTTTTGTGGAACTGCGTGCAGCCGATTTCCAGAAAGAAGTCGACGGCAAGAAGGTGGATCTCTACACGATCAAGAACAAGAAAGGCATGGTTGTCAAAATCACCAACTGGGGTGCGCGGGTTGAACAGATTCTGGTCCCGGATCGCAAGGGCAAACTGGGCGATGTGGCTCAGGGGTACGAAACCATCGACCAGGTCATGGCTGGCCAAGGTTCCATGGGCGCATTCATCGGCCGTTATGCCAACCGCATCGGCAATGGCGCCTTCACCCTCGACGGCACCGAATACAAGCTCGCCATCAACGATCTCTCCACCCCGCCTGCCGCGCCGCGCCAGAACACCCTGCATGGCGGCAAGAAAGGCTCGCGCTTCGTGGTTTTCGATGCCAAGCAACTCTCCGACAATGCCGTGCAAATGAGCATCCTGTTCAAGGACGGCGAGGAAGGTTTCCCGGGCGACTTGCCGGTGCGCGTGATTTATTCGGTCAACGACAACAACGAGTTCTCGATCAGCTACGATGCCGTGGCCGCCAACAAGAAAACCGTGGCCAACTTCACCGGCCACACCTTCTTCAACCTGTCCGGCGATCTGGGCTCCTCGATCGAAGACCACATCTTGAGCGTGAATTCCGGCAAGGCACTGGAAGTTTCCCCGGCACTTGTGCCAAACGGCAAAGTGCGCGACGTTGCCGGCACTCCGCTGGACTTCCGCAAGCCCAAGGCACTGGGCAAGGACATCAAGGCCGACTATGACCTGCTGAAAGCCGGCAATGGCTATGACAACCACTTTATCCTGAACCAGAAAACCCCGGGCGCGCTGGATTTCAATGCCCGCATCATGGATCCGAAATCGGGTCGCGTGATGGAAGTATGGTCGACCGAGCCTGGCATCCAGGTTTATTCCGGCAACTTCCTGGAAGGCAAGATTCCGCGCGATCTGGGCAAGGGCTCGACCGTTTACCCGTTCCGCAGC
Source organism: Pseudomonadota bacterium (assembly GCA_018261735.1). Lineage (GTDB taxonomy): Bacteria > Pseudomonadota > Gammaproteobacteria > Burkholderiales > Chitinibacteraceae > Formivibrio. Next base: position 103,348 of record JAGTRM010000009.1, read on the forward strand.
GGCTTTTGCCTGGAGCCTTCGCGCTTCCCGGATTCGCCCAACCATCCGGAATTCCCCTCGACGGAACTGAATCCGGGCGAGTGGTACAGCGGCAAAATCGTTTACAAGTTCTCGGTAGACAAGGGCATGAAGCAGGCTGCGGCAAAAATCGAGGCCAAGAAGTAACGCTGGAAGCAGCCTGACGAAAAAGGGGAAGCGCGCTGCGCTTCCCCTTTTTCCATTCAATTCAATACCTAGCTGCGGTAATCCGCATTGATTTTCACGTAGTCGTACGAGAAATCGCAGGTCCAGACCGTGGCATTTTCCGTACCACGATTAAGCTTCACGGTAATGGTGATTTCCGGCTTGTTCATCACTCGCTGGCCATCTTCTTCCTTGTAGCTCGTCACCCGGCCACCATCCTTGGCGACCAGCACATCGTCCAACCAGACTTCCAGTGTATTCACGTCCAGGTTTTCCACCTCGGAATAACCAATCGCGCAGAGAATGCGGCCAAGATTGGGATCGGAAGCGAAGAACGCGGTCTTGATCAGTGGCGAGCGGCCAATCGCGTAGCCGACAGCCTTGCACTCCTCGCGGCTATTGCCGCCTTCCACATTGATGGTGATGAACTTGGTGGCGCCTTCGCCATCGCGGATGATCGCCTGCGCCAGCGTCTGGGCAAGCGCGGTAATGGCATCGCGCAGGGCCAGGTAATCGGCGCTTGAAGCATCGACAATTTCGGCATTCCCGGCCTGGCCGGTTGCAATCAGGATGAACGAATCGTTGGTCGAGGTATCGCCGTCGACTGTGATCGAGTTGAACGAGCGGTCGGCAGCGTATTTCACCAGATCCTGCAGCAGCGACTGACTGATCGCAGCATCGGTGGCGACATAGCCGAGCATGGTGGCCATGTTCGGATGAATCATGCCCGCGCCTTTGGAAATGCCGGTGATCGAAACCGTCTTGCCGCCGATCACCACCTGCGCCGATGCCGCCTTGGGCGCAGTGTCAGTGGTCATGATCGCGCTGGCCGCTTCGGCCCAGTGCGCCGGAGCCAGATCGGCAATCGCGCCCGGCAAGGCCGCAATGACCTTCTCGTAGGGCAGCGGCTCCAAGATCACGCCGGTGGAAAACGGCAGCACCTGTTCTGGCGCAATGGCCATTTTCTCGGCCAATGCCGCGCAGACCGCACGGGCGCGGTTTTCGCCATCGAGCCCGGTCCCGGCATTGGCATTGCCGGTATTCACCACCAGGGCGCGGATCGGCTTGGCGCCAGCCAGGAATTCGCGGCACAAGCGTACCGGCGCGGCGCAGAAACGGTTCTGGGTAAACACCCCCGCTGCACGACTGCCTTCTGCCAGTTGCATCACCAATACATCCTTGCGACCGGGCGTTTTCACGCCGGCGGAACCGATACCGAGCGTCACGCCTGGAACAGGATGAAGTAGCGCGGGATTGAGCGGAGGCAGATTAACGGGCATGGCGAAGACCTTTACGAGCGATGTTCACGATAAGGCAGGGATTTTAACCCGAATAGTTTTACAGGGGTTGCTTGCTGTCGCCGGCAATAGCTACAAAAAAACCGGCGCGAGGCCGGTTTTCTTCAAAAGGAAGCAATCAGAGCTTGAATCTGGCCGCTGTCTGCTGCAGTTCCTTGGCCAGTTCATCGAGCTGGCGCACCTGATCGTGGGCCGAGTGCACGGCCGCATCGGATTCTTCGACCATCTGCGCAATGCGCTCGATATTGTTGGCAATGCTGTTGCTGGCCAGGCTTTGTTCCTGTGCGGCATTGGCCACTTCGCGGTTTTTTTCCAGCGTAGCGCGCGCGCCGTCGTTGATGTCACGCAGCGCACCCGCCGCCTTCTCGGTCAACTCCACGCCCAGCGCCACCTGGCCGCGAATGTCGTCCATGCGGGACGCAGCCTGATCGGTATCTCCCTGAATCGCCCGAATAGTACGAGTGATGTCCTGGGTGGCACCGGCAGTGCGCTCTGCCAGTTTGCGCACCTCATCGGCTACCACGGCAAAGCCCCGGCCCTGTTCGCCGGCGCGGGCGGCTTCGATCGCAGCATTCAGCGCCAGCAGATTGGTCTGGTCCGCAATCTCCTTGATCACCATGCTCATACTGTCGATCTCGCGCGAGCGCTCGACCAAGCCGCGGATCAGGTCCGCAGCACCGGTGACGTCCGTGGCAATCTGGCGAATTTCATCGGCGGCATTCACCGCCAGTTTTTCGCCCTTCGTGGCAAGGTCTGCCGCCGAGCGCGAGTTCGCTTCGGTTTCACGGGCACTGTCGGAAATTTGATTGATGCTGACGGTCATCTGCTCGACGGCGGCGGCTGTCGACGAAGTCGCTTCGGCGGTCATACGCGCCCCCTGGCTGACCTGATCCATCTCCTCGGTCAGCTCGCTTGCCGAACTCGCCAGCAAATGGGATGCCTTGCTGAAACTTTCAACCATGCCGCGCAATCCATCCTGCATGGTGCGCATAGAGCCCAGCAAGCTTTCTGCGCGCCCACCATCAATCCGATGCGAGAGATCCCCACCGGCAACGCCAGTGGCAATTTGCGCCGCATACTGTGGCTCGCCACCGAGTTCGTTCAGGATCGATTTGCTTATCCGGGATGCCACGAAGATAATCACGACCAGCAGCACGGCAATGATGCCCAGACTCTGACCGAGCTGCGCGTAAAAGGCGCGATTCACGTCATCCACGTAAACACCGGTACCAATCGCCCATTGCCACGACTGAAAACCCGTCACATAGCTGACCTTGGGCTGCGGCGCATCCGAGCCGGCGCGAGGGAAATGATATTCGATCACGCCACCGCCTTTCTTGCCGGCATCAACGATCATGTCCCACAGCAGATTACCCAGCGGGTCTTTCTTGCCCAGCATGACCTGCCCTTCCAGCTCGGGCTTGCCTGCCACCATCACCGCCTTGCCGTTGAAATCGTAAATAAAGAAATAATCGTTCGCTCCGTAGCGCAGGCCACGCAGCGCTTCCTTGGCTAGGGTCTGAGCCTCTTCCTGACTTAGTTTGCCGCCTTGCTGTTGCTGGTAGAAATGGTTGACCAGCCCATGCGCCGATTCAGCCAGATTCTTGACCCTCATCTTGTGCAGTTCTAGCTGCACGGCGCGTTGCGAATAAAGTTGCTCGCCGCCCAGGATCAACATTCCCAACAAAGCGAGCGCGGTAACCAAAAGAAGACGGACTTTCAAGGTCATCATGGCAAATTTAGGCATGATCATTCCTCTATTTATTAGGAAAAACGCACCATCATAGCGCAATACCTCGCGGGTCCTTAGCCCTGTTTTTGCTCTTGCGACGTCGGTAATTTACTGCGCGATATCCAGCAAGCGGCGCACCGGCGCAGGCAGACCCAAAGCTCGCGCCTCGGCCAAACCGAACCATCCAGTATGGGAATCAGCCAAGTTTCCGGCCTGATGGATTCGCCCGGACAAAGGTGTGATGGTCAGGCGGAAGTGGGTGAAGACGTGGACAAAATCGGCCCCGGCCGGGTCGAAATCCACGTCAAAACCGAAGAGGCGCTGGCAAAGCGCTGCGGCCGAGAGCGTATCCGCGGCCTCAGGCAAGCTCCACAGCCCGCCCCAGATGCCGGTAGGTGGGCGGCGCTCCAGCAGAATGCGGCCATCCGCCTGCCGAATCAGCAGCAGCACGGTATGGCGTTCGGGCAGCGCCTTGCGCGGCTTGGGCGTGGGCAACAGCTTTTGCTGGCCCGTGGCCAGCGCCACGCAATCGGCGGTCAGCGGACAAGCCTTGCAATTGGGTTTGCTACGGGTACACACCAGACTGCCCAGATCCATCAACCCCTGGGTATACGCATCCACATTGCCCGTCGGCAATAGCGATTCGGCCAGTTGCCAGAGCCGGTTCTCCACCGCTTTTTCGCTAGGCCAGCCGGAGATGCCGGCCCAGCGCGTCAGCACCCGCTTTACATTGCCATCCAGAATCGCCGCATTCGCGCCGAATGAAAACGCAGCAATGGCCGCCGCCGTGGAGCGGCCGACCCCGGGCAACTGGGCCAGCTCATCCGGGCTTGAGGGAAATACTCCTGCGAACCGATCCATGACTTCTTGGGCGGCCCGATGCAGATTGCGCGCGCGGCTGTAGTAACCCAGGCCACTCCAGGCAGCAAGCACATCGTCCGGCGCGGCGGCCGCGAGGCTCGCCACATCCGGAAAACGTTCGATAAAGCGCAGAAAATAGGGAATGACCGTGGCGACCTGGGTTTGCTGGAGCATGACCTCCGACAACCAGACGTAATAGGGGTCGGCAACCTGCCAGGGCAAATCATGGCGCCCGTATTCGCGCTGCCAGGGAATCAGGCGCGCGGCCAGCGATGACTTCATTTTTTCTTCTGCGCCTGCTTCGGAACCGGTTTACGCGCAGGTTTTACCAGTCGTGTACTGCGGGCAGGCTTGGCCTCATCGGCTTTTTTGCGGGCCAGCAATTGTTCCTTGAGTGCTGCGTAATCCACCTTGTATTCGGGCGAGGCGAGCGAACCCATGAACTGGATGGGCAAAGTCAAACCGACCAGATCGGCCAGCTCGGGCACCTTGGGATTGGCACTGGCCTTGACCGTGTAATCCAGCGAACCCGCGCCCAGATCGACCATGCCGCCCCCCACCAGCTTGAGCACGCCTGCCGTCATGGCCAGATCGTTATTGCTGGCCACGCCGTGCTTGAGGGCCATCGAGGCGTTCAATTCACTGAAGTGGGTGCGGGCATCAAGATTGGCGGGCTGCGCGATTTCCTGTCCGCCCAACTGCTTGATCTGCTTCGTGGCGGCACGCAATACAGCCTCGACGTCGATACCGCGAATGGCGCCCTTGCTCAGTTGCACCCGCACATTACCGCCGGCGGTGCGGCGCAGATCGGAGAGCTTCTTGCCGACTGCGGCCACATCCAGATCGAGGAAGCCGCGCCCCTCGAAACGGCTGGTTGCCAGCACATCGGCCAGCAGCGGATTGATGTTCATGTCGGACAAACGCTGCTGCAAGCGGAAGGCCGGCGCATGACGGGCGGCGTCTACTTCGGCGCGGCCGGTCAGCTGGCCTTCGTAGATGGTGGCAGAAAGCGGGTCGAGCACCAGTTTGCGTTTGCTGGCGGCCAGCTTGAATGCCAGATTGTTGACATGCAGTTTCTGCATGACCAGCTCGCCGATTTTGACTGTGCCTTCAGCATCCAGCCGGTTGAGCCACCACAAATCGAAAGGTTCTTCCTGGTCAATGGTTTTGGCGTTAGCCGCCACCGCAGGCAGATAGGGCGAAAGGTCCAGTTTGGCCAGATCGAGATCGACCTTGTAACGCGGTGCCACAAAATCATCCATGCGCAGCTTGGTATTGATCGGGGCACGGTCCAGCGTGCCGCGGCTGGCAAGATCGAGCGATTCCTCGCGCAAGTCGAGCTTGCCCTCGCCCTGCAGCTCGAAGGGGATGGCGCCGCGCGGCAGGCTGCGATTGCCGTAGCTGCCGGTCAACCGGTATCCCGGCAAGACGAATTGCACACCACGGCGCAATTCCAGCGGGCTGGCAAAACCCAGCGTCAGATTCTGATCCGGACTGGTCACTTTCACATTGATCCGCGCGGTATCGGCGCGCAACAATGCCTGCTGGGTGCCGGCCAAAGCAGGCACCTCCACGTCCGTGGAAAAACTGCCATTCGGGCTTTGCATGGCCGCGGCGAGTTTGAGCCGGTTCAGCGCCAGGCGGTCTTCGTGAATCTTGATTTCAGGCAGATCGAGATCCAACTTCCACTTTTGCTCGGCCCGCGTCATTTCGCCGGCCAGTTTGAGTTCGCCGCCGTTCAGCCGCAGCGGTTGCCAGCCGTAAACCAGATTGCCAGTAGCCGTGAGACTGCCCTTGCTGATACGCAACTCAGGCGCGCTTTCGCCCACCTGGCTCAAGCCCAGCTCGAGATCGGCCACCAGCAGGCGCCGTTCCTGCTCGTTGTAGCGCATCGCGGCATCGGCGCTGATCCGGCCTTGCCAGTAGGCAGGCTGCCCCTGCTTGCCGATCAACAATCCGCCTTCGGCGGTCAGCTTGCCATTCTTGGGATCGGCCAGATTGCCCAGATCCAGATCGAGTTCCGAGAGCGAAACCGTATTGCCGAGAAATTCATCGGAAAAGCCCAGCTCAGCCGCATTGAAGTGCAGCTCTTCCAGCCCGAAGTGCAGGCGCCGATCTCCGTTGCCTTGCGCCAGCAGATCCTCAAAATTCAGCGTGCCGTCTTCGCTGCGCAATATGGTGAGCTTCGGTCTATCGAATTCCAGTTCGCGCACCACCACTTCCCCGCGCGAGATTAGCGGCCAAAGCGCAAGACCAATGCGTGCGCGCTCGAAATGGGCAAATACAGACTTGCTCGCGGGCTCGGTCAGGGTAGCCTCGCCCAGCAACAGCGCAGGGCGCGGCAGCAGAACGAAACGCGTACTGCCCCGGATATCCAGCGAACGCTGGGTATCGCGGGCAACGCGTGCCGACAATTCATTGCGCACCGGGTCCAGGGAAACGAAATAGGGCACCACGCCCGCCAACGCGACCAGGACAATGCAGAGCAGCAATACGAT
>JAGTRM010000069.1 GCA_018261735.1 Pseudomonadota bacterium
GATCTTGACCGAGTTCCACATCGACTGGTGAAACACCGAATGCGAGAGCAGGTTGGCGTAATTTTTCAGGCCGACAAAATCGGTGACCTCACCAAATCCACTCCATTTGTAGAGACTCAGTTCGGCTGCGTTGAAAATCGGCATGACGACAAACAGCGAGAACAAGAGCAGCGAGGGGGGAAGAAACAGCAGAATCGCTCCGAGTTTTCCGTCGTGGTACATGCGGGCAATTCGCCTTGCGGTGGTCAAGGTCTGGCGGGGCTGAATGGCTGTGTTGGACATCGTTCTGGGCCAATAAGGAAACGGCGAAACTCCAGAGCGCCAGGCGTGCCTGGCGCCACTCTTGATCACGGGTGAATGCGGTGGGCAGGCGATGGGCCTGCCCAGTGAGGACTAGCGCATTTTCCGCGCTTCTTCGACGCGTTTTGCGGCTTGCTGCGGGGTGATTTCGCCCGTCGCAATTTCGGCGGTCACATCGTTGAGTGTCGCGCCGACGCTGGCGCCGAGCGCCTGGTCCAGATACAACTGGTGGTATCCGGCTTTGTCGAACTGGGCAACCACCTGACGCAAGATAGGATTGGAGATACCCGATCCCGAATTCTTGACAATCGGCAACCACAGGGCTTGCCGGCCGCCCTCAATCTGGTTTTCCTTGCTGAGCAGGAATTGAAGCCATTTCACCGTTGACGGCGCGGCATTTTTCGTCACCAGCCAGCCGTTGATTCCGCCAAAGGTGTCGTTGGCGCCGCCTTTCCCTCCGGCCACTGTCGGGAAACTGATGAACCCCAGATCTTCGTCCACAATCCCTTTGCCTGAGGTCGAATTTTGTTTCTGGGTGCCATAGAGCCAGTTGCCCATCAGATGGAACGCGCCCTTGCCGTCGCCAAAGAGACCTGATGCCTTGTTGTTGTTGGTATCCATGAAGCCAGGCTGGAAGGGTTGAAGATCGACGAGGCGCTTGAATTCGCTGCCGACGCGGACAAAATCCGGAGTGTCGAAGCCGCCGGCAATTCCGGCATCGGCATTGGCAATTCCTTCCTTTCCGGCAATCCGGGTGGTGAGGAAACCATAATAGAAAGCCAGCGGCCATTTGTCCTTGCCGCCGGCGACAATCGGGGTAATTCCGGCCGCCTTCAGTTTGCTGACCGCGGCAAGAAAATCATCCCAGCTCTGGATCGCCGCAGGGTCAACCTTGGCTTGGGCAAGCAGTTTCTTGTTGTACCAGAGCACCACACTGGCCGCATACATCGGCGCACCGTAGTACTTGCCCTTGTAGTTCAGAGCGCCGATGCCGCCTTCGGGGAAAGTGTCTTTCCACCCGGCGTTCATGTCGGCCGAGATATCCTTGAGGATGCCGGCCTTGGCCTGTTCGAAGAAGACGCCACCCGTCCAGGTAAAAAATAGGTCAGGGCGGGCATTCGATTGCAGCAAGGTGGGCAATTTTGCCTTGTACGAGGTGTCGTCCATGTAGTCGATCTGAACGCTTACGCCCGGGTTTTTGGCTTCAAAAGCATTCTTGATGGCTGAGTAATAATCCTTGCTGGCTACAGTGTTGGGTTCGACCAGGAGCATTTTGACCGTGTCGGCCTGTACGCCCTGAACAAATAGTGTTGACGCAGCAAGCGCGATTTGAACGAAGAACTTGGTAAGTTTCATATCATTTCCCCTCTTGTTTTTTGACTGCCGGGAACTGCCGTGTGGCCCATCCCGTCATCAATCATCGCGGTCCTGATCGACGATGTCACGGAAATTACCCGATGCTTCGCAGTTTACCCGCCGTCGTTACGTTATTTTTTTTGTACTCAGCCGAACAAGGCTTGGTTTACTTGGGCTTCAAGCCATTCCTGCCTGCCGCTTAGCGGTTGCGGTGCCAGCTTGGCCTCGCTGGCCAGCTCGGCCAGCGAGGCCAAGCTGTGTTCGCCGCCGAGAATCGAGCGCCCTAGCACCAAGTCCCATTTCGCATAGCGCTGACGGCGGAAGTCCCCCAGCACGTCGTTTTCGACCAGCCCGGATGCTTTCTCCAGCGCCAGCGCCAGCGTGTCCATCGCGCCGATGTGGGCATGGAACATATCTTCCAGGCTCAAGCTCTGGCGTCGCACCTTGGCGTCGAAATTGAAGCCGCCCAGCCCAATGCCGCCGCCCTTTAGAATTTCGTAGAGGACCAATGAAAGTTCCTCGACGCTGTTCGGGAACTGGTCGGTATCCCAGCCGTTCTGCGGGTCGCCGCGGTTGGCGTCGATACTGCCGAGAATTCCGAGGGCCAGCGCCAACGCCACCTCATGCTGGAAACTGTGGCCGGCGAGCGTCGCATGGTTGGCTTCAACGTTGACCTTCATCTCGCCTTCAAGGCCGAACTCCTTGAGGAAACCGTGCACCGTGGCGACATCGCGGTCGTATTGGTGCTTGGTCGGTTCATGCGGTTTGGGCTCGATCAGCAGCTGCCCCTTGAATCCGATGTGGTGCTTGTGTTCGACGACCATCTGCATGAAGCGGCCGAGCTGCCTGCGCTCGCGTACCAGATCGGTGTTGAGCAAGGTATCGTAGCCCTCCCGGCCGCCCCAGAGTACATAGTTGTCGCCGCCGAGTCTTTGCGTCGCGTTCATCGCGCAGAACACCTGCGTGGCTGCGCAAGCAAATACTGCGGGGTCGGGATTGGTCGCCGCACCGGCCGCGTAGCGCGGATGGCTAAACAGGTTTGCCGTTCCCCACAACAGTTTGATGCGGGAACTTTCCTGGTGCTGGCCCAAGACATCGACGATCTCCTCCAGGTTGCTGCGGTACTCGTTCAGCGTAACGCCGTCAGGCGCG
>JAGTRM010000049.1 GCA_018261735.1 Pseudomonadota bacterium
TGACGGTAAAAGCCTGGCCGGTAATGACGAACTGGCGTTGTTCGGGCAGGTCCTGGTCGTGGACCGGATGGCCGCTGAGGGTGAACCATTCGCCGACATTCAGGCCGCGCACGCTGCCGGAGGCCGTAAAGGTCTTGGCTTGCCGGTCACGGGCTTGTTGGCGCAGTTGGGTGTAGCGCGCCAGGTCTTCCGGCGTGCCGTAATACTGGGTCTGGGCATCGTAGTCTTCCAGGCTACGGTTGGCTTGTTCGCCTCCGGTGCCTTGGTCGATGCGAGTGCTGTCGTCGCTATGGTGGGTACTGACGGCCTGGTATTCATAACTGGCGAGACTGGTCTGGCTGTTGATGATCTGGCGGGTACTGTTCCAGCTTTGCAGACCGTCTTCGCTTTCGCTGCCGTCGGCGCGGTGGAAGCGCACGCGCGGCAGGCTGGCGGGATTCAGGGTATAGGCGTCGTCGAACAGCACCAGGGTGTGGGTGGGATTGTCGCCGGATTCAAAGCGGTAGTAGGTGTTGATGCCTTCTTCACGCAGCAGGCGGGCGATGAAGGCTTGGTCCGATTCGCGGTATTGCAAACAATAGCTGCGCGCGGGATAGGTCTGGCCCAGTTGCAGGTCGAGATTGAAACTGCGGGCGATGACCGGGTTGGCGGCGCGATGCTCGTCCAGTATCTGCTGGACAATTTCGACGACAGTCAGGTCCTGAAACACCCGGCTGCTGCGGCGCTGGGCCAGCAACGCGAGTGCCGGTTCAACGGTCAGGCGGTATTTGGCAAAGCCGCCGTCACTGCCCAGTTGGGCGCTTTGGGTGACGATGCCGCAGAGGATCTGTTCCGCACCCAGTGCGGTGGTGATACCGATCTCGGCCGGCAGACCGATCAGGTCCTTGAGCGGCAGATGGCTGTCGTCACACAGGCAGTCGACGGTGAGGGTGTAGCTCTCGTCCAGTGCAATGCGACCCTGGACGGTTTGCGGCAGCAGCTTGCATAAACCCAGGCCTTCGTCGGCCAGGTCCAGACGCAGGATGCGGTTGTCTTGATCAAAGGCGCTGGCGAAAGCCGCCAAGAGGCGTGCAAAAGAGAAATCGATCGGATAATTCATTGCAGACTCCGCTCAGAGTTGGTCGCGCACTTGATAGGCGCGCGATGACAACTTCAAAGTGGCATCAAACGTGATGGGGGGGCGATTGGGGTGCACGCTCAGCACCGCATCAACCCGGAAATGCAACTGACGCTCCTGCTCGCGCGGCACTTCCAGTGTCACTCGAACCCTTGCCAAGCGTGGCTCGTGGCGCTCGATGGCCTCCCGCACCTTGTCGCGCAGATAGGCACGATCATCCGGATCCAGCAGGCTGATTGCACTGATATCCAGAATACCGAAATGGATCATTGAATCGCGCGCCAGCGGGTAGTGTTCGAAGATTTCATCGTCAAAACCAAGACGGGTATTGAGCAGCGACTCCATGTCCCGGGCGATACCTTGCTTGAAAAGGCGCAAATCAAAGCGTGATGCAGTGGTTTCAATCTGGTTGTGCGGACTATCGTCCAACAAGCGATCAAGCAGAGATGGCGGAATCGAAACCGCATGACGTTCCCGAATCATGGCTTGGCAGTGACCGCAGAAGCAGTGAGACTGCTGGCCTGGGCCAGAGAAACAGCATTGTTCAGGACATCGACTTTGCCACCCAAGATCACGTGATAGGCAATGAACACAGCCACAAGCACAACCGCAAGCAGCGCAAAATACAGCCACAACGGCAGCTCATTCTTCACATACTGCTGGAAACGCAGCGGCAGTTTCCAGTTAGGGGCAAACTCTGCGCGCCCGCCGCGCACCTGCTGAATTTCCTGGCCAAGGCGATGCGCCAGATAGGCCAGTTTGTCACTGCCTTCGAGCAGGAATTTGCCCTGAAAGCCCAGCAGAATGCAGGTATGGAATACCTCCAACTCCTCGACATGCTTGGCAGGGTCAAAGCGCAGGCGTTCCAGGCGTTCAAAAAAACCTTCCCCCGCCAGATGCTCGCCGAACAGGCGCAATTGCAACGGCGCACGCTCCCATTCTTCTCGCAAGGAGAAGGTGGAGGACAAAACAATCTCGTCCATCAAGGCGCAGAAAGCATATTTGGCGTGTTGTACTGCATCGGCCGACTTGCCGAAATTGTGTGCATTCCGGTCAAACAACGCCAAAAACTGGTCGACTCGGCGGTTGAATTCGCTCGCACTATTCGGGGCATTACCGTCACGCAGCAGGAATAACAGATAAATCCCGTCTTCCAGTAGATCACGCAGACTCGGTGTCCGCGGTGTTTCTATAGCCAGAGTAGAAGGGGATTGGACAGTGGCAGCTACAGTCGACATATCGGGGTCTCAACGAAAAACAGCAATCAATTCAAGCTTCAACTCAGCCAGCGCCTGCGGAACATAAATACAGATGCTGCGTGACTTTTGCATGCGTTCAAAAATCTGCCCATGCGGATCAAACGAGAAATAGTGATTCCCCACGCGCACCGGGATCGCAGACGGGGTTTGCGCGGCATAGACAAGACGCACGCCGGGCAAAGCCGAGTTGAGAATTTTCTCGACATCATCCGGCGCGCCTACCTTCAACTTGAAGGGTACGGTTTCAATCACTTGCGCCAGCGGCAAATCGCTTTGCACAGACAGGTAATAATCAACGTCCTCGATCAGGCGATCGCTTTCGAGCAGACCGATGTGGAACGAGGCTTTGGCCGAAGACAGCGGAATCACTGCGTAACGGGTTGAAATTACTGTACCAAGGAGTTCACGCACCAGTTCATCCAGTCGGACAAATACCGGCGTTGGATCTTCATGCCGATAAGCCGGTATATCCGCCAGCCCATGTGAGGATGAAAACGTGATCAGTTCGCCGGCCATCTGGGCCAGCGCCAGATACAAGGTTTCTGGCGAGGCATCGGGTTGACGCAAGAAATGACCGAGCAGCGGAAAATTGCGATTGACGGTATGCAGCAACCAGAATGAAGCAATATCGCTCGTGCCAAATTCCATCACCTTGCCGGAACGCTCGCGATGCATCGCACTCATGCTTTGGCTTTTCACCAACAGGATGTCCAGTAGACGGCGAATCAATTGATTGAGGGTCTTCGACCCAGCCAGTGATCTTAACGGGGGAATAAAGTCTTCATCCTGCGACCAGTTACCAGTAGCGTCCTTGCCGATACGGGCAACAGACACACTGTAATAACCATCGCGGTTTTCTTCTTCCAGCATCAGGCGCACATGGGCACGCAAAACGGTAACTTCCGCTTCGATCGCCCTTGTATAAAGATCAGCAGCCATGGCCCGCTCGCTCACGAACCGGGTCGGACGTGGCGCATCCTGCCCAGCCTCCAGCATATTGCCGCCGAAAGCATTCAGCAGCGGCAAACAGGCATATACCAATGTCTTGCTGCCAAGCTGAGGCAACTCATTCAGGTTACGCGCCAGGGGTAACGGTTCCGATCGCGGTGCGTCAAAAGAAAATCCGTCCTGAAATACCAACGACAAAACATCCAATCGCAGCAGACCGCTCTTCAATGCCTGATTATCTACATCGGCTCGACGTACACCCCAAGTATTGGGTGCCATCTGCCCGGCTTGTGCTTGCTCACTAAACAAAATCTGTTGCTGAAAATGCTGGGGGCGCAAAAACATACCTTCCCCCCAGAGCACTCGTTGTGCCTGAACCACGTTCAAATCCTTGTACTTGGTAAGTAAATGCTGGAAACAGTGATTTGCTCTGACAATCACCGAACAAAGCCAGCATTGCGCCGCGCTGCGGGCAATCGCTGACACGTTCCGGTGGGTACTGGCGGTTGACCTGGCAGCAAAACAGGGTCGGGCTTGACCACGCGCAGGTAGCAATCACTCAATCTCAGGGAAAAACCCTGCTTGCGTACATCACGGGCATCGACCAGAACACGCCAATAGTGCGGATCCGGACTACGCAAGAACGCCACCGCCCCGACAAACCGAGTGTTTTCCTGCAAGACATCTTGCAGATCTACCCGCCCACCTGGCACCAGCATCAGCTCGTTGCTTGCAATCAAATCTGACCCCAACAGCTCACTCTCCTGGCGTCCAGAAGCGAGCACGTCAAAAGTAAGCTTGCCAAATGAATCCTGCGATTTCAGCTGGTATAGCTTGACTACAACAGAAAGTGAACGACCAGATTCATCTCGATTAATGTTGGCATCCGCCCGGGCATCTACCTGGACCTTAACGGGACCCGAACTACTGCACCCACCAAGAAATATCAAAAAAAACATCAATAAAACAGGTGGATACATAAGATTTATTATTGCGCGCATAGCATCCTAATACTTACTTAAAAATTAAGTTTTCGCATGCTAACACAAAGGAAATAGAAATTTTAAGATAATTTAAACACAGTACAAATATAAGCATCTGCTTGTTGCGCACACGAAAAACATCCATTACCATGCGCAACCTTCTAACCAAGCTTAACTATTTCTTACTAATAATGAATTATAATTCGTACAAAAAGACATATGCTGCAATTTTATTAGTCAGAAATTATCGTACAAACCCTTGTTTAGTTGGATTTTAATGAGGAACACCCCTGCAAACAGGGGGCAACCCACGCCAACCAAGATCATGCAAAGAATGATGCACAGATGAAGGGGCAACAACTGACAGTAATAAACATTACTTACAAATTGTAAATATTTTTACTGGCCACGCCCATCTCACTCCAACCAAATATCGCTCAAACAGTTTTACTGGCAGCAATCACACCAAGGAGTAAGTTTGTAAATGTTTCCGTCAGGAGTAGCGTGGGGCATCGTTTTATTTATCGTGCTGATAATCGCAGCACTGGGCTGGGTCGGACTGCGCTACTTCTGCCTGCCCTTTCCGATAGATAGCGAATGCTTGCCAGAACAGCCGGCAACCCGCTCTCCAAGATATGTTTTCCGTGGAATCTCGTCCTGGCATGACCAGCTCCAAAAAAGCTGGCGGTTATGGCTGGCCCCCTTATTGATTCTTGTCGCGCTGGGTGCAGGCATTTATCTGACCCTCTCTCTTGCTGATTACCACGGTGCCAGCCGGTTGAATCTTTATGAGCTGAATGGCCAACAGCACATTCGCCAAGCGTTCGTCCAGGAAGCATTGGCGCCGCCTCCGGCATTACCTCCGGCCCTGTTCACCTCTACCGAGCGCGTTGACCTGGCAGGGGCGGACCGTGACTGGAACAAGCTCGATCCGGTTTTCACCCAACAGGTGCTGCAACTCTTCAGGCGCATGGAAGAACGCGGCTATCCACTGGCATTGCTTGAGGGTTATCGCGGTGCAGAGCGGCAAGACATGCTGGCAGCAAAAGGAAGCGCCGTAACTCAGGTCGGCGGTCAGCAAAGCAAGCATCAATACGGTCTCGCCGTTGATGTTGCTCCAGTGCGCAATGGCGTACTGGTTATTAGCGAGAAAGACGCCTGGGCCGCCACCGCTTACGCCCTGCTCGGCGAGGAAGCTGAACACCTGGGACTGACCTGGGGAGGCCATTGGTCTTTCCGCGATTATGGACACATCGAAATCAAGGGCAGTCTGTCATCGCAGCTCAAGATGCAAGCAACACGCAACTACACCACTCATTGAATCCCGTTTTATTCGTTGGAGGTTGGAAAAGATGTCGAAATGGCTGCGCAATCCGAAGATTGCGTCAACGTTGGGATTCCTGATCCTGATTACCTTGATTTGGCTCGTCGGGCCACTGCTCGGGCTTAAATCGATCGAACTGCGCTTCGCCTGTATTTTTGTTGTGATGGTGCTCTGGGTCGCCAGCTTGCTGTTGAACGAATACCTGTCACGACATGCGGGCGGATTGCTGGAAAAACTGCTGCTGCGCCAGGCGGATGACGCCGTTATGGATGCCAGTGCGGACAAGCGCGCGGAAGTGACGCTGCTGCGCCAACGCTTGCTCTCAGCCATCGATACGCTCAAGACTTCGAAGATCGGAAAGGTACGTGGCAAAGCCGCACTGTATGAACTTCCCTGGTACATGATCATTGGACATCCGGCTGCAGGCAAAAGCACGGCGATCCTGCAATCCGGACTGTCCTTCCCGATCAACGACAAGAACGGTGTGCAGGGTGTGGGCGGAACCCGCAACTGCGACTGGTTCTTCTCCACCGAAGGCGTTCTGCTCGATACTGCCGGCCGTTATGCCACCCAGAGCGAAGATCGCAGCGAATGGCTGGGCTTCCTCAAGCTCTTGAAAAAATATCGTGCCAAGGCTCCGGTCAACGGCATCATCGTCACCATCAGCCTGCCGGAGTTATTGCAATACAAAAGCGAAGGGTTTGCCATTTATGCCCGTCAAGTGCGCGAGCGTATCCATGAGATAGAAGACCATTTCGGCGTTCAAGTCCCCATTTATCTACTGTTCACCAAAGTTGATCTGCTCGGCGGCTTCAATCAGTACTTCGAAGATTTCTCCGAAGAAGAACGCACCCGCCCCTGGGGCGCCACATTGGCCCACGACCAGGGAACCGGCTTCAATCTGGTTCAGGTCGTAGGCCAGCAGTTGGAAACCCTGCATAGGGGCTTGGTTCAGATCAGCGAGGAAAAACAGGCCGCCAACCGTGGCAGCCAGAACCGCCCGGCCCTGTTCGCATTCCCAATCGAATTCCATGCCATCAAGGAACCGATTGCCCGGTTTGCCGAGCTCTTGCACGAGGAAGATCCGTATCACAGCAAGCCATTGATTCGCGGCTTCTACTTCACCAGTGCATTGCAGGAAGGCGTTCCACGCATCGGCGCAGGCAATCGGGTTGCTGCGCAATTCGATCTCTCGCGTCCAGGTTTCGAGCCCGGCCAGACCGTATCTTCATATAGCTATTTCCTGCGTGACCTCTTCAGGGAAGTCATTTTCCCGGACCAGCACCTGATCACCCGGCAAACCAAGCCAACAGCGACGCGCGTCCGGGTTGCTTCCATCCTTGCCGGGCTTTTGTTGCTGGCAGGCATCAGCGGTACGCTGACCTGGGCTTATATCGGCAACCAAAACCTGATTGCCTCTGCCACGGAAGAACTGCAAGTCGCCAGGCAGCTCGCGGCCAGTAGCGCCGTACACGACCAGCTCAAGGGTTTGCAAGTCTTGCAACTGCGCATCGAGCAGTTGAACCGCTATCGCAAAGAAGGACATCCTTGGGCGATCGGGCTGGGGCTGTATCGCGGCACCGAAATCGAACAAGCCCTGCGCAAGGAATACTTTGCGGGTGTTCGCAAGCTCATGCTTGATCCGATTCGCGACAATCTCGAACAGACCTTGCTCGCGCTCGGCAAAGGAAGCCGGCCCGTAGCACCACCAGTATCGCCCGTCGAAAAACCAGCCGTAGCCCCTGTGGCGCCTCAACGTTCACACCCGAAAGAAAATAGCCTGCCCTCCATTGAGCTGGGTAGCAACTTCCCGGCAAGGATGACCGTTCCCATGCGCGCCACTGCAGCCAAATCAACAGCAACTGCGATCGAAACAAAAGAAAAAGATCCACTTGAAAATAGTTATAACGCACTGAAGACCTATCTGATGCTGGCCGATCCGGCCCACATGGACGCGGCACATCTTGCTGATCAGTTACCGCGTTACTGGCGCGCATGGCTGGAAGCCAATCGGGGCGAGCGCAGCGAAGAAGAACACCGTCTGCTTGCAGAACGACTGGTGGGCTTCTACATCGCCCAGATTGGGGAGCCCGATCTGCCGCTGATTAAAAACAAACAAGACGTGATCGACCAATCCCGCGACGCTTTGCGTGTGTCGCAAACCCATATGACTTCACGGGAACGTGTCTACAACGAATTGAAAGCACGTGCCAACACCCAATTTTCGGCGCTCACCGTCAGCCGGATTCTGGAAGGCAAAAATCCGAACGCATTGACCGGTAGCAATATGGTCGCCGGTGCGTTTACCCGTGAAGCTTGGGACAAGTACTTCCGCAATGCGATCCTTGAAGCCAGCCACGGAGAAATTAAAAGCGATGACTGGGTTCTGGCGACCTCCAGGCAAGACAACCTCGGTCGTGACGGCAGCGCCGCAAGCAACCAGGCTGAACTGGAATCGCTCTATCGCGACGAATATGCACGCGAATGGAAAAAATTCCTGCAGGGCATTTCGGTTCCCGAATTCTCCAGCATTGAAGAAGCGTCCAAATCCTTGGGGATATTGTCCGATGCAGCGAATTCCCCGCTGTCTATCATTCTGAGCCGAGCGGCACGCGAAACGTCCTGGGACAACCCGTCGGAAATCTCTCGCTCACTGGAAAACGCCAAGACCAGCGTGCTGGAAAAAACCGAGAAGTTGCTCGCGACTGCCCGTACCGACAATAAACCCACCCCTGGGCAATATGGCCCTCTGGGTAGCCAGTTTGCCTGGATTGCCCAGATAGCGGTCAGCACGAATGGCACCAAAACGCCTTTGCAGGCGTATCTGGAAATACTGGGCAAATTGCGCGGCAAGCTGAACCAGATCGCCAGTGCAGACCAAAGTGGTACCCAAGCCCGACAACTGATGCAAAGCACCTTCAACGGCTCCGGGTCCGAACTGGCCGAAGCGCTGCAATACGTCGACAACACCCTGCTCACCAACACCGTAGACGAGACGCGCAATATGGCGCGCCCTTTGTTGGTACGTCCGTTGATACAGTCGTTCTCCGCCTTGATCGGCCCGGTTGAGCAGGAACTGAATGATGCCTGGAAGCGGGAAGTCACGGCTTCTTGGGCCAGCCTTGCCGGCAAGTATCCGTTTGCCGACAGCAGCAATGAAGCCACCATGGCCGATATCGCCAAATTCCTCAAACCCGAGGAAGGCGTCCTGGCCAAGTTCGTCAACAAATACCTGAACGGACTGATAGTCCGAAAGGGTGATGTTTTGACTGCCCGCACCTGGGCGGAAAAAGGGGTGAAGTTCTCCCCAGCCTTTTTGCCGGGCATCAGCAGGTTGACCACCATGGGAACCACGCTTCTGCAGGAAGGAGAAACTTCACGCTTTGAGCTGCAACCGATTCCCAGTCCGGGCATCAGCGAAATCATCGTTGAAATCGATGGCCAGGCCATGCACTACCGCAATGGTCCGCAAATATGGACACCGATCAGCTGGCCAGGCAGTTCTGGCGCAGCCTTGGGTGCCCGGATTCAGGTGGTGTATTTCAACGGAACGACGGTGGCGGTCAACAGTTTCAACGGTCGTCTTGGCTTGATGCGTCTTTTGGCCCAAGGCCGAATCGACACTCCGAATGCCGCAACCAGCCAGATCGATTGGACAGTCAAGCAGGGGCGCAACAGCGAGGAAACCGACCATGTTCGCGTCAATTTCCGCATGGTCAGCGGCAGCAATCCTATGCTGCTGGGCAGTTTGCGCAAACAAAACCTGCCTGAAAAAGTAACGTTCTGAGGAGACACGAACATGGCTATAACTTTTGTCCGTGGCACTGAGAATAGTGCGACTTACACCATTTTCGGCAAATTGCCTGGACGTACGGATTTCCTGCGCATCAACGCCAGTCATCCGGTCGCGCAGGAATTTGACAACTTGCTGGCCCATGGTCTGGATAGTGCATCTGCCGCGCCAACCTGGGGCGAACACTATGACAGGTGCGGACCGACCGATTTCTTTTACTCCTCTCGTGATGGGCGTCACGCCTTCATCGGCGTGATGCATCCCAGTCGCGACAGTGCTGGTCGTCGCTACCCCCTGGTAGCCGGTGTCATTGTTCCCGGCGAATCGATAAGCGACTGCCTGCCCGTTCTGCCGATAGCCTACGAGTTGTTTTTCTCCGGCTTGCGCGAACAACTGGCCAGCGGCATCGAAAACTCGGTCGAGATGCTTGCCTGCCGCCAATTTCTGGAAGCTCAGCTCATCAGCAGCCAGCATGCCAATGCCGATCTTGATCTCTCCCGCGAACTCCTCGCGCGCTTTCAACAACTGCAACCGGCAGGCAGCCTGGCAAAACTGCTGAGTGAAACAACCGGCAATGGCGTACTTGAACGCTCACTGATCAATATCGGTTTTGCACTTGAGCTCTCAAGACGTTTTACCGCGCCGACCATGCAACAGCTGATCATGCTGCCCTTGCCGGAAAGCGCAACGGAAGATGCTTTCTTCAGCGCCAGCTGGCTGATGATCTACATGGCATTTTCCAGGCAACTGCTCAAGGATGCCTTGCCCGGCTATTTCGTCACCCATATCGAGGGGCAAACCCGGTTTATCGTGGTTCCCGGCCAAGTGCCAACCCGCTTTATTCCTACGCTGCTGGGCGCACCGCTTGATCCGCTCTGCACTCTTGATCTGGACGCGCCCAATCCGCCATGGGCCGCACATCGCCTGTATGCCGAGGCGAGTTACCTGCTTGGCCGTGAACTGCTCGATCCGCAGGCCAGCGTACGCCGGGTGATCGAATTTATCTCCCAGTTGGCGGAAAAGATCGGCAAATCCTGATGCATTACTTCAATCAACCTTTTGATTTTCAAATAAAGAACAGGTGAAAAACATGGCAAGTGAAAGCACCCAGAAAAAACTCAACCGTGTCCGCCCTCCCCGCGTCCAGATCACCTACGACGTGGAAGTCGGCGATGCCATCGAAACCAAGGAATTGCCGTTCGTCATGGGAGTAATGGGCGATTACACCGGGCATAACAAGGAACCGCTGCCCAAGCTCAAGGACCGCAAGTTCGTGCAGATCGATCGCGACAACTTTGACGACGTACTCAAGGGCATGGCACCGCGTTTGGCCATGCGGGTGGACAACAAGCTTTCGGACGAATCCGATAACCAGCTTTCTGTCGAACTCAACTTCCAGAAATTGGAAGACTTCGAGCCGCAGAACGTGGTGACCCAGGTCGAACCCTTGCGCCAACTGCTTGAAGCGCGCTCCCGGCTTGCCGACCTGCGCAACAAGATGGTCGCCAACGACAAGCTGGAAGGACTTTTGGACGAAGTTTTGCGCGATATGCAGAAACTGCGCGAAATCGGCAATCAACCCACGGCCAAGGAGTAAACCATGATGGAAGCCCAACTGGATCAGCAAGCCGTCACCGAGCACAGCCAGGAAACCAGTCTGCTGGACAGCATCATCGAGCAGAGCCGCGTAGCCACCAATGAGCAAGAAAAAAGCTATACCCGCGATCTGATCGGCGAACTGGTCAACCAGGTCCTGGCCGGCAGCGTCACGGTCTCGCGCGATTTGGCTGCCAGTATCGATGCCCGGGTGGCCGAGCTCGATGCCATCCTGTCCAAACAGCTGAATGCCATCATGCACCATGCAGACTTCCAGAAGCTGGAAGCCTCCTGGCGCGGGCTGAAATACCTGACCGCACAATCAGAAACCAGCCCGCAGCTCAAGATCAAGGTACTGAACGCCAGCAAGAAAGATCTGGTCAAGGATCTCAAAACTTCCCCGGAATTCGACCAGAGTGCGTTGTTCAAGAAAATCTACGAAGAGGAATACGGTTCTTTCGGCGGCGCGCCCTACGCCGGCCTGATCGGTGATTACGAATTCACCCGTCATCCGGAGGATTTCTACCTGCTGGAAGAGCTCTCCCATGTCGCTGCCGCGGCACATGCGCCGCTGATCACGGCCGCCAGCTCCCAGCTGTTTGGTCTCGAAAGCTTTACCGATATCGGCCGGCCACGCGATTTGTCCAAGATATTCGATACCGTTGAATATGCAAAATGGAAATCCTTCCGCGAATCGGAAGATGCCCGCTATGTAGGCCTGGTCCTCCCGCATGTTCTCGGCCGCTTGCCGTACGGTGCCGAGACCGTACCGGTGGAAGCTTTTCATTTCGAAGAAGATGTCGACGGTGCAGACCACTGCAAATACCTGTGGACCAATGCCGCCTACGCTTACGGCGCCCGCATGACCGATGCCTTTGCCCAATTCGGCTGGCTTGCGGCCATTCGCGGCGTGGAAGGCGGCGGTCTGGTCGAGGGCTTGCCCACCCACACGTTCAACACCGACGACGGCGAAGTGGCGCTCAAGTGTCCGACCGAAGTCGCCATCACCGACCGCAACGAGAAACTGTTATCCGATCTGGGCTTCATTTCGCTGGTGCACTGCAAAAACACCGATTACGCCGCCTTCTTCAGTGGCCAATCGGTGCAGAAACCCAAGAGTTACAACACCGACGCGGCCAACGCCAACGCCCGGCTTTCCACCCAACTGCCCTACATCTTTGCCGTTTCTCGCATCGCGCATTACATGAAATCGATCATGCGCGACAAGATTGGCAGCTTTGCCTCACGGCAGAACGTGCAGGACTTCCTGAACACCTGGTTGGCGCAGTATGTCCTGCTCGACGATTCGGCCAGCCAGGAAGCCAAGTCGAAGTATCCGCTGCGCGAAGCCCGGGTCGATGTGGTGGAAGTGCCGGGGCGGCCTGGTGTCTACCGTGCTGCCGCATTCCTGCGCCCACATTTCCAGCTCGACGAGCTGACCATTTCGCTGCGGCTCGTTGCCGAGCTGCCGAAACCCACTCGCTAAGGACCGACCTCTGGCGGGTTTATCTCAACCTGAAAACAACTCTCTCTAGGAGATAGCAATATGGCATTTGATGCATTCCTGAAAATCGACGGCATTCCCGGCGAAAGCACCGACGATAAACACAAAGACTGGATTGAAATCCTGTCTTTCAAACACGGTCTGGATCAGCCGGCATCGGCTACCGCCAGCTCCGTTGGCGGCGCGACGGCCGAACGTGTAAACCATGCCACGTTCGATATCGTGCACCTGCTCGACAAGGCCAGCCCGAAGATCTACGAAGCGTGCTGCACCGGCAAGCATATCAACGAGGTCGTGATCGAGCTCTGCCGCTCCGGTGGCGACAAGGTCAAGTACATGGATGTCAAGCTCGAGCAGGTGCTGATTTCCAAGGTGCAATCGAGCGGTGCCTCCACCGATCAGGGTTTTCCCGGTGAAACCGTCAGCTTCAGCTACGGCAAGATCAAGTGGACCTATACCCAGCAAAAACGTGCCGATGGCGCCGGCGGCGGCAACATCAGCGCAGGTTGGGATCTGACTGCCAATAAGACCATCGCCTGATAGCACAGGCTCCGGCATGCCGGCTCACAAAACCGGCATGCTTTTCTGTTTACTTTTATGCCATGCAGGAGAAGAAGAAATGAAAAGAATCACCGCGCTGTTGCTCGCCAGCGGATTCATTCTGGCCGGTTGTGAAACCGCCCCCACCACGGAAGAACTGGCAGACCAAACCGTTAACAAGGTTCAGCAGCATGTAAATGACAGCGCGAGCAGCGAAATCAAGAACGGTAAAAACAAAATCATCAGCGCCATTGCGTCCAAGGTTGCAGCACAGCCAGAAACAATCTCATTCACGCTGTCATTCACCAAGATGAGTGCCAAACTTGACCCGATAGCCCTGCAGCAAATCAATCAAATGCTGCCCAAGCTCAAGACTGCCAAAAAAATTACCGTGACCGGTTACTGCGACCAGAAAGAAATTCGCAACGCAACGCGCGCAGCCCTTGCCCGCGCCAATGCCACCAAAACAGAACTCGTGAAACTGGGTATTGATACCAGCCTGATCAATACCTTGAGCGTCACCAAAGAAGCACGTCATGTTGCACTTATTGAGAGTGAATAAATAATCCAGCACGGCAATGCACAGCGGGTGCTGATTTATTATTTGGTGAGACAAACGAGCTGAATCGCAGCGTATGTGGGCTGCTAACTCCACATGAAATACACGCTTTCACCGCCACAGATAGTAAATCAGTACTTTCCTGAATGGGCTGCAGCACGACTTCCGGCAGCCCTGCCCTGTTTTTTTGCCAGATTGGTATCCCATGCTGAACCAAATTCTCGCTGCTTTCGCCAGCGCCTTTGATCAAGACAACCGCATCCTGCGCCTGGACTTGGCTGGCGACGGTCTGGGCTTTGGCAGGCTGCTGCCGCAAACCGTCCACGGCCGCCTCGCGCTGGACGAGAGCTACACCCTCACCGTCGACTGCCTGTGCGACGACAGCCACCTGCCGCTCAAGGACCTGATCGGCCTGCTGGCCGAAATCGGTATCACCACCGCATTGGGCAACGAGCAGATCCTCACCGGCATCGTCAGTCAAAGTGCCCAGCTGGGCAGTGACGGTGGCTTTGCCAAATACCGCCTCACCATCGAACCGGCACTCGCCTTGCTGGCCCGGCGCCGCAGCAGCCGGGTGTTTCAGGATTTGACAGTGGTCGAGATCGTCCGGCAGATCCTGGACGAGCATCGCGCCGCCAACCCGGTGATTGCCCGCAGTTTCAATCTCGATCTGCAATTGGGCCAGACCTATCCTGCGCGCAGCTATTGTCTGCAATACCGCGAATCGGACCAGGCCTTCATTGCCCGCCTGCTGCGCGAAGAAGGCATCAACAGCCACTACCGTTTCGAAGCGGGCGATAACCCCACCCATACCCTGGTGCTATTCGATGACGCCTATGCCCTGAATCCCGCAGCGCTGTCATGCGTGCGCTTCCACCGCGCCGATGGCACTGAAAACGAAGACGGCCTGCAAAGCTGGAGCAGCACCCGCCAGATCGTCAACAGCCAGACCAGCCTTGCCAGCTACGAATACCAGGCTGTCAGTACCCACCATAGCGATGACAGCACCCGCATCGACCAAGGCACCGGCGGCGAACAAGCCAACCGCAGCCTGGAAGACTACGATGCCCAGACCCAGTACTACGGCACGCCGGACGATCTGACGCGCTATACCCAGCTGCGCCAGCAAGCCAGCGACCGGCAAGCCAAGACCTTTACGGCCTCCGGCAGCGTGCGCGGCCTGCATGTCGGCGAATGGTTCACCCTCAGCGGCCATCCGGTCCACGACCAGGACCTGCCCGAACAACGCCAGTTCGTCATTACCGGCCAGGCTTTTACCGTCA
>JAGTRM010000050.1 GCA_018261735.1 Pseudomonadota bacterium
GGGCCGCAGTGCCTACGCACGGCAGAAGTTCGAGGACAAGCTGATTGAGCACAAGCACTATATCAACGAGGTCGGCGACGACATGCCCGAGGTGAAGGACTGGGTGTGGCCGTACCAGAAGTAAGCAGTAAGACGAAGCCCGCAGCCGAACCGGTTGCGGGCTTTTTCAGTTGATACGCAAGGAGAACCATCCGTGACAGACCTGCTTCAGATCGCAGGCAAGACCTACCAGTCCCGCCTGCTGGTCGGCACCGGCAAGTACCGGGATTTTTCCCAGAACCGTGCAGCGGCCGATGCCTCCGGCGCCGAAATCGTCACCGTCGCGATCCGTCGCGTGAACATCGGCCAGGACGCGAGCCAGCCCTGCCTGCTCGATTACCTGCCGCCGAGCCAATTCACCTATCTGCCCAATACCGCCGGCTGCTACAGCGCCGACGAAGCGGTGCGTACCTTGCGCCTGGCGCGCGAACTGCTCGACGGCCACAAGCTGGTGAAGCTCGAAGTGCTCGGTGATTCAAACACGCTTTTTCCCAATGTGCGCGAAACGCTGAAGGCCGCCGAAGTGCTGGTGGCCGACGGCTTCGACGTGATGGTGTACACCTCGGACGACCCGATCGTCGCCAAGGATCTGGAAGGGATCGGTTGCTGCGCGATCATGCCGCTTGCCAGCCTGATCGGCTCCGGCATGGGCATTCTCAACCCGTGGAACCTGCGCCTGATCATCGAGCAAAGCAGCGTGCCGGTGCTGGTCGATGCCGGCGTGGGCACGGCATCGGACGCCGCGATTGCCATGGAACTCGGCTGCGACGGTGTACTGATGAATACCGCGATCGCTGCCGCGCGTGATCCGATCCGCATGGCGCGGGCCATGAAACTCTCGGTCGAAGCCGGGCGCGATGCCTTCCTCGCCGGCCGCATGCCGAAGAAGCTGTATTCGGCCGATCCGTCCAGCCCGGTCACCGGCTTGATCGGCGCGGCATAACGGCGGGCACTACCGCACAGCGGAATTGAGTCAGAAGAAAACCAACACGTTTCCACCGAGGGGGAGTTATGAAAATCAAGAGTTACATGGTCATCGTGTTTTCGGCGCTGTTTTTGTTCAGCCTGGTTCCGCTGGGGGTGAGTTTCGTCGACAACATTCAGCGCAAAAGGATGAGCGAATCGCTGCTGTTGCTGAAGAATTACAACGATGCCTTGGGGGCCGTCGGGCTGCAGATCCGCGGCATCCAGAATGCCTTCTTGCGCGCCACGCTCGATAGCGATCACAACAGCCCCGGGGTTGAAAAGTCGGTCGAAATCTTCCGCAAGCGCAACGATGATTTGCCCAAGTACATCGCCGATGCCAGCGATGCATTTAAAAAAGCCAGCGACGCACTGCTGCTGGTTGACGGCAAGGAAATTGATCCTGCGAACTACAAGAAGTTTGCAGAAAAAGCCAATGGCTACCGTCAGGCGATTGATGGAATCATTCAGGGGAAATTCTATTCGCTGGATGCCATCGACAAGGTCGCCGTCTATATCAATGAAGCCCTGGCCGCGACCAAGCAGGAATTGGATTCATCGAATGCGATCCTTGTTTCCGTCAACAATGCGGGAGCAGTTCAAGCCGATCGTTACCGCCTGTTTTACCTGGCTGCCTTCCTGTGTAATGCCCTGGCCATTGCCGTGGCGTTTGTCGCCGTCAACAAGCGCCTGCTGGGTCCGTTGCTCAAGGCCGTCAACATGGCCCAGGCAATCAAGCAAGGCAATCTGGTGTCCCGGGTTACCGTGGAACAAAAAGACGAGATCGGCCAGCTTTTGAGCGCGATGGACGAGATGGCCGACCAGCTCGGCATCATGGTGCGCAAAATCCGCGATAGTTCGCTCAAGGTCACTGACGATGTCGCCGGCCTGCATGCTTCATCCGAGGAAGTGCTGGGTGCATCGCGCCAGCAATCCGAAGCGGTCGGCCAGGTGGCGGAAGCGCTTTCGCATATCTCGGCAAGCATCGCGCGGACTTCCGGCACGATCGATACCCTGCTCCAGCATTCCGGCTCCAGCCTGGACCGGACTCAGGAAGGCATCGCGCGCTTGGATCAGCTGGTGGTGGAGGCGACGACCGCGCATTCCGCGATGGACAATATTGCCGTCTCCGTGATCACTTTCCTGGAAAGCACCCGGCAAATTGCCTCTTTGACGCAAAACGTGCGGCAAATTGCCGAGCAAACCAACCTGTTGGCGTTGAACGCAGCGATTGAAGCGGCACGTGCCGGCGAGCAGGGGCGCGGATTTGCCGTCGTGGCCGACGAAGTGCGCGTACTGGCAGAAAAATCCAACATGTCCGCCCGCGAAATTGATCGGGTAACCCAACAGCTGAGTGAGCAATCCGCGCCGGTGGAGCTGTTGATTTCCACCGGGATCGACGCGATTGAATCCAGCGTGGCCAAGATTCAGGCGGTTGAAGAATCGTTGTCTGCTGCAATGGTTTCAGCCGAAGGCGCCAATGCCGGCGTATTGGCGATCACCGAGGCGGCACGCAGCCAGCAGCGGACCCTCGACGAAATCGGCGCGCGCATGCAGAAGGTGCGAACGCTCGCACAAAGCAACAGCAGCGTGGTGGAAGGCACGGCCAGCAAGGCCAAGCGGATCGCGGGCGAAGCGGATGATCTATCGCAGGCGGTTTCCGTGTTCACGGTTTGATGGCCTGATCGACGCAGGTTCTGTCGGGTGAAATTCTTCGCGCAGGGGAATGGGTCATGGAGAACGACGTCGTTTATGTGAAAACCGCAAAAGGTCTGGAAGAAATCGAACGGCGCACCTGCAATTTGCCCCGAAGGTTGCGCAGTGCATTGATCATGATCGATGGCCATGCATCCGGCGCCTTGCTGCATGAACGATTCGGGGTGCTGGGCGATCCCGGCTGGATCATTGAATGCCTGCTGGCGGAAGCCTTCATCCGTCCTGTCACAGCGCCGGCGGCCGGCAGGCCATCGGCGCCGGCCCATGCCTTGCCACGATCCGCCGAACGGGTAACGCGAAACGAAGCTGAACTGGCATCATCCGGCTCCGCAGTTCGCGACTTGAAATGCGCACTGAACCTGAGCCGCTGCACGCGGGAAGACTGCGTGATGAGCCGGGGTTGCCTCAAGTTCAATTCACTAAAATGACACGCTGTGCGTGGAACAGATAGACGGGAAATACGTGATGAGCTACCGCATGATTGCGCTTGATCTGGATGGCACGCTGCTCGATGGAGCTAACCGGATCCGGGAAGAAACGCTCGGCGCTCTGAAGCAATGCCTTGCCCGCGGCCTGCAGGTGGTGCTGGTTACCGGGCGGCACCATGTGGCGGCCTACCCGTATTATCACCAGCTCGGGCTGGATTCTCCGGTGCTCTGCTGCAACGGCACCTATGCCTATGATTATCAGGCGCACAATGCGTTGTTTTCCAATCCGCTGACCAAGCAACAAGCGCGTCAGGTGCTGGAAAAGATCCGCCAATACGGCGTACACAGCCTGATGTATGTCGACAACGCCATGACCTATGAAACGCGGGAGCCCCATCTGGATACGCTCCTGGCGTGGGCCGATCCCCTGCCCGATCATGTCCGGCCGGCGATTACCCGGGTGGATCGCTTCGAGGCCGAAATCGAGCGCGTAGCCATCGTCTGGAAATTCGCCATTTCGCATCCGGATACGGATGAATTGCAGGCTTTTATTGCCGATGTAGAAGACCATATCGGCTTGAGTTGCGAGCGCTCGGGCCATCACCGCTATGACGTGGCACAGACAGGCAACAGCAAGGGCGGCTTGCTGGCCGCCTGGCTGAAAACCCAGGACATCGACCCGGCCGAAGTCATTGCCTTTGGCGATAACCACAACGACATCAGCATGCTCGAAATGGCGGGCATGGGGGTAGCGATGGGCAACAGCGATGACACGGTCAAAGCCAGCGCCAGGCTGATTATCGGCAATAACAACAGCAATGCCATCGCCGATACGCTACGTCGCTATGTCGTGATGGCCAACTAACACGCTCTCCACCTTTCACACGCGCCTCGGCAATTTCGTGGCTTGCGCTCACCCGGCGAGCAAGCGCGAACCTGCCTGTCTCGCCATGCCCGGCATTGACAGAAACAAAGGATTGCTTGGTAGACTAGCGTGCGAAAGCGGCTGAAAAACATGTCGCCGTTGCCGCGGTATTGCCCCGGACATGCCAATACAGCGCGGAAAAACAAAAAGCCCAACCTTGTGGGCTGGGCTAATTGCTGGTATTTCTTGGCTCCCCGACCTGGACTCGAACCAGGGACCTGCGGATTAACAGTCCGTCGCTCTACCGACTGAGCTATCAGGGAATCGATGAGGAGCGCATATTAGTGCCCGGGGAAAACCTTGTCAAGCATCGCTTAAGGATTTTTACTCCAAGATGAAAAACGTTTCCACCCGAATCATCATTGCCGCCCTGTTCGTCCTCGTCGCAGGCCTGCTGCCGTTGGTCTTCCCGTACAGCCTGCTCAAGCCCAGCCTGGAATCCCGTCTGGGCCAGACACTGCACAGCAAGGTTGAAATCGGCAAGATCCATTTCAGCTTTCTCCCCAAACCCGCTTTCCGGCTTGAGCAGGTCACCATCGACAGCGCCGATGCGGCACAGATCAAACAGGTCGTCATCCCCACTACCTTGCGCAACCTGCTCGGCTTCGGACGGGCGCTGCACGAGGTAAAACTGGTCGAGCCGGTATTTTCACGCCCATTTGCACTGGGCCTGACCGACCGGCTGGCAAGCGAATCCCCGCTGCGCCTTGGCGAACTCGCGCTGGAGAATATCGTCATCCGCACGGAACAGGGTGCACTCGGCCCCTTCACTGCCGAAATTGCATTCAAGGCGGATCACCGGCTCGACACCGTCACGGCTCACCTGGCCGGCGGCAAGGCGGAGCTGCAAATCCAGCCTGCTGGTCCGGGCAATTTCACGGTTATTTTTTCGGCCAAGAACTGGCAACTCCCCTTCGCCCACGCGGTCAATTTCGAATACATCAATATGACAGGGCAAGCCAATAGCGAAAGGCTGCAGATCACCGATATCCGCGCCGGCCTCTACAATGGCCTCGTAACCGGGAATGGCCAATTGCTCTGGAATGGACGCTGGCAACTCAGCGGCCAACTCCAGGCCAGAAATATCCGGGCCGAACCGTTGATTGCCGTTTTCAGCCCGGTGACACGGGCCACGGGCCTGCTGCAGGGCGAAGGATCGTTCCGCTTCAATGCCGACCACTACGCCCGCTTATTCGATACCCCGCAACTGCAAGGGCGCTTCACCCTGGTCGACGGGCTGCTCCACAATATTGATCTGATCACCCCGCTCAAATCCTCGTCGCCAGAAATCGTGCGCCACGGCGGCCAAACCAGCTTCAACCTGCTGCGCGGCACGCTGGCCGTGCAGGGCAAAGCCGTCAGCCTGCGCGCAGTGCATCTGGATGCCGGCAAGTTTCGCGCCAACGGCGATTTGTTGGTGCGCGACGGCAAGCTTTCCGGCGGCGCCGCCAGCACCCTCAGCGCGGGCAGCATGACCGCCTCCAACCAGGTCACCCTGTCGGGCACCCTCGACTCTCCGGAACTGCGCTCAGGCGGCGCATGGCGCCCCGCCTCCGGGCGCGATCCGGAACCCGCCGCGCAGTGATTCCTGCGATCACTTCCAACGCCCCGCCCGCCGGGGCGTTATACTTTCACGATAAAAACCATACTTGGAGACAACACATGAACTGGTTCACCCCACTCGCGCCCGCCGAGCACGCTGCCGCATTGGCCGCACTGGAAACTGCCGCTGTGGCCTGCCCGGTCAGCCCCGCCGGCCTGCTGCATTTTTCTGGCGAGGAAACCCAGGCTTTCCTGCACGGCCAGCTTTCCAGCGACATCAAGGCGCTCGATGACTCCTCCGCCCAGTACGCCTGCTACTCCACCCCCAAGGGGCGGATGCTGGCCTCTTTCCTGGTTTTCCGCCAGGGCGGCGATTACTGGCTGCAATTGGCCGACGAGCTGACTCCGGCACTGCAAAAACGCCTGTCCATGTACATCATGCGCAGCAAAACGCGTTGCACCGACGCCAGCGCCGAGCGCGCCCTGATCGGCGTGGCCGGTCCGCAAGCCGCAGCCCGGGCGCTTGCTCTGGCGGGTATCGAGCAACTGGCGGAACTGAGCATCCACCACGGCGCGGATTTCAGCCTGATCGCCCTGCCCGGCGCGCGCTTCCAGTTCGTAACGACGCCGGACGCCGCGCCCGCCCTGTGGCAAAAACTGCTCGACGCCGGCTGCGTGCCGGGCGGCCAGCCACTCTGGCAACTCAGCGATATCCGCGCCGGCATTCCCTGGATCAGTGCAGCCACGCAGGAAGAGTTCGTGCTGCAAATGGCCAACCTCGACCTGATCGGCGCCGTGAGTTTCACCAAGGGCTGCTATCCCGGCCAGGAAATCGTCGCGCGTACCCGCTACCTGGGCAAGGTCAAGCGCCGCATGTACCGGGTCAGCGCTGCCCGCGATGTAATTGCAGCCGGCCAGGATATCTTCAGCCCGGAAATGAACGGCCAGCCTTCCGGCAAGATCCTGCAAGCCAGTCCAACGCAAACCGGGCACTGGGAAGCCCTGGTCGTGGCCCAGATGAGCAGCCTTGAGCATGGCCTGCACCTGGATAATCCCGCCGGACCGGAACTGACCATCCTGCCGCTGCCCTATGCCGTCGAGTGAGCGCAAGCACAGCCCGAAACCGGCGGTTTCGGCTATAATCCCGCGTGTTCAAATAGTAAGGAAGTAATCATGGGCTTTCTCGCCAACAAAAAGATCCTGATCACAGGTCTGCTTTCCAACCGTTCGATCGCCTACGGCATCGCTCAGGCTGCCAAGCGCGAAGGTGCGGAGCTGGCCTTTACCTATGTGAATGAAGATCTGCGCCAGCGTGTGGTTGACCTGGCCAAAGAATTCGATTCCGATATCGTCCTGCCCTGCGACGTGGCCAGCGACGAGCAGATCAGCGCCGTGTTTGTCGAGCTGGCAAAGCGCTGGGACAAACTGGACGGGCTGGTTCACTCGATCGGCTTCGCGCCGCGCGATGCGCTCAAGGGCGATTACCTGGATGCCGTGAGCCGCGACGCCTTCAAGATTGCGCACGACATCAGCTCCTACAGCTTCGCCGCACTGGCCAAGGCTGCGCGTCCGATGCTGAACGACGGCGCATCGCTCGTCACGCTGACCTACCTCGGCGCCGAACGCGCAGTGCCCAACTACAACGTGATGGGTCTGGCCAAAGCCAGCCTGGAAGCCAATGTCCGCTACATGTCCGCCGCCCTGGGCGCCCAGGGCATGCGCGTGAACGGTATTTCCGCTGGCCCGATCAAGACCCTGGCCGCTTCCGGCATCGGCAATTTCAACAAATTGCTGGCCGCAGCCGCTGCCGGCACGCCGTTGCGCCGCAATGTCACGATCGAGGAAGTCGGCAATGCCGCCGCTTTCCTGCTGTCCCCGCTGGCATCGGGCATCACCGGTGAAATCATGTATGTCGATGGCGGCTTCAACATCGGCGCGGGAACCATGGAAGGCTGATCACCGCCACGCCATCGCCCTG
This sequence comes from Pseudomonadota bacterium, assembly GCA_018261735.1. Lineage (GTDB taxonomy): Bacteria > Pseudomonadota > Gammaproteobacteria > Burkholderiales > Chitinibacteraceae > Formivibrio. The sequence continues at coordinate 7,592 of JAGTRM010000050.1, forward strand.
CAATAAAAAACGCCCGGACAGATAGCCGGGCGTTTTTATTGCATCGCCATCCTGCTCAGCCTCCGCCAACCGGAGTCACTCAGGCCTCGTGCTGGTGCAAGGCGGCCAGCTGATAAACAACTTCGTCGAAGTATTCATTATTGCCATCCAGCTGCCGCAACTGGAACGCCAGCTTTTCCAGTGAAAACTGGCCAAAGGCAAACCGGTCGCGGGTGCGCTTCATGGCCTTCATCCGCTCCACCAGCTGCGCGCGCAGCGCTTCGACTTCTTTCTTTTCGCGCCGATGGGCGCCGACAGAAAGATTAAGCCAGGCGATCATCGGCACCGCAACCCACCACAACTCGGTGAACACCGCCACAATAGCCAGCAGCGCCAGCAGCAGATACCAGATCTGGTCAGCCTGCTCGAAATCAGGCCACAGAATCGACAGCGTTGGCCAGCGGCGCTTCAGCATGCGGGCCAGGCGCGAATCGTCCAGTGCATCGCGTTTCTTGCTGGCGCAAGCAGAATCCAGCGCCAGCAGAACATAAGCATGGGTCAGCACGCGGTTATGCAGCCATGACGTTTCCCGGTATATCCCCATCCGGCCGAACAATTCCTGGCGAAATGCATCGCTGGACAGCGGCGGAACGCCGTCCTGGGAAGGGTCTTTGCCGGCATGCTGAACCAACAAGGGATAGCCCGCGATTTCGGTCAGCTGCCGGCGCCGCTGCGCCAGCGTATCTGTCAGCTTTGGCACTTCGGCCAGATCCAGCGCAACATACTGCCGCAACAATTTTTCCAGATTGTCACAGCCCGGATTACGTCCGGGATGCTCCCGCAACACTTGGCGCAGGCGGGTTATTTCCGCCCGGATCCGCTCGGCAAGCGGGGCCGTCTCTGGCACCCAGGGCAGGCGCAACAACGTTTCCGCACGCAGGAGGCTATCATCGAAATGGCGGTAGTACCCATCGTGATAGCGGCCGAATTCTTCCTCATCACGGGTCTTGTCACCGGTCAGCAGCGGCGGCGTCGGCGTCTGCCGGCGCAGGTTGACGCACACCATGTTGACCGCGGATTCCACTTCAGGAGCAATGCCGGCCCTGGCGAAAAGCGGATCGAGTTCATGCCGGCGATTGCGCCACTCTTCCAGTGCTTTCCAGATGCTCCATTCAGCCATAGTCTCAACTCACTCCTTGGACCCGCATGTTACTTGAGCCATCCGGCAACACAAGACCTCATCAGGCACGCGCCTTCTTTTCTTTCCGGCCCAGGCGCTTCTCGATGGTATCGCACAGGATTTCCAGCACCCGGATGCGGGCAAAGCTCTTGTTGTTGGCAGCGATCAGATGCCAGGGCGCACCCGGGGTACTGGTGCGGTCAACCATGTCGCTTGCCGCGGTCACGTAGTCATCCCACTTTTCGCGATTGCGCCAGTCTTCCTCGGTGATCTTGAAACGCTTCCACTCGGTCTGCTCGCGCTCCTGAAAACGCGCAAGCTGCTCTTCCTTGCTGATCGCCAGCCAGTATTTGACCACCAGGGTATTGGCATCATCGAGCTGGGATTCAAACTCGTTGATTTCGCCATAGGCACGCATCCAGTCCGCCACCGGCGCAAAGCCTTCAACCCGCTCGACCAGCACGCGGCCGTACCAGGAACGGTCGAAGATGGTGAGGCGCCCATGCGTTGGCAATTGTCGCCAGAAACGCCACAGATAGGGCTGGGCGCGCTCTTCCTCGGTCGGCGCGGCAATCGGCACGATATGGTATTGCCGCGCATCCAGTGCCGCGCTGATCCGCCGTATCGCACCGCCCTTGCCGGCAGCATCCATGCCTTCAAACACCACCACCACGGCCAGGTTGTGGAACTGCGGATGGCGCGTCAGCAGGTTGAGCCGCCCCTGCAATGCCTCCAGCCGCTCCTTGTAATCCTCGTCCGTGGAAGCCTGGTCAAGCTGCAGGGTATCCAGCAGGCGCAAGCCGTCAACCGGCGGAATGATTTGCGCCGCCTCCACCCGGCTCTGGCGCACCGAACGGCGCGCCAGATGCTGGCGCATGGCACTCAGGAGTTGCTTGCCCACTTCCAGCGCGCGGTAATTCGCATCCGCACCCTCGACCACGCGCCAGGGCGCATCGGCCGAGCTGGTCCGCATCAGCATGGCACGGCTACGCTCAATGATTTTGTCGTAATGCTGGGAAAACCAGCTGTCCTCATCGGTCACGCGCCAGGCCGTCAATTTGTCGCCCGACAGTTTTTTCAGCCGCTTGTCCAGCACCGGCTCGGACAGGTGCAGCCAGAACTTGAGGACCAGCACACCTTCGTCGGCCAGCATTTTCTCGAAATGCGCAATGCGCTCGATCTCGCGCTGGAACACCGCCTCGCGCGCGCCATTCAGGGTCTCGAACACGGCTCCGGCATACCAACCCCCGAACAGGATGGCCATCTTGCCCTTGGGCGGCAGCGCGCGCCAGTAGCGCCACATCGGCGGACGGCTGCGCTCTTCGTCACTGTGGGCACCAAATGCATGCGTGGCCACATGGCGCGGATCGAGCCATTCCATCAGCAGATTGGCCATCTCGCCCTTGCCAGCCGTCGGCACGCCCGCCAGGAGAATCAATACCGGAAAATCAGCCCGCCGGCCCAGCTCGTATTGCGCCTCAAGCAAATCCTGGCGCAACTGCGCCTCTTCCTGCTTGTAGGTATCCTTGTCGATCTTGTGACCCAACTCTGCCGATTCGAACATGATGCCCTCCTAAGTTTTTAACCACGCCCGTGCCACCCGGCGAACCTGATCCCAATCGGTAAACTCGACATCGCGCCGAGGATCCGTCGGTCCGCCCGTTATCCACATGATCAGGCGGATCATCATGCGGTCATACCAGGCATAGCGGGTGTAGTACAAAGCCCCGGCGAATACCGCCAGGCGCATGGGTCGCCACGGCGATTTCTTCAGGAACTTGCGCATGTAGGCGGAGCCTTCCGGCGTATCCTTGCCCGGCTTGCGCGCGGTGAGGTTGACGCAAAAAAAGGCATTGGCGCGCGCCTCGATCAGCGCGCAGTTTTCAGCAATGAAGCGGTAAAGTTCGGTCGGCAGACGGCCATAATGGATCGAAGCGCCGACAATCAAACGTTCCGAGTCCGCCGCTGCCTGTACCAGATCCGGATCTGCCAGCGACAGGATTCTGGCCTCGCCGCCCTCCTCCCGAATCACTTCAGCCATGCACTCACAAATGCGCCGGGTCTGGCCTTCCCGGCTGGAATACAACAACAGAACAGCAGCCATCATGTCTCCAGAAAGTAAAAAAGGAAGCGCGAAGCTTCCTTTTTTGCAATGCCCGGCCTGGTTCAAACCGAAAACGATGAACCGCAGCCACAAGTCGAAACAGCGTTGGGGTTCTTGATGGTGAACTGCGAACCTTCCAAGCTTTCCACATAATCAATCTCGGCACCCACCAGATACTGGTAGCTCATCGGATCGACCAGCAGGGTGACGCCGTTTTTCTGCACCAGCGTATCGTCATCATTGGCGATCTCGTCGAAGGTGAAGCCATACTGGAAGCCAGAACAGCCGCCGCCGGTCACAAACACGCGCAGCTTGAGCTCCGGATTGCCCTCTTCCTGGATCAAATCTTGTACTTTGGCTGCCGCCGCGTCGGTAAAAAGAAACGGACTGGGCATATCGGTCGCCGTATTCATGGCCTACTCCAAATAGTTGACTAATTAGCTTGGATTATCCTCTGGCCCCATGCCGAGGTCAATCTGCGTTCGGGACAGCGGCAGCGGGATGATTGCCGTCTGCACAATGGTTGAGCCGGCCATCGACCACCGCGCCCGGATGCACTTCAAGCATTTTATAGCTCAAATCACCACGAACCCGTGCCTTCGGCTGAAGTTCAACATACTGACTCACCGCAATCGAGCCGGCAATTTCGCCATTGAGGATAAGATGGGTGCAAACCACCTCGCCTTCAATACGTGCTTTTTCACTAACGACAAGCGTACTGTCCTTGCCTTCCAGGCCGGAGACATCGCCCACCACAATACCGTCGATGCGCAACCCGCCACTGAAACGAACATCGCCGCCGACGGTGCTTCCCTGCCCGATCAGACTATCGATCCGGTCACTCCTGTGATGCTTATGCTTCTTGAACACTATCCACTCCCCATTTTTTTCCGGCACTGCGCAATCACCTGGCGCCCATCCGCAGAGAGCAGGCGAACCTCCAGCATCTGTGGAATCGCATCCGCCGGCAAACCCAGCTCGCCTTCCACCCGTTCGTAATGCTTGATCTGCACCGGCAGCGGTTTCTCGCCGCCCAACACCATATTGCCACGCTGCCCCCGGCGCAGGTAATCCACGCTGATCTGCAGCCGGCCATTGAACTGTGCATCGCTGTTGAATCCTTGCGCCAGCAAGGCCCGATAGCGGTAACGCCGCGCTTCGAGCAACTGCATTTCGCAGGCAACGAGCCGCACGGCGCGGCTGCGATCATTGCTGGTCAGCAACGATTCCAGAAAGACCAGTGACTCTTGATGCGAAGCGGCATCGGCCTGCGATTGTGCCAGCTGCTCGGCCAAGGTGGCACGCGTGGACTGCTCCACGACCAATTGCTGCTCAAGCCCGCGCCGGGCGGCCACTTCCGAGGCCAGCGTGCGGTCCAGCAGCGCAACGCGCGCCGACAACTCGGAAGAATCGGCACGATGCGCGAGCGCCGATTCGCGCCATCCCACCCAGCCACCCACACCAATCAATGCCGCCACCACCAGCAATTTCAGCGCGGTGCGCAAGGCACGCAGCCGCCGTCCCGGCGTCGGCTGCAACCTGATCGGAGCAGCCGCCAGCCGGATACGTTGTTGTCGGTAAAAGCGTTTGAGCGGCATGGCAGATCAGGGCAACAGCGGAACGATATCCAGCCCCTGGTCTTCCGGAAAGCCAAACAACAGGTTCATGTTCTGCACTGCCTGCCCGGCAGCGCCCTTGACCAGGTTATCGATGACCGAGAGCACCACCACGGTATCCCCGCCTTGCGGCCGGTGCACTGCAATACGGCATACATTGGCACCGCGCACCGACCGGGTTTCCGGGTGCGAACCTGCCGGCAATATATCAACAAACGGCTCGCTGGCATAACGCTGCTCGAACAGCGCCTGCACATCGACATCCTTGCTCAATTTTGCATACAGCGTGGCATGGATGCCGCGGATCAGCGGTGTCAGATGCGGCACGAAGATCAGCCCGATCGGCTTGCCGGCCGCGCGTGCCAGCCCCTGGCTGATTTCCGGCAAATGGCGATGGCCATTCACGCCGTAAGCCTTGAAATTGTCGCCCGCCTCGGCAAACAGGGTATGCACTTCGGCTTTGCGTCCCGCGCCCGATACGCCGGATTTGCAGTCGGCAATCAGTTGGCCAGAATCAACCACGCCGGCTTCGATCAGTGGCAGATAGCCCAGCTGTACCGCTGTCGGATAACAGCCGGGGTTGGCAATCAGCCTGGCAGAGCGGATTTGTTCGCGGTTGGCCTCGGGCAAACCGTACACCGCTTCAGCCACCAATTCGGGCGAAGCATGCGTCATGCCGTACCACTTTTCCCACTCAGCCACATCCTTGATACGAAAATCGGCCGCCAGATCAATCACCTTGACGCCTGCAGCGAGCAACTCGCGCGCCTGCTGCATGGCGATGCCGTTGGGTGTGGCAAAAAAGACCACGTCACAACTGGCCAGATTCGATTCTTCAGGTGTCGAAAACGCGATATCGACCCGGCCGCGCAGGCTTGGGAACATCTCGGCCACTTTCATACCGGACTCTTTGCGCGAGGTCACCGCATGCAGTTTTATCCCCGGATGCCGCGCCAGCAGCCGCAACAATTCAACGCCGGTATATCCCGTGCCGCCAACAATGCCCACCTTGATCATGCTATTCATTCCTTCAATCTGTAACAGGCTGATCTTACCGCAAAAAATACCGCCGTAAAAAACACAAAAGCCGCCCAAGGGCGGCTTTGCGTAGCGCAGCAAGCGTGCAAATTAACGCTTGGAGAACTGCTTGCGACGGCGAGCCTTGTGCAGACCGACCTTCTTGCGTTCAACTTCACGTGCATCGCGAGTCACCAGGCCAGCAGCCTTGAGTGTGCCCTTGAGCGCAGCATCGAAGTCGATCAGTGCACGGGTGATACCGTGACGCACTGCACCGGCTTGACCGGTTTCGCCACCACCAACCACATTAACCATAATGTCGAAGGATTCGAGGCTTTGGGTGAGAACCAGCGGCTGGCGAACCACCATGCGACCGGTTTCGCGGGAGAAATACTGATCCAGCGGTTTGCCATTCACCACGATGTTACCGGCGCCTTTGGCGAGGAACACGCGGGCTACGGCGCTTTTGCGACGGCCTGTGCCGTAATAGTACTTGCCTACCATGTTGCAATTCCTAGATTAGCGAGGCGCCGCCTCAGAGTTCCAGAACTTTCGGCTGTTGCGC
>JAGTRM010000010.1 GCA_018261735.1 Pseudomonadota bacterium
TTCAACAACCCGCCTAAGTCCTTGACGCGAAAGGATTCAGTTTTTATCCCCGCGCATGCTTCCCGCCCGCAACTCGTATTCGAACAAGCGGCACTCCAGTGCGCCATTGAACAAGACCGTGCGCTTGCTCGCTTTCAGACCGATCTTCTTCGCCAGATCGTGCCATCACTCACGCCAACACCAGAGAAACTTACACGTAGTAAATTTTTATATTTATTTTATTGAAAGTTTTTATTTTTGTTTGCTATATTGCGCAAGCAGCCATCAAGGCTGCATCCAACCCACTTCAATGAGGTTTTGCCATGCTAAGAAAACTATTCGTTGTACTGTTCGCAAGCTTTGCCCTGATCAGCAATGTTTTCGCGGTCGTAGATCTGAATTCAGCAACACAGCAACAACTGGAAGCGGTAAAAGGAATCGGCCCAACCAAAGCCAAGGCCATCGTTGAATACCGCAGCAAGAATGGCGCCTTCAAGACCCCGGAAGACATCATGAAAATCCCAGGGATCAAGCAAGGCGTTTACAACAAGATCAAGCCGGAAATTTCTGTCGGCGGCAAACTGGCCGCACCCGCGCCTGGCAAGACTCCGGTCACAACGGCCAAGAAATAACCGCCATCTGAATACAGCCAGTCAAGAATGCACAAAGGCGCAAGGTTCTTCCCTTGCGCCTTTGAAGTATTCATTTGACAGAAAAATGAATCAGCCAAATTTACCGGTAATGTAGTCTTCAGTGGCTCTCATCTTCGGCGCAGTGAAAATCGCATCGGTCTCACCGACCTCGACCATTTCACCCAGATACATATAGGCCGTGTAATCGGACACCCGGGCAGCCTGCTGCATGTTGTGAGTCACGATCGCGATGGTGTAATCCTTTTTAAGCTCATGCACCAACTCTTCAATGTGTGCTGTCGAGATCGGATCGAGAGCCGAAGTTGGCTCATCCAGCAACAACACCTCCGGTTTGACCGCGATAGCGCGGGCGATACACAGGCGCTGTTGCTGCCCTCCAGAAAGACCCAATCCTGACTGCTTCAGCTTGTCTTTTGCCTCATTCCACAACGCCGCCTTTTGCAAGGCCCACTCGATCCGGTCATCCATCTCTGCCCGGCTCAGTTTTTCATACAGATTCACGCCAAAGGCAATGTTGTCATAAATGGACATCGGGAAAGGGGTCGGTTTCTGGAATACCATGCCGACCTTGGCCCGCAGCATATTGAGGTCAACCCCGTCATTCAGAATGTTTTGGTTGTTAAGCAGGATTTCGCCTTCGGCACGCTGCTTGGGATACAGGTTGTACATGCGATTGAAAGTGCGCAGCAAAGTAGACTTGCCACAGCCGGACGGACCGATGAAAGCGGTTACCTTGCCCCCAAGGATGTCCAGATTGATATCCTTCAATGCGCGATAGCCGCCATAGAAGAAATTCAGGTTGCGCACAGCAATTTTCGGTTGGATTTCTGATGTCATGTTTATTCTCTTTTACCTTGATCCGTTAATTAGCAAGGTCTATTAGCTTTGTTGCTTGGTGTGCACCAACACTCTTGCCAAGACATTGAGCCCGAGTACGAAGAAGCCAATCAGCAGACTGCCAGCCCAGGCGAGGGTATGCCAGTCCTCGTAGGGGCTCATGGCAAACTGGAAAATCACCACCGGCAAGTTGGCCATGGGCTGATTCATGTTGGAGTAAAACTGGTTGTTCAGCGCGGTGAAGAGCAAGGGGGCGGTCTCACCTACAATCCGGGCCACTGCCAGGATGATGCCCGTCACCACGCCAGCCTTGGCTGCCCGCAAGGTAACCCACAGCACTGTTTTCCACTGCGGTGCGCCCAGCGCATAGGCAGCCTCACGCATGGTATGCGGCACCAGACGCAGCATATTCTCCGTTGTACGCAAAACCACGGGAACAACCAGGATTGCCAAGGCCAGTGCGCCAGCCCAACCAGAGAAGTGCCCGATATGCACCACATAGATCTCGTAAACGAACAGGCCAACCACGATAGAGGGCGCAGAAAGCAGGATGTCGTTGATGAACCGGGTGGAAGAGGCCAGCCAGTTGTCATCACCAAACTCTGCAAGATAAATACCCGCCATGATGCCCACCGGCGTACCGATCAGTGTGCCCATAATGGTCATTTGCAATGAACCCAGAATGGCATTTGCCAAACCGCCGGTACTGCCGGGGGCAGGCGTGGTCTGGGTAAACAGCGAAATGGCGAGTCCTGCAAACCCGTTTTTGAACAACACGAAAAGAATCCAGAACAGCCAAAACAAGCCGAAAGCCATGGCAGCAGAGGAAAGCACCACACTGGCATAGTTGGTCAGACGACGGCGAAAATACAAATCCATGGTAATCCCCTCGCTCAAGAATGAGCGCCCTCATTACGGCGGAGCTGCATCAGCAGCAACTTGGACAGCGCAAGAACAACAAAAGTGATCAGGAACAACAGCAAGCCCAATTCGATCAATGCCGAGGTATGAAGCTCGCCCACAGCCTCAGTGAACTCATTTGCCAAGGTAGCCGAAATGGATGTCGCCGGATCAAACAGTGTTGTGACAGCGGTATGCGAGTTGCCAATTACAAAGGTCACCGCCATGGTTTCACCCAAGGCACGACCCAGACCCAGCATGATCCCGCCAACGACACCATTCTTGGTATAAGGCAAGACCACATTCCAGACGACCTCCCAAGTCGTTCCACCCAAGCCATAAGCAGATTCCTTGAGCATGGCGGGAACCACTTCGAAAACATCGCGCATGACGGCAGAAATATAAGGGATCACCATCACGGCAAGAATCAAACCGGCCGTAAACAGGCCAATACCCATCGGCGGCCCTTGAAACAACCAGCCGATGGCCGGGATGTTTTCAGTCGCACGCATCAGCCAGGGCTGTACGTTGTCGGCAAACCAGGGCGCGAAAACGAACAATCCCCACATGCCATAGATGATCGAAGGAACACCCGCCAGCAGCTCGATGGCGACACCCAGGGGACGTCGCAACCAGACCGGAGAGAGTTCCGTCAGGAAAATTGCAATACCGAAACTGACTGGCACGCCGATCAGCATGGCGATCAGGGAAGTAAGAATCGTCCCTTTGACCGAATTCAATCCGCCGAAGACTTCGGTTACCGGGTTCCAATCCTCACTGACCAAGAAATTGAACCCAAAAGCTTTAATGCTGGACAGCGAGCCGATCAGCAAGGACAAGATGATCCCAACCAATACCAGCAACACCAGCAAAGCAAAAAACAAAGTCGCCCACCGAAAAGCCCGATCCTGCATGGCTTGGCGTTGCAACCGTTGTTCGTGTGAAATCATTGATAATCTCCGCATGACAGCGGCAGGAGTCAAGCAACCCCTGCCGCGTCAAATCACTTCAACTCGCGATGAATACCGCAAACGGTATTTTTACTTCAAAACAGGTACGTTGCCACCGTCGGTAATTTGCTTCCATGCCGTATTGATGACGGTCTTTACCTCTGTCGGCATCGGGATATAGTCCATACCCAGTGCCGTCTTGTCACCTTCCTTGTAAGCCCAGGCAAAGAACTTGAGAACTTCAAGCGCTTGGGCCGGCTTGTCCTGCTTCTTGTACATCAGGATAAAGGTTGCACCCGTGATTGGCCATGCGTCTTTGGCTGCCTGGTCGGTCAAAACCACCGCAAAACCCGGTGTACCCTTCCAATCGGCACCCGCAGCAGCGGCCTTGAAGGTCACATCATCAGGCTGGACGAAATTGCCGGCCTTGTTCTGCAACTGGGTGTAATCCATCTTGTTCTGCTTGGCATAGGCATATTCCACATAACCAATGGCACCCTTGATACGCTGAACGTACTGGGCTACGCCTTCATTACCCTTGCCACCCACGCCAATTGGCCACTGTACGGATGCATTATTGCCAACTTTCTCGTTCCATTCCTTGCTGACTTTGGAAAGGTAGTTGGTGAAGATCCAGGTCGTACCGGAACCATCCGCACGGTGGACCACGGTGATGCTCAGGTCCGGCAGCTTGACCCCGGGATTCAGGGAGGCAATGGACGGCTCGTTCCACTTCTTGATTTTGCCTAGGAAAATATCAGCCAGCACCGCTGGGGACAGCTTCAACTCGCCACCTTTGACTTGCTCAAGGTTAACCACCGGTACTACACCGCCCATCACGGTCGGGAATTGCAGCAGCCCGTCTTTATCTAGCTGAGCGGCAGTAAGCGGGGCATCCGATGCGCCAAAATCAACCGTTTTAGCTTGAATTTGCTTGATACCGCCGCCCGAGCCAATCGACTGGTAGTTCATACCTGTCCCGGTAGCGGCCTTGTATTGTTCAGCCCACTTGGCATACAACGGGTACGGGAAGGTGGCACCAGCCCCCGTAATGTCAGCAGCAAACACTGACGCAGAAAACATTGCAGCAACGCCCATCGAAAGAATCAGTTTGCGACCCAAAGTCATGGTAGTACTCCTGCCGAAATAAGGGGGTAATGACAACAGGACAAATCGTAGCGGCGAAATGTTTCGGTTGTATTACAAAACTGCTCATAGCCAATTTACCACCCTGCACTTTCACTCCACCTACAAAGCCGTACATCCGCAATCCAGCCCCCGCAATGTTCGCCGACAGAAGGCGCCCTCAAACTGAACGCAGGCAGCGCAGAGATCCGGCAGCGCAAGGACGCATCCTGCGTCCCGATTTGCAAAGCGGTCTGCGGGTGCTAGAATCCGCCGTTCAAGTTACCCAAGCCACGAAAAGCAAAATGGAACTCATCACAACAGTTGTTCAGATTTTGAACGTCATCTCCGCCCTCGCGGTGATTGTGCTCGTGCTTTTGCAGCACGGAAAAGGCGCGGACATGGGCGCCGCCTTTGGTAGCGGCTCTGCTGGCAGCCTGTTTGGCTCCGCGGGATCTGCCAACTTCCTGAGCCGGGCCACGGCCTTCTGCGCGACCATTTTTTTCGCGACCTGCCTGGCACTGGTACTAATCACAGCCCCGGCGCAAAAGAAAAGCGAACTGGGCGTAATGGGTAGTGAAGCCCCGGCAACAACCCAACCGGCGCAACCGGACCAGAAAAAAATTCCTGATTAATTAATGATCGAAGCTTGGTCAAAACAATTTATTAGCAATTTGCCGACATGGTGAAATTGGTAGACACGCTATCTTGAGGGGGTAGTGGCCACAGGCTGTGTGAGTTCGAGTCTCACTGTCGGCACCATAAAACAAGTACTACAATAGCGCTGGGGAAACCCGGCGTTTATTGTGCCATACGACAATAATAAGAATTATTCACCACCACAAAATGAGTCCTTTTATTCAACCGGACCGGAGACATCATGCTGCAAAACTATCTCCCCGTTCTCTTGTTCCTTGTCATCGGTGCGCTGGTTGGTCTTGCACCCATGATCATGGGCTGGGGGGTCGGAAAATTCCTGGGAACCATCCGCCCCGACGCTGAAAAACGCTCGCCCTACGAGTGCGGCTTTGAAGCCTTTGACGATGCGCGCATGCAATTCGATGTGCGCTATTACCTTATCGCCATTCTCTTTATTCTTTTCGATCTGGAAGTTGCCTTCCTGGTGCCTTGGGCATTGGTATTGAAAGAGATCGGCTTTTTCGGTTTTATTTCCATGATGATATTTCTTGCCATTCTTGTGGCAGGATTTGTTTATGAATGGAAAAAAGGCGCGCTGGAGTGGGAATGATGGCAGAACAGAATCTAGAACAACGCGGCTTTATCACGACCACGGTTGATTCCGTCATCAATTTGACCCGAACCTCTTCGCTCTGGCCGATGACATTTGGCCTGGCCTGCTGCGCGGTTGAAATGATGCATGTCGGCGCGGCACGTTACGACCTTGACCGTTTCGGCAGCTTTTTCCGGCCCAGCCCGCGCCAATCCGATCTGATGATTGTGGCAGGCACGCTGTGCAACAAGATGGCACCGGCCCTGCGCAAGGTCTATGACCAGATGCCCGAACCACGCTGGGTGATTTCCATGGGCTCCTGCGCCAACGGTGGTGGCTACTACCACTACTCCTATTCCGTGGTACGCGGCTGCGACCGCATCGTCCCGGTGGATATCTACGTGCCGGGCTGCCCGCCGACGGCAGAAGCCCTGCTCTATGGCTTTATCCAGCTCCAGAACAAGATCAAGCGCACCAACACGATCGCCCGCAGCGGCGTTCCTGGTCGCCTTCTTTCGCGCACCTGAGGCACACGCATGGCCAGCCGAATTACAACCCTGATGGACCGCCTGCAGAGCACGCTTTCAGAAACAGAAATCGCCTCGCTCAAGCTCGCGCTCGATGAAGTCACCCTCGAAACACCGGCAGCAAGCTGGTTGAGCGTCGCCTACAAATTGCGCGACCAGCTCGGCTTTGAATCCTGCGTCGATGTCTGCGGTCTCGACTACAGCGCCTATCGTGATGGCGAATGGAGCGGCCGTCGCTTTGCCGCCGTCTACCACTTGATCTCGATCGCCCACAACGTGCGCCTGCGCGTGCGCGTATTCTGCCCGGACGACAATGCGCCGGAAGTCCTGTCGGTGAACGAAGTCTGGCCGGGCGTAAACTGGTTCGAACGCGAAGCCTACGATCTTTATGGCATCGTGTTCACCGGTCACCCCGACCTGCGCCGCATCCTGACCGACTACGGTTTTGCCGGCTACCCGTTCCGCAAGGATTTCCCGACTTCGGGGCTGGTGGAAATGCGTTACGACGAGGCAGAAGGCCGCGTGGTCTATCAACCCGTCACCATCGATCCGCGCGAAATCGTTCCGCGCGTCATCCGCGAGGAGCAATACGGTGACTGCTGAAATCCGTAATTATTCGATCAACTTTGGCCCGCAACACCCTGCCGCACACGGCGTACTGCGTCTGATCCTAGAAATGGACGGCGAAGTCGTCGAGCGTGCCGACCCGCATATCGGCCTGTTGCATCGCGCCACCGAAAAGCTGGCCGAAACCAAGACCTACCTGCAGAACCTGCCCTACATGGACCGCCTGGACTACATGTCCAGCATGGCCAACGAGCACGCCTACTGTCTGGCCGTGGAAAAGCTGCTCGGGCTGGAAGTGCCGTTGCGTGCGCAATACATCCGCGTGATGTTCGATGAAATCACCCGGATTCTCAGCCACTTGCTGTGGCTGGGTGCACACGGCATCGATCTGGGCGCGATGACCATGTTCATCTACTGCTTCCGCGAACGCGAAGACCTGATGGACTGCTACGAAGCGGTTTCCGGCGCACGCATGCATGCCGCCTACTATCGTCCGGGCGGCGTGTATCGCGACCTGCCGGATACCATGGCGCAATATGCCGAATCCAAGCTGCGCAACAAGGCTGAAGTCAATCGATTGAACGCCAATCGCGGCGGTTCGCTGCTCGACTATATCGAGGACTTCACCAACCGCTTCCCCGGCCATATCGACGAATACGAAACCCTGCTGACCGACAACCGTATCTGGAAACAGCGCACGGTTGGTATTGGCGTGGTCAGCCCGGAACGGGCGATGGCGTTGGGCTTCACCGGCCCGATGCTGCGCGGTTCCGGCATCGAGTGGGATATCCGCAAGAAACAACCGTATGAAGTCTACGATCGCCTGGATTTCGACATCCCGGTCGGCGTCAACGGCGACTGTTATGACCGTTATCTGGTGCGGGTGGAAGAGCTGCGCCAGTCCAACCGCATCATCAAGCAGTGCGTGGACTGGCTGCGCAAGAATCCCGGCCCTGTCATCACCGAGAACTACAAGGTCGCCCCGCCTTCGCGCGAAGCCATGAAATCGAACATGGAAGAACTGATCCACCACTTCAAGCTCTTCACCGAAGGCATGCATGTGCCGGAAGGCGAGGCCTACGCCACCATCGAGCATCCGAAGGGTGAGTTCGGCATTTACATGGTTTCCGATGGTGCCAACAAACCGTACCGCATGAAGATTCGTGCGCCGGGTTTCTGCCACCTTTCCGCGCTGGACGAAATGACTCGCGGACACATGTTGTCCGATGTGGTTGCCGTCATCGGCACTCTGGATATCGTTTTTGGTGAGGTTGACCGTTGATGTCTGATACCCAACAACTGCTCTCCAACGACGCGCGCGCGTTGATCGACCGCGAAGTCGCCAAGTACCCGGCCGAGCAAAAACGCTCGGCGGTCATGGGAGCGCTGCGCATTGCCCAGACCGAACACCGCTGGCTTTCCAACGAACTGATCGCCGAAGTGGCCGACTATCTCGAGATGGCGCCGGTCGCCGTGTACGAAGTCGCTTCGTTCTACAACATGTACGACTTGAAGCCGGTCGGCCAACACAAACTCACGGTTTGCACCAACCTGCCCTGCGCGCTCTCGGGTGCCATGACCACGGCCGAATACCTGAAACAGAAACTCGGCATCGGTTTTGGCGAAACTACCGCTGACGGCAAGTACACGCTGGTGGAAGGCGAATGCATGGGCGCCTGCGGTTCCGCGCCGGTCCTGCTCGTGAACAACCACAAGATGTGCAGCCACATGACGCCGGACGCCATCGACCAAAAACTCGCGGAGCTTGGCTAATGACTGTCTACGTTAAAGGCGTCGTGTTCGAGGGCGTCGAGTTCGATCAAGCAGACCACTGGCGCCTCGCGGCCTACCAGCAACGCGGTGGCTACAGCGCCCTGAAAAAAATCTTGAGCGAAAACCGCAGCCCGGAAAGCGTGATCGAGGAAGTCAAGGCCTCGGGCCTGCGCGGTCGTGGCGGTGCGGGCTTTCCCACCGGCTTGAAGTGGACCTTCCTGCCCAAGGGTTATGTCGGCCAGAAGTACTTGGTCTGCAATTCGGATGAAGGCGAACCGGGCACGTTCAAGGACAAGGACATCCTCGCCAGCAATCCGCACGCGCTGATCGAGGGCATGATCCTGGCGGCGTATGCCACCGGCGCTTCCGTGGGTTACAACTACATCCACGGAGAGATTTTCGAAATCTACTCGCTGTTCGAAGCCGCACTGGAAGAAGCGCGTGCCGCAGGGTTCCTTGGCGACAATATTCTCGGCAGCGGTTTCTCGTTCCAGTTGCATGCGCACCACGGTTACGGCGCATATATCTGCGGTGAAGAATCGGCGCTGCTCGAATCGCTCGAAGGCAAGAAAGGCCAGCCGCGCTACAAGCCGCCGTTCCCGGCCACCTTCGGCCTGTACGGCAAGCCGACGATCATCAACAACACCGAGACCTATGCCTCGGTGCCGTGGATCGTGCGCGAAGGCGGGCAGAAATTTCTGGAACTGGGCAAGCCCAACAACGGCGGCACCAAGCTGTTTTCGGTTTCCGGCCATGTGAACCGCCCGGGCAACTACGAGATTCCGCTCGGCACGCCGTTTGCAGAACTACTGGAAATGGCCGGCGGTATGCGAGGTGGCAAGCGCCTGAAAGCGGTCATCCCCGGCGGTTCATCCGCACCGGTATTGCCTGCAGACATCATGATGGACATCACCATGGACTACGACGCCATTGCCAAGGCAGGGTCGATGCTCGGCTCCGGCGCGGTGATCGTGATGGATGAATCGGTCTGCATGGTGAAGGCGCTCGAGCGGCTGTCCTACTTCTACTTCGAGGAATCGTGCGGCCAGTGCACGCCTTGCCGTGAAGGCACCGGCTGGCTCTATCGCATCGTGCATCGCATCGAGCACGGTGAAGGCCGTCCGGAAGACCTGGAGTTGCTGGCCAGCCTTGGCGACAACATCGCCGGGCGCACCATCTGCGCACTGGGCGATGCCGCCGTACTGCCGGTGCGCGGCATGCTCAAGCACTTCAAGAGCGAGTTTGAATACCACATTGAAAACAAGCGTTGTCTGGTACCCGGTTACTAAACCGGGCCAAGACAGCCACTGAGATACGGAAAGTCGATCATGCTGGAAATTGAAATCGACGGAAAAAAGACCCAGATTGCACCGGGCAGCACGGTAATGGATGCGGCGCACACGCTCGGCGTGTACATCCCGCACTTCTGCTACCACAAGAAGCTGTCCATCGCGGCGAATTGCCGCATGTGCCTGGTCGAAGTCGAAAAAGCCCCCAAGCCGCTGCCTGCCTGCGCCACCCCGGTGACCAACGGCATGGTGGTCAAAACCCACTCCGATCAGGCCGTCAAGGCACAGAAAGGGGTGATGGAATTCCTGTTGATCAACCACCCGCTCGATTGCCCGATTTGCGATCAGGGTGGCGAATGCCAGCTGCAGGACCTGTCGGTCGGCTACGGCGGTGGTGCCTCGCGCTACCAGGAAGACAAGCGCGTGGTGGCCAACAAGGATCTCGGCCCGCTGATTTCCACCGAGATGACGCGCTGCATCCACTGCAGCCGCTGCGTGCGCTTTACCGACGAGATCGCCGGCCTCCAGGAACTGGGCATGGCGTATCGCGGCGAGTTCACCGAGGTGCTGCCTTTCCTGGGCAAGACCGTGAATTCGGAAATTTCCGGCAACGTGATCGACCTCTGCCCTGTCGGCGCGCTCACCAGCAAGCCGTTCCGTTACAGCGCCCGCAGCTGGGAGTTGTCGCGGCGCAAATCGGTGGCCCCGCACGATGGCCTCGGTTCCAACCTGATCGTTCAGGTCAAGAACAACAAGGTCATGCGCGTTCTGCCGCTGGAAAACGAAGCGATCAACGAATGCTGGCTTTCCGACCGCGACCGTTTCTCCTACGAAGCGATCAATGCCGACACCCGCGCCACCAAACCGCTGATCCGCAAGGATGGCCACTTGGTGGAAACCGACTGGCAAACTGCGCTGGAGCTGGTCGCAAGCAAGCTCAAAGACATCGTGGCCGCGCATGGCGCGCAAAACGTCGCCGCCGTGGCCACGCCGAACAGCACGGTCGAGGAACTCTTCCTGCTGCGCAAGCTGATGGCGGGACTCGGTATCAAGCAAGTCGAAACCCGTCTGCGCGCTGCCGATTTCCGTCTCAAGACGCAAGGCGCCGCCTGGTTGGGACAATCGATTGCCGAACTCGCGCAGAGCGAAGCCGTGCTGGTGATCGGCTCGACGCTGCGCAAGGAACAACCGTTGTTGGCGCAACGCCTGCGCCAGTCGGTCAAGCATGGCATGGCACTGTCCGTGATCAACCCGCATGGCGACGATCTGCTGACCAAGCTGGCCGGCGAACTCATCGTGCGACCGGATCAACTGGTCGAAGGCGTGCTGGCGGTCATTAAGGCCGTGGTTGAAATTTCCGGCAAGGCAGCCCCGGCGCACATCGATCTTGCCGGCATCGCGGTAACCGATACTGCGCGGGCGATTGCCGCCAGCCTCGTCGGCAAGGAAAAAACCGCTGTCTTGCTCGGCAACCTCGCCGCGCACAATCCGCGCCATGCCGAACTTTACGCAGCGGCAGCAGCCCTGGCCGAACTGACCGGTGCCAAGATGGGCGTGATGAGTGAAGCAGCCAACTCGGTCGGCGCACAACTGGTCGGCGCTGAAATCGGCGGCAATGTCTTCGCCGAACCGAGAAAAGCCTATGTGCTGCTGCATGCCGAGCCACAATTCGACGCCCACGACGGCGCGCAGGCCATCGCCGCAGTGGAAGCCGCCGATTTCGTCGTTGCACTGAACACGTTTGTCGATGGCGTGGAAGACTATGCCGACGTGATCCTGCCGGTGGCGCCGTTCACCGAAACTGCCGGCACCTTCGTCAGCATGGAAGGCCGCGCGCAAAGCTTCAACGGCGTGGTGCGGCCGCTGGGCGAAACCCGCCCGGCGTGGAAGGTGCTGCGCGTCCTCGGCAACGTACTGAATCTGGGCGGCTTCGATTATGAAACTTCCGAAGCCATCCGCGATGAAGCACTGGCCGGCGACATTGCCACGCGCCTGTCCAATGCGCTTGCCGCAAGCATCGAAGTCAAAGCGCAAGCAGCGCAAGGCTTGGTGCGGTTGGGCGAAGTACCGATCTACCAGCTCGATGCCATCACGCGCCGTGCACCTAGCCTGCAGGCCACTGCCGATGCTGCCACGCCGATGCTGCGCGCTAATGCAGCGACATTGGCAAGCCTCGGACTGAATGCCGGTGACGATGCGGCAGCGACCCAAGGCTCTGGCGAAGCGACATTGCAAACCGAGCTTGATGTGCATCTTGCCGATGGCGTGATCCGCGTCGCCGGTGCCCACCCCCTGACAACCGGTCTCGGCGCGCTGTTTGCGCCAGTCACCGTGAACCGTGCGTGAGGAGCAGATGATGGAACTCCTGCAATTGCCGCTCCAGCTGATGGAGCGTTTTCTCGGGCACGATCTCGCCATTCTGGGCTGGACCCTGCTCAAGATCATCTGCGTAATCGCGCCGCTGATGGGTGCCGTCGCCTATCTGACGCTGGCCGAACGCAAGATCATCGGCTTCATGCAGATCCGCATCGGCCCGAACCGCGTCGGACCGTGGGGCCTGCTGCAACCGGTTGCCGACGGCATCAAGCTGATCCTGAAAGAAATCATCGCCCCTTCGGCGGCCAGCACCGGACTGTTTTTTCTCGCTCCGGCGATGGTGCTGACGCCGGC
This sequence comes from Pseudomonadota bacterium, assembly GCA_018261735.1. GTDB lineage: Bacteria > Pseudomonadota > Gammaproteobacteria > Burkholderiales > Chitinibacteraceae > Formivibrio. The sequence goes on from JAGTRM010000010.1 coordinate 12,502, forward strand.
GCTGGCGGCCTGGGCAGTGGTGCCGTTCTATCCCGGCTTCGTGCTCGCGGATGTGAACGTCGGCCTGCTGTACGTAATGGCGATCACCTCGATGGGCATTTACGGCGTGATCATTGCCGGCTGGGCCTCCAACTCGAAGTATGCGTTCCTCGGCGCGATGCGCGGCGCAGCGCAGGTGATCTCGTATGAGCTGGCGATGGGCTTTGCGCTGGTGGGCGTGATGATGGTTTCCGGCAGCCTGAACCTCACCGAAATCGTCGCCCAGCAGGGCCAAGGCATCGCCGGGGGCTCCTTCCTTTCCTGGAACATGATCCCGCTCGCGCCGTTCTTCGTGGTGTATTTCATCTCCGGCGTGGCTGAAACCAACCGCGCGCCGTTCGATATCGTCGAAGGCGAATCGGAAATCGTCGCCGGTCACATGGTCGAATACTCCGGCATGACCTTTGCGATCTTCTTCCTGGCCGAATACGCCAACATGATCCTGATTTCGGCGATGGCATCGGTGCTGTTCCTCGGCGGCTGGCTGTCGCCGTTCCCGGCAAGCTGGCCGGTGCTGGGCGCAGCGAGTTTCCTGTGGTGGGTCGTCAAGGTGGCCTTCCTGCTGTTCTGCTTCCTCTGGTTCCGCGCCACCTTCCCGCGCTATCGCTATGACCAGCTGATGCGGCTGGGCTGGAAAGTGTTCATCCCGGTTACGCTGGTCTGGATCGTCGTAATCGGCGCCTGGATGCAGACCCCTTTCTCCATCTGGAAATAAAACGGAGCTGACATGGAGAAAATTACTCAGTACTTCAAGACCTTCCTGCTGTGGGAACTGATGCAGGGCCTGGCCGTCACCGGCAAGCATCTGTTTGCGCGCAAGATCACCGTGCAGTATCCGGAAGAAAAAACGCCGCTGTCGCCGCGCTTCCGCGGACTGCATGCCCAGCGTCGTTACGCCAATGGCGAAGAGCGCTGCATTGCCTGCAAGCTGTGCGAGGCCGTTTGTCCGGCCATGGCGATCACGATCGAATCCGAACAACGCGCTGACGGCACCCGCCGCACCACGCGCTATGACATCGATCTGACCAAGTGCATCTTCTGCGGTTTCTGCGAGGAAGCCTGCCCTGTCGATGCCATCGTGGAAACGCATATTTTCGAATACCACGGTGAAAAGCGCGGCGATCTTTATTACACCAAGCCGATGCTGCTGGCGGTGGGCGACAAGTACGAAGCCGAAATCGCCGCCCGCAAAGCTGCCGATGCCAAGTACCGTTGAGGACATGACATGACCCTGGCTCTTTTCTACCTGTTTGCCATCATCCTGGTGCTTTCCGCACTGCGGGTGGTCACGGCGAACAACCCGGTGCACGCGGCGCTGTACCTGGTGCTGTCGTTCTTTACCGCCGCGATGTTGTGGATGCTGATCAAGGCCGAATTCCTCGCCGTTTCGCTGGTGCTGATCTATATCGGCGCGGTGATGGTGTTGTTCCTGTTCGTGGTGATGATGCTCGACATCAATTTCGAATCGCTGCGCAAGGGCTTCTGGCGCTTCTTCCCGATAGCCGGCGTGGTTGCCGCGGTGATGCTGGGCGAAATGCTGCTGGTACTCACCCATCGTTTTGCCGCGATGCCCGGTGCGCAACTGGCCGAACCCGCGGCCGGATTCAACAGCGCCAAGGCCTTGGGCCGGTTGATCTACACCGACTACTTCCTGCCGTTCCAGATTTCTGCCGTGCTGCTGCTCGTGGGCATGATCGCGGCAATTGCCCTGACCCTGCGTAAACGCAAGAACACGCGCTACCAGAATCCGGCCGAGCAGGTTGCCGTCAAAGCGGCTGACCGTGTACGCATCGTGAAGATGGCAAGCGAAAAATCGGCCAGCGCCGATACCGAACCAACCAATACCGGGGAGAACGCATGATGCTTACGCTCACCCATTACCTGGCCTTGGGCGCCGTGCTGTTTGCGATCAGCGTGTTCGGCATCTTCATGAACCGCAAGAACCTGATCGTGATGCTGATGGCGATCGAGTTGATGCTGTTGGCCGTGAACATGAACTTCGTCGCGTTTTCCCAGTTTCTGGGCGATCTGCACGGGCAAGTTTTCGTGTTCTTCATTCTGACCGTGGCCGCGGCCGAATCGGCGATCGGCCTTGCCATCCTGGTGGTGCTGTTCCGCAATCTGCGCTCCATCGAAGTGGAACAACTGGACAGCCTGAAGGGATAACCAAGAATGAGCATGCAAACCATCTATCTGCTGATCCCGCTGGCACCGTTGTTCGGTGCGCTGGTTGCCGGCCTGTTCGGCTGGGCCATCAGCCGCCGTGCCGCGCACACCATCACCATCGCAGGTGTCAGCATTTCCTTCCTGCTGTCGGCCTATGTACTGAAAACACTGCTGGCTGGCGGGGATAGCTTCAACGGCACGGTCTACACCTGGCTGACCGTGGCAGGTCTGGAGTTCAATGTCGGCTTCCTGATCGACAACCTGACCGCGATGATGATGTGCGTGGTGACCTTCGTCTCGCTGATGGTCCACGTCTACACCATCGGCTACATGCATGAAGACCCGGGCTACGCGCGCTTCTTCAGCTATATCTCGCTGTTTACCTTCTCGATGCTGATGCTGGTGATGAGCAACAACTTCATCCAGCTCTTCTTCGGTTGGGAGGCGGTGGGTCTGGTTTCCTATCTGCTGATCGGTTTCTGGTTCAAGCGCCCGACCGCGATCTTCGCCAACATGAAGGCGTTCCTGATCAACCGCGTCGGCGACTTCGGTTTCCTGCTGGGGATCGGTCTGGTGCTGGCGCACTTCGGCTCGCTCGATTACGCCGAAGTCTTCAAGCTGGCCCCGGCGCTGCAAAATGCGACGATCACGCTGTTTGCCGGGAAAAGCTGGTCGCTGCTGACCGTCACCTGCATCCTGCTCTTCATCGGCGCGATGGGGAAATCGGCGCAATTCCCGCTGCATGTGTGGCTGCCCGATTCGATGGAAGGCCCGACCCCGATCTCCGCGCTGATCCATGCCGCCACAATGGTGACGGCAGGTATCTTCATGGTCGCGCGCATGTCGCCGCTGTTCGAGCTGTCGGACGCCGCGCTGAACTTCATCCTGATCATCGGCTCGATCACCGCGTTGTTCATGGGTTTCTTAGGCATCATCCAGAACGACATCAAGCGCGTGGTGGCCTACTCCACCCTGTCGCAGCTCGGCTACATGACGGTGGCACTCGGCGCTTCGGCCTATCAGGCCGGCGTATTCCACCTGATGACGCACGCTTTCTTCAAGGCGCTGCTGTTCCTCGCGGCAGGTTCGGTGATCATGGGCCTGCATCATGACCAGGACATCCGCAACATGGGCGGCCTGCGCAAGTACATGCCGATTACCTGGATCACTTCCTTGGTTGGCTCGCTGGCATTGATTGGCACCCCGTTCCTCTCGGGCTTCTACTCGAAAGATTCGATCATCGAAGCTGTGCATTTCAGCACGCTGCCGGCAGCCGGGTTTGCCTATTTCGCGGTGATGGCCGGCGTGTTCGTCACCGCGTTCTACTCGTTCCGCATGTATTTCCTGGTGTTCCACGGCGAAGAGCGCTTCGGCAAGAAGCATCACCATGGCGACCATGCCGAGGAGGAAGAATCCGCCGATCATCATCATGGCCTCGCGCACGGGCAAAAACCGCACGAATCGCCTTGGGTGGTCACCGTTCCGCTGGTATTGCTAGCGATTCCATCGCTGCTGATCGGCGCGATCGAGATCGAACCGATGCTGTTCGGCGAGTTTTTCCGCAACACGATCACGGTAGGCAACAACCACGAAGCCATGGCCAAGCTGGGCGAAATGTTCCACCACCACGGCGGCGTCACCGGTATGAGCCTGCATGCGATCCAGACTGCCCCGTTCTGGCTGGCATTGGCTGGTGTGGCACTATCCTGGTTCTTCTACCTCAAGCGCCCGGATATTCCTGCAGCGATTCGCCGTGCCTCCGGCCCGCTCTACACGCTGCTGGACAACAAGTACTACATGGACGACCTCTACATCAAGGGCTTTGCCGCCCTGGGCCGCGGCGCCGGGCTGGTGTTGTGGAAGCTGGGTGACACCATCCTGATCGACGGCCTGCTGGTCAACGGCTCTGCCAAAGTGGTGGAATTGGGTTCCCGCGTAGCTAAGAAGTTGCAGACCGGCTACCTCTACCATTACGCCTTCGCCATGATCGTGGGCGCGATCATCCTGCTTTCCTGGTGGCTGGGCAGCATTCTGCCTGCCCTGCGCTGATGACTGATTACGGAAACAATTGAATATGACGGGACATCTTCTCAGCCTCGCAATCTGGCTCCCCATCGTGGCCGGCCTTCTGGTTCTGGTTACCGGCAACGACCGCAACGCCGGCCTTGCCCGCTGGCTTGCACTGGCCGGCGCACTGGCCAGTTTTCTGGTCACGCTGCCACTCTACTTCGGCTTCCAGTCGCTGCACGGCGGCCCGCAGTTCGAAGAAATGCGGCCGTGGATTGCCAGCTTCAACATCAACTACCACCTGGGCATCGATGGCCTCTCCATGTGGTTCATCCTGCTCAACAGCTTTGTCACCCTCGCGGTGGTTGTAGCCGGCTGGCAGGTGATCACCGAGCGCGTCGCGCAATACATGGCCGCGTTCCTGATCATGTGCGGACTCATCAACGGCGCCTTTGCCGCACTCGATGCGATGCTGTTCTACGTGTTCTTCGAAGCGATGCTGATCCCGATGTACCTGATCATCGGCATCTGGGGCGGGCCGCGCCGCGTGTATGCCGCGATCAAGTTCTTCCTTTACACCCTGCTCGGCTCGCTCCTGACGCTGATCGCGTTGATCTACCTGTACCAGAAATCGGGCGGCAGCTTCGAAATCGCCAGCTTCGTGCATACCGAATTGCCGCTCAAGGCGCAGGCGCTGATCCTGATCGCCTTCTTCTTTGCCTTTGCCGTGAAAGTGCCGATGTGGCCGGTGCATACCTGGTTGCCCGATGCCCACGTCGAAGCGCCCACCGGCGGTTCGATGGTGCTGGCGGCGATCACGCTGAAGCTTGGCGCGTATGGCTTTCTGCGGTTCGCGCTGCCGATCCTGCCCGATGCCTGCCGCGAATACGCCTGGGTCTTCATCGCCTTGTCGCTGGTCGCCGTGGTTTACATCGGCCTCGTCGCGCTGGTGCAGACCGACATGAAAAAGCTGGTCGCTTATTCGTCGATCTCGCACATGGGTTTCGTCACGCTCGGCTTCTTCATGTTTGCTGGCGGCCAACTCAACCAGTACGCGGTGGAAGGCGCGATCATCCAGATGATCAGCCACGGCTTTGTTTCCGCCGCAATGTTCTTCTGCATCGGCGTGATGTATGACCGCGTGCACAGCCGCAAGATCGCCGATTACGGCGGCGTGGCCAACCGCATGCCGATTTTCGCCAGCTTCATAGTGCTGTTCGCTATGGCCAACTCCGGCCTGCCCGGCACCTCCGGCTTCGTCGGCGAATTCATGGTGGTGCTCGGCGCAGTGCAGGTGAACTTCTGGTACGCGTTTGCCGCAGCCACCACGCTGATCTTCGGCGCGGCCTATACGCTGTGGATGGTCAAGCGCGTGATCTTCGGCGAAGTGGGCAATGCCCATGTCGATGAGCTGAAAGACGTGAACGTGCGCGAATTCATCGTGCTGGCCGTGCTGGCCGTGACCGTACTGGGCATGGGCCTTTACCCGCGCCTGTTCGGCGATGTGCTGCATGAATCCGTCAACGATTTGATCCGGTTGGCGGCCGCCACCAAGCTGCCTCATTAAGACATTTTTCGTAGGGCGGGTTAGCTGCAAGGCAGCGTAACCCGCCGAACACAAAGCACAACAAGGCATGAACATGACCTGGACAACCCTGAACCCCTGGATTGCCGCGCCGGAAATTTTCCTGCTCTGCGCAGCGCTCTTCATCCTGCTGGCCGATCTTTTCATCAGCGAAGAGAACAGGCAGATCAGCTACGGACTCACGCTCGCCGCCCTTGCCGGCACTGCGCTGGTGATGGTGCAAACCTGGCAGCCCTTTGCACGTTATGGCTTCAGCAACATGTTCGTGGCCGATGCGCTGGCGCAACTGGCCAAGTTCGGCATGCTGCTCGGCGTGGCGCTGGTGCTGATCTACGGCCGCGGCTACGCCTTGGCGCGCGGCATCTTCCGCGGCGAACTCTTCACCCTGTCGCTGTTTGCGCTGCTCGGCATGATGGTGATGGCCTCTGCCACCAACTTTGTCACGCTGTATGTGGGCCTGGAACTGCTGTCACTGTCGCTCTACGCGCTGGTTGCCATGCAGCGTGAATCGGTGCGCGCCTCGGAAGCCGCGATGAAATACTTCGTACTCGGCGCGCTGGCTTCCGGTCTGCTGCTGTACGGCATGTCGATGGTGTACGGCGCAACCAGCTCGCTCGATATTCAGATCATTGCCCGCCACATCGGCGCCCAGCAAGCGAACAATCTGCTCGCGCTGTTCGGCCTGGTGTTTATCGTGACCGGCATCGGCTTCAAGCTCGGCGCCGTGCCTTTCCACATGTGGGTGCCCGATGTCTACGACGGGGCACCGACCCTGCTCGCGCAGCTGATCGGCTCCGCACCGAAACTGGCGACTTTTGCCTTCATTTTCCGCCTGCTCGCCGAGGCACTGGTAGGCTTCACCCCCGACTGGAGCAGCATGCTTACCGTGCTTGCCGTGCTGTCGCTGGTGGTCGGGAACATCGCCGCCATTGCGCAAACCAGCCTCAAGCGCATGCTGGCCTATTCCACGATCTCGCACATGGGTTTCCTGCTGCTGGGCATGCTGTCCGGCAACGCGGCCGGTTATGCCGCCAGCTTCTTCTACGCCATGACCTACATGCTCACCGCTGCTGCCGGCTTTGGCATGATCATGCTGCTGGCGCGCGAAGGCTTTGAATCCGACCAGATCACCGATTTCAAGGGCCTGGCCAAGCGCAGCCCCTGGTTCGCCGCGATGATGCTGATCGTGATGTTCTCGATGGCCGGGATTCCGGTATTTGTAGGCTTCTTTGCCAAGCTGGCTGTCCTCAAGGCCGTGGTCAGCATGGGCCTGATCTGGCTCGCGGTGGTCGCCGTGGCTTGTTCGCTGATCGGCGCGTTCTACTATCTGCGCGTGGTCAAGGTCATGTACTTCGACCCACCGGACAGCCATGCTCCGATTGAAGCCAGCTACGATTTCCGCATCCTGCTCTCGCTCAACTGCCTGCTACTGCTGGCCTTGGGCCTGGCACCGGAACGGTTGTTGACGGTGCTGGCCGAAGCGGTTCAACGCTCGCTGCCGGTTCTCTGACAAGCAAAGGGAGCGGCGACAACCGCTCCCTTTTACTTCCACGGCACTTCATCATGTCCCTCGAAGCCCTGCTGTTCTACACCCTGGCCATCATCGCCGCCAACCTGCCTTTCCTGTCCGGACGCATCCTGTTCGTGAAAGTGCCCGCCGGTGGCCGCAAGGTGTTTGCCTGGTATCTGCTGGAATGGGGCCTGCTCTATCTGGCTGTAGGCCTATTCGCCCGTCTGCTTGAATCGCAACGCACGCCGGTTCACGCGCAAGGCTGGGCCTTCTACGTGATCACCCTCGCCCTGTTTGCGGTATTTGCCTGGCCGGGATTTGTCTGGCGTTATTTCTGGCGCAAGCCGGGAATCTGATTTCCAGCATGTCCACCCCCAACCTCAACCTGATTGGTCCTGGCCGGCTGGGGCAAACATTGGCCCGCCTCTGGCAGCAGGCCGGATTGGTCGAAATCGCCGGCATCCTGGGAAGAAACAGCCAGAAAACAGCACTTGCACGCGACTTCATCAGCGCGGGTACGGTAGTCGACTGGTCTGATCTACGCCCTGCCGACTTGATCCTGCTCGCCACACCCGACGATGCGCTTGCGCACACCGTTGACCAACTCGCAGCAAGCCAAACATTGCGCAGTGGCAATATTGTCTTTCACTGCAGCGGCGCGCTTTCCAGCGAATGCCTGGCGCCATTGCGGCAACAAGGAATAGCTATCGCCAGCATCCACCCGCTCAAATCTTTCGCCCGGCCGGAACTCGCGGTGACTGATTTTTCCAGGACTTATTGTGCTTATGAAGGCGATGCTTGCGCCCTGGCCAAGCTGCTGCCCCTCTTCACCGACATTGGCGGTCAATGCTTTCCTGTTGATGCCGCCAATAAAACGCTCTATCACGCCGGTGCCGTTCTGGGTTGCAATGCGCTGGTCGCCTTGATGCACGCCGCGCTGCAAAGCATGGCCGCTGCCGGCGTGCCGCAGGATATTGCCTGGCCGGCGCTGCGCCCGCTGATTGATGGCACGCTCGCCAATCTGGACCGGCTCGGCCCAACTGGCGCCCTCACCGGCCCGGTGATGCGCGGCGACGCTCAAACCGTGGCGCGCCAGCATGCCGCGCTGAATATGCTCGATCCGCAACTGGCCGAGGTGTATGCCGCACTGGGAAAACTCACGCTGAGGCTCGCCAACCTGCCCGGTGCGCAGCAAGAATCCATGCTTTCGGCCCTGAAAAACTGATTTGCCGGAGCCCGGCCAATTACGCAATCGCTTCTTGTGCCACCCGGGCCAATAGCATGCGTGTTGCCCAGATACACGCGGCTCCCAGCAGGATTCCGCCCGCGCCATCCAGCATGTAATGCCAGCCAAGAACAACGGTTGAAGCCCACACCAAAAGAATCCAGGGAACCGTAACAAACAGGGTCCAGCGCTTGGCAACCGCCAGCCAATAAGACGTCACGGCAACCATCGCCACATGCAGGCTTGGCATTGCCGAAACGCCTCCCAGCAAAATCCCGCCCCGATCGATAGCGCTTTCAGGTGATTGCGACATGACTGAAGAAACCATTTGCATGGCTTTATCAGTTACGGAGCCATCCAGATATCCAAAATATTCAGGATGAAAGAAGGCAGGACCCATCACGGGATTGACGAGCCCCAGAAACCGCCCGAGATAAAAAAGCAGGATGAGCGACATGCAGAAATATAAAACGATCCTCGCCCCGCGCCCAACCAGAATCAGGACAAAAGCAGCGAACATTTCGATGCCCCAGGCGCTGTGATAGAGACTATCCCAGGCTGCCACGTTGATGGGCAGTTGGGTCAGCCACATGATCGCCGCGCCCTCCACCTCCCACAGATACGGATCACGCCAGTGTGTAATGCTCCCCAGAAGCTTCAAACTGATCAGCGTAATGTTAGATGTGCCCAGAACAACGAAAGCAGTCAATAGAATCAGGATCAATGGCGTCGGGCCGCAGGTAAAGAAGCGTAATTTTCGTGTTGCTTCAACAGTAATCGAAGTAGGTTTTTCATTGGTTTTTTGACCATGCCATTTCTCAGCGATCAATCCAATTAAAATCAGGGAGCCATCCCATACAATACCAAGGACAACAATATAAACCAAGGCAGCAAGAAGAATAATCGGCGTATCTTTAAACCACAGGCTATAAGGCGAATCGGCCCATATTGCTACCAAACAGGTCAACAACATGGCAATTACATAAGCACATGCAATAATAACAATTGGCCTAAAAGTGACATATCTCACCAGATTCATATCGTATCTCCATTCATAAAAAATGAATGCACGCATCCAACCGCCAAAGCCCCGCTTATATAATCAATCCGGCAACACCCTTCCAATCATCCAGACAATCAGCAATGAAACGCCAGCTCCGGCAAGCACATCCGCCGGGAAGTGCGCGCCGACCGAAATGCGTGAAATACATACCAGCACCGCATAAGCCAGCAGTGCATATTTCCCTCCCCGCGGCAAACCTGGCATGAGGGAAACCGCCATCAGCATCGCATAAGCTGCGTGGCCCGAAGGAAACGAGTGGATTGAATCCGGAACACCAAGCACGGTAACGGCTTGCGCCCCCAGCACAGCCAAAGGGCGGGGAAAATCAAAAAATGATTTCAAGGCAGGAATAACCACCACCGATGACACCAGGTAGCCCAGTGCGAACACCACCACGTTTCGCAAACGCATGGTCTTTGGCCACCGCCATGCCCACAGCAGGGCTACCGCGATATAGAAGGGGTATAAGCCGGGATGCCCAAGCCAGGTTATCGTGAGCATGATCTGGTCAAGAACGGGAGCATGAATTTTATTTATCATAAAAAACAAGCTCTTGTTGAACCCAAGCCAATCATAGAGATAGTTTTCAGGCGAAGTCACATTCTCAGCCTCTGGAACAGGGGGTCTTCGTTGCAGTCTAGTCTCTAGATGCAAAATCATTTTAAATTTGCGCATATGCAGTCGAACCAACGGAAACAAGTTCGCTTGAACGCCATGGCACCACCCAGCCACAAATAACTCAGGCTATATCAATAAATTGTTATAACCCTTTTCTTTTCAACTTCTTGCGAAGAAGTTACACCGCCCAGTTCAAGCAGGATCACATGCATCCAAACGCCTCTTTTCGTCGACCATCCCATCAATACCCGCAAATAATTACACCACAGCAATTCACAACTTTCTGCATATTTACTAAAATATTTTTCTAGATAATCATAATCAATAGCCTCTGAAGAAATTGCAATAAACACAACAATAATTAAATAATTATATATATAAAAACATACTGTTAATAAATTACCGTTTATCTGCTCACCCGCCTTCAGGCTTACAAAATTTTCCTTGTATAACCATCAAACCATCCTAGGGTGGAACTGTGGGATGTATCCATCTCCGCATAAGACCATTGCTAATAACAAAGACGAAAGTTCTGCATTGCAATTGTTCGGCACCGCTCAGGGGGGTGGCCGCCGTGACTAAAGTAGGGTCGTTTCTCGTTCCATAAAGGAGAGCATTATGAAAACGTATCTCACACGCTTCGTACGTGACGAAGAAGGCGTGACCGCAATTGAATACGGCCTCATTGCTGCATTGATTGCAGTGGTGATTATTACTGCCGTAGCTCTGGTCGGCACGAACCTGAACGCTGTGTTCCAGTATGTGGCAGGCAAACTGACCACGCCGTAGTAAATATCGGGTACCGGCCACGCAAAGTGCGGCACCGCTTGCTGTTTGCGCGGCCGGTTACTATCGCCCGAGAATAAATAAACCATTCGGATGCATACCCGGCACGCATGCCCAAGCAGGCGGCATGCAGGGGAAATTGCGGCTTTTAAGCCAACTTTCGCGAGGTTTCATGCCATGAAAATGCAGCGTAGCTTGCAGTTTTTTAGCGCATTTTGGCGAGACACGGAGGGGGTTACTGCAATCGAATACGCACTCCTGGCCGCCCTGATTGCCATGGCCATTTTGGGCGGCGTAATGGCGGTAGGTGATTCGGTTCTGACCATGTGGAACCGGGTGGCGACTTGCGTTGCAAGTCCTACCAGTTGTACGTGATGCCGATTCTTGAATAACACGCCGGAAACACTGCAAAACCTGCCGGGGGTGATTGATGGAAGGCGTCAGTAGTGGTGTGCTCGCGGGGCTCCTTTTGGTTGCCGCATGGGGAGATATCCAGCGGCATCGCATTCCCAACATCCTGATTCTGACTGGCTTGGGATTGGCCATAATCTGTGGCGCCTGGCGTGCCGGGTTTTCCGGCCTGCTCAGCGCGGGGGGAGGCTTTGTTTTGGGGTTATTGATCTTCCTGCCGTTCTACATGTTGCGTGCATTGGGCGCAGGGGATGTCAAATTGATGGCCGTCGTGGGTGCTTTCCTGGGGCCGGGCGGTCTGATCGGCGCAATGTTTGGCACTTTTCTGGCAGGGGGCGTGATGGCGTTGTTGCTTGCCCTGCACGCCGGAGCAGTAGGTCAAATGATGCGAAATATCAAGGCAATGCTGCTGGGCGGATTCATTGATGTGCGCATGAAACAAATGCCCATGATGGATGCAAACCCGCAGTCCGTTGGCAAATTGCCCTATGCCGTAGCCATTGCAGCAGGAACGCTTGGATATTTGGCCTTGCGATACGGAGGGTGGATATAAGGTTTCAATAACGTTGCATCGCACAACTGTGCAAGCTTGATTGCACAGGGCTCCGCCAGACTGCCCGATTGGCAAACCCGGGTTGCGATGCAGCAAAACTCAACCTACGGTGACAAAAGAATGAAGTTATGACCAAGGGCTGACAGCCACCTTCGAGTATTTATCGAAAAAATTGGTCTGTTAATACAAAGTTTCTCCTGATATGCCGTGGCTGAATCTTGCCCGGACAGGATAAATAACAAGCACAGGTGGAAAGAATCATGACGATGACCACCCTAGATACCAAGCAGACGGGCAAAGCCGATTGTTGGCAGATTACCGGTCTGGTCCCAGGCCAGCCACGCACGGTGGGAGACACCGGGCTGAGTTTCCTGTTCATGGTGGAGCTACTCACCAAAATTCTATTTCTGCGCGGACAATTGCGCCTGATAGAAATTTCCGACCACATCAAGCTTTCCATTGGCGTACTGGAACCCCTGCTCACCTTCCTGCGCACCGAGCGTTTGTGCGAGGTTTCCCGCACCAGTGGCACCGACACCTCCACGGCGTACACCCTCACTGATCTTGGCCGCCTGCGCGCTGAGGATTTTTTGCAAAAAAGCCAATATGCCGGCCCCGCTCCTGTCAGCCTGGAAACCTATGTGCAGCAAATCGAACAGCAGTCGATTGCCAATATGCAGGTTACCCACCCGGATCTCACGAAAGCTTTTGAGGGCATTGTAGTCAAGGAAACCATCCTCAAGCAGTTTGGCGCGGCCATGAATTCAGGACGGGCCATTTTCGTCTACGGCCCGGCAGGCAGCGGCAAAAGCTATATTTCGGAACATCTGGTTAGATTGCTCTCAGGCGATGTCGCCATCCCCTATGCCGTGGTAGTGGACGAGGCGGTAATTCAGTTGTTTGATCCACTGGTTCACACCCCCGTTCCACAATCGGATGCCTCCAACTGCCTGGATGGCAGACGGTCGTGCGATGCGCGCTGGGTGCTTTGCCGCCGCCCGGTGGTCAGCACGGGCGGGGAGCTGACATTGCCCATGCTGGATCTGGACTTCGACCCCAGCACCCGCTTCTACCAGGCCCCCCCGCAAGTCAAAGCCAACAATGGCCTGTTGATCATTGACGACCTAGGCCGCCAGCTCACGCCAGTCCTTGCCCTGTTGAATCGCTGGATTGTGCCGCTTGATCGCCGCGTGGATTACCTGGCGCTGCATAACGGCAAAAAGTTCATGGTTCCATTCGATGTGATCGTGGTGTTCTCAACCAACATGCCACCCAAGGAATTGGCCGATGAAGCGTTTCTGCGGCGTTTGGGCTACAAGATTTATATCGGGGCATTGGACGAACAGGAATACCGGGATATTGCCAAGCAAGTGTGCGCAGAGCTTCAGGTTCCATTTTCCGCAGAGGGTATCGACTACTTGTTGCACGAGCATCATTACAAGGAAGGAAAGCCGCTGTTTGCGTGCATCCCGCGCGACATCATCGGCCAGGTAAAAGACATTGCCCGCTATGACGGGCGGCCACCGGAGATGTCGCCAGAATTGCTGGATTGGGCGTGGAACAACTACTTCGCCCGGGATTATGAGGACGTCAAGAATCTCAACTACAGGCAAGGGGAAGTGAGATGAAAAACACTAGAGCTGTGGTAATGATCGCGATCTCCGTGATCATCGGGCTGGCCGCCGTTGTGCTGGCGTCAAACTGGGTTAGGCAACAAGGATCGATGACAACCAGCAAAGTCGTGGTTGCCGCCAAGGATATGGATTTGGGCACTCGCCTTTTGCCAGAGAGCATCACCACGGTTGAATGGCCGCGCGGCAGTATTCCGCAAGGCGCGCTGATGGGAGAAACCGCACTGGGTGCCTTGCTCAAGGATCCGCAAACACAAGAGCCGCGTGTACTCAAAGTCAGCGTACTCAAGGGTGAAGCCATTCTGGAACCCAAACTGGCACCCATCGGCACCAAGGGCGGGCTTTCCGCAGTCATCGGCGAGGGCAAGCGAGCCATCACCGTGCGCGTCAACGACGTGGTTGGAGTAGCCGGCTTTGCCCTGCCGGGCAACTACGTGGATATCCTCGTCAATACCGAAGATGAAAACGCCAAGTCTGCCAACAAAAACGACAAGAGCATTTCCAAGATTGTGCTCGAACACATCCTGGTGCTGGCCGTTGCGCAGGAATCCGGGCGCGATGAAACCAAGCCCAAGGTCGTGAACGCGGTCACCCTGGAAGTCTCGCCCGATCAAGCTGAAAAACTGGATCTGGCGCGCAGCATCGGCACCCTTTCGCTGGTACTGAGAAACCAGGTCGATTCCTCCCCTGTAACCACCGAAGGCATATACAAGCGCGATCTGCTGAATCGTACGCCAGAACCTGTAATCGCCTCGCAAACGCAAGGCGCAACAAAAGTTATCGTGAAAAAAGTATTTGTCACGCGCACGCAGACCACTGCCAAAGCACCAACCAAAGAGAAAGTGGACATGATCAAGGGTATGGCGCAAACCAGCAGCGAGTTCTAACTCCTGCGAAAAGGTCTGCCGAGTTGCCGATGCTGGAATAGACAGGGTTTAAGTCTTCGCTATGGGGAGAGTTGAAATGAGCAAACAGGATATGCAATACGCAACATTGCTTGGGGCCGTGAAAAAGGCGATGGCAATCGCGCTTGGGGCGGTTTTTATGCTGGCAGCACCACTTCAGGCGGCAGAGCCGGCCAAGAAGAAACCCGCCACCGTCAAGCAATTGACACCACCCACACAAGCACAAACCGGTGGCCCAATCGAATTTGCTTCGCAAATCAATGCGACAGTCGGCAAATCCACGCTACTGCGCCTTCCTGCACCGGCCACGCGCATCTCGGTGGGTAGCCCCGATATTGCCGATGTGATTCTGCTCAACCCGAGTGAAATCTATTTGCTCGGCAAAAAAGTGGGTGCAACCAACATTATCCTGTGGAGCAAATCCGGCCAAAGCACGGTCATCGATGTGGCTGTCGGCATGGATACCGCATCCCTGCAGGGCAAGCTGCAGCAGCTGCTTCCGAACGACAAGAACATCAGAATAATGGCAGCGGCTGATACCGTGGTTCTGAGTGGTACGGTTACCGACGCCATCAAGGCTGACCGGGCCGTGGCACTCGCCGAGGCATTCGCAGGCAAGAAAGTAGTCAATATGCTGGGGGTTTCCAGCGTGCAGCAAGTGATGCTGGAAGTGAAAATAGCTGAAATAAATCGCACCCTGCTGGAGAAACTGGGGCTCGATTTTGCATGGGCAAATGGCCGCTACGTCCTGTCCGGGATCTTGGGGGGCGATGCAGCGACATTCATCAGGTATGGTGGCAACACTACCGTTACCGGCCCGCTTACCGCACTCGGCATCGATGCCCAAAAAAATGACGGCTTGATCAAGATTTTGGCCGAACCCAGCATCGTAGCCATCAGCGGCCAGGAAGGCAGCTTCCTCGCAGGGGGCGAAATTTTGATCCCCGTACCGCAAGGTGGCACGACGGGCGGGATCACCATGGAATCCAAAGAGTTCGGTGTGGGTCTTCGCTTTACCCCCACGGTACTTGAAGATGGAATCATCCAGATGAGGGTGAGCCCGGAAGTCACCGATCTGGTCGGTTTCACCAATGTGGTTACGAATGCGTCTGCACAATCCTCGGTAATTGTACCCACGCTGACCACCCGACGAGTGTCAACAGCCGTGGAATTGCGTGATGGCCAATCGCTGGCCATTGGCGGGTTGCTGCAAAACAACGTGAAGCATGCCATCGACCGCTTCCCGGTTCTGGGCGAAATCCCCGTTCTTGGCGCACTTTTCCGCAGCAACGAATACAAGACCGACAAAACCGAATTGCTGATCGTGGTCACCCCGCGCTTGGTCAAACCCCTTGATGCCAACTATGCCCTGCCGACAGATTCCTTCGTCGAACCTAACCGCTTCCAGCGAATGCTGAAAGGAACTCATGAAGGGGCAAAGGAACAGCCTGCCACGTCACCAGCCAAGTCTGACAGCCCGAATCCGCAAACTTCCGCCCCCAGTGGCTTTGAAATGAAGTGAAGGAGATAGCCATGCAAAACCTGTCCATCAAACTGATGCTTGCCACGCTGGGAATTTCTGTCGTACTGGTCGGCTGCGTCGAGCCGGCACCGGTACTCGATAGTAAATTCGGCGAAGCGTTCAATACCGCCAAAGCTCAGCAAACCCTGAATCCTGATGCCTCAATGAACAAGGCTCCCGTAACAGGGCTGGATGGCAAGGGCGCCGATGCCGTGGTCGACAAATACCACAAGTCATTTGAAGCACCTCCCGCTCCGGCCAACACCTTCACCATCGGTGTTGGCTCCGGGAGTGGAGCGAAATAATAGAGCAGCCGGTGTGGGCTCGTCTGGTTTGGCATGCAAATTGGCAACCATACCCGTTGCTTGCCAGGCCAGATAAATGAAATACGCCCAAGCGCCAATTCGCTCGAGCAATGCAGGAGGTAATCGCGATGAAAAAATCAGTTCACCTGTTGCCCCATTCCAGACAGCGCCAGCGCGGCGCGGTAGCGATTATCGTGGGGCTCTGCATTGTTGTGTTGATCGGCATGATTGGTTTGGTGGTCGATCTGGGGCATATGTTTATTACCAAGACCGAGTTACAAAACGCGGCAGATGCCTGTGCCCTGGCCGCGGCACGGGAGCTTGATGGCGGCAGCGATGCGCTAGTGCGCGCTGAAAACGTGGGGCTGACTGTGGGCCAGCGGAACAATGTCGACCTTCAGGCAACAGCCGTATCCATCGTTGCTAACGATATCAGCTTCAGTGCCACGCTCAGCCCGAACTCGGGCTATCTAACCCGTTCAGCCGGTGCGAATCCTACGACATCAAAATATGCAATGTGCACGCTCAATCGCTCTGGAATCGCAATGTGGTTCATGCAAGTGCTTGGCACAGGCGACCAAGCTGTTGGCGCGCAAGCGGTTGCAACCGTGGCCCCCTCGCAAACCACTTGCGCGATACCAATCGGAATCTGCGAACAAGGCTCTGCCCCTACCTTCGGATTTACCCTTGGCCAGTGGTATTCCGGCAAATTCGATAGCAGTGCGCCGGGGGGAACGGGTAGCTATAACTGGCTTGATTTCAGCCCGAATTCCGGCGGAGGGGCGGACGAACTCAAGGATCTGTTGAAAGGTGCCGGCCAGTGCGAACTGCCGCCGATCGGAGCACTGGTCGGCCAGCAAGGGCAAATTTCCGGCTTGTCCGACGCGTGGAATTCGCGCTTTGGTGTTTACAAAAACGGCGGTCAATATAACACCACAACGTCACCACCCGATTTCACCGGGCTTGGCTATACAAACACTACCCTGATGACGTTCGCAACGGCAACGACTTGGGACCCACCCCAAAATGCATATTCGGGCACCTCGACGACGGGCACATCGAACTACCTGGCGGGCCAGACGGCAAGAACGCCCTATCAAAATACCGACCCTGCGGATATAGGAAATGCCTATAACCCATCCTCCTCCGCCAATCACTCACAGTATGGGGCGAATCGTCGCATCGCCATCGCACCTGTGGTGGATTGCCAAGACCTCGCATCGTCCAATCCACAACCCATCCCGATCCTTGGCTATGCCTGTGTCTTGATGCTGAACCCCATCAAGGGTCCGGATGATGTGTTCCTGGAATTCAGAGGCATGGCCAATGATGCATCAAGCCCCTGTGCCTCCTATGGAATACCAGGAGGCGCTGCGGGCCCCTTGGTCCCGGTATTGGTGCAATGATGAATACGCCATTCAACCTCCATAAACAGCGTGGCGTGGCAGCAATTGAGTTCGCGCTGGTAATCATCCCCATGCTGCTCATGGTGTTTGGCATCACCGAGTTTGGTCGTGCCATGTACCAGTACAACACCTTGGTGAAAGCCACTCGCGATGCTGCGCGTTATCTTTCAACCCAGCCAGCAGGTTCCGGCTTGGCTACAGCCCAAAATCTGGCGGTCTATGGAAACAAAACCGCCGTGGGAAATACCTTGGCCCCGGGATTGACCACCGGCATGGTCTCAGTATGCGATTCGTTGAGCTGCCCTGGCACGCATGCCTCGGTATCAACAGGATCGGGGTCCGTGAATCTTGTAACGGTAACAATCCAGGGGTTCCAGTTCCAGTCTGCGGTGAGCTTTACCATTGGCAACGTCAATGCCGGCCTGCCTAGCATCACGTTTGGGCCGATCAGCACCACCATGCGGCAGGTGCTGTAAATGAAGGGGGCATAAAGTGAAAACGATTCAACATCACGGGCGGCCGAGGCAAAAACAGCGTGGCATGGCCGCTGTCGAATTCGCGTTGATCGCGATGGTTTTCTTCACCTTGCTGCTGGGTATCCTGGAATTCGGGCGTGTACTGTTTACCTGGAATTCCGCCGTTGAAACCACACGCTACGGTGCTCGAGTAGCAGTGGTATGCGACATCGGAAGTAGTGCCGTGCTTTCCAGCATGCAGCAGATCATGCCCGATATTTTGTCTACCAATGTGGCCGTTACCTATGAGCCATCAGGCTGCTCCCAGAGCACTTGCGAGCGGGTAAAAGTTAAATTGCAGGGACTGAGTGTTACGCCTTTGATTCCCTTCCTGGATTTACCGCTTACGGTGCCTGCCTTCGAGACATCGCTTTTGCGAGAGAGCCTGTCAAGCACATCCAATCCTGTGTGCTCTTGAGTTTGACCGGGAAGGTCTATAAACAAAAAAACAAGCTAGTTTGTTGCGCGTTGTGGAAGTTAAAAAACCTAAAACCAGCATGGTCAAGCAGTGCATAACAGGGGGTTGCCATGAAAATTGTGGCCGTTTCGCAAAATCAGCAAACCTTGGACGAGTTGCGTCACCAGCTCGCCACGGAGAAAAGCTCGCTTGAAGTTTTCTTGTTCAATGGAGGCATTTTGCAGGCAGAAGCCGCTATTGATCAAAACCGGCCAAACCTTCTTATCCTCGAAACCGCCCGAGGAGACCGGGCAGAGTTGGCCGAACTTGAATTGATCGGCCTGCACCACCCCGATATGGCCGTCATCCTGCTGGCTCAGTCGCAATCACCCGCATTTCTGACTGATGCCATGCGGGTAGGTGTACGTGAAGTACTCCCTCCCCCCCCTTTCTCCGGTCCGGCGCTGCAGGATGCCATAGAGCGCACGCAGAAAAGAGTTGCACTGATGCACGCGCCCGCCCACAAAGGCAAGGTACTGGCGTTCATCGCCTGCAAAGGGGGAAGCGGCGCCACGTTTCTCGCTGTAAACCTGGGCTATGTCCTGGCTGCGGCTTATGAAAAACGGGTGGCAGTGTTAGACCTGAACCTGCATTTTGGCAATGCATCACTGTTCGTTTCCGATCACGCCCCACACAACACGCTCGCCGATGTGGCCAGCAATATCCAGCGCCTGGATACATCCTTTCTGTCTTCCAGCATGGTGCAAGTGTTGCCACATTTCGGCGTACTGGCCGCCCCGGAAAGCCCCGAACGGGCCGCTGAAGTCAGACCCGAACACATTGATGCGTTGCTCGATCTGGCAGTCGCACATTATGACTTTGTCATTCTGGATATGGGCCGGGCACTGGATGCAGTAAGCGTACGCGCGCTGGATCGTGCCAACGTGATTTTCCCTGTTCTGCAAGAGACGCTGCCCTTTATTCGCGATGCCAAGCGCTTGCTTGCCACCTTCAGGTCGTTGGGATACGGGCGGGAAAAGATCAATCTGATCGTAAACCGTTATGAAAAAAGCGCTGAAATCCGACTGAATGACGTTGAGCATACGCTTGGAATGAAGGTGTCTCACACCATTCCGAACAGCTTCAAAGCGGTATCGGCATCGGTGAACCAGGGGGTTCCGGTGATGAAAATCGCGCCGCATGACGCAGTGACCAAAACGTTGGCACATTGGGGAAAAGAGCTGGCAGGCGATCCTCCTGCCAAATCAGGCGGCTGGCTAGCCAATTTATTCAGAAAGAACTGACCGGAAAGCAACAGGGCGCCCATTTCGCCCCAGATCGAAAACGGCAAACTGGAAATTAATCAAGGGGTGTGATCATGTCACTAAGAGACCGGCTGGAAACCATTCAAAATGATACGGCGCTGGCACCGGTTTCGACCCAGCAATCCGGCTTCTCCGACCACAAGGCGTATCAGGCACTGAAATCAAGCATCCACCGCAAATTGCTGGATCGGGTTGATCTTGCCGTGATGGAAAGCCTCCCCCCGGATCGGTTACTGGAAGAACTGAAAACGCTGGTGGAGCGGCTGCTCTCGGAAGAACCACTGGCAATCAATGAAGCCGAACGCAAAAGCATGGTGCGCGACATCCAGCACGAGGTGCTCGGGCTGGGGCCTCTTGAGCCTTTATTGGCCGACCCCAGCATCGCGGACATTCTGGTCAACACCTACCGGCAAGTCTATGTTGAGCGTCGGGGCAAGCTGGAAAAAACCGATGTCACGTTCGAAAACGATGCCCACTTGATGAAGATTATCGACAAGATCGTATCGAGAATCGGGCGGCGAATTGATGAATCCAGCCCGATGGTCGATGCACGCTTGCCCGATGGTTCGCGGGTTAACGCCATTATTCCGCCATTGGCCGTGGATGGGCCGCTGCTTTCAATCCGCAAATTCTCCGTCACGCCTTTGCGCATGGACGATGTCCTGAATTACAAAACCTTGACCCCTGACATGGCTGAAATCATCGAGGGGATGGTCAAAGCCAGATTGAACCTGTTGATCTCCGGCGGCACCGGTAGCGGTAAAACCACGTTACTTAACATTCTCTCCGGCTTCATTCCGCCCACGGAACGCATTGTCACCATCGAAGATGCCGCCGAACTGCAACTGCAACAACCCCATGTGGTCCGGCTGGAAACCCGCCCACCCAACATCGAAGCCAAAGGCGAAGTTACCCAGCGAGCGCTGTTGAGAAACAGTCTGCGCATGCGCCCGGACCGCATCATCGTGGGTGAAGTACGCGGCGCAGAAGTGCTGGACATGCTGCAGGCCATGAATACGGGGCATGATGGCTCAATGACCACCGTCCACGCCAATAGCCCGCGCGATGCGATAACCCGGTTGGAAAACATGATCGGCCTGGGCGGTCTCACTTTGCCACCCAAGGCCATGCGCCAGCAGATCAGCTCTGCGCTGAGTGCGCTGATTCACGTCAGCCGGCTATCGGACGGCAAACGCAAGATATTAAGCATCGAAGAAATCACCGGCATGGAAGGCGACATTATCACCACGCAGGAAATCTTCGCTTTTGTCCAGACGGGGGTAGCCCCGGATGGCACGGTACTCGGTCATTTCCGGGCATCCGGCATCCGGCCCAAGTTCGCTGAAAAACTGCGCGTACACGGCATTCCATTGCGTGATGAGATGTTTGATCCGACACGGTTATACGAATAGGAGCCAACCATGGACTACCTATACTATGCATTTGTTTTATTTGGATTTATTGCAGTAGTGTTGTTTCTGGAAGGCACTTTTCAGGCGTGGAACACCTATAAGGGTCCAGAAGCAAAACGCATCGAACGGCGCCTGCGCGCCTTGTCCGCCGGGGATAAAGGCACTGAGCAACTCACCATCGTCAAACAGCGCTTGCTCAGCGAAACCCCCCTCATGGATCGTTTGCTCCTGCAAATTCCACGCGTCCACCAGCTGGATCGCTTACTGGTGCAATCCGGCGTGAAATTGAACGTGGCGGGTTTTCTGTGGATGACACTGATTGCAGCCGCATTGGGCCTGATACTGTCGTTCGTGCTTGCCTTCAATATTGTCATCATCCTGGCGATAACTGTCGCGGCAGGATTCCTGCCTTTGATCTACGTGATCAACAAAAGAGGGGCTCGCCTGGAAACCATCGAGCAGCAGTTACCCGACTCGCTGGATCTTATGGCCCGGGCTTTGCGTGCCGGCCATGCGCTACCAGGCGCGCTGAAGATGGTAAGTGAAGAAATGCCGGAACCGATTGCAGGAGAGTTTCGCACTACCTTCGACGAACTGAACTATGGCGTGCCATTGGATGCAGCGCTGACCAATCTCGCCACTCGGGTTCCCATCACGGATTTGCGCTACTTTGTCATTTCCGTGCTGATCCAGCGCGAAACCGGTGGCAATCTGGCAGAACTGCTGGACAACATCAGCACCTTGATCCGGGCCAGATTCAAACTACTGGGAACCATCCGCGTGCTATCCGCAGAGGGCAAGCTGTCTGCCTGGATCTTGACCATCCTGCCATTCGCGCTGGCAGGTGTAATCAGCATCATTCACCCAAAGTTTCTCAGCATATTGTGGATCGATCCCGCCGGCCAAAAAATGGTGGCAGGCGCATTGATCATCATGGCTCTAGGCATCTTTTTGATGTGGCGCATCATCAAGATCAGGGTGTAAATCCTTAACAAGACAGGTGGCAAAAATCATGACTACCTTGCAAATTATCTATCTGGCAGTAGTTTTTTTGGCCGTGTTCTTAGTCGCGATGGTGATCCTCTGGCAACTGGGACCACACCCCTTGCGCCAGCGACTGGAGCAAATTTCCAGCACCGGAACATCAGCCAGCGACTCCAATTCAAGCACTGCGGAGTGGATTCAGCATGTAATCAAATTAAGCAGCCCGCTCGCCAAGCTATCCCTGCCTGCCGAAGGATGGGAAAACTCGGCGCTGCGGATTCGCTTTATGAACGCGGGTTATCGCACATCTTCCACCCCGGTACTTTTCTTTGCCGCCAAAACCATTCTGGCAATGGTTTTCCCTGGCGTGCTGATTCTATACGGCGGTATTTCCAGCAGTACGGTCAATCAGAACGTCTTTCTTTTTCTGCTCATACTGCTGGCAGCGATTGGCTATTTTTTGCCCAATGCAGTGCTTGCACGCAAGATTGCCTACCGCAAGCGAGAAATTTTTGAAAGTTTTCCGGATGCAATCGATCTGATGACCGTATGCGTCGAAGCGGGCTTGGGTCTGGATGCCGCAATTGGCCGGGTTGGCGATGAAATGCGGATGAAAAGCCCGATCCTTGCGGACGAATTGCATCTGGTGAATCTGGAACTGCGCGCAGGTAGCACTCGGGCACGGGCTCTCAGGAACCTTGCCTTGCGTACGGGTGTTGAAGAGGTAGATAACCTCGTCGCAATGCTGATCCAGGCAGATCGATTTGGTACCAGCGTGGCGGATTCACTGCGCGTGCATTCAGACAGCCTGCGCACCAAGCGCCGCCTGCGCGCCGAGGAAAAAGCAGCCAAGATTCCGGTCAAGCTACTGTTTCCGCTGATCTTTTGCATTTTCCCATCAATGCTCCTTGTTCTGCTCGGCCCGGCATTCATCAGCATCTACCGGGTGCTTCTGCCCACACTGTCGGGACAATGATCTCTTCACAGGAGAGACTCGCATGAAAACGAAAAAGATGATTTTGCCAATGGTCTGCTGCATCCCGTTTCTGGGCAGCTGCACATCGCCTCAAACCACCAGCAGCCAAACCTGGGGAGTCAACCCGGTCTATAGCATCAACCAGACCTCCGACAGTCCCGATGCTCTGTACCAGTTGGGCCGTTATTATCAAGGGCAACAACGCTATGAACAGGCGGCAGCGGCATATCACAGGGCGCTGGCGGCAAACCCTGATTTTGTTGAGGCGCGTAATGGCTTGGGTGTGATTTACGCCATGCAGGGGCGTCATGAAGACGCCATTGCGGCATTCCGCATAGCAATAAGCAAAGCGCCCGATGCAGCCCATCTGCATAACAACCTGGGACATGCCCTCTACCTGCAAGGCTCATACAACGAAGCGGTTTCAGCGCTGGAACAAGCAACAAAGCTTGATCCCGGCAACCAGCGTGCATTGAGCAATCTGGGCCTTGCATCCGCCAAAGCCAATGATTCCGGCAGCGTTCCATCCGTTACTGTTGCAGCCACCACGGCCCAGGACAACACCACTCAAGCTGTCGCTACTCTTCCAATAGAACCTGCCGCCTTGGCACAAGATGCGCGCCAACCCGATAGCAGTACAAAACTTGCAGCTATTCCCCCGGCACAAGCAAAAAACCGGCTGGAAACCATACAAGTTGCGGAAAATGTTTACGAATTGCGCGAACAGATCAAGCCTGTGCAAATGGCAACAGCCATGGCCAACGCCCAACCGACCGACACGCCAGTAAAGCCAGCGAAACTTCGGCTGGAAGTCTCCAACGGGAATGGCATGACCGGTTTCGCCAGGAAAGTAAGCGGCTATCTCGGCCAACAGGGTTATCCCGCCTCACGTCTGACCAACCAAAAGCCCTTCCAGGTTGCGGTCTCACAAATCCAGTACCGCCCCGGTTATCGCGACCAGGCCCTGAGCCTCAAATCAAGCCTTCCGGATAAACCCGACCTGGAACTGGTTCAGAGCAGCAAGCTTCGAGCCGATATCCAGGCGCGCCTGCTTCTCGGCAAGGATTTGTCGCAAAGGGCGGCGCAATTTGAATCAGGAGATCGAACAATCCTCGTGGCAAGCAACGCCCCCGGCCCGGACAAGGCAGAGAGCACCACGAAATGAAGTTTCATCGAAAGCTGGTGGCCGTTAATAACCAGCCAGGATGATGTTCCGTAGTCGCACTAGCATTTGCAACCATAAGGAAAGGAGCACCAATCATGTCTGAAGAAAAACACATCATCGAACCGCAAAGAATGGGTTTATGGGTCGCAGTGGCATTCGCCCTTGCACTGCTGGCACTGGCGCTATCCATGGTCAATATGAAGCGAAGCAGTGAGTCAATGCTCATCACGCAGACCGAAATATTGGTGCTGAAACAGCAAATGCAGGATCTGCATAAAGACGCCATGCCGCCGACGGCCGCTGCCGGGCAATCGCAAACCCCAAAATAAACAGCTCTATTTAGCATGTACCGGCAACGCCACTCTCGTTGCCGGTACATGCTATTCGGCGGTTTGTTTGCTCTCATGGCATCCGAATCCATGAGCGGTTTTTTGCGCCCAACTTTCGAAACCCGGCGGACCGGCGCTTCGGCAACACCAAGCGCTTGCCAAAAGAGAAGGTCTTCAGTAGAATGCCGCTCTCTCGTTAGGCACGTAGCTCAGCTGGTTAGAGCACCACCTTGACATGGTGGGGGTCGTTGGTTCGAGTCCAATCGTGCCTACCAACGAATACAAAGGAATCCAGTCCATGTTCCGAACTACCACGACCACCGCAGTCATTTACCGGTAGGTCGTGCCTTGGGCTAGATTCAGACAAAAGTGCGGCTAAACCCCGCACTTTTTTTTTGCCGTTTTAATTCAGCTAGCAGGTGATGATTATGCCGGTCGTAACGCTTCCCGATGGTTCCCAACGCACCTTTGACGCCCCGCTGACCGTCGCCCAGGTCGCCGCCAGCATTGGCGCCGGCCTCGCGCGCGCAGCGCTGGCCGGCAAAGTGGATGGCAAACCCGTCGACACCAGCTATCTGATCGACCGCGACGTGCAACTCGCCATTATCACCGACCGCGATGCCGACGGCCTCGAAGTGATTCGCCACTCCACCGCCCACTTGCTGGCCCAAGCGGTCAAAACGCTTTTCCCGGATGCACAGGTCACCATCGGCCCGGTGATCGACAACGGCTTCTACTACGATTTCTCGTACAAGCGCCCGTTCACGCCGGAAGACCTGGCCGCCATCGAAAAGAAAATGGCCGAACTCGCCAAGGCCGACACGCCACTGGAGCGAACCGAACTGTCGCGCGACGAGGCCGTCGCCTACTTCAAGTCAATAGGCGAAAAATACAAAGCCGAGATCATCGAATCGATCCCGGCCGACCAGGTACTGTCGCTCTACAAGCAAGGCGATTTCACCGATCTGTGCCGCGGTCCGCACGTGCCGTCGACCGGCAAACTGAAAGTCTTCAAGCTGATGAAAGTGGCCGGCGCCTACTGGCGTGGCGACAGCAAGAACGAGATGCTGCAGCGCGTGTACGGCACCGCCTGGGCCAAGAAAGAAGATCTCGAGCAGTACCTCAACATGCTTGAAGAAGCCGAAAAGCGTGATCACCGCAAGATCGGCAAGCAGCTTGACCTCTTCCATATGCAGGACGAAGCACCGGGCATGGTGTTCTGGCACCCGAAGGGCTGGACCCTTTGGCAAGCCATCGAGCAATATATGCGCGGCGTACTGAACGCTCACGGCTACCAGGAAATCCGCACCCCACAGGTGATGGACCGCACTCTGTGGGAAAAATCCGGCCACTGGCAGAACTACAAAGACAACATGTTCACGACCGAGTCGGAAAAACGCGACTACGCCGTGAAGCCGATGAACTGCCCGGGCCACATCCAGGTATTCAACAGCGACCTGCGCTCCTACCGCGACCTGCCGTTGCGCTACGCCGAATTCGGCGCCTGCCACCGCAACGAACCCTCCGGCAGCCTGCACGGCATGATGCGCGTGCGCGGCTTTACCCAGGACGACGCGCACATTTTCTGCACCGAAGCGCAAGTCCAGGAAGAATCCGCACGCTTTATCGAGCTGCTGCAAAAGGTCTACACCGCCTTCGGCTTTGAAGACATCATCGTCAAGCTCTCGACCCGTCCGGAAAAGCGCATCGGCACCGACGAACAGTGGGATCGTGCCGAAGGCGCACTGATCGCCGCACTCGAATCCAAAGGCTTGGCTTACGAACTACAGCCAGGTGAAGGCGCCTTCTATGGCCCGAAGATCGAATTCTCGCTCAAGGATTGTCTGGGCCGGGTCTGGCAGTGCGGCACCTTGCAACTCGACCCCAACCTACCAGAGCGCCTGGGCGCCGAATACGTGGACGAGCACAGCACCCGCCAGCGCCCGATCATGCTGCACCGCGCCGTGCTCGGCTCGCTCGAACGCTTTATCGGCATCCTGATCGAACATCATGCTGGCGCCTTCCCGTTGTGGCTGGCTCCGGTACAAATGGTAGTCATGAATATCTCCGAACATCAGGCCGATTACACCCAGGAAGTGGCCGCACAATTGCAGGCCGCGGGACTGCGTGCAGTTGTCGACTTGAGAAATGAGAAGATTACCTATAAAATCCGCGAACATAGCTTGCAGCGCCTTCCCTATCAGCTCATCGTGGGCGACAAGGAAAAAGCCGCGGGCTTGGTGGCCGTGCGTAGCCGTACCGGAGAAGACTTGGGTCAGATGACGGTCTCAGCGCTCATTGAGCGACTGCAAACCGAACTGGCTTGAGGCCAAACGGCGACAGACGCACGGTTTTTGTTTTGACTGACTTGGAGAATTGCGATAGCTGCCCAGGAAAAAGAGCCGCGGATCAATGGTGAGATCACCGCGCGCGAAATTCGATTGCAGGGTGTGGAGGGTGAACAGCTTGGCATTGTGAGCCTGTATGAGGCCCTGCGTCAGGCTGAAGAAGCCGAGGTGGATTTGGTTGAAATTGCGCCCACCGCGCAACCCCCGGTTTGCCGGCTGATGGATTATGGCAAGTTCAAGTATCAGAACTCCAAGAAACTGCATGCCGCCAAGCTCAAGCAAAAGCAGATTCAGATCAAGGAAGTCAAATTCCGCCCGGGTACGGACGAAAACGACTACCAGATCAAATTGCGCAATGTGATCCGCTTCCTGGAAGAAGGCGACAAGGCCAAGATTACCTTGCGCTTCCGCGGCCGCGAAATGGCCCACCAGGAAATCGGCATGGCGCAATTGAAGCGCATCGAAGCCGATCTGGGCGAGCTGGCCGTAGTCGAGCAGTTCCCCAAGCTCGAAGGCCGCCAGATGGTCATGATGCTGGCGCCGAAGAAGAAAGTTTAAGTTTACCGGGCCGGCAGCTGCGCCCGGCAAGACAGGATCGCGAGAGACTGTCGGCAGCTGCATAAAAGCGAGGTGGCGGGCTTCAAGACTCTTTCGGGAGCGCCTGTCGCTGAATCTAATGATGTAAATAGGAAATCATCATGCCCAAGATGAAAACGAAGAGCGGCGCCAAAAAGCGCTTCATCGTTCAAGGCAGCGGTGGCATCAAACGCAGCAAAGCGTTCAAGCGCCACATCCTGACCAAGAAAACCACCAAAAACAAGCGCCAACTGCGCGGCACCCAACAAGTGACCGCCTGTGACATGGGTCACGTTCGCGCCATGTTGCCCTACGCATAACGGAAAAGGAGAAGACACATGCCTCGCGTTAAACGTGGTGTAACGGCTCGCGCCCGTCACAAGAAAGTTCTGGAACTTGCCAAGGGCTATCGCGGCCGCCGCAAGAACGTCTATCGCATCGCCAAACAGGCGGTGATGAAGGCCGGTCAATATGCATACCGCGACCGTCGCCAGAAAAAGCGTCAATTCCGTCAACTCTGGATTGCGCGTATCAACGCGGCATCCCGTGAGTGCGGTCTGGCTTACAGCCGCTTCATGAACGGCCTGAAGAAAGCCGGCATCGAAGTGGACCGCAAGGTTCTGGCCGACCTGGCCGTGTTTGACAAGCCGGCTTTTGCCAAGTTTGTCGAGCAAGCCAAGGCAAGCCTCGCCTGATCCAGAGCAGCAATTAAAGGGAGGCTTCCGGCCTCCCTTTTTTCTTTCCCAAGTTTAATCGAACATTCCAAGAAGCATTGGAAGCGAGAACGCGAAGGCAAACGAGTCGGGTCGCAGACAGTACAAGTAGTACGGCAAGACCCAACGAGTGCCGCCGCCAAAGTTATCGCGCCCAAGGCGAATTGGAAACACTTCCGGCCACGACCATGACCAATAACGTCCAAGCCATCCTGGCACAAGGGCTTGCGCAACTCGCCGCGACCCACGACCCCCAGGAACTCGAAAACGTCAAAGCGCACTACGTTGGCAAACAAGGCTCTATCACTGCGCTCCTGAAGCAGCTTGCCACGCTTCCGCCGGAAGAAAAGAAAACCTTTGGCGCCACCGTCAACCAGGCCAAGCAGGCTTTTGAAGCCGCGCTGGTTGCCCGCCGTGAAGCACTGGCCGCCGAGAAACTCGCCGCCCAGCTCGCAGCAGAAGCCCTCGACATCACCCAACCTGGCCGCGGACAAGGCAAGGGCGGCCTGCATCCGGTCACGCTGGTGCAGCAACGCATCGAAGCCCTGTTCTCTTCTCTCGGCTTTGAAGTGGCCGACGGCCCGGAAATCGAAACCGACTTCCACAATTTCGAAGCCCTGAACATTCCCAAGGATCACCCTGCCCGCGCCATGCAGGACACTTTCTACGTGGAAGGCTCCACGCCGGAAGCGCCGCTGGTGCTGCGCACCCATACCTCGCCGATCCAGGTGCGCTACATGCTGGAGCACCAGCCGCCGATCAAGATCATCGCGCCCGGCCGCGTCTACCGCGTCGATTCCGATGCCACCCATTCGCCGATGTTCCACCAGATGGAAGGCCTGTGGGTGGACGAGAACGTCTCGTTCGCCGACCTGAAGAGCGTGCTGATCGACTTCCTGCGCAAATTTTTCGAGCAGGATGATCTGCAGGTGCGTTTCCGCCCCTCGTTCTTCCCATTCACCGAACCCTCGGCTGAAATCGACGTGCTGGGCGCACGCGGCTGGCTGGAAGTCGGCGGCTGCGGCATGGTCCACCCGAATGTCCTGAAGAATGTCGGCATCGACAGCGAAAAGCACACCGGCTTTGCCTTCGGCATCGGCCTCGACCGTTTCGCCATGCTGTACTACGGCGTGAACGACCTGCGCCTTTTCTTCGAGAACGATCTCGGCTTCCTCGAACAATTCCGCTAAGAGATTCCCACCATGCAATTCTCTGAACAATGGCTGCGCACGTGGGTCAACCCGGCGCTGGATTCCGAGGCCCTGGCGCACCTGCTGACCATGGCTGGCCTGGAAGTTGAAGAAAACGATCCGGCCGCCCCGGCCTTCAGCCAGGTTTTTGTGGCTGAAGTACTGAGCGTACAGAAGCATCCAGATGCCGACCGCCTGAACGTCTGCTCCGTGAATGTCGGCGAAGCTGAACCGCTGCAAATCGTCTGCGGCGCACCGAATGTCGCCCCCGGGATCAAAGTGCCGTGCGCCCGCGTCGGCGCCGCCCTGCCCGGCGACTTCAACATCAAGCAAGCCAAGGTGCGCGGGATTGAATCCTGCGGCATGCTCTGCTCCGCCAAGGAGTTAGGCATTAGCGACGAAGCCAGCGGCCTCTTGATCCTGCCGGCCGATGCGCCGGTCGGCCTGTCGATCCGCGATTACCTGAACCTCGACGATCGTCTGTTCACGCTGAAGCTCACGCCCAACCGTGCCGATTGCCTGTCGATCCGCGGCATTGCACGTGAAGTCGCCGCACTGACCGGCACAGAACTGGACCCCATCGGCATCGCCCCGGTCGCCGCCACGATCAGCGACACGCGCAAGGTCACGCTCGCCGCCAGCGATGCCTGCCCGCGTTACGCCGGGCGCGTGGTAAAGAGCGTCAACCAGGCCGCGCCGACACCGGACTGGATGAAGCAACGTCTGGAGCGCTCCGGCGTGCGCGCGATCTCCGCGATCGTCGACATCACCAACTACGTGCTGCTGGAACTCGGTCAGCCGATGCACGCGTTCGATCTGGCCAAGCTGCAAGGCGGCATCAGCGCGCGTTTTGCCCAAGCCGGCGAGACCATCAAGCTCCTGAACGACAAGGAACTGGCACTCGAACCCGACATGCTGGTGATCGCCGACGAAGCCCGTCCGGTAGCACTGGCCGGCATCATGGGCGGCGCGGAATCGAGCGTCGAAGCCGGTTGCCGCGACATTTTCCTGGAGTCCGCCTTCTTTACGCCGGGCGTGATCGCCGGCAAGGCGCGCCGCATCGGTTTTGGCTCGGACAGCTCGCACCGCTTCGAACGCGGCGTCGATTTCGACAATTGTATTGTCGCATTGGAGCGCGCCACGCAACTAGTGCTCGACATCTGCGGCGGCGAAGCCGGCCCGGTGGTGGAAGAAACCGCACAACTGCCGGCCCGCAAGCCGGTCGCCTTGCGCGTGAGCCGCGTCGCCAAGGTACTGGGTGTGCAACTTTCCGCCGACGAGATCCTCGGTCTGCTGCGCCGCCTCGATCTCGCCTGTGACATTGCCGGCGACGTCATCACTGTCGCCCCGCCCTCGTTCCGTTTCGATATCGAAATCGAAGAAGACCTGATCGAAGAAGTCGCGCGCCTGTTCGGTTACGACAACGTACCGGTGCAACCGTCCAGCACCCGCCTGTTCATGTTGCCGCAACCGGGCAACCGCCGTGGCAAGGCCGCCCTGCGCAACCTGATGGTCGGCCGCGACTATCAGGAAAGCGTGACCTATGCCTTTGTCGAGGAAAAGTGGGAAGCCGACTTCGCCGGCAACAACCAGCCGGTCAAGCTGATCAACCCGATCGCCTCGCAGATGAGTGTGATGCGCTCCACCCTGCTCGGCGGTTTGATCAACGCGCTGAAATACAACCAGAGCCGCAAGCACGAACGCGTGCGCCTGTTTGAAATCGGTCGCATCTTCAACAGCACCGCAGCGGACGGCCAGCCGGAAAAAATCGCCGGCCTCGCCTGGGGCGGGCGCTTCGCCGAACAATGGGGCACCGGCAAGGAAAGCGTTGATTTCTTCGACGTGAAAGCCGACGTGGAAGCCTTGCTGGCGCCGCGTACGGCCGAATTCCGCCGCACCAGCCATCCGGCGCTGCATCCGGGCCGCTCGGCCGAAGTGGTAGTTGATGGCGCGGTGATCGGCGTTCTGGGCGAGTTGCATCCGAAATGGGTGCCCGTGTACGACCTGGCCAGTGCGCCTGTCGTGTTCGAGCTCGATCTGGCCGCCCTCACCCGCATCGATGCGATCCGCGCCACGCCGGTTTCCAAGTTCCAACCGGTGCGCCGCGATCTCGCCCTGATCGTTGAGGAAAACCTGCCGGCAGAGTCACTCGTCAAGGCTTTCGATAGTCTTGATAACCCGCTCGTGACGGCAATCAAGCTCTTTGACGTTTACCGTGGCAAGGGCGTTCCGGAAGGAAGAAAAAGCCTTGCTTTCAAGGTGTTGTTGCAAGATACTCATAAAACACTTACCGAAAGTGACGTTGACGCCGCCATTGCGGGCATCATTCGCAAGGCTGAGGATTGCGGCGCAACGCTGAGAGTCTGAAAAGTTTGAGATAAATATAAAATGACACTGACAAAAGCAGATCTCGCCGACATGCTGTTCGACAAGGTGGGTCTAAACAAGCGCGAAGCCAAAGACATGGTCGAGGCTTTTTTCGATGAAATCCGCGTCGCGCTGGCAGTAGGCGACACCGTAAAGTTATCCGGATTTGGCAACTTCCAGTTGCGCGACAAGCCGCAACGCCCGGGCCGCAACCCGAAAACCGGCGAAGAGATTCCTATCTGCGCCCGCCGGGTTGTCACCTTCCACGCCAGCCAAAAATTAAAGGGCATGGTCGAGCTCCATTATGCAAAGCAACAGCCACGTCACACCAACGACTGAACTGCCGCCGATCCCGGCCAAACGCTACTTCACCATTGGTGAAGTCAGCGACCTGTGCGGCGTGAAGCCCCATGTTCTGCGGTACTGGGAACAGGAATTCACGCAGCTCAAACCGGTCAAGCGGCGCGGCAACCGGCGTTACTACCAGCACCACGAAGTGCTGCTGGTGCGCCGTATCCGCTCGCTGCTTTACGAGCAAGGATTCACCATCAGCGGTGCACGCAACCAGCTCGCCAGCATTACCGGCGATCCAGTTGTCGTTGAATACCTGGAGCACGCCGACATGACCGAAGTGCGCCATGAACTGGAAGATCTGCTGGCTTGGCTTAAAAGCTAGCCAGACCATAAGGGAGTAGGTATAATCCGGCTTCTTTCGGAGTATGGCGCAGCCTGGTAGCGCACTTGCATGGGGTGCAAGGGGTCCCGAGTTCGAATCCCGGTACTCCGACCAATCAAGTCAAGGGCCTGCAGATCAATGATCTGCAGGCCCTTTGTCTTTTCTGGCAATCGTGTCATGCCCTGTCCCTGAGCGACTGAAACCACGGACGTGTTGCAAGAGCACGGCCTCCAATCGCAATGACGAGCGCTACGACAACGAGAATCGCTGCAACGGCGAACGTGATTCGCATGCCGGCGGCAACGGCCTCGGGGTGCGCCGTTGTAACGTCGCTCGTTGCTGATGCGAACGCGAACACAGCGCCCATAACGGATGCACCGGTGACGAGACCGAGATTGCGCGACAGACTGAGCATACCGGAAATGACACCGCGCTGGTCTTGGCGGATATCCGTCATGACGGCAGTGTTGTTCGCGGTCTGGAACAGCGCATAGCTGGCGGTGATGAGGACGATGGGAGCGATGTAGCCGGAGAGGCCGGGCCTTGCCGGCAGCATGGACAGAATGAAGGCACCGCTTGCCACTCCGATAAGTCCGAAGAGGGTCATGCGTTGCGCGCCAAAGCGGTCCACCAAGCGGCCAGAAGGTACTCCGTTCAGTGCAGCGGCCAGCGGACCGACCGACATGACGAGCCCAACCAGCGCCGCATCGAGTCCGAGTGTCCGCGAGAGATAGAACGGGCCGACTACCAGAGTCGCCATGATCACGGTCGAAACGAGCGCGCTCATGGCGAGACTCGCATTCAGCGCGGGATCGCGAAACATCGTCAACCGGATCAGCGGTGATGCAGTTCTCGCCTCGGCAAACACGAAAAGGCCGACTCCGAAAGCCGCAGCCAACAGCAGCGCCATGTTGAGCGTACCGAAACTGCCGCGCCCCAGCGTCACGGCGAGCGCATAAGCGCCGAGTGTCAGCGCAAGCAGTAGCGTGCCTGCATAGTCAAAGCCGGTCCGTTCAGTCTTCGGCGCCCGGCGATCAGCCGGCAAATAGCGCTGAGCGAGAAGAAACGCCAGGATGCCCAGCGGCACGTTGACGAAAAAGATTGCCCGCCAACCGATTGCTGCGATCAGAACGCCGCCGAGCGATGGACCCAGCGCGGTACCTATTGCGGACATCGTGCCGAGCAGCCCCATGGCGCTCCCGGTCTTTGCCTGCGGAACCGCCTCGCCGACAAACGCCATGGCGAGAGCCATCATGATCGCCGCACCGAGGCCTTGCACTGCCCGGGCAACAATCAGCATCCAAAGCCTGGGGGCGATGCCGCACAGGAGCGAGGCCACCGTGAACAAGATGATTCCGCACAGGAGCAGCCTTCGGCGGCCGACAAGATCGCCGAGCCGTCCGACGCTGACGATCAGGGTGGTGATGGCCAGGAGATAGGCAAGAACGATCCACTGGACTTCCTGGAAAGAAGCGGTGAACGCCTGCGCCAACGTCGGCAAGCCCACATTGGCAATACTGGTGCCAAGCGAGGACAGCAGCATCGATAGTGAAAGGCTGGCGAGCGCTCCCCGAACCGAAGGTGCCCCATCTCTTCCTTTAATGATTGGCTTCAACATGAACTCCTTATTTCCGGCGGCTCCCGAAACGGGGCTTTCAGAAACCAGTCTACGTTCATTGCCATATAGGGCGGAAGACGCACCGTTTGCACTTTATATGTGCGTCAGGCGCCATGCCATGTTCACGACGTGCTATGGTTGATGCATGTCGACGCCTGATCTCAACCTGCTTATCACCCTTGATGTGCTGCTCGCGGAAGGCAGCGTGGCGCGTGCTGCCCGACGATTGCGGCTCAGCCCCTCGGCGATGAGTCGGGCGCTGGCGCGATTGCGCGAAACGACGGGCGATCCGCTGCTGGTCAGGGCTGGGCGTGGTCTCGTTCCGACCCCCCGAGCGCTCGAGCTGCGCGAGCGGGTCAGTCAGCTCGTGCAGGATGCAGAAGCGGTTCTGCGCCCGGCCGAGCAGCTCAACCTCAAACAGCTAGTCCGAACATTCACGCTGCGAACCAGCGATGGCTTTGTGGAAAACTTCGGGCCAGACCTTATTGCCCGCATCGGCGAGGAAGCGCCCGGTGTGCGTCTGCGCTTTGTACTGAAGCTCAACAAAGACAGCACGCCGCTTCGCGACGGGATCGTCGACCTGGAAACCGGCGTTGTTGGAAAGGCGACAGCACCCGAGTTGCGCGTGCAGGCCTTATTTCGAGATCGCTTCATTGGTGTCGTGCGAACAGGGCATCCGTTGATCCAGGGTGAGATCACGCCCACTCGTTATGCGACTGGCAGACATATCTGCGTCTCGCGGCAGGGTCTCGACAAGGGGCCGATTGATGAAGCCTTGAAACCGTTTGGACTGGAACGAGAGATCGCCACGATCGTCAGTGGCTTTTCGACCGCACTGGCGCTAGCCCGGGCTTCCGACCTGATCGCCAGCGTCCCCGAACGGCACACCGGCAACTTGCGCGGCGGAATGCATAGCTTCCTTCTTCCGGTCTCTACGCCGGAAATCACGGTTTCAATGCTTTGGCACCCCCGGATGGACGCCGATCTGGCCCATCGTTGGTTACGCGGGTGCGTTCGAGATGTTTGCGCAGAATCACGCGCCAATTCATCGATGGGTGGATGATCAGGGCATGGCGTGTTTGTTCAGGCTGCGCATGAAAAAGACACGACAAGTTATTCCACGAACCATCTCGTCGAAAAGGCTTGTCGATATCGGCCATGACGCACGAAATTGGCTCAAATGTTCAATCAGTTCTTCTTTCGATGCGTCAGGATGGTTGTCCATCCAAAGACGGGCGTGTTCTCTGCCAAGCGAATAAAGGCTAGCAACCTGAACCGCTGAATCGGTGTTATCCACAATACATGTCTCCTTTCCGAGAAGAATGACCCCTCCACCCAAAGGGTAGTTCCCGTAATTTTCACATACACGCAAACCCTGCAGACAAAAGTACGCAGCCAATGACGGCGGCCTCGCAATTACTTGGCCAGATTCACGTCCATCACTCATCGTGTTCCATTTCGAATCCGGTACCGATCACTTTCAACCCGTAGGCGGCCTGAACATCCGCACCGACCTGTTCATCCAGCGTGGCTTGAGTGCGTTCGCGAGAGAGGCTGTCGCCCTGGCTGGCAATGAGACTGTTCACCCGATTGACAATATCCATGGCTTCAGCGCAGGGGTTCTGGGCGGTGACGCTGTAAATGACGAGGTTCATGATTTTTCCTTGTAGAACAGCCGGGAACTGGTGCCGCGAACTACTTTGTCTGCAGTTCATCTACTCAATATGGCGCATTTATTGGCGGAATCCACCGGATTGGCCGCCCAGCCGCACTGATCTCCCCCAGACAGTCCAAGATCCGGACCCGCCCGTTGGGCCGGCAAGAAAATAATGGGATACCAGACGAAGCGGCGCAGTTGCGTAGCGGTTCCCGGTATAATCCGCTTCTTTTCAAAGCCTTGATCCGCCATGTCCACGCAAAAATATCCGCCCCGCATCGCCCAGATTGAATCGCTTGATTTCGAGGGCCATGGCGTGGCGCATATCGACGGCAAGACCATCTTTATCGATGGCGCGCTGCCCTTTGAAACCGTCGAATATTCCAGCTACCGCAAGAAACCGAATTTCGAAAACGCACAGGCCATGGCGATCCTGAAGGAAAGCTTTGTGCGTACTACGCCGCGCTGCCCGCATTTCGGCGTCTGCGGCGGCTGCTCGATGCAACACATGGAATTCACTGCACAGGTGGCGGCGAAACAGCGCGTGCTGGAAGAAAACCTCAAGCGCATCGGCAATGTGAATACCGAAACCCTGTTGCCGGCAATCTACGGCCCGGCTTGGGGCTACCGCAACCGCGCCCGGCTTTCGGCGCGCTACGTGGCCAAGAAGGGCACCGTGCTGGTCGGCTTCCATGAAAAGCGTTCGAGCTTCGTGGCCGACATGAGCGAATGCCATGTGCTGCCGCCGCGCATTTCCGCACAACTGCCGGCGCTGCGCGAACTGGTGATGCAGCTTTCAATCCGCGAGCGCATGCCGCAGATCGAGCTTGCCGCCGGCGACAAGGTCGACGTGCTGGTGTTCCGCAACATGGATGCGATTACCGACGCCGACGAAGCGCTGTTCAAGGCCTACGCCGACCTGTGGAACGTGCAGATCTGGCTGCAACCGAAAGGCCCGGATACCGCCTATCCGCTCTACCCGCTCGATGCCCCGGCGCTGACGTACAGCCTGCCGGAATTCGGCGTGGTGATGCCGTTCAAGCCGACCGAGTTCACCCAGGTCAACCCGCACATCAACCGGGTGATGGTCGAACGCGCGATGCAGTTGCTCGATCCGCAGCTGGGCGAGCGCATTGCCGACATGTTCTGCGGCCTGGGCAACTTCACCCTGCCGATCGCCAAGAGCGGCGCCTGGGTGCTGGGCATGGAAGGCAGCCAGCAACTCGTCGATCGTGCGCTGGAAAATGCGCAGAAAAACGGTCTGGCCGAGCACACCGCGTTCCAGGTCGCCAACCTGTTCGAGATGACCGAGCACTGGCTGGCGAAACTGGGCCACTTCGACAAGATGCTGATCGATCCGCCGCGCGATGGCGCGATGGAACTGGTGAAATCGATTCCGGAAGCCGGTGGCCCCAAACGCATCGTCTACGTTTCCTGCAACCCGGCCACGCTGGCACGCGATGCCAATGTGCTGGTCAACGTGAAGGGCTACACGCTCAAAGCCGCCGGCGTGGTGAACATGTTCCCGCATACCGCGCACGTGGAAAGCATGGCATGGTTTGAAAAAGAATCCTGACACGTTGTTTCTCGACACGCCGCGCCACGGCACAAGGCGCGGTTCCGGCATCTGGCTGCAACTTCGCCACAGGTCAAACAGAGTGTGCGGATCGTCTGAGCAAACAGCCGCTATCCAGATTCAACCTTTTAATCCCCATTTGAAATGCTTGTTCCGCGCACCTCTGGGAAACCAGAAACCGAGGGAGGTTTATCACCATGAATAAAGCGCCTCCCCAAAATTTTTCTTTGGCCGTGCTTCGAAACCTTGTTGAGCTTGTTCCAATCCGTATTTTCTGGAAAGACTGCGAATCCCGCCACCTCGGCTGCAACGCCCTGTTTGCCCACGACGCCGGCTTGAGCAGCGCCCAGGAATTGATCGGAAAATCCGACTTTGACATGGTCTGGAAGGACCAGGCCGAGTTGTATCGCGCCGACGACAAGCTGGTGATGGAGACCGGCATTCCCAAGCTGGGTTATGAAGAACCCCAGGAAGCGCCTGACGGAACGATACACTGGCGGCTCACCTCCAAGGTGCCGTTGCGCGATGCCAAACAGGAAATCATCGGGGTATTGGGGATTTATTCGGACATCACCGAGCGCAAACACGCCGAACAAAACCAGCACCGGCTTGCCCGGGCATTCAGACTGCTGAGTGAATGCAATACTGCACTGGTCCATGCACAGAGCGAACAAGGATTACTCGGTGAAATCTGCCGCCTGGTCGTGGAAACGGGCAGTTATCAGGCAGCCTGGGTGAGCTTCGCAGAAAATGATCCCGACAAATCTGTACGCTTGGTCGCTCAATCCGGTTTTGAACTGGGCTATTTGAGCAGCGCCAATATCACCTGGGCCGACACGCCGCGCGGGCAAGGCCCAACCGGCACCGCAATCAGGACCGGACAGACCGTTGTCGACCAGAATTGCCCGAAAAATCCCCGCATGGATCCCTGGCGCGAAGCCATCACCCGGAACGGTTTTCAATCCGGAATCGGGCTTCCGCTGGTTTGCAAGAATCAGGTATGGGGCGCACTGTGTATTTATTCGAAAGAACTAAATGCCTTCAACCCCGAAGAAGTCGGGCTGCTGGAAGAGCTTGCCAGCAACCTGGCCTATGGCATCGAAGCCTTGCGTATCCACGCCGAACACCAGGAAGCCGAGAAGAAACTGGCATTCCTGGCCTACCATGATCCCTTGACGGGCATACCCAATCGCTTGCTGTTGCGCGACCGTTTCGACCAAGCACTCGCCCTGGCCAATCGCGAGCGGTTCGGCGCTGCCCTGTTCTATCTCGATCTGGATAATTTCAAGCTGATCAACGACAGCCTGGGTGACAGCTATGGCGACCGCTTGCTGGTTCAAGTCGCGGAAAGGCTGAAAACGTGTATCCGCGATACCGATACGATCAGCCGTCAGAACGGCGATGAATTCATCATCCTGCTGAACAATGTACGCAACCCGGGCATCATCGAAGCCATTGCCGAAAACATCACCGATTCCTTCAGCGAACCTTTCCATCTTGACGAACACTCGGTGAACACCTCCATCAGCATCGGCATCAGCCTTTTCCCCAACGATGGCAAACAGCTGGATGGCCTGCTCAAAAACGCAAACGTTGCGCTTTACCACGCCAAGGAAGCCGGACGGAACACCTATCGTTTTTTCTCTGAAAAGATGAACATCGATGCGCTGCAGCACATGCAGTTGCAGGGCCAGTTGCGCAACGCGCTGAAAAAACAGGAATTGCTGCTGCATTACCAGCCGCAGATCGATATCGCCAGCGGACGCATCATCGGCGCCGAGGCCTTGCTGCGCTGGCAACACCCGGAGCAGGGGCTTATCGCGCCGGCAAAATTCATCCCGCTCGCCGAACGCAGCGGCCTGATCATCCCCATTGGCGAATGGGTGCTCAATGAAGCCTGCCGACAAGCGCAAGCCTGGAGCCGAATCCATCACCTTCCACCGATGATCATCGCGGTCAATCTCTCCGCGCTGCAATTCAAGCGCGGCAACCTGCTTGAAACCGTGACCCGCGCGCTCGTCCGCTCGGGATTGCCGGCCAGCCAGCTGGAACTGGAACTGACGGAATCGATCCTGCTGCAAGACATGGAGATGGTCATGAAAACGCTGGGCGGCCTGAAAGCCATTGGCGTCAAGCTCTCCATCGATGACTTCGGAACGGGTTATTCCAGCCTGTCTTATCTGCAGCGGCTGGATGTGGACAAACTCAAGATCGACCAATCCTTCGTGCGCGATCTGATGGAAGATGCCGACGACGCATCGATCGTGAAAGCGATTATCCAGCTCGGCCAGACCCTGCAGCTGACCACCATCGCCGAAGGGGTGGAAACCGTCGCCCAGCTCGATATCCTGAAAAACAATCGCTGCGACCAGTATCAGGGCTATCTGTTCAGCCGCCCGCTTCCCGCGGAAGAATTTGCCAGCCTGTACAACAGCAGAGCGCGGTAGCCGTTCGAGCCACTGCTTGTCCGCGCGCTCACGATCCTGTCGGCCAGAGTTGGCGCGCCTGGGCACGCAGGGCATCGGCCACCATGCGCATGGCAGGCGTGGGCAAGCGGCTTTTTCGGCTGATCAGGCCAAATGGCGTCAGCCGGCCCGACAGCGGCACGGGCAGGCGCGACAACACGCCCAGCTCGCGATAATACTCAA
Organism: Pseudomonadota bacterium; assembly: GCA_018261735.1. Lineage (GTDB taxonomy): Bacteria > Pseudomonadota > Gammaproteobacteria > Burkholderiales > Chitinibacteraceae > Formivibrio. The sequence continues at coordinate 52,706 of JAGTRM010000010.1, forward strand.
CCAGCGTCAGCGGCATCAGCGCGATCATGTCGGTCTGCTGCAACAGTGACACGGTCAGCATGGTCGAGGCGGTTTCCACCAGATTGAGGGGCGTGGCCACCTGCGCCTCGCGAAATATCTGGTTGTAGATCTCCCGCAGCGGGGTCGGCTGTGATTGCACCACCCAGGGATATTCCGCCAGGCTGGCCAGCGTGGCCTGGGGATTCTGCATTTGCGGGTGTCCGGTGCGCGCCACGATCTGGATCACCTCTTCCCCGAACGGTTCGAAATTCACCCCGTCGTGCGACCAGCCCTGCGGAATGCGCGCCACCAGCAAATCCAGCTGATCATGCCCCAGCGCCTGCAACAGCACATCGCTGGTATCGATCACCACGGTGATATTCAGCTTCGGGTGGCTTTGCTTGAGCCTGGCGATCGCGCCAGGCAGCAGCCCCCCGGTCAACGATCCCATCGCCCCGATGCGGATCTTGCCCAGATTGCCCGATTTCAGCGCCACCATTTCCTCATGCAGCCCGCCCAGATCGGCATACACCAGTTGGGCGTAACGTAGCGCGGCCTCGCCCAGCATGTTGGGCACCAATCCTTTGGGTGTGCGGGTAAACAACGGCTCGCCCATCAAGTCTTCCAGTTCGCGCAAGGCCTTGGTTACCGCCGGCTGTGTCAGCGCCATGGCTTCGGCCGCCTGGCGTAGCGATCCCTTATCCGACAACACATACAGTAGTTGCAAATGCCGCATGCGCAGCCGGTTTTTCAGCAAACCCAGCGGATTGACCATACGAGCGATAACTCCTGGTTATAGGGGTAGTCAATAAATTCAATTTCTTCGCCCGAAATCATAGAGCAGACTCTGTAGTGCGGAAAGACAACTTACGTAAATAAGATCATTTCTCGTCATGCCAAACCCCGCAAGGTCATCCGCACATTCTCACACTCACAGGAAGAGGGTTTTCAAAATGCGCAAAGCTTTGGTAACAAAACGTTCCTTTTTGTCTCGTGCCTGCCTGACCGGCGTCGCCATCTCCTTGCTGACCTGCAGCGGCCTGAGCATGGCGGCAGCCAAGTACACCATCAAAGTGGCCTACGAAAACAATCCGGGTGAACCGCTCGACCTGGCGGCAAAAGAATGGGCGCGCGCCTTCAAGGAAAAAACCAAGGGGCAGGCCGAACTGCAGCTTTTCCCCAGCTCGGCCCTGGGCGCCAAAAAGGATGTGATGCAGCAGATGCAACTCGGCAGCGGCGTTATCACCATTACCGATGGCGGTTTTCTGGCGGATTACGTTCCCGATTTCGGCATCCTGATGGGCCCGTATCTGGCCAACGACTACAAGGACCTGTTCAAGCTGGCCAAGTCGCCGTGGTTTGCCGACATGTCCAACAAGCTGGCCGGTAAGGGCCTGCGGATCGTCACCTCCAACTGGCTGTATGGCACTCGCCACTTCCTGCTCAAGAAGCCTGCCAAGACTCCCTCCGAACTGAAGGGCGTGAAGCTGCGCTCGCCGAACAATCGCATCCAGATCGAGGCTATCCAGTCCATGGGGGCAACACCCACCCCGATGCCGCTCTCCGATGTTTATCCGGCACTCTCGACCGGCGTGATTGACGGAACAGAAAGCCCGATCAACGTTTTCTATTCCATGAAAGCGTATGAAACGGCGAAATACCTGGTGAAGACCGCGTACATCCACAACATCTCGCAGTGGGTCATCGGTGAAAAATACTACGCCAAGCTCCCTGCCGACATTCAGAAAGCCTTGATGGAATCGGCAGATATTGGCGGCAACTTCATGACCAACAGCGTGGTTTCCGCAGAACAAGATGCCGTGGAAAAACTGAAGAAGGAAGGCGTCACCATTATCGAAGTGGACCGCGAAGCCTTCAAGAAAGCGGCCATGGTGACCTATAGCAAGTTCCCGGAATGGACGCCCGGCCTGTATGAAAAAGTGCAGGGCTACATGAAGTAAGCACGGTTCCAATTCCGTTCCGCCGCAGTGGCCTGCATTGGCAAGCCACTGCCTCCCTGGTTGCTTCATTCCATCCATCACCACGCGCGGAGATGACATGAGAAAAAAATTGCTGGGCGCTCTTGACGACAGGCTGGCCAATTTGTGCACGCTGTTCATCGTCATTATCACGGTATGGGCGGTATTCACCCGCTACATGCTCAACAGCCCCATTCTGTGGGTCGAGGAAATCCTGCTTGCCGCCTATATCTGGGCAATCATGCTGGGCGCTGCGGCTGCCATGAAACGCAGGAAACATATCAGCATCGATGTCTTCTTCACGATGCTTCCGCCCAAAGCCCAACGCTATGCGCAGCTCATGAACGATGCGATCAGCATCGTGGTGCTGGTGGTGTTCGGCTGGCTGGGTCTGGAGCTGGCCATGGAATCGGGCGGAAAAATCACCCCGATCCTCGGTGTCTCCTACATCTATCTCAATCTTGCAATTCCGGTCGGGTCGTTCTGGATGGCGATTTACCTGGTCATCCACATGATCAACGACATGCGCAAACAGGCAGAAGGAGAAAACAAATGAGTGTCGGCATTGCATGCCTCGTTTTGATTACCGGATTCGTCATCAACATTCCGGTCTTTATTGCCGTCATCGCCGCCATCGTGTCCTACTTCTTCCTGGCAGGCGATGCCAGTCCGATGATTGCCGCCCAGCGCATCGTGGGCGCATCCGAAAACACCACCTTGCTGGCTATCCCGTTTTTTATCTTTCTCGGCAACTTGCTTAACCATGCCGGCATCACCCGGCGCCTGCTGAAGCTGGCCGAAATCCTGACCGGGCATATGAAAGGCGGTCTCGCACAGTCCAATGTGATGCTCAGCACCCTTATGGGCGGCATGTCGGCATCCAACGTGGCCGATTGCGCCATGCTGTGCAAGATGCTGGTGCCCGAGATGACCAAGCTGGGCTATGGCCGCGCCTTTTCCACGGCAGTGACTGCCGCCGGCTCGCTGATCACCCCGATCATTCCGCCCGGCATGGCGCTGATCATCTATGCCTACGTGGCCGATGTCTCGGTCGGCAAGATGTTCATGTCCGGGGTTGTTCCCGGAATCATGTGCGCCATTGCCCTCATGGTCACGATCGCCATCGTGGCCAGGGTTCGCGGCTACAAACCGGCGCGTGCACACGGCCCGACATGGCATGAATTCTGGCACGCACTCAAGGGCGCTTCCGGAGCTTTGACGCTGGTTCTGGTGATTCTGGGCGGCATCCGGCTGGGAGTATTCACGCCCACCGAAGCAGGTGCCGTTGCCGTGGCCTACGTCATCTTCCTCGGGGTGTTCGTCTACAAGGAATTGAAGTTGCCCCACCTGAAAGAGGCATTGCTGGAAACCTCGCTCTCCACCGCGACCATCATGCTGATCATCATGGCCTGCTCGGCACTGGCCTGGCTGTTTACCTGGGAGCAACTCTCGCAATCGGTCGCCGGCTTCATCACCGGCTATTCAAGCAACCCCTACGTGTTCCTGATGGTACTGAATGTCTTCCTGCTGATCCTGGGCATGTTTATCGAAGGCAATGCCGCCATCATCGTGCTGGTGCCGCTGCTGATGCCCACCGTCAAGCTGCTTGGCATCGACCCGATCCACTTCGGCCTGATGATGATCCTGAACCTGGCTATCGGTTGCCTGACCCCGCCCATGGGCACGGTGATGTTCGTCGCCAACTCGATTACCGGCACCAAGGTCGGAGAATTCTGCAGGGAAGGCTTCCCGCTGTTCGTCGCTCTGATCGTCTGCCTGTTGCTGGTGACCTTCATACCGGCGATTTCCACCTGGCTGCCTTATCTCTGATCTCACCACCGGACAGGTAAACAACATGAAAGCCGTACAACTCAAGAATCCCGGCAATATCAGCATCGAGGATATCCCGCAGACTCTGCGCGCCAAGGATGAGATTCTGGTCAAGGTACGCAGCATGGGCATCTGCGGCTCGGATATCGGCGCTTATCGGGGGGTGAACCCGCTGGTGACTTACCCGCGCATCATCGGCCACGAAATTGCCGGTGAAGTGGTCGAACTGCCGGAAAACGAAACCGGACTGAAAGCGGGGGATCGCGTGCTGCTCGAGCCGTATGTGTACTGCGGCACGTGCTATCCGTGCTCGATCGGCCACACCAACTGCTGCGAGAACCTGACCGTGCGCGGCGTACATATCGAAGGCGGCATGGCGGAATACGTCTCGCACCCGCGCCACCTGATCCACAAGGTGCCGGACAGCATTCCCTGGCATCTGGTTCCTATGGCCGAACCATTGGTGATTGCCATGCACGCCATCAGGCAATCCGAAACCCGAGCCGGCGAACATGTGGTGATTACCGGCGCGGGCCAGATCGGCTTGCTGGCGGCGCAATATGCACTGAGCCTCGGCGCGGTTCCCATCATCGTGGACCCTGTCGACGAGCGCCTGGCGCTCTCGCGCAAGCTGGATATCCCGCACACGATCAACCCGGTCAGCAGCGATTCCCTATCCGAAATATGGGCGATCACGGGCGGACGCATGGCCGAAGTGGTCATAGAGGCATCCGGCGATGCGCGGGCGATTCGCAGCGCGATCGATTACGTGTCCTACGCCGGCCGCATTTCGCTGGTCGGCTGGCCCAAGAGCGACATCCCGCTGCCCACCGCTCTGTTCACCAAGAAGGAACTCACGATTCGCGGTTCGCGCAACAGCGCGGGGCAGTTCCCGGAAAGCCTGCGTCTGATCGCCGAGGGCAAGGTCAATGTCGCCGCGCTGTTGACCCAAACCGTGTCGTTCCTGGATCTGCCCAATACGGTCAAGGCGATTTCCGAGCACCCGGAAAAATTCCTCAAGGTCGTCGGCACCTTCGACATCTAAAACAACTTCATCCATCAAACTGGAGCACTCACCATTATGGCAACCACGATTACCCGCGTTCATGTTCGCGACATCCGCTTCCCGACCTCGAAAAGCATGGATGGCTCCGACGCCATGAATTCCACGTCGGACTACTCCGCCACCTATGTCACGCTGGAAACCGATTCCGCCGACGGCCTGCAGGGTCACGGCCTGACCTTCACCATCGGCCGCGGTAACGACCTGTGCGTGGAGGCGGTGAAAGCACTTTCCAAGCTGTTCGTCACCGGCCGCACTCTGGAAAGCATCACCGCCAACTTCGGCGCCTACTGGCACGAAATTGTCGCCGGTGATTGCCAATTGCGCTGGGTCGGTCCGGAAAAAGGCGTAGTGCATCTGGCCACTGCCGCCATCATCAACGCGATCTGGGATCTGTGGGCCAAGAAGGAAGGCAAACCGGTCTGGAAACTGCTGGTGGACATGAGCCCGGAAGACCTGGTGCGCTGCATCGACTTCACCTTCCTGACCGATGTACTGACCCCGCAGGAAGCGATCGCGATGCTGCGCCGCGTGGCACCGGGCAAGGCCCAACGCGAGAAGGAAATGCTGGAACAAGGCTTTCCCGGCTATACCACGGCCGCCGGCTGGCTCGGTTATTCCGAAGAGAAAATGCGCCGTCTGGCGCGTGAAGCCGTCGATGCTGGCTGGACCCACCTCAAGCAGAAAGTCGGCGCCGATATCGAGCAGGACATGCGCCGCGCCCGCATCCTGCGCGAGGAACTCGGTTGGGATCGCAAGCTGATGATGGATGCCAACCAGACCTGGGATACCGACCAGGCCATTACCAACATGCGCCGCTTGGCGGAGTTCGACCCGTGGTGGATCGAAGAGCCGACCAGCCCGGACGACGTTCTCGGCCATGCCGCGATCCGTGAGCGCATCCATCCGATCGGCGTCGCCACCGGCGAGCATGCCCACAACCGCGTGATGTTCAAGCAGTTCTTCCAGGCCGGCGCCATGGATTTCTGCCAGCTCGATCCGGCGCGCCTGGGCGGTCTGAACGAAGTGCTGGCGGTGGTGCTGATGGCAGCCAAGTTCGGCGTGCCGGTCTGCCCGCACGGCGGCGGTGTCGGGCTGTGCCAGTATTCGCAGAATATCGTGCTGTTCGACTACATCGCGGTGTCGGCCTCGCTGGAAAACCGCGTGCTGGAATACGTCGACCACCTGCACGAAAACTTCCTCGAACCGATCGTGATCAGGCGCGGCCGCTACATACCGCCCAAGCAACCGGGTTACAGCGTGACCATGAAGGAATCCTCACTCAGGCATTTTGAATATCCGCACGGAGCGGAATGGCAAGCCTAAGCGCAGCCCATCCAAACAAGGTCTTGACCAGACCCAAGAAAGCCCTCTTTGCCCGGCATGCCAGCGAACCTCCCTCGACGCTGGTCTGCCGGGTTTTTCTGCCTTTGATCGACCACGTCAGTCCAGTGATGATCGGGTTATCCCTTAGCCTATTCGTTTGAGCTACAATCCTGCGATTAGGACAATTAACCAGACCCATTTGTGATCGTTGAATCAAGGAGAATACAAGATGTCGATGGCGGACCGTGACGGCGTTATCTGGTATGACGGCAAGCTGGTGCCGTGGCGCGAAGCCACCACCCACGTGCTGACCCACACCCTGCACTATGGCATGGGCGTATTCGAGGGCGTGCGTGCCTATGAAACCGCCAAGGGCGCAGCGATTTTCCGCTTGCAGGACCACACCACCCGCCTGTTCCGCTCGGCCCACATCCTGGGCATGAAGCTGCCGTACAGCAAGGAAGAGATCAACGCCGCCCAGCTCGCGGTGATCCGCGAAAACAAGCTGAAATCCGGCTACCTGCGCCCGATGGCCTTCTACGGCCCGGCCAAGCTCGGCATCGCGCCGCCGGTGGACGATGTGCACGTGATCGTCGCCGCCTGGCCGTGGGGTGCTTACCTTGGCGCCGAAGCGCTGGAAAAGGGCATCCGCGTCAAGACTTCCAGCTTCAGCCGCCACCATGTGAACGTCACCATGTGCAAGGCCAAGGCCAACGGTAACTACATGAACTCGATCCTGGCGCACCAGGAAGTGGCCGCCGACGGCTACGATGAAGCGCTGCTGCTGGATGTCGACGGTTTCGTGGCCGAAGGCTCCGGGGAAAACATCTTCATCGTGCGCAACGGCAAGGTTTACACGCCGGACCTGACCAGCTGCCTCGACGGCATCACCCGCAACACCGTCTCCCTGATCATCGAGGAAATGGGCCTGCAGCTGATCGAAAAACGCATCACCCGCGATGAAATCTACGTCGCCGACGAAGCATTCTTTACCGGCACCGCCGCTGAAATCACCCCGATCCGCGAGCTCGACAACCGCGCGATCGGCATCGGCAGCCGCGGCCCGATCACGACCGAAATCCAGAAGCGCTATTTCGACATCGTGCAAGGCCGCGACGAGAAGCGCGCCGACTGGCTGGCACTGGCGTAAGCGATTGCACCAAGGGGCGGCATGCCGCCCTGCACTACTGGAGACACTAAAATGACTGCACTCAAAGAAAATACGCAGCGCGAAATCGAAGTCACCGCCCACGACCTGCCGTTGCATTGCCCGATGCCGGACATGGTGAAGTGGAACAGCCACCCGCGCGTGTTTCTCGATATCGCGACGACCGGCGAAGCGCTTTGCCCGTATTGCGGCACCAAGTACCGGCTAAAGGCCGGCGAAGTCATCAAGCAGCATTGATAGATTTTATTTGCAAGAACAAAGCGGCCGGCGTGCCGCTTTGCGCATTTGGAACCCGATGAAAAAAATCCTGATCATCGCCCCGGCCTGGATCGGCGACGCCATCATGGCGCAGCCGTTGTACCGGCGCCTGCATGCGCGCCACCCGGGCCTGACACTCGATGTGCTCGCCCCGGCCTGGACCCGCGCCGTGCATGCGCGCATGCCCGAAGTCAGCGAAACCTTCGACAACCCGTTCGGCCATGGCGAGCTGAAACTCGGCGCACGCTGGAAGCTGGCGCGCGAGCTGAAGCAGCGCCGCTACGACCAGGCGATCGTGTTACCCAACTCGCTCAAGTCCGCGCTGATTCCGTTCTTTGCCGGCATTCCCGTGCGCAGCGGCTGGGTCGGCGAGATGCGCTACGGCCTGCTCAACGATGCACGCGTACTCGATCCGCAACTTCTTCCCATGATGGTCGAGCGCTTCGCCGCGCTGGCCGAAGAAGCGAGCCAGCCCCTGCAACGCCCGGTGCCCTACCCGCAACTGGTGGTCGATGCCCACTCCCGCCAGCAGGCACTGCAGGAACTGGGGTTGGACACTGCGCAACCGGCGATCGCCTTCTGCCCCGGCGCAGAATACGGCCCGGCCAAACGCTGGCCAGCGCAGCACATGGCGGCGCTGGCGCGCGAACTACTGGCTGAGGGCAAGCAGGTCTGGCTGTTCGGTTCGGGCAAGGATGCCGAAGTGGCCAACGAAATCGCCAGTCTCGCACCCGGCTGCGTGAACCTTTGTGGCAAAACCAGCCTGGGCGCCGCCATCGACCTGCTCTCGGCCACTGCCGCGGTCGTGACCAACGATTCCGGCCTGATGCACATGGCCGCTGCGCTGGATCGCCCGATTGCCGCGGTTTACGGTTCGAGCTCGCCGCAATTCACGCCGCCCTTGTCCGACCGCGCCAAAATCGTGACCCTCAATCTCGAATGCAGCCCGTGCTTCAAGCGCACCTGTCCGCTCGGCCACCTGAACTGCCTGAATAACCTCGGTCCCGAGCGCGTGAAAGCCGCGCTGGCCGAACTAATCCCCGACCTTATCAAGGCTTAAACCATGGAATTTCTCGATCTCGCCCCGATAGCCCGCGTCAACGGCACCGTGGTTCTGCCCGGCTCGAAGAGCATCTCCAACCGCATCCTGCTGCTGGCCGCCTTGGCACAAGGCACTACTGAAGTGAAAGGGCTGCTGGCCTCGGACGATACCCAGCGCATGCTTGAAGCGCTGCAGCAACTCGGCGTGAACTGGGTGCAGCAGGGCGACTCGAGCGATTTTTCAGTGCCCGGCATCGGCGGCCCGTTCCCGGTCAAGGAAGCCGATCTGTTCCTCGGCAACGCGGGCACCGCGTTTCGCCCGCTGACCGCTGCACTGGCCCTGGCCGGCGGCAGCTACCAGATGCGCGGCGTGCCGCGCATGCACGAGCGCCCGATCGGTGACCTCGTTGACGCTCTGCGCGCGGTCGGCGCGGACATCACGTATCTCGGCAATGAAGGCTTTCCGCCATTGGCGATCAAGCCGGCCAGCATCGAGGCCGGGCGCCGCGTGCCGGTCAAGGGCAATGTGTCGAGCCAGTTCCTGACCGCCTTGCTGATGGCGCTGCCGCTAACCGGCGAAGATGTGACGATCGAAGTGGTCGGCGAGCTGATTTCCAAGCCGTATATCGAAATCACGCTGAACCTGATGGCCAAGTTCGGCGTGAAGGTCGAGCGACGCGAATGGCGCGAATTCTTCATTCCCGGCGGGCAGACGTATGTCAGCCCGGGCTTGGTGCACGTGGAAGGCGATGCCTCGTCGGCTTCGTATTTCCTCGCGGCCGGCGCGATTGGCGGCGGCGCGGTGCGCGTCGAAGGCGTGGGCAGCGAGAGCATCCAGGGCGACAAGCGCTTCGCCGAAGTCCTGGAAATGATGGGCGCCCGGATCAGCTGGGGCGCGAACCATATCGAGGCCGCTCCGCCGGCTACTGGCCGCCTGAAAGCGCTCGATGTCGACCTGAACCACATCCCCGATGCCGCGATGACCATCGCGATTGCCGCGCTGTTTGCCGACGGCACCACCACGATCCGCAACATCGCCAGCTGGCGCGTGAAGGAAACCGACCGCCTGAGCGCGATGGCAACCGAGCTGCGCAAGGTCGGCGCGACGGTCGAAGAAGGCCAGGACTCTATCCGTGTCACGCCGCCCGCCGCGTTGATTCCGAATGCCGCGATCGGCACCTACGACGATCACCGCATGGCAATGTGCTTCTCGCTCGTCGCCTTGGGCGGCGTGCCGGTGCGCATTCTGGACCCGGGCTGCACCGCCAAGACCTTCCCGACCTATTTCGACGAACTGGCGCGGATCGCCGGGGAATAAACAAACGCTGTTCTAAACAACCGATATTCGCCGGCTTTGCCATCCCCGCCATTCAGACCCGGGGCATGGCCAGCCGGCGAAATTCATTTCAGCGGCGCTTTTTCTTCTTGCTGACCACCGGCTTTTTTCCTGCCGGTTTTTGCGTTACTGCTTTGCTGCTCACTATTTTCTTTGTCGAGGTTTTGGCCGAGCGCTTGGCAACCGGCTTGGCTGCAATCTTTTTGCCCGATGTTACCTTGGGCGAGGTACGGACTAGCGTCTGGTTGCTCACCTTGATGGGCGCAGCGGGAGCGGCTTTCTTTGCCAATTGCGGCGCAGCCGCCGGCTCATCGAACGGCAGCGGCGCATCTTTTTCTTCAGCCTGTGCCTGGGTGGTCAACGCGCCCAGCACCAGCAAACCTGCAATCCATTTCAAAAACATCGCTTTATTCCTTATCGCCGCAGCGGCGGCGTTTCTAATCCAGATTTATTCCTGCCGCGCCAGCAAGGCATCGGCCAGGGCAAGCAACATTGCCGGGCGGTTGGAGCAGCCAGCAAGCCGGCCCCGCGCCTGCGGCTGCAGATCCATGTCATACGGCAAACGCCCGGCAACCAGCCAGGTCTTGCTGCCGGGCAAGGCGGCCAGCAAGGCCTGCTGCTCCGGCCAGAGCACGGCGTTGTAGCTGACACAGACCACTTGACCGGCATCTCGCGCATGCTCCAACGCGACAACCATGTCGGCGGTTGACGGCGCCAGCGGCAAGCGCAATTCACGGACAGTCATTCCACGATTGGCCAAACAGCCACCCAACGTATCTTCGCCCACGCTGACCACATCAATTTCCGTGTGCTCGCGCACTTCGAGCGTGATGACCAGTACCGGCTGCACCGGATCGAGCCGGATTGGCTCGCCCTGCCAGACAATCGCAGCAGCATGTATCCGCCGCGACAGCGCCAGGCTTTGTGGTTGGGCGATGTGGCTGGCGACATCAAACGGCAATGCGCGCCAGCCGGCCATGCCGCGCGCCTGCTTGAGCTTGAGAATGCGCGCCAACGATTCGTCGATGCGCGCTTCACTGATTTCGCCTTTTTCCACCGCAGCGCAAAGCGCTTCGATCACTGCCACTTGCCGATCCTCGCGATGCGAAACCAGCAGTACATCGACTCCGGCCTTGAAAGCGCGTACGGCGCCTTCGACTACGCCAACCCCTTCGGCAATCGCGGCCATTTCCAGGCAATCGGTAAAGACCACGCCATCGAAGCCAAGTTCCCGGCGCAGCAAACCCGTCATGACCGCCGGCGACAAGGTGGAAGGCGTGTCGGGATCGGGTTCGAACGCCGGAAACACCACATGCGCCGACATGATCGCATCGACACCCGCCGCAATCGCCGCCCGGAACGGGGCAAGCTCCACCGCCTCCAGCCGCGCCCGCTCATGCCCGACTCGAGGCAGGCCAAGATGCGAATCGACCGCGGTATCGCCGTGGCCAGGGAAGTGTTTCGCCGTCGCGGCGATGCCGGCAGACTGGATGCCGCGTTGTGCCGCCAGGCCGTATTCGCACACTTCGGCCACGGTTTCGCCGTAAGCGCGCACACCGATGACCGGATTGCGGCGGTTGTTGTTCACATCGAGCACCGGCGCGAAATTCACGTTGAAGCCGAGCACGCGCAGCTCTTCGTTGGCGATTTGCGTCAAGGCTTCGCAGTCGACCGCGCTGCCGGCGGTGCGAAACGCCAGCGCCGAAGGCAGGGGCGTAACGCCCGCCTCGATGCGCGCAACCACGCCGCCTTCCTGGTCCACCGCGATCAGCAGCGGAATATCCGATTGCTCGGCATTGATTTCCTGCAGGCGCCGATTGAGTGCAGCCGTCTGTGCCGGGGCCTGGATATTGCGCCGGAACAGGATTACGCCGCCCAGATGATGCTGCCGGATCAAGCGCTCGATATGGGCGTCGGGTTCATGGCCATCGAAACCGGCCATCAGCAACTGGCCAATCTTGTGGCGGAGTGGCAAAGCCTGCATGCCGCAGCTCCTGCTTCAAAAGCGTCGATAAATACCTGCTTTCCGGCAGACTGTACAGAAAATTGCCGACGCAGCTCCGGTTTTGGACGTAAAAACATTGACTTGACCCAAACAAGGCAAATTAACCCGCTTAGCTAACTTGATTTAGCTTTTGGCATTGTCAATAATCCTTTTCCCTTAATGTTACGTGTTAAGTAATGTAACAACATATTATAAAAAAGTATTTTATATGTACTTAGAGAAGAAGAAATCCATGAAACTTACCATTTCCCAGCGCCTGGTCATGATGATCACAGGTTCAATCAGCGCCCTGCTCGTCATCGGCGCCTTGGGTTTCTACAGCACCCGGCAAGTCACCAACGACCTGAAATACACCAACGACAGCCTCATTAGCAACCTGAATACCCTGGCCCGGGCCGAAAACAGCTTTCTGCTGATCCGGGTAAACGCGCTTTATTTCCTGTCCTACGATGATCCCGCAAAAAAAACGCCGCACGAAGACGTGATCAAACAGAAGATCCAGGAGATCAACACCCTGTTGGGTGATTATGAAAAGCGGGCCACGGACAGCAAGGACAAATCACTGCTGGATGCCGACAAGCAATCTTTTGCCAATTACACGCAGATTCTGGAAAAGGTGCTGGCCAGATCGCGCGATAATGACCGCGAAGGTGCCAATGCCATCGTTGAGAGCGAATGGAAACCGGCCGGCAACAAGCTCACCACCGCCTTTCAGGAACATGCGAAATTCAATAACGAACTGGCTGTTTCCGTTGTAAACAATGCGACGGAAGCAGGTCAGCGCAACAGCATGATCACCCTCGTCACCTTGGCACTCGGCATCGTGCTGGCCGGCGGCATTGGCCTGATGCTGCGCAGGGGCATCACCTCTTCCCTGCACGCGATGCGCGAAACCATGCTGCGCGTGGCCGGCCAGCTTGATTTCACCGCCCGAGTAAGCATCGCCAACCATGACGAGATCGGCGTGACCGCCACCGCCTTCAACCAGTTGCTCGACCGGGTGCAGGACAACATCCGCAGCGTGGCCGCCGGCGCGGAGCAGGTGGCCCAAGCCGCCAGCCAGATGGCGCAAACCGCCGCACAAGTGGCCTCGGCCTCGCTCGAACAAAGCGAAGCGGCCTCGAACATGGCCTCGTCGATCGAGCAAATGTCAGTCAGCATCGCCCAGGTCGGTGATCGGGCCGGGGAAGTTCACCGTTACTCCAGCGAATCGGGTGAGCTGTCCGGTAATGGCGAAGAGGTCATTGGCCATACCGTGCAGGAAATCAACCACGCCGCCCAAAGCGTTACGCAGGCGGCCGACCATCTGCGCCACCTGGAAGCACAAAGCCTGCAAATATCCAGTGTGGTTGCCGTGATCAAGGAAGTCGCCGACCAGACCAATCTGCTGGCATTGAATGCCGCGATTGAAGCGGCGCGCGCCGGCGAACAAGGGCGCGGATTTGCCGTGGTGGCCGACGAAGTGCGTAAACTGGCCGAACGCACGGCCAGCTCCACGCAGGAAATCATCCGGACCATTGAATCCATGCGCAACGGTGCACGTAATGCGGTGGAAGGCATGCAGCAGATTGTCCGGCAGGTATCCAACAGCGTGGAACGCGTGACCATCGCCAATCGCGTGATGGAGCAGATTGGGCACGGCAGCCGCAACGGCGTGGCCATGGTCGATGAAATCGTCAACGCCATCCGCGAGCAGGTCACCACCAGCAACAGTATTGCGCAGCAGATCGAGCATATCGCGCAGATGGCGGAAGAAGGCAGTTGCGCAGCCAACGAAGGCGCGCAATCGGCGCGGGATCTCGACCAACTGGCCGTTGGCATGCAGCGGATGGTTGCGGCTTATCGCTTGTAGAACGCTGCGGTTGCATTCCCGTTCAAAACAAAACGGCGAACCACCTGGGTTCGCCGTTTTGCTTGGGAGACCGATACGCTATCAGGCCGCCAGGCGTTTCAGCACTTCCTCGCGCCCCAGCAACGCCAATACCGCATCGACCGACGGCGTTTGCAGCGTGCCGCAGATCTTGGCGCGCAGCGGCATGCCCACCAGCGGCATCTTCACTTCCTGTTGCTTGACGAAATCCTTGATGAACTGGGCCAGCGTCGGCTGATCCCAGTTTTCCAGGCGGGCAGCACCTTCGGCAAAAAACTGCAGGCGCGCTTCGTCGTCCGGGGTCAGGTGCTTGGCAACAATCTCATCGGTCGGATCGAGCGGGCGGTAGAAATACTCGGCCTGATCGGCCAGTTCCAGCAGCGTCTGCACGCGTTCGCGCAGCAGCACCACCACCTGCGCCAGCGCCGGGCCGTTGCGGGTATCGACGCCCTTGTCATCGAGGAAGCGCTGTACCAGACCCGCCAACCGCGCAGGATCGGCAGCCTTCATGTGCTGCGCATTCAGCCACAGCAGTTTTTCCCGGTCGAAGCGGCTCGGGCTCGGGCTGACATCCTTCAGGTCGAACCATTCGACGAACTGGTCCAGCGTGAAGAATTCATCGTCGCCATGGCCCCAGCCCAGGCGAGCCAGGTAGTTGAGCAAGGCTTCGGGCAAGAAGCCCATGCGCTCGTACTCGACCACGCTGACCGCATCGCGGCGTTTGGAAAGTTTCTGGCCCTGATCGTTGTGGATCATCGGCAGGTGCGCGAAGACCGGCACTTGGGCGCCGAGTGCCTGATAGATCACGATCTGGCGCGGGGTATTGTTGACATGGTCGTCGCCGCGGATCACATGGGTAATGCCCATGTCCCAGTCATCGACCACCACGCAGAAATTGTAAGTCGGCGTGCCGTCCGGGCGCGCGATGATCAGATCGTCGAGCTCGGTCGTGCTGACTTCGATTCGTCCTTTCACGGCATCATCCCAGCCGATCACCCCTTCCACCGGCGTCTTGAAACGCACCACCGGCTGCACGCCGGCAGGCGGGGCCGGCAGCGTCTTGCCAGCTTCCGGGCGCCAGCGCCGGTCGTAACGCGGTTTTTCGCCGCGCGCTTCCTGCTCGGCGCGCAGCGCATCCAACTCTTCGCGGCTCATGTAGCACAAGTAGGCATGGCCGTTGGCCAAGAGTTGCTGCAGCACTTCCTTGTAGCGATCCATGCGCTGCATCTGGTAGAACGGGCCTTCGTCGTGGCCCAGATCGATCCAGTTCATGCCGTCCAGGATGGCCGCCACCGATTCCGGCGTGGAGCGTTCCAGATCGGTATCTTCGATGCGCAAAACAAACTGGCCACCGTGTTTGCGGGCAAAGGCCCAGGAAAACAGCGCGGTACGCACCCCACCGATGTGCAGCAGGCCGGTGGGACTCGGGGCAAAACGGGTACGGATCGTGGTCATGGTCATCACTGGGTAAGACAAAGGAAGATATTCTAACGGATTACAGTGCCGCAGTTTCACCGCGCCCATTCCAATACAGATCGAACGGGAAGAATGGCTGCGACGCCGGCACGGCATTGGCCGCGAGCTTGGCAGAGCGTGGCCGGTAAGGCGGCTCGAAGCGCACCAGGATATCGAAGTAGCTGCGCAGCGATTCCACGAAAATCACCGGCTCACCGCCACGGGCATAGCCATACTTGAGCTTCTGGAAGTATTTCGGATTGCGCAGCAGCGGCAGCACGGTTTTGACATCGGCCCAGCTATCGGGATTTTTCTTGAGCCGTCTGGTCAGAATTCGTGCGTCTTCCAAATGGGCGAAGCCGACGTTGTAGGCAGCCAGCGCCAGCCAGGTGCGATCCGGTTCCGCAATGTGCTTGGGCATCTTGTCGATCAGCTGGCGCATGTAGCGCGCGCCGCCCAGAATGCTCTGGTACGGATCCAGCCGGTTCACCCCCAGCATCCGCGCCGTCTCGCTCGTCAGCATCATGATACCGCGCACGCCATTGGGCGAAACGGCATCTGTCTGCCAGTGCGATTCCTGATAGGCCAGCGCAGCCACCAGCCGCCAATCCAGCCCGGTTTTTGCCTCGGCCTCGTGAAACCAGCCCCGGAAATCGGCAAGCGCCTGGGCTCGTCTATCAAGAAACGCGCGTGTATCCAGCGTTTCCAGCCGGTTGATATGCCCGTAATAGCGCTCGGTCAGGCGGGTGATCACCCCCTGGGTGCTTGCCTCTTTCATAAAGGCGGTGACCCGCGCAGCGAGTTCGGTATCGCCCGCTCGCAGCGACCACGCCTGACCCATGGGTTCGCTCACACCGCGCTGAATCGCCACTTGCGGATAGTAGTTCTGCATCACGTCGGCCGTGCGCGCATCCACCAGCGCAGCCCGCACCTTTCCTTGCGCCACCTGCTCGAACAAACCTTCATCATCATCGGCATCCAGCACGGAATTCATGCCGGGCCAGCGCGCCCGCATTTTTGCCACGGCCGGGGCATACTCGGGCAAGCCAGTTAGTACCACCTTCCCTGCCGCCAGCTGGCGCAGAATATCCACGCCCGTTTTCCCTGCCGGATAAACCAGTACGGGTTCCACGGTCTGATACACCGGGCCGCTGACAACATCCGGCCCGCTACCGGCCCATACCCCTGCAGCAAGATGGGCCTCGCCACGGCGCAAGCGCAGCAGGGCATCCGCCTGATTGGCCGCAACCACAAACCGGACCTTGAGCCCATTTCTGGCGGCAAACTGGTTGACCAGGTCATATTCCAGCCCGGCCTGCGCCCCCGAAGCATCGACAAAAAGCGTGGTCGGCCCATTGGGAACCAAGGCCACCAATTCGCGGGTTTCCTGCCATGAGCGGACCGGCATCACACCACTCATGATCCAGTCGCCGCACCCGGCCAATAGCAACGAAAGCAATCCAGCGCACACTCGCCTCATGGAACCCTTTGATAATTATGAAAAACGCGGCATTGTGCCAACAAGGCGGCCAGATCACAAACAAAAAATTTGGTAGGATGCCGGCTCTTGCGCTAGAATTGCCCCCCTACGCGGAGAGGTGGCAGAGTGGTCGAATGTACCTGACTCGAAATCAGGCGTAGACGCAAGTCTACCGAGGGTTCGAATCCCTCCCTCTCCGCCAAAGTATAAAACTAAAGCCCTGATTATTCAGGGCTTTTTTTATTTCTATTTTCCCAAGTATGCCATACGGTATGCCACAATGCACTGGTACCCTCTGGACTGGATTGAACAATCCGTCAACGGAATCGTTCGCTGCCCAACGCGAATTCGGCAGCTCCTTCCTGGCCAATTGCCTCCGGTCGCAGTCCACAGACCTGTTATTCAGATACCCCACTCGATCACGTAAGCGGCGCACTTCTTCGGGTCTTTGGCGAGCGGGATCGGATGTTCAGTTTGGTGGCAAGGTCCGCAATTGCGTGACACCGGTCATCCGGCCAGTCCAATCCGAAAGACCGCAATGGCCGAAAAGCAGTAGTGATTATTTTCCAAACGACAGCTTGAAACTGCCATTTAGCCAATGCCGCAAAGTCACCTCATCGGAATATTTCGCCAGCAGACCTGTACTGATGGCAGTCACTGCGCGATGAACGGCTCTTGCTTGTTCCAGCTTGATTTCCTTCTCGCAATACTGAGTAGATAAGTTGCCATAATGCGTTGCAACTTGCTGAAACTGTTCCTCAGCGCCACATAAAAATTTCTCAGTTTCCTGGAGATATTTTTCTGACGCAGCCTGGATTTGATTCAGAACAGTTGCATCCATGATTGATCTCAGCTGTTATTTTCCGGGGGAATTACCGTACCGTCAGATTCTTAACGCACCTTCGGCACATCCTCCCACCGTGTTGTCCAGCAGGGCGACAAATGCACTTGCCGCATCTTCCATTTATGATCAGTCCCGGCGCTCGCCAGTCGCAGCATACCCCGCCCCCAGTGCTGATTGATTCGGTCCATCGTGTCATTCAGACAGGCTCGTTTGAGTGGATCTGCGCTTTGTAAAAACAGGTGGCCTTGAATGGCGGTATTAGGTTGCAGATCGAGCAGCATCACGCCTGCTTTCACATAAGCATAACCATGACGATAAATGCGCTTGAGTACCCATAGCGCGGCTCGTGTCAGTAGCAGTGTGTCATCACTTGGTTGCGACAGGGGTACCACCACATGCTTGCTGTACTGCGGATCTTTTTCACGGAATGGACTTGTGCAGATGAAGACTGCCAAAGCTCCGGCTGCCGATTTCTGACTGCGTAGCTTTTCGGCTGCGCGAGCAGCATACGTGCTGATCGCTTCCGATAATTCTTGCTCTGTAAAAACGTTCCGACCAAAGCTGCGTGAACACATAATCTGCTGTTTATCCGGCGCTGTATCCTCCAGCTCGATGCACGGCTGTTCTTGCAGTTCCCGCACGGTTCGCTCAAGGACCACGCTGTAACGGCTTCGAATCGTTTCAGGATCGGCCCGCTGTAAATCCGCTACTGAGTAGATTTCTTCTTTGTTCAGACTTGATGACAAGCGCCGACCCACTCCCCAGACTTCCCCAACTTCAACCTCCTGCATCACCCGCAGTTGGCTTTCCGCATCCAGCTTGGACCACTCACACACGCCGGCGAATTGCGGGCGTTTCTTGGCGAGATGGTTGCAAAATTTGGCAAGCGTTTTGGTCGGTCCAATGCCCACACACACAGGTAAGCCGGTGCCCTGGAGCACCGTTTTTCGGATATCCCGCCCAAGTTCGGTCAGGTCGCCAGGAATCCCATCCAATCCCAAAAAGCATTCGTCGATTGAATAGACTTCCCGGTGCGGGCTATAGCGACTCAGGATAGTCATCACCCGATTGCTCATGTCGGCATAAAGCGCAAAATTGCTGCTGTAGGCAATGATGCCGTGCTGCTTGGCGAAATCTTGTATCTGGTGCCAAGGCTGGCCCATGCGGACACCAAACGCCTTCACTTCAGCGCTGCGTGCAATACAGCAGCCATCGTTGTTTGACAGGACCACGACTGGTTTGCCTTCGAGTTTGGGTTCAAAAACTCGTTGGCAACTCACGTAGAAGTTATTCACGTCGACCAGGGCAATCATTGCGGCTCCATGATCCAGGCTGTGACCACGCCCCAGATACCCAGTTCTTGGCCTTCATTTAAAACCATGGGCTGATAAGACGGATTTTCGGCAAGGAGCGCCAAACGATTACCGCGCTGGTACAGTCGTTTGACGGTGTACTCATCATCCAGCAAGGCAACGACAATATCGTTATGCTTCGCTTCACGCCCCCGATCCACGATCAACATGGCGTTGTTGGGTATGGAGCGTTCAGCGATAGGGCTGGTCATGCTGTCCCCGCAGACCTGAATGAAATAAGTTGTTTCCGGATGAGGGACGTAACGCTGATTGAGATCGGTCCGTTCTTCGGCCCAATCCTCCGCAGGAGAAGGAAAACCGGCAGGTACTTTATTCCCCACGACCGGAAGCAATAGCCTGGAAGGGGTGAGAGCCGCAGCGAACAGACCATGTAAAATTTGCTTCATGGCAGTATCCTAAAAATGAAATACGACCAGGAAATTATAGAACGTACGTTCTATTAAATGCGATGTGCGTCAATTACATTCCCGTCCCAAAACGCATGTTGCTCGACTTCTTCCGGGCCCCTCCACCTGTCGAGGATTGGCCCGCTGAAGTCTGGCAAGACTATGCTGCGCCTATCATCGTCGCTGATGGCGCTGGCCGGAAATCACTACTTGCCAACTATGGAATGATCCCCAGGAAGAAAAAATTATCAGACAAGCGGTACAGTACGATGAATGCCCGAGCAGAAACCATCGGGCAACTCGTGAGTTATAAACGGGCTTGGCTGCAGTGCCAGTTTTGTCTGGTGCCAATGCTGGGATTTTTTGAGCCGTGCTATGAATCGGGTAAGCCGGAACGCAACTTGATCAATCTGGTCGATGGCCAACCATTCGCTGTTGCCGGCCTCTGGCGTAGCTGGGGCGAAGAGGATGGCAGTCAGACCTATTCCTTTACTCAAATCACGATCAATGCGGATAACCATCCCTTGATGCGCCGGATGCATAAGCCTGGGGATGAAAAGCGCAACCTCGTTATCATCCACGAAGCCGGTTATAACGATTGGCTCACCAACAGAGACATTGAACTTGCGCGAACTTTCCTGCAAAACTATCCCGCTGAACAGATGCAGGCAATCCCAACGCCACTTAAGCCTGACCCTCCGGTGACTGATTCCTTGTTTTGACCTTTTTGGCAGTAGTGCTGTCACCCCGCAATACTCCATACACACAAAAAACGACACTCCATGAAGCGAAACACATTTCTTTTGCTGGCCGTATTGTTGGCTGGTTGCGATAACGGCCAAATTTCATCTTTTGCTCATTCTCCAGGTGTCAAGCTCTTGGCCAAAGCTGGCGAACAGATCCTGACCAAAGCGAACTCAACCACTGGGGCGATACCTCCTACGACTAAATCGAACCGCGCCGTTGACTTGGTCTATGGCAAGACGACCGTCGGACATCGAGATTTTGCTAATGCAAAAAAGGTACTCCCTCAAGTGTTCGCAGGCATGGAGGAAGACTTTTATTGTGGTTGCAGCTATACCGGCAAAGATGTGGCTTTCGCCAGTTGTGGTTACGTGCCGCGTAAAAACGAGGATCGGGCCAGTCGTATCGAATGGGAGCATGTCGTGCCTGCTTGGGTCATTGGGCATCAGCGTCAATGCTGGCAAAACGGCGGACGGGGAAATTGCACAGCGACCGATGCTGTTTTTCAGAAGGCAGAAGGCGATCTTAACAACCTGGTACCAGCGGTGGGCGAAGTTAATGGTGACCGCAGTAACTTCTCCTATGGCGCATGGACTCGAAACCCGGAACCGATGTACGGACAATGCAAAACCATCGTTGATTTTAAATACAAACGCACACAACCGCGTGAAGAGGTACGAGGACGGGCGGCACGGATCACCTTATACATGCATGAAACCTATGGCCTGAGCATGAGCAAACAGGACAAGCAGTTAATGTGTGCCTGGGCCAAGACTTATCCAGTCGACGATTGGGAGTTGAAGCGCAACGAACGGATTGTTGGTTGGCAAGGATCAGGGAACCCGCTTGTCACGGATCATCAAAAAATGAGCGAAATTTGTGGTTAATTCCTAAAAGGGAGACTGATATGTGTAGCTGCCAGTTGCGCCAAGTCGCTCGGTGGCTTGATATCGGCCAAAGCAGAAGCTTATACCTCGGTCGATGAATTTCTCCTTCGCATCTCTTTGCCGACAAAACTCTAGCGCCTCTCCCATTGATCTATCGGTTAAATATCAAACATTCCGTTGATATTTAAACAAAAAGTTGATATTTTTCGCTTGCCCCGGCGGTACCCTCCACTATTTAACTTGAAATGGATTACTCGTGAGCGACGCAAATCTCGACACCAGGGAAGAAAGGCATCTGGTTTTCAAGGTATTGAAAGCCACACTGGAAGCGCTTGGCAGCATCGTGGGACGCAATACGGAATTGGTGCTGCATGATCTCACCACACCAGAAAGCTCGGTCATGGCGATTGTGAATGGCCACATTTCCGGTCGTACCGTGGGCAGCCCGATCCTTGCCGGCCCGAAGCAAGATCTGGGGTTTGCTGCAGTGTTGCAGTCGCCTGCGGGCGCGGAAAACTACGATCCGGTGGTGATTCAGGATTACCCGACCACCAGTATCAGCGGTGGCACGCTGCGCAGCTCAACCGTGGTTTTCAGGGATGCCAATGGCCAACCCTATGCCAGCCTTTGCATCAATGCCGACCTGAGCGGGATTACGGCGGCACAGGCTTGCCTGGCGCAGCTTTTGGGCGATGCCCCAAAAGTCGAACCCAAAGTGATTGAACAGCCGGATATGGAATTGCTGATGACCGAGATCATCCAAGCCGCACTTGCAAATTCCAATACGCCCAACAAGTCCATGAACAAGAAAGCCAAGCTTGAAGCGGTCCGGCAAATGCAGGAGCGCGGCATCTTCATCGTCAAGGGCGGGGTCGAGAAAGCCGCAGTGGCGCTCGGTGTAACCCGATACACAATTTACAACTATCTGGATGAAATTCGAGCGCTCCAGGCCGTTAGTTCCCGAAAGGATTGAGATGCCAATTTCAGAGATCAAACGCTACCCAAGTGATCTGCCATTCCCTTTCTCCAAGGCGGTTGAAGCTGGAGGTTTTCTATTTTTATCCGGCCAGGTCTCCATGTCAGAAACCGGCGAGCCAGTCTTCGGGGATATAAAAACCCAGACACGTAACATCATGGCAGGGATACAGGGCACCTTACTTGCCTGCGGTTCGGATTTGGATGCCGTCGTCAAAGTAACGGTTTGGCTTTCGGACATGAAGCACTTTTCGGATTTCAACCAAGAATACAGAAGCTATTTCCCCAATGGCTTCCCCACCCGGTCAGTAGTCAGTTGCAATTTGGCATTCGGTCTGGATGTTGAAATAGAAGTCCAGGCGCTCCAGAAAACTCATTAACGCTCTATCGGAATCCTTTGCCATGTCCCTGCATATTCAAACTCCATTGTTCGAATCCCGCTCCTTGAGTGCTGCGGCTCGGCGTTCCGTTTGGCTCAAGCTAGAGGCCCTGCAACCATCCGGATCGTTCAAACTCCGGGGAATGGGTCATGCCTGCGAGACTTATCTGGCACTTGGCGCACAACGCTTCGTGTCCTCATCGGGCGGGAATGCCGGTCTTGCAGTGGCCTATGCCGGCCGGCGACTGGGCGTGCCTGTTACCGTAGTGGTTCCGGAAACCACCACAGAGCGTGCAAAAGAGCTGCTGCATCAGGAAAACGCCGAAGTCGTGGTTCACGGGGCTTCTTGGCAAGAGGCTAATGCGTACGCCCAATCACTGCTTGGCTCTAGCGATGCATTTCTGCATCCGTTTGACGATCCCTTGCTCTGGCGGGGGCATGCGTCGATGATGGATGAAGTTGCACAGGCTGGCCTCAAGCCTGATGTGATTCTGTTGTCCGTGGGCGGCGGGGGGCTGCTTTGTGGCGTTGTGGAAGGCATGCATCGCAACGGCTGGCAGAATATCCCGGTGCTTGCAGTGGAAACCGAAGGCACCGCGTCATTCAATGCCGCAATCAAAGCCGGGCAGGTGGTGGAGCTGGAACGTATCAGCGGTGTTGCCACCTCCCTGGGGGCCAAGCGCATCTGCGACCGGGCATGGCAATGGAGCCAAACGTACCCGATCCAAAGCATTGTGATATCCGATTCAAGCGCACTCGATGCGTGCGAGCGTTTTCTGGCGGACCATCGCATCCTGGTCGAGCCGGCTTGCGGTGCCAGTCTTGCTCTTGCCTGCGAGAACCACCCGGCACTGGAACCGTACCAGAACGTGTTGGTAATCGTATGTGGCGGCGCCACTGCGAGCATTGATCAAATCCGAAATTGGGCAAAATCCTGCTGACCCGCTAAGCCAACGGATTGCCAAAGAGAATAGCAATGACAGTAAAACAATATCTGGCCACCCCAAAACTGATGGTCTGTAGCGCCAAAATTCTGGCAATCATTTGTGCAAAAACCACGATCTTGCGGCTGGATCGCACAATCTTCCACCCCCAGGGCGGTGGGCAAAAAGCCGATAAGGGCTTGATCGGCAGCGCCGTGGTCACGCACGTTACCCACAATGCCGATTGTGTCGACCACCAAGTTGAAAGCGCGGAGGGGCTGGCGGTGGGTGACACGGTTCAGATCAAGCTGGATGAAGACTGGCGACGGCTGAATGCGGTTTACCACACGGCAGGGCATCTGCTGGCCGCCGTTGTTGAGGCGATATACCCCGGTTTGCATGCCGTATCGGGCCACCAATGGCCCGGAGAAGGACGCGTAGAGTTCAGTGGGAACACTCCGGCTACCCAGATCAGTGCCGAGGAAATCCATGCCCGACTCACCGCCGATCTGGCCCAATCCCTCTCCGTGACAATCGAGAGCGACCCATTTCAGACCCGCACCATCCGGATCGGCGATTACCCCGCCATCCCCTGCGGCGGAACCCATGTCGGCCAGCTGGGAGAAATAGCCAGCATCCTGGTCACCGGGATCAAAGCCAAAAGTGGTCGAATCAGGATCAGTTTTGAGGCACAGCCAAGCCCTGGCCACCCGCAAGCGTCGTTTACGAATCTTGAAGTTCGGACCTGATTATTGGCCCCGATACCGGTATTTCTGAAATACCTTGTTTAAAGAATGGAGTTCATGATGAGTGAATCAATCACCGTCAATCTAAGTGCAGTCCTCAACTCTGGCACCAGCTCCGGTACAAATGGCACAGGAAAGGGTGGCGTTGTCGGTCAGATTGAAGCGTTGAAAAATAAGCTCAAGGAGCTCAACAAGGAGATGGCGGAAACTGTGAAAGTACCGAGCAAAGCGGCCCAAGAGAAAGTCAAGATTCTACAGGCACAGATTCAGCTCGTTCAGGCCCAGATTTCCGAACTTGAAAAACGGCAGGCACAGTCGGAAAGCAACAAAGCCAGCGTACAGCCGGCTCAGGCAGAGTCTTCACGCAGCGTAAATTCAACAAACAAAAACAACCAGACTCTCGGCAATATTGTGGACGAGTACATGTAGCCAAGTCCAGCCCGAGTCGGTAAGGCAGTAATTGGTCTTGGGAAACGGATAATTGACAGCTAACTGCTGCATTGCGGTCGAATTGCACTTGATGTACCAGTGACCGCTAAGGCCGAAGTCCCGCCCATGATCCCATCGTTAGTTTCGTACGGTGCCATCGATCACCGCTGGCATGGCTCCGCGCATAATTTCGATAAACCGGCGCAGTTTTGCAGGATAAAAGCGTGCGTAAGGATAGATCAAATACACGGGCAACGGCGCGGCTTGCCAGTGCGGTGACAGCCGTTGCAGCCGACCTGCGGCAATATCTTCAGCCAGCAACCATGCCGATCCGACACAAACCCCCAGCCCTTCTACTGCAGCGCTGCGCAGTGCGTAAAGACTATCAGTGCTCATGCGGGGGCGGATGGCAATACGCCGGGTTTCACCCGTCACAGAGTGGGTCAGCGATATCTCATTCCGGTAGTAAGTACGCAGAGCCAACCAGGGCAAGCTGGCAAGCTCGGCAGCATGTTCCGGTATCGGCGCGCCGTTCAGTATCGATGGTGAAGCCACCACGATGCGCGGTACCTCAGACAGCCTGATGGCAACCATCGCGGGATCGTGCACTTCGCCAACCTGAATGGCACAGTCGATACCGTCAGCGATGAAGTCCTGGTTATCGTCATGCAACAGCCATTCCACCGACACCTGTTTATAACGACGAAGGTATTCCGCCAAAGGTTTGACCAATGCTTGCTGACCAAAGGCATGAGGGGCAATCACCCGCAACGTACCTTCCGGCTCCTCACCTGACCCGCGCAAATCTGATTCAAAGGTTTCCCAATTCGCCAGGAGTTCCTTGGCACGCACATAGCAACGTTCACCATCCTCGGTAAGACGCATGCTGTGGGTTGAACGCTGCAACAAGTGCAGGCCCAGTGATCGTTCAAGAGTCTGCAATCGTCGGCTGACCGTGGGTTGCGTGGTATTCAGTTGAGCTGCCGCGGCCGACAGGCTGCCCGCTTCGACAATGCGCACGAAAGTCTGCATTAGCTCGATGCGATCAATCGGGCCTGCCGGCAGGACGGCTGCGCCCGGAGCGGCCGGCGTTGAGTGCGCGGGGGTAGACGGATCGAGCGTTTGAATTTTTGTCATACGCACAATGTATAACAAATGTGCATTGTTCGGTACTACCGCTGCATCGATATTCTGCACAAAATGGCGTCCACGTTTAATTGAATCACGGCGGACAACATGGCTTCCATACAGAATACGAATATAAGCAGCGGTATTGTGCTGGCACCCCACGCAGCGACCCATCTGCCTGCTCCGCTGGTACTGTTACTGGCATCGGGAGCAGGGCTGGCGGTGGCCACGCTGTATTACAGCCAGCCGATGCTGGGCGTGTTGGGCGCAAGCATCGATGCTTCCAACCGTGCCATCGGCCTGGTTCCCACCCTGACTCAACTGGGTTATGCACTGGGTATTTTGCTGCTGGCTCCGCTGGGCGATCGCTATGATCGGCGCAAGATCATTCTTGCCAAGGGCGCGGTATTGATCGCTGCATTGCTGCTTGCTGCTTCGGCATCCGGCATCAAGGGTCTGCTACTGGCCAGTCTGGTTATCGGTTTAGCTGCCACCCTGGCCCAGGATATTGTTCCTGCCGCAGCCACGCTCGCACCCGAAGCGCATCGTGGCAAAGTGGTCGGTACGGTGATGACCGGCGTGTTGCTTGGTATTTTGCTGTCGCGCGTGATCAGCGGCTTTGTGGCCGATCATTTTGGCTGGCGGATCATGTTTGCGGGCGCGGCAGCCAGTATTGCGCTGATTTGGCTGGCCATCTGGCGCGGCCTGCCCAAGTTCAAGCCCACCACCGAACTGGCCTATACCGCGCTGCTCGGATCGCTGGGCGACCTTTGGAAACGCCATGGTGCATTGCGTCGCGCAGCATGGGCACAAGGTTTGATCTCCATTGGCTTCAGCGCGTTTTGGTCCACCTTGGCGATCATGTTGCACGGCGCACCGTTTCATCTTGGCAGCGCAGCTGCCGGTGCATTTGGTTTGGCCGGTGCCGCAGGAGCATTGGCCGCCCCCGTCGCCGGGCGTATTGCCGACCGGCGCGGACCTGAACTCGTGACGCGATTGGGTGCAGCGCTGACCGCCCTGGCTTTTTCGACAATGGCTTTGTCACCCCTGTTGGGTGCACATGCCCAGCTATGGCTACTGATCGCCTGTGCCATCGGTTTTGATCTGGGTGTTCAAGCCACGTTGATTGCCCATCAAACCCTTGTTTACAGCATTGAACCTGCCGCCAGAAGTCGCCTGAATGCCGTGTTGTTTGTCGGCATGTTTATTGGCATGGCTGCGGGTGCGGTTTTGGGCAGCCTGTTGTTTGCTCAATGGGGCTGGATGGCAGTCACCGCATTAGCAACAACGTCTGCATTGGCGGCGCTGGCAGTACGCCTGTGGCCTGAACTGAAGCGTGCAAATTAAAAACAGGCTGCATACGTTTTTAAATCGCCCATATCGGGTTGGGGCACGGAGTACGCGTTCGTCGAATGGATAAGCTGCCTTTCAGGCCAACGTTTGGCCGAATGGCAGCTTAGCGCGGCATTGCTCACAGAGACGCCTGGCTGGCTGAATATCGGCAATGGTCGAACTGTTGCCTGCGATGGAAACAGCGGGGCAGATCCTCGGCCAGAGCCGTCAATCGACTGACAGGGTCAACTGGTCAGCAATACAACAGTAAGCCGCTTCTCGATGGTGAAATGGACACCAAGGCAGTTTCCCTGTGGCGATGCAGACCACAGCCCAACCCTGCTTCCGGGGTTCGATGGAAGCACTCTGTATGCTCGTACGCGATATTCAGGCGGCTAGCGGCCAAGTTGCCACCGTTCAACAAATATTCTTGCATCAGCCAACAACCATTCAAAATCTGCCGCGAATCCAGAGGCGTCTGCAAGAAATTCCGCCTCTCCCCCAACAAGAGGATTCTGACGCCGTGCTCGCCGAGACATGCGGCTTAAAACATCGGCGATCCCGTCCAATTCCGCATAACTCTGTAACCAATCCTCCTGTGCCATCAATCGCATCGCAAAACCGGCAGACTCAGGCAGTTCATCCAGGCGCGCCTTAATCTGACGATAGACCGACTGGCAAAATATCGGGAGCGGGTCCGAGTGAAATCGCTCCCAATCACGCGCTAGAACATGATCGTAAAAAATGTCCACCAACACACCCGCATATCGCCGACGCTCTTGCGATATCCGCGAACGACTACGAAGAAAAGCGGGATGGGTTTCGACAAATCCGTCGATTGCACGGTGCAACGCGACCCCTTGGGCCAAGTCCGTTGGCAAGCAACCGGGCAGGATCCCTTTGATCCAGTCCCCGATAACGCCACCGACCATCAAAGCGGGTGTTCTTTCAGCAAGAACGGCATGTGCCAGGAAATTCATCAGATCACTTTAACAAGTTTTTGCGTACAACCTTTCAGAAATGCGGTGATTAATCCACACCCGGTGATTTGTAGTGTGGACTTCCGGAACCAGGTTTCTCGCTTGAGCGGCAGCTATAGCCAGCTACCCACTCCGATTCTCACTGTGTTGGCTTGTTTGTTCGTGCTTGTTCAATCGCAAGCCGCTCTATTGCTCCGGCACGAAGTCCATCCAGCTGCTTGTTCAGACCGTTGGGGTCAAGTAGCGGATGTGGTTGGCCCGGCCTGCGTGTTTTCAGAAGCTCTTTAGCTTCGGTTAATCCAGTGCTGAAGGGGTGGGCGGTCAGATGCACGCTAATCGGATTCCTGGAAGCGTTCACCATGGTCTTGATGCGATCAACGCTAGCGATATAAGCCTCGACCTGTTCGGCCCCGTCAATCGCATTCAGCCCCAATCCGCCAATGGTGATGGCACGATAGATCTTGTTGCCATCCTTCACATCCATTGCATATGAGGTCGTTCCCCACGTGTGGCCGGGCGTTGCATAGGCATAAAATTTGGTATCTCCCACTGTCAGCACGTCGCCATCTTTGACAATAATGTCCGCAGCCGCAGGCATCGTCCACGCTCCCGGTTTGCCCTGTGATTTTTGAGCATCGGCTTGGGCTTCGCGCCACCCTTCTTCAGTCATGACAAATTTGGCATTGGTCAGCGCTTTGAGTTTGGATACCCCTCCTACATGATCGAAGTGACCATGTGTCAGCAACACCATTTTGATGTCGGCCGGATTAACGCCAACCTTTTTGATGTTGTCGATGAGTTGGTCGGTATACGGTTCGTACAAGGTATCAATCAGTACCGGACCATCACTGGTCTTGATCAACCACGCCGAAACCCAGCAAATGCCGACGTTATAGACATTGTCGAATGCCTGGTACGGTTCGATGGCTTGGGACTGCGTGTCGTTCATCCAACGCTTCAGTTCCGGCGGCATTTTTCCGGTACGCCCGAAATCGTTGAAAAGCTTGTCAATCGTCGCTGACGGACAGCCGGCCAGCGAGGGCGTTGTGGTATTGGGCATGGAAGCAATCGGTGGTTGGGTTTGGGCGTGAGCAACACTCCCAGCGATGAGTGAGGATGCAGCAAGAAGAGCGCGCAGTTTGTTCAACATTTTCATTCCTTTGTGAAGAAGGGATGGAATGAAGTATGGTTGCCATATTCGAACGAATAAATACTGGAATATGCATTCCAAGATTGCATATTCCGATCATTACAGGTGGTTTATGGATCGCTTCGTGGCCATGCGGGTGTTTGTGGATGTGGTCGATTTGGGCAGCCTCACGGCGGCGGCGAACAAGCTGGATATATCGCGGGCGATGGCCACACGTTATATCGCCTCTCTGGAAAAATCGCTTGGGGCACGCCTGCTGCATCGCTCCAGCCGCAGCCTGGGTTTAACCAGTGCGGGCAACGATATCCTGCCGTACTGCCGCCAGGTTCTGGCGCTGACTGATGATATTGACTCCGTGGTAATGAGCAAGAATGCTGAGCCGCATGGCCTGATCCGTGTCGCGAGCAGCATTTCCTTTGGTCAATCCTATTTGGCCGAGGCCATGTCGCGCTATGCGGCGCAATACCCCAAAACCTCAGTCGAAATGGTGTTGGCCGACCGTGCGGTTAATCTTGTTGAAGAGCGAATTGATCTGGCCGTTCAGGTTGGCAATGAATTGGAGCAGGGACTGATTGCCCGCCTGTTGACCCGCTGCCCCTCCGTGGTGTGTGCTGCGCCCAGCTACTTGGCGCGCAGGGGTATTCCACAGCAGCCCAAGGATCTTGTTCAGCATAATTGTCTGAACCATACGCGTCTGGGAAAAATCTGGCGCTTTGGCACACCATCGGATTCCCCGGCGGATTCCGAACCTGAAGAAGTATCGGTATCCGGGAATTTCGCAGCAAATGACACGATGGTGCTGCTGCATGCCGCCCTGGCCGGAGAAGGCGTTGTCCACTTGCCGGCTTTTACCACGATGGCGCACATTCGCTCCGGGGCCTTGGTACACTTGCTTCCGGGCTACAGGATGCCGGAACTCGGTGTTTATGCGCTCTATACTTCGCGCAAGCATCTGCCTGCGACCACACGCACCTTGCTGGAT
Source organism: Pseudomonadota bacterium (assembly GCA_018261735.1). GTDB lineage: Bacteria > Pseudomonadota > Gammaproteobacteria > Burkholderiales > Chitinibacteraceae > Formivibrio. The sequence goes on from JAGTRM010000010.1 coordinate 82,775, forward strand.
TTTCTGCTTAAGGATCTGGCGCACGCGCAGGACTACGGTTGATTCGCAAGGCAAAATGACAAAAGCCAGGCGCAATGACTGGCTTTTATTTCTGATGCAGTATTCGTCTTTCAGCGTCGAGATGCCTTGCACTGCTCCAATCATGAGCTCAACATGCGTTTCAACCGTTCTACACATGCACAGTCACGAATAGTCCTGCATCGCCTGCGCGACCAGCAGGGTATCGGTGAATTGCTCGAAGGCAACAATTTTCCCACCGACAAGGCGCCACACATGCGTCACACGGGCCCGCATCGGCTTACCGGTCTTTCGGTAGATACCCGAGTAAGTTCCGACGCCAACCTGTTGCTCGCCACCGTCAATAATTTGCTCTAGCGAAAAGTTGTAGCCCTCCCATTCGTTGCCAAGTACGGCGAAGACATTGGCAATGACCTGATCCGGACCAATCCAGGTGCCTGCGCATGGGAAGCCGGCCATCTCAGTCCAGACCACATCAGGGGATACGTCTGCCATCATAGCGGCGATGTCCTGGCGTGCCGATGCTGCGTAGTGCTCTGCGACGATTTGCAGATTGGTTTTCATATGAGTCTCCTGATTCAGATGGCGCAGCTACCGGCATTACAAGCGAACGCTTCCTCTGCGGGGGTAACTGCAGCTGAGTTTGTCCGGCTGCGCAGCCAGTCCTGAAAATCTTGCGGACGCCCCAAGAAGCTTGAAAACTCGACCGCCTGAAAGACGCCGCTGCTTTCGAGCACGAAGCTGGGGAATCCCTGAGCACCGATCTGCGCCATGAAAGCCCGGGTTTCATGGAAATGAGCCTGAACCCCCTTGCCAGACTTGTGATCCAGCGCTTTGGCGAAACTGGCTGGATCGAGGCCGAGGCTTGCAGCCACTTCAATCAGGACTGCTCGATCAGCAATGCGGCGCCCCTCGACATAGTGCGCAATTTGCAGTTGCGCGAGCATGTCCAGCCCACGGCCAGCAATCGTTTCGGCGGCCAGCATGGCAGCAGTGGGTGGCTCCGAATCAAACACGGCCGTTGTGTCACACAACAAGCCTTCAAGGTAGCCCTTACCGAAATGCTGCCCGCTCACCTGCGCAATCCGCGCGTCATGCTGCTTCACGAATTCGCGCAGCTGCGGTGTCACGGCTTGGCGGCGTGTGCCGGTCATCATGCCGCCACCGTGTGGGTGCACGCTGAGAATTTCGCGGGCAGCCTTCACCAACGAAGCGGCACCGTAGCACCAGCCGCACAGCGGGTCGTAGATGTAATGCAGGATCATCGTATTCATGGTTCAGGTCCGTTTTTTCGAAGCACCATCTGTTGGATGGAGGAAGATGAATGCTGTAGCTCGCCCCCCCCCCACAGAGCGTGGTGCGAGCCACCTTCAATTCAGCGAATTACCACTGCATTTCACCCTTGTTGACCTTGGCGCCGATGTCGAGTGCGATACCCAGGCCGGCTTGCGGATAGGCCTTCTTCATGGCTTCAATCAGTTCAGCAGCCGTCTTGGCTTTGGCGGCTTCCACATCAAAACGTTGCAGGTATTCACGGGTGTAGCGCACGGCACTGAGATCCAGCGTAGTACCGGCCGCCATGTGGCCAGGCACGACGGTCGCAGGCTTGAGCGCTTCAATTTCGTCGAGCTGGGCGAACCAGGCCTTGCGTTCGCTTGCCTTCTGCGTATCGGCCGTCCATACATGCAGATTGCCAAAAATGGCGACGTTGCCGGCAATGGTCTTGATCGACGGAATCCACACATAGGGGCGATGGGCCAGCTCACCGGTGGTGCCGCGCACCTCGATGATTTCGCCGTCAACACTCAGGGTTGTGCCTTGAAGCAGATCCGGAACGACTGGCTTTTGCGGCGCATTGGCTCCCATTTTGGGTGCCCAGAATGCCACTTTGCCAGCCAGTTTGGCTTCGATTTTCTCGCGCACGGCGGGGGTGCTCAGCACTTGAGCGTTGGGGAAGTAGCTCTTGAGTACTTCGGCGCCGAAGTAGAAATCAGGGTCGGCATTGCTGATGAAGATGGTCTTGAGTGTCTTGCCATTATCGAGCACGTTGGCAACTATGCGCAGTGCGTCAGCGCGGGTGAAACCGCTATCGATCACGATGGCTTCGGTCTTGCCACTGACCACGACTGCATTAACGTTGAAGCTGTTGCCGTCGGCGTTGTAAACCTTGACCGTCAGCGGTGCTGGCGGCAGTGTGGCAGCGCCAGAGGAAGCAACGATGCCCAGGGTCAGGGCTGGGAAAATGAAACGCGCGATTTTGCTGGATTGGAACATGGTGATCTCCTGTCTGAGTGAGTGCTTGCTGCAGAGACCACTTTAATTTTTTCGATATGGTTGATAAAGTTCACATTAGTTAATTATTTCATGCACGGATCGATGAAATGGATCGCTTGACCGCAGTACGCGTATTCGTGGAGGTTGCGGATCGAGGCAGCCTGACTCACGCTGCTGAACATCTGGAGATGTCTGCCGCAATGGTCAGCCGCTATCTCGCCGCCGCTGAAAATTGGTTTGACGCCCGCTTGCTGCACAGGACAACCAGAAAGGTCAGCCTCACTGATGCCGGTGTTGCTGCACTACCCTCGTGCCGGCAACTGCTCGAAATCGCGGAAGAGACCCAGCACATTGCGGCAGAACGTAGCCGAGAACCGGCGGGGGTACTGCGTGTAACAACTTCCGGCTCCTTTGCCGATGCCCAGCTCACGGCGGCGCTGGTCGACTTTCAGCAGCAGTACGCGCAGGTAGAAATCGTGCTGTACGTGGGAGATAAGGCGGCGGATCTGGTCATGGAGCGGGTCGATTTGGCGGTACGTATTACGAACAATCTGGATCCGACGATGATTACACGGCCACTGGGGCGCTGCCGTTCGATGCTGTGTGCGTCACCCGGTTATCTGGAACGGCATGGAATGCCACGCACAGTGGAAGACTTGATCCAGCATCGCTGCATTGCACATGCTTTTGGCATCGGTAAACAGTACCGGTTGACTCGGGGCGACGAAACGATCGAGGTGCCGGTTAACTGGAGTTTTCATACCAATGAAACGGCCGTGCTAAGGCGCGCGGTGCTGTCCGGCGCAGGCATCGGCATGCTGCCGACCTATTATTTAGGTGACGACCTGCGCGCCGGACGTTTAGTGCACCTGCTACCGGATTATGAGCCGGGCGTGCTAGGCATCCATGCCATCTATCTTTCACGCCAGCATCAACCGTTAGCGCTGCGCTTGTTGGTGGATTTTCTTGTTGCACGCTTTGCCGGGGACTCTGCACCGTGGGATCTGACGCTCAATGTGCAAACAACAGGGTAGAACTGAGGAGAAGAAATGACACTTTTACTCCAGACGCTTGCACTGATGCGCGAAGGCAAGTGGAACGAGGCCCACAACCTTGTTCAGCGCGACGATTCACCCTCTGCAGCCTGGCTGCACGCCCTGCTGCATATTCAGGAGGGAGACCTCGAAGATGCCGAGTACTGGTACGAAAAATCCGGTCGCAACTTCCGCAGCCGGGGCAGTCTCAGTGAAGAAATGGATGCACTGGAGGCCAGTCTTCAAGATCCGGCGGCATAGCCAAGCACGCAGTGTCGGATCTGTTTTCCAGAATGCGCTTGTCCGAAAATTTGTGTAACGCTGCCATTACGACCTCCGCCCAATCCGTGAGGATCGGGCTTTTTGCTTTTCAGCGCTCAGTGCACCCCTGAAACATCCGCCATACGCGATGGCTTGGGCGCCAGCCAGATCGTGCAGGCGGCAAAGAAGAGTATCGCTGCGATCACAAGGAACAGTTGATTGGTCGCGAGCATCACGCTCTGGCCGGTGACCAACTGCTCTATCGAGCCGCGCACGGTATCCATGCTCATACCGGAATTGAGCATGGCCTGCGCGGCTTCGCCGCTTGCGTCCAGTTGGTTCGCCAGATCGGCATGGTTGAGCTTGGTACGATCTTCCCAGCTGGTACTGACAAGCGAGGTTGCAAAAGCGCCGGCGAGCGTACGAACAAAGTTCATCAGCCCGGCCGCCGAGGCGGTTTCTTCTTCATCGACACTGGAAAGTGCCAATCCGGTCAGCGGCACGAAGAAGAGCGGCATGCCCAACCCCATCAGCAACAGCGGAATCGAAATCTGCCAGTAGGTCATGTCGGTGAGGCCGAACGAGCGCCAGAGCGTGATGATCCCCATCCAGCCCACGCCCAGAAACACCAGCTTGCGCCCGTCGGTTTTGGCCGAAAGCATGGCCACGCCCGGCGCGATCAGCACCGCCAGTACCCCGCTCCAAGCCGTGGTCATCCCGGCCCAGGTCGAGGTATAGCCCATGAAATTCTGCAGCCACAGCGGCGTGAGCACGTTGATGCTGAAGAAGCCGCCAAAGGCCAGCACCAGCGTGACGAGACTCATCGCATAACCGCGGTGGCGGAAAACGCGCAGGTCGACGACCGGATGTTTCTCCGTGAGCTCCCAGATCAGGAAGGCGATAAAGCCGACCACGGCGGTCACCGCAAGCACGCAGATTTCCGTCGAGGAAAACCAGTCCTGATCCTTGCCTTCGTCGAGCATGATCTGCAGCGCGCCCACCCAGAGGATCAACAGCCCCAGGCCGACGATGTCGATCGGTGCCCGTTCGAGTGCATGCTCATAACGCTTGAGCAGCCCCCAGGCAAACCAGGCGCAGGCCAGTGCGATCGGCACATTGATGTAGAAAATCCATGGCCAAGAAACGGTATCGCAGAGGTAACCGCCCAGGATCGGCCCCATAATCGGCGCAATCAGCGTGGTCATCGCCCAGAGTCCGGTCGCGGCCGCGGCCTTTTCCTTGGGGAAAATACGCAACAGCAGGGTTTGCGACAGCGGCATCAGCGGACCACCGGCCAAACCTTGCAAGATGCGTGCAGCGACCAGCAGGCCCAGGGAGTTGGCAAAGCCGCAGAGCATCGAGCCGATGCCGAACAGCGCCATCGAAGTCACGAAGACGCGCACCGCGCCGAAACGCGCGGCGAGCCAGCCGGTCAGCGGCACGGTGATCGCTTCGGCCACGGCATACGAGGTAATCACCCAGGTGCCCTGGCTCGTGGTGACGCCGAGACTGCCGGCGATATTCGAGACTGAGACATTGGCGATGGTCATGTCGAGCACGGCAATGAAGTTGGCCATGGCAAGCGTCATCGCTGCCAGGAACAACATGATGCCTTTGAGCGGAACATCCCCGCTGTGCAAGGTGGTTGCAGACATGGCGACTCCTTACTTGCCGCTGCGGGTGTCGATCTTCACGTGCATCGACAAGCCGACTTGCAGCGGATATTTCACCAGGTCGGCCGCATCCAACTTGATGCGCACCGGCAAGCGCTGCACGACCTTGATCCAGTTGCCGGTGGCGTTTTGCGCCGGGATCAGCGAGAACGCCGAACCGGTGCCGCCCGAAAATCCGGTGACAATGCCGCGGTAAGCCACCTTGTCGCCGTACAGGTCGGATTGCACTTCGACGACCTGCCCCGGCTTCACGTCCTGCAGCTGCACTTCCTTGAAATTGGCATCGACGTGCATTTCGGTCACAGGCACGACCGAGAGCAGTGAAGCGCCGGCCTGCACACGCTGGCCGACTTGCACCTGGCGGCGGGCCACAACGCCATCGACCGGCGCCCGCACGATGGTGCGTTCCAGATCGACGCGGGCCTGGTCGCGCCGTGCGCGGGCCACGGCGACTTCCGGATTGGTATCGACCGAGCTGTTGTCGATCAGGGCGCGGTTGGCTTCGCGCGAGCCGACAGCGGCGGTACGATTGGCGCGGGCTTGCGTCGCGGCCGCGCCGGCGACTTCGAGATTGGCCTTGGCGGTGGCATAGGCGTTTTGCGCGCGGGTCAGTTCGTCGCCGGAAACCGAGCCGGATTTGGCCAGTGCCTGACGGCGCTGCAGATCGATCTGGGCGCGTTCGAAGTCGGCTTGCGCGGCCTGCAGTTGCGCGGCCGTGCGGGTTTCGTCGGCATCGCGTGCCGCGATCTGGGCAGCGAGTCCCGTATCGGTGGCGACCATGCCGCGCACCTTGCGAATCGCGCGGCCGTATTCGGCCTCGGCCAGTTGCAGCGCGAGCCGGGCATCGGTGTCATCGATCACGACGAGCACATCGCCCTTCTTCACATTTTGCGTATCGATCACCTTCACTTCTGCCACGGTGCCACCCACCGACGGCGTGACTTGCGCGACTTCGGCCGCGGCATAGGCGTTGTCGGTCGACACATAACGCGAAGCTTGGACATACCAGTAAACGCCATAGCCGACGGCGCTGACTGCGAAAGCGGCGGCAAGCAAGGTGAAGAGGCGACGACGGGTAGTATTCGGGGCAGCTTGAGTCATTTGGGTTTCCATTTCATATCATCCTTTCAATAGGCGGGCGCGAGACCCGCAATTCATCAGCGCAATTCATCAAAGATGGGCGTTGAAACCGCCACCGAGTGCGCGCACCAGCGCCACATCCAACGTGAACGAGCGCGATTGCAGATCGGTCAAGCCGCGCAGGCTGGCGAGCAGCGTGTCTTCGGCAGACAACACGTCGATATAGTTGGAAAGCCCGCCGTTGTAGCGGTTGCGGGCGATTTCCCAGGCTTCGCGCGCGGCGCCGACAGCTTCCTGGGTGTGCTTGAGCTGGCCGGCAAGTTCGCGCTGGCTGACGGTGGCATCGGCGACGGATTGCAACGCTTGCGTCACGGTCTGCTCGTAATCCGCTACCGCCTCGTCGTAACTGGCGCGCGCGCCCTTGAGCTGGGCTTTCAATCGCCCGCCATTGAAGATCGGCAGGGAAATGGCCGGGCCGATGCTGGCAATGCGCGAACCGACCTTGGTCAGATCGCCGATGCCGATCGACTGGGCGCCCACAAAAGCATTCAGGTTCACGTTCGGGTAGAACTCGGCCTGTGCCACGTCGATGCGCTTGGCAGCGGCTTCGGCGCGCAGGCGGGCGGCAACGATGTCGGGGCGGCGGCCGAGCAGGTCGAGTGCAATGGTCTTGGGCAGGCCGATCGGCTTGGACAGATCGACCCCGGGGCGCGCAATCGCCAGACCGCGGTCCGGGCCCTGGCCCATCAGCGCCGCCAGGCGGTTGCGTTGCAGCGCGAGTTGCTCCCGGGCGGCGAGCAGATCGGCTTGCGCGGCGGAGAAGCGGGCTTCGGCCTGACGCACGCTGCCGAGGGTTTCCAGGCCATTATCGAAGCGCTCGCGGAACAGCGTGGCGGTCTTGCCGCGCACGTCAACCGCAGCACGGGCGGTGTCTTCCGCGGCGAAAAGGCGAGCGAGTTCGGCGTAGGCACTGGTGATCGAGGTCGTCAGGATCAGCCGTGCCTGCGCGGTTTCCGCCTGGGCCGCAGTCAGTTCGGAGGTGGCGGCAGCCAGCGCGGCGCGGTTGCGGCCCCAGAAATCGATTTCCCAGCTGAAATCCAGCGTGGCGCGACCGTAGCCGTGCATGCCCTGCGGCGTCATCGATTGTGGTGTCAGGTAGTTGTAGCTCTGCTTGGTGCTGCTGACGTTGGCATTGGCGGAAACCTGCGGACCGTTGGCGGCATCCGTCGTCTCCACGCTGGCAGCGGCGCGGCGCAGGCGGGCTTCGGCGGCGGCGAGGCTGGGTGCGCTCGCGAGCGCTTCGTCGATCATGCGGTTGAGCTGGGCATCGCCATAGGCGAGCCACCATTGCTCGACCGGCCAGGCGACTTCGCTCGAGGCCAGGCTTTGCTGGCTGGACCAGGCCGCAGCATTCTTGATTCCGGGTTTGGCGCCAAGTTCCGGCAGCTGGGCGCAAGCACCCAGCGCCAGTGCGCAGGCGACAGCGAATGCCGTGCGGCGCAGGCGATACAAGGTTGATGGTTTTGTGTTCACGGGATGCCACCTTTTAAACTGTACTGTACGGTACAGTTTGAATTGACAAAGTGAGCCTGTCAAGCGAAACTGTACCCATTGGTTCAAAAAAGATTGGGGTTCGTCGTGCGGGTCAAATGCGAAAATCGCCGTCAAGCGATTCTGGATGTGGCGGAAGAGTTGTTCCGTGACAAGGGCTTCGAGCTGACCTCGATGTCGGAAATCACCGCGCGCGTCGGCGGCTCGAAGGCCACGCTCTATAGTTACTTTACTTCCAAGGAAGAGCTTTTCCTGGAGGTGATGCACCGTTTTGCCGAAGCCGATATCAAGCGCATCTTTAGCGAGTTTGACCCTACTGTCGATATCTCTAAAACGTTGCAAGAATTCGGTGAGAAGTTTCTGACTTTTATCAGCGCCCCCAAAATCATCGCGGCACAACGTGTCCTGTTTGCCGAGTCGGGGCGAACCGATATTGGCAAACGCTTCTTTGATCGCGGCCCTTGTGATGGCAGTGCCAAGCTTGCAGCCTATTTCGAGCAATGTATTGTGTTGGGGAAACTGCGCAGCGCCGATACCCTGGTAGCCGCGACACATCTGATTGCACTCCTGAAAGCCGAAATCATGGATCCCCTGCTTTTTGGTGCAAGAGAAATGACAGAGCTGCCCGCAATCAGCGAAGCCGTGTCGCGCGCAGCGGATATATTCCTGCGCGCTTACGGGGTCGGCACGAGCCCGGGCTCCGCGGAGACATTGCCGTAGCCACGGCAAAAAACGCATTCCCTTGAAAGACCCAGATTAAAACAATCCCCCGGCAAAGCCGGGGGATTTCATTCTGCGAGTTGCTAACGCGGCCCTGCCTACGAGATTGACCCCGGAATGGGGATCGTTCTGAGTTCCCTGGCAGATTGAATACCCAATTCAATCAATTCCATGACGCGAATGGCTTCTGTAGCAGTGACTGGGTTCTCGCATTTGCCGTTGATCGCATCGCGCAGCGCCGCGTAGTAGGCAGGATAATTCCCGGCAAGCGTCGCCTGTTTTTTATCGGTTTTGATACCGTCATGAATTACGGTGAGCACCCCGTCGTGTTCGTCATAACCCCAATTGGGCTGGGGTAAATGCTCGCCATTTTTCAGACGGGCTTCCTGTGGGTCCAGGCCATGCTTGATGTAGCTGCCTTTTTCACCGTGGATGATGAAGCGATCGGTATCCCCGGCGGCATAAAGCGTTCCATGCAGCACCACTCGCCGGCGCGGGTAGAAAAGAACAGAATGGAAGTAGTCCACGGCTTTTGCTCCCGGCCGCATCATCGCCTGGTCGGATTGAATGGCATCGGGCATGCCGAACAATTGCACGGCCTGGTCCAAGAGGTGGGCGCCCAGGTCATACCAGATGCCGCTGCCAGGCTCGGCACCCTCGCGCCACCGCGCCTGTACGTTTGGCCGGAAACGATCGAAATGCGATTCAAAGTAAACGATCTCGCCCAGGGTGTTTTCTTCCAAAAGCGATTTGACCGTCAGGAAATCAGAGTCCCAGCGCCGGTTATGAAATACCGACAAGATCCTGTTTTGCTCGTCCGCCAATTTTTTCAGTGCCCGTGCTTCATCGAGCGTCACGGTAAAAGGCTTGTCTACCGCCACATGTTTACCCGCTTCCAACGCTTGCCGCGCAAGCGGGTAATGTGTCGCGTTGGGAGTTGGAATAACCACTAAATCAATATTTGGGTCGCTAAAGACTTTTTCCGGTGTATCCACAACCGTGGTAGCCGGCCAATCGCTATGAACCTTGCCCGCATCGCTGCTCGACACCACCGCCAATTCCAATCCCGGCGTGCCTGAAATCAGGGGGGCATGGAATGTCTTGCTGGCGTAGCCATAGCCCAACAATCCCACTCGTAGGGTGCTCTTCATTTCCTGCCTCCTGTGGCTTGAAAAACAGTCTGTTGATGCTGGCTTAAACCATTCCCCGGCAAAGCCGGGGGATGGTCATTTGCTCCAAAACACCACCGGTGAATTCAGTGCCGAATCAAGTACGGTGCGGATGGGCAGCCAATCTTGCCGGGGCAGCGCCGCCGTCATTTGCGCTTGCAGCAAGCTGCACTTTCCATCTCCGGTAATGTGCACGATCAGGTTATGTGCCTTGGCCAGCGTTTTCAGGCTCAAGGACATACGCATATGCGGTGCCGTGACCGGCGTCATGGCGATGCAATGCGCGGTGGTCTGCAGCGCATCAGCAAGCTCCGGGGCCTGGGGGAAAAGCGATGCCGTGTGTCCATCGTCCCCCATTCCCAGAATGACCACATCCAGGGGATCGGGCAAGCGGGTTAGCCTCGCTTCGATTTCTGTTTGCCCCTCTTTTGCGGACAATCCAGGCGCATAGAGGCTGACAAAACCGGCCGCAGCGGCACGATCCTGCAGCAAGTGTTCCCGCACCAGGCGTTCATTGCTGTCCGCGTGATCGGCGGGAACCCAGCGCTCGTCGGCAAGCGTCACCGTCACGCGGGACCAGTCCAGATCCTGCTGGCGCAAGGCCTGAAAAAACCCCTGCGGCGTTCTGCCGCCGGAAACCACCAGGACTGCCCACCCTCGCTGGTCGATGGCCTCTGCCAGCGCCTGGGCTACCCGGTTCGCCAGGGCCTGATCCAGTTCCTTTTTGTCTTCAAATGTCTGCCAGATTAGTGACATTGCCTTTACTCCTCTTCATGCCAGCAAAGTCCGTCGCGCGAGAGCAGCCGCGACGAGGCGGCCGGCCCCCAAGTGCCGGCCGTATAGGGTTTGGGTTCCTGCGTGCTGTTTTCCCATGCGGTCAGGATCGGCGCCACCCATGTCCACGCGGTACGCAGTTCATCGGCACGGACAAAGAGCGACAGATCGCCGCGAATCACGTCTTTCAGCAGGCGCTCGTACGGTTCCGGTGCGCGCGTTTTGAAAGACTGGTGAAAATCCAGGTCGAGGTAAACCGGTGCCAGCGTCATCTGGTCACCCGGCTCTTTGGCCATCATGTAGAGGCGCACCGATTCGTTCGGTTGCAAGCGAATCACCAACTGATTGGGCTTGAGCGCATGCGGGCCAAAAATGGAATGCGGCACCTCGTGGAAGTTGATCACGATTTCCGCCAAGCGCTCCTGCATCCGTTTGCCGGTGCGCAGAAAGAACGGTACGCCAGCCCAGCGCCAGTTGCAGATTTCCGCCTTCAACGCGACAAAAGTCTCGGTGCGGGAATCAGGCGGCACGCCGGGTTCATCGCGGTAGCCGGGCACCGGCTGGCCGGCACTGGCACCCGCCCGGTACTGGCCACGCACCACCTTGGTATACACATCTTCCGGCGCCATGGGGCGAAGCGAGCGCAGCACCTTCAGTTTTTCGTCGCGAATGGCATCGGCATCGGTGGAGGATGGCGGCTCCATGGCAACGATGCTCAGCAACTGCAACAGGTGATTCTGCACCATGTCGCGCAATGTTCCGGCGCGGTCATAAAAGTCTGCGCGCTGCTCGACCCCCACTTCCTCGGTCACCGTGATCTGAACGTCGCGTATCCATTCGCGCCGCCATAGCGGCTCCAGCAGGGCATTGCCGAAACGCAACGCCAGAAGGTTCTGCACCGGTTCCTTGCCCAGGTAGTGGTCGATCCGGTAAATCTGGTTTTCTTCAAAATACTTGCCCACCTCGGCAATGATCTGCTCGGCCGAGGCCAGATCTCGCCCGAGGGGTTTTTCCAGCACCACGCGCGTCTGTCCGCGATTGAGGCTGTGGGCCGCGAGGTTCTGGCAGATGGGCACGAACAAATCCGGCGCGGTGGCGAGATAGAACACCCGCACGCGTCCCGGGTGCTGCGCCAGGTTGGCAGTCAGCTCGGCATATTCGGCAGCTTCGCGGGCGTCCAGTTGCATGTATTCGATCCGCGCGGCAAAACCGGCCCAGTGCGCTTCCTGATAGGCCGCCCCCAAGTAGTCTTTGACCAGGGTTTGCGCGCGCGCCAAAAAAAGCGCCGCCCCGGACTTTTTGCTGGCCTTTTTCGGTGCTTCACGTTTACCCAGGCACAGTATCCGGCCGGCAGCAGGCAAATTTCCGTCCTGATGCTGGTGATACAGTGCCGGCAGGAGCTTTCTCATCACCAGATCGCCCGTACCGCCAAACAACACCAGGTCAAAATCACCAATTTTCTTTATCATTCAAAGCACCTCTAGATAGATAACAAAATCTGCGCAAATTCCTGTTACTTCGGGGAATAGACCTCTTGCCCTCGCCTGCTCGCGGTAAAATCAGAAGCCCCGTTGCGGAAACCGAAACCGTCATACCCCCGCATCACTCATCAAAGCCGAGATCACCATGTATAAAGTTGTTGTTTCCGACCTGGATGGCACACTGCTCAATTCGCAGCACCAGATTTCGCCGCGGACCCGCCATGTCCTGCATCGCCTGACCGATTCGGGCGTGCGCTTCATCGTGGCAACGGGCCGTCACAATGTCGACGTCAAGAGCATCCGCGATGCACTGGGTCTGGAAATCTATCTGGTCACTGCCAACGGTGCCGTTGTGCATGACAAGCAGGATCGGGTTATCTACAACCAGTTCATTCCCCCCGCATTGGCCACCGAAATCCTCCGTGAGCCGTTGCCGGAAGACACCACGCGCAACGTCTTTACCAACCACCAATGGTTCGTTGACCGCGACATGCCCGAATACCTGGAATATCACAAGGACACGGGGTTTTCTTACCAGGTCGCCGACATGGCCACGCTCGATACCGACGGCATCAACAAGATTTTCTTCATCGGTGAACACGATCCCCTGCTCGAACTCGAACAGCGCCTGCTGGCTCGCCATGGCGATGCACTCAGCATTGCCTTCTCGCTGCCAACCTGTCTGGAAATCATGCAAAAGGGCGTCAACAAAGGCGCCGCGGTCAAGGCCATCCTGGAGCAGAACGGTTTCCGCCCGGAAGACGCCATTGCATTTGGTGACGGCATGAATGATTTCGAAATGCTGTCGACCATGGGCCTTGGCATCGTCATGAGCAACGCACACAACCGGCTGAAAGAAGCCCTGCCGAACAATCCGCAAGCATTGACCTGCGATGAAGATGGCGTGGCCGAATATCTGGTCAAGCTGTTCGAATGAATGGGTTCGAATAAACGGCAGTACCCAACCACTCGTTGAAAAACGCGATAGCCCGAATACGCCTGGGCTTTGCTGCGGCTTTCGACGATCGGCTGCACGGCCAGAAAAAATCCCCCGGCATCACCGGGGGATTTTTCAGGTGCTTACCCCTTCAGGGCGACAGCAAACTGATCGGCCTTTTCACCGACAATCAGATGCAAGATGCCGGGAGCCGCCTGCATCACACCCGCAACACCGGCGAGCTTGGCAGCAACGCTGTCAAACTTGGCTTGATCGGCCAGTTCAACCCGCAAACGGGTCAGCGCCACCGCTTCAACACCGCGCAAGTTGATACGGCCACCCAGGGCAGCCAGCAGCGGAGCAGCAGATTCGGCCACCCAGGCTTCCACACCGGTCTTCGATGCAGAGACAGGCGCAGCAACCGCTTGCACGGCGACCGTTGCAGCAGGCGCAGAGACGGCACCGCCATCGGCTTCAGGCCCTGCGACCTTGAGGTAGTCTTCCATCTCGCCCTTCAGGTTTTCGGACAGCGGCCCGAAGATGGCCTGGAAGCCGTTGCCAACCGCCATCACGCCAGCAGCACCCATCGCCTTGAGCTTGGCTTGATCAACCTTGGCGGGTTCTTTGACCGCAACGCGCAGGCGGGTGATACAGGCATCGAGGCTGGTGATGTTGCTGCGACCACCGAAGGCCAGAACCAGATCGAGCGCCTTGCCATGCTTGCCCGTGCTGGAGCCAACGGCGACGGCAGCTTCGACTTCGTTGTCACGGCCCGGCGTCTTGAGGTTGAACTTCTCGATCATGAAGCGGAACACGCCGTAGTAGATCGCGGCATAGATCGGGCCGAGGATGAACACGTACAGTGCGCCTTGAGCCTTGCCACCGATCAGGTTGAACATCAGGAAGTCGATACCGCCCTGCGAGAAGGTGAAGCCCATGTGCATGTTCAACGTGCTGGCGACAAATTGTGCCGAGGCAGCCAGGCAAGCGTGAATGAAGTAAAGAACCGGCGCCACGAACAGGAAAGCGAACTCGATTGGTTCGGTAATGCCGGTCAGGAACGAGGTCAGTGCGGCAGAAACCATCATGCCGCCGACGGCCAGTTTGTTTTCCGGCTTGGCGCTGTGCCAGACTGCGATCGCGGCAGCAGGCAGGCCGAACATCTTGAACAGGAATGCACCCGCCAGCACGCCTGCGGTGGAGTCGCCGGCGAAGAAGCGGTTGATGTCGCCATGAATGACCTTGCCGGCCGCATCGGTGAACGAGCCCATTTCAAAGAAGAAAGGCACGTTCCAGATGTGGTGCAGACCGAACGGGATCAGCAGACGCTCGACGAAACCGTAAACCGTTGCAGCGGTGCGCGGATCGCTGACAGCCGCCCAGTGCGAGAAGCTCTTGATCGCGCCGCCAATCGGGGGCCACACGAACGAAAGAATCGCGCCCAGAACAATGGCAGCAATCGCGGTGACGATAGGCACGAAACGCTTGCCCGCAAAGAAGCCGAGGTACGGCGGCAACGAGATGCGGTAGTAGCGGTTGAACAGGAAGGCCGCAAGCCAGCCGGCCAGAATGCCGCCGAATACGCCGGTCTGGATCGAGGGCAGGCCCATGATGGTATCGGGCTTGATGCCGAGGATGCTGGCCATTACGCCCAGCGTCACGGTCATGACGAGGAAGCCGATCGTGGCTGCAATCGCCGCCACGCCGTCATTTTCGGTAAAACCGAGCGCCACGCCGATGGCGAAGATCAGCGGCAGGTTGCCGAAGATCACATCGCCAGAATTCTTCATCAGCGAGAGAATGGCCAGCACCACGGTATTGGTGGTGTGGAAATCCGTGGCGCCCAGACCGAGCAGCAAACCCGCTACCGGCAAAACAGCCACCGGAAGCATCAGTGATTTGCCGATTTTTTGTAACGACGCAAATGCATTGTTGAACATGGTAACTCCTCCGAAGTACTGCATTTTCAAAAATGAAAACCGTTTTGAAACCACCGCCCGTCCCGTCCGGACCCCGTTGGCATGCAACAGGCCCGGACTGACCCCGAGAGGCTTAACCCGCAAACCGAATGGTCTTGTCTTTTTTACTCAACATGCGGGACCAGCAGTGCCCTCACTTCGGCAGCGGTGCCAAGCTTCAGCACTTCGCCCGCCAGGGCTTTGCATTCATCAAGCGTCAGGCGCGACAGCGTTGCCTTGACGGCAGCAACCGAAGGCACGTCGACCGACAACTCGTCGATACCCAGCCCCACCAGCACCGGAACCGCCAGCGAGTCGGAAGCAATACCGCCGCAAACACCGACCCACTTGCCATGCTTGTGGGCGCCTTCCACCGTCATCGCAATCATGCGCAGCACGGCCGGATGCAGCGCGTCGGCATGCTTGGCCAGCTTGGGATGGCCGCGATCCATGGCCAGCGTGTACTGGGTCAGGTCATTGGTGCCGATCGAGAAGAAATCCACTTCGCGGGCCAGCACTTCGGAAATCGCAGCAGCGGACGGCACCTCGATCATCACGCCGACCTTGACGGTATGCTTGAAGGTCTGTTGTTCCTCGGCCAGGATGGCCTTGGCGGCGCGCACTTCGTCCAGGCCGGCGATCATCGGGAACATGATGTGCACATTGCCCAGTGGCGCTGCACGCAGGATGGCGCGCAGCTGGGTACGGAACATTTCAGGGTGATCCAGGCTGACGCGGATACCGCGCAGACCCAGGAACGGGTTGTCTTCCTTGGGCAGCGGCAGGTAGGACAGCGGCTTGTCGCCGCCGACATCCAGCGTTCTGACCACGAAGGGGCGATCCTTGCCCAGCGCCTCGGCCACGGCCATGTAGGCTTCAGCCTGTTCGTCCTCGGACGGCGCGCTGTCGCGGTCGTCGAACAGGAACTCCGAGCGCAACAGGCCCACGCCTTCGGCGCCGGCGGCTACGGCTTCCCGGGCATCCTCTGCATTACGGATATTCGCCACCACTTCCACGCGATGGCCGTCGCTGGTCTGGGCACGGTTGAACGCGGCCGCTTTCTCTTCTTCGCGTTTGGCGGCAAGCCGGACAATGCGCTCCTGCGTCTGTGCCAGATACGCGGCATCGGGTTCGACCCGCAAGGTTCCCAGCGTGCCGTCGATGACCACCTGGGCGCCATCGGCAAGCGCCAGTGCGGCTTCGTCGATGCCGCAAACCGCTGGAATTCCCATCGAACGCGCCAGGATGGCCACATGGCTGGTGGAACCACCGGTCGTGGTACAGAAACCCAACAGCTTGCTGCGGTCAAACGAAGCCGTATCGGAAGGAGTCAGTTCCTCGGCGATCAGGATGGAACCTTCCGGCACCACGATCTGGGCTTGCTTGACGCCCGCCAGCAAGGAGAGCACGCGGCGGCCCACGTCACGGATATCGTTGGCCCGTTCGCGCAACAGTTGGTTGTCCAGCTTTTCCAGTTTGGCGGCGTAGCTCGTGAAAGCCGCTTGCCAGGCAAACGCGGCGCTCTTGCCCTTGCCCAGTGCGGCTTCAGCCAGCTCGATCAGGTCCGGGTCATCCAGCAAGGCCAGGTGGGCGTCCAGAATCTGCGCCTTGGAAGGATCGGCAATCTTCTTTTTCAGCTCGTCAATCTGCACGGCCGCTTCGCGCAGGGCCGCATCGAACCTGGCCCGTTCCTGCGGGTGCGTGCCACCGGTTTCCTGCACGTCGATGGCATCGTGGCGGAACTGGATCACCCGGCCGACAGCCAAACCCGGCGAAGCCGCCGCACCAGCCAGCTCACCCGCAACGGAAGCTGCTTTACGCACTACGGTTTCGGTTTTGGCCGGTGCAACCGCTGCTGCCGGCGCATCGCCGGGTTTTTCGCCGCAACCTTCGGCCAACAAGCGCGCCAGATCGGCAACCGCTTTTTGGGCATCCGCCCCCGTGGCCTTGATCTGGACCACTTCGCCCTGCGTGGTGGACAAGCCCATGATGGCGACCACCGACTTGGCATTGACTTCATCGGCACCGCGCAACAGGCGGATATCGGCAGCATATTTCTTGGCTTCGGTGGCCAGCACCGCGGCAGGACGGGCGTGCAATCCCACCGGATTGGGCAGGCTGACCTTGTCCGAGTACACCGCATCGCCCGCATTTGCAGTCGCTGCGGCGGAAACTTCGCCGATCAACTCCAGATGCAGCAATGCGCTCTTCCCGGCCTCAACCAGTCCACTGACCGGCTTCATGAATGCAACCTTGTCGCCACTGGTGACAATCACTTCAGTCAGCAGACTGCGGGCATTGCGCGCAACGGATTCCGCATCGAAACGCAGCACCGGCTGTCCGCAGGCAACACGGTCACCCTGGGCAACCAGCGGCGTAAATCCTTGCCCCTTGAGCAGGACCGTATCCAGACCGACATGGACCAGCACCTCGATACCGTTGTCTGCCGTGATGGCCAGAGCGTGGTGCGCGTGGTGAAGCTGGGTTACCGTGCCTGCAACGGGGGCCAGCATCTCGTTGGAAGTCGGATCGATCGATACGCCATCACCCACCATTTTCTGGGCAAACACGGGATCAGGAATGGAATCCAGTGGAACCACGACACCGGATAACGGCGCACGGATTTCCATCTGCGGAACTGTCGTAAACATACAAACTCCTCCGTCGACAATATAAATTTTTGTTTCGACACTGCTTTTTGAATGGTTCATCCGCCGTCCGGGCGCGTTGATGAGCAACGTCCTTTGGCAAATGAAGCTGTTTATCAGGTTCGCTGATTTGTATTCATTTCCTGCCCCATCAGCCCGCTTCCCGGAGCACTCGCCGGATTTTCGGGTATGCAAAGCCCTCCTCTGCCCCCGAAGGGGCAAAGGAATAACTTCATGGCAACAATCCGGTTATTTCGCTACGGCCTGCTCGTAAGTCTCGACATACGCCCGCCCATAGAAGCTATCGAGCAGCACCTGCTTCAGCTCCGAGATCAGCGGGAAGCGCGGGTTGGCGCCGGTGCACTGGTCGTCGAACGCTTCCTCGGCCAGCGAATCGACCTTGGCCAGGAAATCGGCTTCCGATACGCCCGCAGCCTGGATCGAAGCCGGAATGCCCAGCTCGGCCTTCAGCGCATCGAGCCACGCCACGATGTTGCCGATTCTCTCGTCATCGTTCTTGCCAGTCAGGCCGAGATGGTTGGCGATTTCCGCATAGCGCAAGCGGGCGATCGGCCGGTCGTACTGGCTGAACGCGGTCTGCTTGGTCGGGATCTCCACTGCGTTGTAGCGGATCACGTTGCAGATCAACAGCGCATTGGCCAAGCCGTGCGGGATGTGGAATTCGGCGCCGATCTTGTGCGCCATCGAGTGACAGACGCCGAGGAACGCGTTGGCGAAGGCAATACCGGCCAGCGTGGCGCCGTTGTGCACCTGTTCGCGCGCTTTCTGGTTCTTCGCGCCTTCGGCGTAGGAAGCCGGCAGGTACTGTTTCAGCAGCTTCAATGCCTGCAGCGCCTGGGCGTCGGAGAACTCGTTGGCCATGACCGAGACATACGCTTCCAGCGCGTGGGTGATCGCATCCACGCCGCCAAAGGCGGTGAGGCTCTTGGGCAGGTTCATCACCAGGTTGGCG
>JAGTRM010000011.1 GCA_018261735.1 Pseudomonadota bacterium
TTTTGGAATTCTGGCGGAGCGGACGGGACTCGAACCCGCGACCCCCGGCGTGACAGGCCGGTATTCTAACCAACTGAACTACCGCTCCAGAATCATTAAGTGCATTGTAACCAAACAAACAGCTTAATGCAAGCATTTATGTAATTTGGTGGGTAGTAGTGGATTCGAACCACCGACCTCCTGCGTGTGAAGCAGGCGCTCTAACCAACTGAGCTAACCACCCTTTGCACTCAATAAAATTGCCGCTCCGTGGAGCAGCAAAGTCGATTATTGTACGGCATCTTTCAAGGATTTACCAGCCCTGAACTTCGGCTGCTTGGCGGCGGCGATCTTGATGGTTTCACCAGTACGCGGATTACGGCCAGTGCGCTCTTCACGATCAGCCACGTAGAAAGAACCAAAGCCAACAAGAGTCACCTCATCGCCTGATTTCAAGGCATTGGCAATAGCTTCAACAGCCGCATCCAGCGCCTTGCCAGATTGAGCCTTGGTCAGGCCAGCCGATTCAGCGATAGCATCAATCAGTTCCGATTTGTTCACTTACATCCCCTTTTTTCAGATTTATGATTGGATTGGTCCGATAATCCGAATTACTCACACTTTATAACAAGCTGCAAATTACCGTGTCAACTAGTGTTTCAACGACTGTTGGGTAGGCTCAACATCCGTTTTCCCGATAACCGCCTCGGTTATTTCTTCCCGCACAGGCAAAGGTTCTGGTTGGCGCTCCAGAGCATATCCCAGCACCTGATCAAACCACTTGACCGGGTGAATTACAAGCCCGCGCTTCACATTATCTGGCATTTCAGTCAGATCTTTTGCATTACCTTCCGGTATCAACACATATTTGATGCCGCCACGATGTGCGGCAAGCAATTTTTCCTTGAGACCGCCAATGGGCAATACCTCGCCCCGCAGGGTAATCTCGCCGGTCATTGCAACGTCGCAGCGTACCGGAATTCCAGCCAAAATGGAAACCATTGCCGTAGCAATCGCAATCCCGGCAGAAGGACCATCCTTGGGCGTGGCACCTTCAGGCAAATGGATGTGGATATCGTGCTTTTGGTAAAACTCCGGATCGATGCCCAGCAAGGCCGCACGACTCCTGACCACGGACATGGCGGTCTGGATGGATTCCTGCATGACATCGCCCAGCTTGCCCGTCTGGATGATCTTGCCCTTGCCCGGCAGCTTCACCGCCTCGATGGTCAACAACTCGCCGCCCACCTCGGTCCACGCCAAACCGGTCACCTGGCCAATCTGGTTTTTCTGCTCGGCCATGCCAAAGTCATAACGGCGAACACCGAGATATTTGTCGATATTCTTCGGGGTGACCGTTACCTTCTTGTCGGACGGCTTGGTGAGCAGGCTCTTGACCACCTTGCGGCAAATGCGGGCAATTTCGCGATCCAGGCTGCGCACACCGGCTTCGCGGGTGTAGTAACGAACCACGTCGCGCAGCGCGCCATCGTTGATCTGCAACTCACCTTCCTTCACGCCATTGGCCTTCATCTGCTTGGGCACAAGGTACTTGAGCGCAATATTGACCTTTTCGTCTTCCGTATAGCCGGCGAGACGAATCACTTCCATCCGGTCGAGTAGCGCCGGCGGAATATTGAGCGTGTTGGCCGTGGCAACGAACATCACATCGGAGAGATCGTAATCGACTTCGAGGTAATGATCGCTGAATGCGTGGTTTTGCTCAGGATCCAGCACTTCCAGCAAGGCGGACGACGGGTCGCCGCGGAAATCCGCACCGATCTTGTCGACTTCATCGAGCAGGAACAGCGGGTTTTTCACCCCTACCTTGGTCATCGATTGCAGGATCTTGCCGGGCATCGAACCGATGTAAGTGCGGCGATGTCCCCGGATTTCGGCTTCGTCGCGCATGCCGCCCAGCGCCATGCGCACAAACTTGCGATTGGTGGCCTTGGCAATCGATTCACCCAGCGAGGTCTTGCCCACGCCAGGCGGGCCGACGAGGCACAGGATCGGCGCCTTGAGCTTCTCGACCCGGCTTTGCACCGCGAGATATTCAACGATGCGTTCCTTGACCTTTTCCAGGCCATAGTGATCCTCGTCCAGCGTGGCTTCGGCCACGGCAATATCCTTGCCGATCTTGGTGCGCTTTTTCCATGGCAGCGCCAGCAGGGTATCGATATAGTTGCGCACCACCGTGGCTTCGGCCGACATCGGCGACATCATGCGCAGCTTTTTGAGTTCGGCCTCGGCTTTTTCGCGCGCCTCCTTGCTCAGGCCTGCGGCCTTGATCTTCTTGTCCAGCTCATCCAGATCGGCATTTTCGTCGATCTCACCAAGTTCTTTCTGGATCGCCTTGACCTGTTCGTTCAGGTAGTACTCGCGCTGGCTCTTTTCCATCTGGCGCTTGACGCGGCCGCGAATGCGCTTTTCCACCTGCAGGATATCTAGCTCGGTTTCCAGTTGCTTGAGCAGGTGCTCCAGACGTTTCTTCACATCGGTCATTTCCAGAATGACCTGCTTTTGTTCAAGTTTCAGCGGCAGATGCGCAGCCACCGTATCGGCGAGGCGGCTGGCCGATTCGATACCCGAGAGCGAAGCCAGAATTTCCGGCGGAATCTTCTTGTTGAGTTTCACGTACTGATCGAACTGCGTCACCAGTGTGCGGCGCATCGCTTCGACTTCGTGCCCCTCTTCGTCATCCTGTGACAAGGGCATCACCTCGGCACGGTAGTAGCCCTCGTCATCGGAAAGCGAGCGGATATCTGCTCTTTGAACGCCTTCGACCAGCACCTTGACTGTGCCGTCCGGCAGTTTCAGCAGCTGCAACACGCTGGCAATGGTGCCAACCGGGTAAACATCGGCGAGTTCCGGCTCATCCTTGGCCGCATTCTTCTGCGCTGCCAGCAAGATGTGACGCCCGGAATCCACCGCAGCTTCCAGCGCGCGGATCGACTTGGGGCGGCCGACAAACAACGGGATCACCATATGCGGAAATACGACAACATCCCGCAGCGGCAACAAGGGGAAGGCGGTGAGTTCAGTAGGCAATACTTGTTGTTCGGACATGATGCTCAGAGCCTGAAGGAGTTTATTACATTGGAACAATGCGGCTGAATGGTCGTTTATTCAAGCACTGTCAACAGAAGAAGCCGCCCGACAAGCAGCGGGCGGCCAAACATTCATACTTCGATCAATCAGGCAGCGTCGGATTCATCCGCTTCAACCGGAACCAATTGCGGCTGTGCCTGTGCCGTAATGACGGCAGGATTGACCACGACACGTGCGATGCCTTCGAGAGCCGGCAACTCGTACATGGTATCGAGTAGTGCACCCTCAAGGATCGAACGCAGGCCGCGCGCACCTGTCTTGCGTTCCATGGCCTTGCGCGCCATGGCCGCCAGTGCTGCAGGCTCAATATCCAGCTCAACCCCTTCCATGTCGAAGAGCTTCTTGAACTGCTTGACCAGCGCATTTTTTGGCTCGGTCAGAATCGATACCAGCGCGGCCTCATCCAGCTCTTCCAAGGTGGCGATCACCGGCAAACGGCCGACGAATTCAGGAATCAGCCCGAAACGCACCAGGTCGTCGGGTTCGACATCATGCAAGCGCCGCGCGTTTTTCTCGCGCGCAGCTTCGCTGATCACTTCTGCGCCGAATCCCATGCCGCCCTTGACCGAGCGGTTACGGATGATCTTGTCGAGACCTTCGAATGCGCCACCGCAGATGAACAGGATATTGGTGGTATCGACCTGCGGCATATCCTGATTGGGATGCTTGCGCCCGCCATGTGGAGGCACCGAGGCCACGGTTCCTTCGACAATTTTCAGCAATGCCTGTTGCACGCCTTCACCGGAAACATCGCGGGTGATGGACGGGTTTTCCGATTTGCGGGCAATCTTGTCGATTTCATCGATGAAGACGATGCCACGCTGGGCCTTCTCGACATCGTAATCGCACTGCGCCAAAAGCTTGGCGATGATGTGCTCGACATCCTCGCCCACGTAACCGGCTTCAGTCAGCGTCGTAGCATCGGCGATCACAAACGGTACATCGAGCATTCGGGCCAGCGTTTGCGCCAGGTAGGTCTTGCCCGACCCGGTCGGCCCGATCAGCAGAATATTGGACTTAGCCAATTCCACGTCCTGATCGCCCACCTTGCTCGACAAGCGCTTGTAATGGTTATAAACCGCTACCGCCAAAATTTTCTTGGCGCGATCCTGGCCAATCACATACTGGTCGAGGTTTTCGCGGATCTCGGTCGGCAGCGGCAGGCGTTTGCCGCCCGGCGTCTGGACCTCGGTCACGTTGGACTGACCAGCCTCTTCGCGGATGATGTCCGTGCAGAGCGCGATGCACTCGTTGCAAATAAATACCTGCGGGCCGGCGATCAGTTTGGTGACTTCATGCTGGCTTTTGCCACAGAAAGAACAGTAAAGCAGCTTGTCGCTCGATTTGGGCATATTGGCTAATCTCTGCCGTCAGGGCGAAGAAGGAAAAAAGGCCATCGCCGACAAGGCGACGGCCGGAATGAAACGAAAAATCAGCGTGCAGAGCCGCGGTTCAGCAGCACTTCATCGACCAGGCCATAAGACTTGGCTTCATCGGCGCTCATGAAGTTGTCACGATCGGTATCGCGCTCGAGTGTTTGCAGGCTTTGCCCGGTATGCTTGGCCAACAGCTCGTTCAGGGTACGCTTGGTCTTGATCAGTTCGCGGGCATGGATTTCGATGTCCGATGCCTGGCCTGCCAGACCGCCGATCAGCGGCTGGTGGATCATGATGCGCGAGTGCGGCAGGGCAAAACGCTTGCCCTTGGCACCGCCGGCAAGCAGGAAGGCACCCATGCTGGCGGCCATGCCGACGCACAGGGTCGACACATCCGGCTTGATGAACTGCATCGTATCGTAAATCGCCAGCCCCGCCGTGACCGAACCGCCCGGCGAATTGATGTACAGGGAGATGTCCTTGTCGGGATTTTCCGACTCCAGGAACAACAGCTGGGCAACGACCAGATTGGCCGTCTGATCGTTGACCGGTCCCACCAGGAAAATAACCCGCTCCTTGAGCAGGCGCGAATAGATATCGTAAGAACGCTCGCCGCGTCCGCTCTGCTCCACCACCATCGGGATATAACCGAGGTTTTGCGGATCAAATTCCTGTCTGGACATGTTTATCTCCCTGCAAGGCCCGTTTAGACCGATCAGGCCTGTTGGCCCATCAGTTCGTCAAAGGCAGCGGCCTTTTCAACCACCTTGACTTTGTTCAGCACAAATTCCACCACGCCGTCTTCCAGCGCCATCGATTCCGCACTGGCCAGACGCTTCTTGTCGGCGTAGTACCAAGCCACGACTTCGGCCGGGTTTTCATAATTCTGCGCCAGATCTTCGACGATCGCTTTCACTTGTTCCGGCTTGGCTTTCAGGTCATTGGCTTCGACCAGCTCGGCCAGCACCAGGCCCAGATGCACGCGGCGCTTGGCTTGCGCTTCGAACATTTCAGGCGGGAACGGCATTTGTTTCAGGTCCATGCCGCGCGCCTTCATGTCGGATTGCGCGTTTTCCAGCAAGCGACCGATTTCCAGGGAAACCAGCGACTTGGGCAATTCCAGCGGAGCGGCCGCAACCAGCGCATTCAGAACATTTTCCTTCACGCGGGCCTTGAGGCGGTTACGCACTTCGCGCGACAGGTTGGCTTTCACTTCCTCGCGCATCTTGGCAACGTCGCCGCCTTCGATACCGAGGCTGGTCGCGAATGCAGTATCCACTTCCGGCAGGATTGCTGCAGCGACATTTTTCACAGTGATTTCGAACTGTGCAGTCTTACCTGCCACGTCCTTGCCGTGGTATTCGGCCGGGAAGTTCACGGTCACGGTGCGGGTTTCGCCTTCCTTCATGCCACGGATACCGGTTTCGAATTCCGGCAGCATCTGGCCCTTGCCCAACACAAAAGCGTAGTTTTCCGAGCTGCCGCCAGCGAATTCAACGCCGTCGATCGTGCCCTTGAAATCAATGATCACGCGATCTTCGTCGGCGGCTTCGCGCTCGACACGGTCAAAACGGGTACGCTGACGACGCAGGATATCGATGGTCTTGTCGACTTCGGCATCGGAGACTTCCAGCTGCGGCTTTTCCACTTCCACCGCAGCCAGATCACCGATCTTCACTTCCGGGTAGATTTCGAAAGTAGCCGCGAACTGGAATGCATCATCCGCGCCCTCGCCTTCCTTCGGTTCGAAGCGCGGGTAACCGGCCACGTTCAGTTTTTGTTCGGTCACGGCTTCGCCAAAGGCGCGCTCGACGGTTTCACCCAGGACTTCTTCCTGAACGCGGAAACCGTAGCTTTGTGCCACGACATTGATCGGAGCCTTGCCCGGACGGAAGCCATCGATCTTGGCAGTCTTGGCGACTCGCTTCAGGCGGGCATCCACCTGCTTGGCGATTTCTTCGCGCGGCACCGAAATGACCAGGCGGCGCTGGAGGTTTTCCAGGATTTCCAGTTGTGCTTGCATTACCCGTATTCCTTCAATTTTCAGAAATTAACTCAGCGCAAATCCTTGCGCTGTCAATAAAACGTTCGGTGCAGGCCACGCCTTGCTGTCTGGTGCGAGCGGGGAGAGTCGAACTCCCACACCTTGCGGCGCTGGAACCTAAATCCAGTGCGTCTACCAATTTCGCCACGCTCGCAACGCACAACAACCAAGTGCCCGTCGTTGGACCAAGCGGGCGATTATAGGGCAAAGCGTGTGCACTCACAAACCACTCTGGCTTACAGCTTGGCGCGCTCGATTACGGCGGCTATACTCGATACATCATCGGCGCCAGCTTAGGCGTACCCATCCAGGAACCAGACAATGAAGAAGATTGAAGCGATCATCAAGCCTTTCAAGCTCGACGAAGTGCGCGAAGCACTTTCCGACTTGGGCATCTCCGGTATGACCGTCACCGAAGTCAAAGGTTTCGGACGTCAAAAAGGGCATACCGAACTCTACCGTGGTGCGGAGTATGTCGTTGATTTTCTGCCAAAAGTGAAGCTCGAGATCGTGATTTCCGACGACCGCGTGGACATCGCCATCGAGGCCATCGTCAAGGCAGCCCATACCGGCAAAATTGGCGACGGCAAGATCTTCGTCTCGCCGGTCGAACATGTTGTACGTATCCGCACCGGCGAAACCAACGATACGGCGCTTTGATTTTTTGATAAAAACAAACAAGCCGTAGCTGTATTCCCCCAAAAGCGCCCTTGCACAAGGCGCTTTTTTTTCGCCCTACCCCACCTCGATCGGATCCACATCCAGCGACCAGCGCACATTTCGGGCCTTGATTGCCTCGATTCCCGGCATCGCCAGCGCCAGCGCCTGGATCAACTGCCCGCGCAATTCGGCGGCGATCAGCAATTGCGCGCGTTCCATGCCGGCTTTTTTCACCATGCTGGAAGCGACCGGATCGTACAGCGTCACCCCCGGCAAGGCGGGAAAACAGCTGCGGATGCCTTGCAAGAATGAGACTGCCTGGTCAAGCTGCTTCGCTTCCGCCCGGAACAGCACCCATGAAGCCCACGGCGGCAATCGTAATGCACGGCGCTCCTGCAGCGACTGGTTGGCAAATGCGCGGTAATCGCGTTCCAGCAGGCGGGCATAAAACGGATGCTCGGGGAACTGCGTCTGGATCAGCACTTCACCCGGTTGTTCGCGCCGGCCGGCACGGCCGGCCACTTGCGTCAGCAGCGCAAACAGGCGTTCTTCGGCACGGAAATCGACACTGAACAGCCCGGTATCCGCTTCCAATGCCACCACGCAGTTGAGCCGCGGAAAATCGTGGCCCTTGGCCAGCATCTGCGTGCCAATCAGGATATCGGCATCCCCGGCATGCACGGCATTCAATGCTGCATCCAGGCTACCTTTGCGCCGGGTTGAATCGCGGTCGATACGCAGCACGCGCTGATCAGGGAAGAGTTCCTGCAGCGAGGCTTCCAGCCTTTGCGTGCCGCGACCGAGCGGCTTGAGATCCTGATTGCCGCAATCGGGACAGCGATGCACGACCGGTGCATCGTGCCCGCAATGATGGCAACGCAAGCGTCGCTCCGATAGATGCAGTACCAGTCGCGCAGAACAATGGCGGCAGACCGCCATCCAGCCGCACTCATTGCAAGCCAGCGCCGGCGAATAACCGCGCCGGTTAATAAATACGAGAGCCTGCTCCTTGCGCGCCATCGCTGCGGCAATCGCGGCAATGGCCGCCTCGTGCAGCCCTTCGCGCTGCGGCGCGCGGCGCATGGAAAGCAGGCGCAAGGTAGGCAGCACCGCTCCGGAAACGGCACGGGACTTGAGTTCCAGCAGGCGGTAGCGTCCCGCTTCGGCATTGCGCCAGCTCTCAAGGCTTGGCGTGGCGGAGCCCAGAACGATCGGAATTTGCGCCTGATTGGCACGGTACACGGCAACATCGCGCGCGGAGTAACGCAAACCGTCCTGTTGCTTGTACGAGGCATCGTGCTCTTCATCGACCACGATCAAGCCAAGCGCCGGCATCGGGGTAAATACGGACAACCGAGTCCCAAGCACGATATCGGCTTCGCCCGCCTGCGCGGCGAGCCAGCCGACCGCGCGTTCGGTCTCGTTCAGGCCGCTGTGCAGGCTGACAATGCGCGCAGCAGGAAAACGTGCGCAAAAACGCTCGACCAGTTGTGGCGTGAGATTGATTTCCGGCACCAATACCAGCACCTGCTTTTTCTGCCGCAGCTTGTCGGCGATCGCATGCAGGTAGACCTCAGTCTTGCCGCTGCCAGTGATACCAAACAACAGGAAACTGGCAAACCCCTGCGCGCCGGCAATGCTCTCCACGGCGGACTGCTGTTCGGCATGCAATGCGGGGGCGGGTTGCGCCGGGGGCGCGGGAAGGTCAGCTTCCGGCAGGGCTTCGACCCATCCGGCAGCCAG
This sequence comes from Pseudomonadota bacterium, assembly GCA_018261735.1. Classification (GTDB taxonomy): domain Bacteria; phylum Pseudomonadota; class Gammaproteobacteria; order Burkholderiales; family Chitinibacteraceae; genus Formivibrio. The sequence continues at coordinate 8,914 of JAGTRM010000011.1, forward strand.
CCAGTCGCGCACCCAGCGCATGGCCGGAGCGGCCAGTTCGCGCAAGGCCGCTGGGGTCTGCGCTTCGGCCAACACCTGTGCCACCCGGTGCTGCGCTTTGGCGCGGGCCGGCAAGCTTGCCAGCAAGCTCGCGCAGTCCCGTGCGCGGTAGAGCAGGCGCGGCGCTGGCGGTGTAAACACTTCGGGAGCACGAAAAACCGCCGGCAGCGTGGCGGCGATGACCTGGCCCAGCGGATGCTGGTAGTAATCCGCCACGAAGCGGCACAGATCCAGGCTGGTCGCCGGCAGGCAAGGCATGTCTCCCGGACTGGCCATGATCGGCTTGATCTTTCCGGCGAATCCATCGTCGCCCGGTTCCGCCATTTCATACACGAGGCCCGAAAGCAAGCGCGAGCCGAAAGGCACGAACACGCGCTCACCGACACCCACCACAAAATCACCGGCGGCGTAATCAAAACAACACCGCAAAGGGACGTCGAGAGCAACTTTCAGCAGCTTGCCGGTCACATTTCATCCATGGTGAAAGCACAAAAATCCACAAAATTTCCTTTCATCTGCATATCCACAACTTCTGTGGATAACTTTGTGGATCAAGCGAAGATAAGCGGAAAAACCTCAGGATTGAAGCCATTTCAAACAGATTGCACAAAAATTAATCTCAAATATTTTTATATTTAAAATCAATAAGTTAATTATCTTACAGATTCACGATAAAGATATGAAACTTCCTATTGACAAGGCAGATTCAAGTGCCCCGCAATTGTGCATAAGTTGCTTTCAATTCTGTCTGCCCTGCATGAGCTATTGCATGCAACTCACTGATTCACGCGAAAAAATGGCAACTTTCACGCTGCAGTGCAATAGGTTTTCTGGCCATGCACCGCATCCACCAGCACAGCCACATGTTCGGGATCGGTGAACTGCGAAATGCCGTGCCCCAGGTTGAAAATATGTCCGGTGCCCGAGGTTTGCGCCAGCAAGTTCGCGACTTCCCGCTGGATCGCCGCAGGGCTGGCAAACAAGGCGTTGGGATCCAGATTGCCTTGCAGGGCAACCTTTGCGCCAACACGGCGGCGGGCATCGGCCAGATCGACCGTCCAGTCCAATCCGACCACATCGCAGCCGCAATCGGCGATCTCTTCCAGCCACACGCCGCCGCCCTTGGTGAACACGATCACCGGCACGCGCCGGCCTTCAGCTTCGCGCCGCAAGAGCGAAATTACTCGGCGCATGTACGCGAGCGAGAACTCTTGATACTTGCCCGCGGCCAGCGCGCCGCCCCAGGTATCGAAGATTTGCACCGCCTGCGCACCGGCGGCGATCTGTTCATTGAGATACGCCGCCACCGCCTGGGCATTGATGTCGAGGATGTGGTGCAGCAGGTCGGGGCGATCATAGAGCATGGTCTTGACCCGGCTGAAGGTATCCGAGCCACCGCCTTCGATCATGTAGCACGCCAGCGTGAACGGGCTGCCGGAAAAGCCGATCAGCGGCACGCGGCCGTCGAGCGCCGTGCGGATGCTGCTGACCGCATCGAACACATAGCGCAATTTGGCCATGTCCGGCACGGCCAGCGCCTGGATGGCAGCTTCGTCGCGCAACGGCCGCTCGAACTTGGGGCCTTCGCCATCGGCGAAATAAAGCCCCAGCCCCATTGCATCGGGCACGGTCAGGATGTCGGAAAACAGGATCGCCGCATCGAGCGGGAAGCGCTCCAGCGGCTGCAGCGTGACTTCAGTCGCTAGTTCCGGCGACTTGCACAACGCCAGGAACGAGCCGGCGCGCGCGCGGCTGGCGCGGTATTCCGGCAGATAGCGCCCCGCCTGGCGCATCAGCCAGACCGGCGTGTAGTCGGTCGGTTGGCGCAGGCAGGCGCGCAAGAAGGTATCGTTTTCCAGTGGTTTCATTTTTTTCTCTTTTTAATCAGGCAAATTGCCAGTTATTGGGGGCAATACAGCTCAACGTCCGCCCATGATAAGCATTCAGGCTTTCGCGATGGCCGACACTGACCAGAATACTCTGCGGCAGACGCTCGATCAGCGCACCGTACAACGCTGCTTCGGCCTTGGCATCCAGTGCGGAACTCGCCTCGTCCAGGAACAACAGCCTGGGCTTGACCAGCAAGGCGCGGATAAACGCCACACGCTGCTGCTCGCCCAGGCTCAGGATGTGGCTCCACAGATCGGTCTCATCCAGACGCGGCGCCAGATGGGCGAGGCCGGCAAGCTGCAGCAAGGGCAACAAGTCGGCATCGTTCTCGCGCGGAGAGTGCGGATAATACAGCGCCATGCGCAGCGTCCCGAGCGGCAGATAGGGCTTTTGCGACAGGAACAGCACTTCCCCTTGCGCCGGGTAATTCACCCCCCCCTCGGCATACGGCCAGATGCCGGACAGCGCGCGCAGCAGGGTGGACTTGCCGCAACCGGACGGGCCGCGAATCAGCATACGCTCGCCGGGACTCAGGCTTAACGCCGGCTCATTCACCAACCGTGTTCCATCGGGCTTGCTGACCGTCAGCCTGGACAACGTCAGTGCCTCGCCCGCGCGTTGCGGCACCAGCACCGGCAATTTCTCGACCGCTTCCAGCCCTTCGCGGAAAGTCGAAAGCCGGTCGATCACCGCTTTCCAGTTGGCGAGAGAGCCAAAGCTGCCAATGATGAAATCGAGCGCGCCATAAACCTGCCCGAAAGCCGAGTTGATCTGCATCAGCCCACCCAGCGTGATCTCCTTGGCAAAAAAGCGCGGCGCGGCAACCAGGATCGGAAAGATGATTGCGAGCTGGCTCCAGAACGAAGTAAACCAGCCCAGCCGTTTCTGCATGCGCATCAGCGCCCAGAAATTCGCCACTACGTTGCCCAGACGCGCCGAGAGCCGCTCGCCTTCGACGCCCTCGCCGCGATAGAGCGCAACCGATTCGGCGTTTTCGCGGATACGCACCAGGCCAAAGCGGAAATCGGCCTCGAAGCGTTGCTGCTGGAAGTTGAGCCCGACCAGCTTGCGCCCGATCAGGATCGTGAACAGCGTGCCGATCAAGGCATAGACAATCGCCACCCAGACCATGTAGCCGGGAATCGTCACCCCGGCCAACATGATCGGGCCGGACAGCGTCCACAGGATGCCGATGAACGACGCCAGGGTAACGACGGAACGCAGCAGACCAAGCGAGATCGACAGCGTATTCGATACGAACTGGACCACGTCTTCTGCAATCCGCTGGTCGGGGTTGTCGGTGCCCTGATCGGTAAGTTGCAGGCGGTAATAGCCCTGCCCGGCCAGCCAGCGTTCGATGTAATGCTCGGTCAGCCAGCGCCGCCATTTCACCTCGAGCATCTGCTGGAAATACTGCGCGTACACCGCGATAGCGATATAGATCAACGCCAGCCAGGTGAATTTGATGATCGCCGCCTTGAAGCCCTCCTGATCAAGCTTTTGCAGCGTGTCGTAAAACACGTTGTACCAGCTGTTGAACTGCACGTTCATGAATACGAGACCGAGCGACAGGCCGATCACCAGCGCCAGCAGGCCCAGTGCGCGCCACTTTTCATCCGAGGTCCAGTAGGGCTTGGTCAGCAGCCAGAAGTGGCGCCACAGATGGCGCACGCGCGGGGGCAACAGCATCTGCATCATGCTGCGCCCTCGACGCTGAACTCGGCCCCGGTCTGGAAGAACGCGCCGCCGGCCACGTAATGCAGCGTGCGCAGCGCATCGTCGGCAAAATGCCAATGGCCGTCGAACACGCGTGGATCGGCGTGCGCGGCGACAACTTCGGCAAGGAACAAGTCATACGCCTGCTGATTGTGCGGTTGATCGATCACCCGGCATTCCAGCCACGCCACACAACCTGCAACCAGCGGCGCGGCAATCCGGTCGGCGGCGAAGGTCTGCAGGCCGGATGCGGCGAACTTGTCGCCGTCACGCCCGGAGCGACTGCCAACCGCCAGCACCGCCGGGGCGATCCGGCGCGCCGGGATGTTCAGCGCGAACTCGCCCGAGCCCTCGATCAGCCCGCGCGTCAGCGTGTTCTTGTCGATCACCACGGCGATCTTGGGCGGATCGAAATCGAGCGGCATCGCCCAGGACGCCGCCATCACATTGCGCACGCCGCCGTGCGCGCTGCTCACCAGTGTGACCGGGCCGTGATTGAGCAGGCGATAGGCTTTTTTCAGATCGACAGGCTGGTGCATCTCATACCTCTGCTGCGGGCTTGTACGCCAGCATCATGAACAGGGGGAAATCGCGTTCGGTGCCGGAGCGGCTCTTTTTGCGGATGTGGTAAACCGTCTGGAAGCGGATCGCGCAAAAACCGGCATCGGCAAAGACCTGCTCGAGCGCAACACGCGAAAAACCGTGATGGTGCACGCCGGCATGGTCCTCGTGGAATTCGCCACCCTCTTCTTCCAGATCGATCACCAAGGCGCAGCCTCCAGACTTGAGTGCCCCCAACGCGGTAGACGCATAGTGATCAATCGAGCGCAGATGATGCAGCGTCAGGCAAGAAATGAACACGTCGCACATGGCCGGCTGCAACGTATCGGTTTCAATATCAAAATGCTGGTAACGCACATTTTCAAGCCCGCCAGCCTGGCATTTCTGTTGCAGAACCGCCAGCATGCCTGCGGAACTATCCAGCGCAATCACTTCGCCCACATGCGGCGCAACAGCCTGCGACAGCAAGCCCGTGCCGGTGCCAAAATCCGCGACCACGGCATCCGGTCCGGGCGCCACTTCGCGCAGAAACGCTTGCGCCCAGACCCGGGCACGTTCGATTCGGTCTTGCGTATCCCAGGCTGCCGCCTTGGTATCAAAAGAATTGGTACTCATGAAACACCCCGTTGAGGAATGCGAAACCTGCCGATCATCTCAGAACGGAGCCGCGCAGGTAAAGGCAAGTTGTTGTTGTGTCAGCGGATGCGGGATCGACAGAAAACAGGCATGCAGCAGCAGGCGCTCGGCCTTGGCCAGCGCGTGCGGCGTGGCATAGAGGTCGTCGCCCAGGATCGGATGCCCCAGCGCCAGCATGTGCAGACGTAACTGGTGTGTGCGTCCAGTGACCGGCGTCAGCTCGACGCGCGTGGCGTCCAGCGCGGCATCGTAATCCAGCGCCTTCCAGCGGGTAAGCGAGGGTTTGCCGATGTCGTGATCGACCTTCTGGCGCGGCCGATTGGGCCAGTCGGTGATCAGCGGCAGATTCACTTCACCCTCGCCTTCAAGCCGGCCATCGACGACCGCGATATAGCGTTTTTCCGTACTGCGCAGCTCGAATGATCGACTCAGCGCCCGCTGGGCATCGAGACCCCGCGCCATCACCATGATGCCGGACGTGGACATATCGAGCCGATGCACGATCAGCGAATCGGAAAACTGCGTTTGTGCACGACTCGCCGCGCAGTCGGCCTTGTCGTCGCCCCGGCCGGGAACGGACAACAGGCCGGATGGCTTGTTCAGCACCAGCAGTGCCGGATCCTGGTACAGGAACAGCGCATCGGTATGCGCGGGCGGGATATAACTCGTGGTCACAATAGGTTTTATCGTAAATCTAAAGAGTCCGGCAGTTTACCGGTTTATGCCTCGGAATCCTTGCTGTCTTGCCGCAGCAAACGGCGGAACAGCCAGCTGCGCGGCGGCTCGATCCCGGTTCGGACATATTCCAATGGGCTGGGTTCCAGCAGGAACCGCTCTTGCGTGGCTTCCACGCCGCGCAGGCCGGCAAACAACACTCGATCGCCGGAGAGCAGGCGGGTATTTTCGGCAGGAAGAGGGATTTCGGTTTTCTTGCGCAACAGCAGCAAAGCCACCGCATCAAGACGTTGCGGCGGATTTTCCGGATCGATCAACAGATCGCCGATGGTCAACGGCGGGTCGACTTCCGGCGCCAGCGCTTCGCGCAGGCCGCGGTAAGACGCATAGCAATCGAATACCCACATGAAGGGGACATTTTCACCGACATGCGTTTCCAGCGATGCTCCTGTCCGTTGCGCCAGATCGCCCTGATCTTCGTCCAGATGCCCGAGGAAGCGGATCAACAAAGGCGAAGTCAGCAATTGCCGGACCTTGTGCGACACCACCTCCGCCCGGATAAAGCGCAGATTGGCCATCGAAGCGTCGATCAGGCTGGCATTGGCCACGTTGATTTGGCGAATCACCACGTAGAGATTCGGGTTGAGCGCCCGAGCACGCGTCACTGTCGCCAGATTCACCGCATCGCGATCGGTACAGGCAATCAGGCCCACTGCGCGCTCTATTCCTGCTTCGCGCAAATTCTCCTGCGCATCGCCATGGTGCAGGATGGCCGGGTTATTGCAGTGCACGGAGGGATCGTTGTCGATCGCTGTCCAGGTCACGCCAGCCTTGTCGAAAGCGTCCGCCACATAACGGCCAAAACTGCCGAACCCGCAGATCACCCAGTGCCCCATCGGCATATTCAAAGGGCTGGGCCGAGCGCCACCCGGCAATCCGGACAGCCACTCGACCACGCGCAGCTTGTCAGGCGCTCCCATATCCAGGCGCATATTGTTGGCAAATGCCTCGAACGGATTGATCAGCTCGATTTTCCTGAACGATTCCATATTGGCGCGCGCAATTTGCGAATGCACGCGCGCGATGATGCGCAGCGAAGGGTTGAGCACCGTGCCGCCAATCGCCACCGATTGGTTGGAATCGTCATCGCCGGCCAATGCCACCATTGCCAGGCATTTGCGGTGCGTCACGCCGGCATCGACCAGAACATCGGGCAAACGTCCATCGGCTGCCAGAAACAACGGCGGGTGCTCGAACTCGTCGATCTCAATACTCGAAGCGCGCTGCGTGCGCAACTCGACAATCACCATGCGCTGCCCGGTACGGTCGAGCATGCGCGCCAGCATGATGCCGCTCTGGCCGTAGCCGACGATCAGCACAAACGGTTCCTCCATGCTCCAGACTTGCGTAGCGAAGCGGCGCCGGGTGATGGCATCGAGAAAGGTTTGATCGCGCGCCAGATGAAAAATACTGCCCAGCGCATAGGCCCATGAAATCACCGAGAGGTAGATCGAGAAGATCGTCCAGACGCGCTGCGCATCGGTAAAAGCATGCGGAATCTCGCCAAAACCGATGGTGGTCGCGGTGTAGCTGACAATATAAAAGGCGTGGAAAAACCCCAGATGAACGACATTGCCGGCCGCATCGCGACCGGGAATCAGCACGAGTCCCCAGACCGAAATCGCGTAGGCGATGATCAGCACGATCAGCGGTCGGCGCAGCCGGCGCAGGATCACGAACAGGATATCGTTCACAACACGATCTTTCCGTTCAGCGCGTCTGGCGCAGAGTTTCGCTGATCAGCAGGACCACCGAGATGATATTGGCCGCCAGCGCACCACCACTGAGCGAAACCACTACCGACATCGTCGGACCATCCATCGGCAGAGCGCTGATATATAGATGCCACATCCAGACCAGCGCAGCGGCAAACAATTGCAACATGGCCACCAGGCTGGTTGCCAGATGCGTGGCGCCGATATGGGTGCGATCACCGAACTTCATCACCAGCGCCACGAGGTTGATCACCACCGCGGCGAACAGGTGTCCCGGATGGTGAACCTGCGGGTTATCGATACCACCAATGAAAAACCCGAAGTTGAGGGTGAAAGCCAGAATCACAAAGAAACCGAAAATCACTTTTTCCAAATTCATGACTCCCCCATTTCCGAGAGTTAAACGACTGATCAGCGCCGCCCGCCGAAAATCGAGCCGAGCACCCCTCGCACGATCTCGCGCCCCACCGCCGAGCCCATCGTGCGAACGACGCTCTTCGCAGCGGTCTGCACCAGCCCATCCTGCACGCCGCCGCGCGGGCCGGTACGGCCAAACAGGATTTCGCCCAGCGCACCGCCCAGCAGCCCGCCGCCCGCGGATGGTGCCGACCCGGGGGTGGCAGGTGCCGGCGTACCCTGGTAGGCACCGGGCACACTCTGGCTGAGTTTTTCATAAGCGGATTCGCGGTCCAGCGCCTCTTCATACACACCGTAGACCAGTGAATGATTGATGGCTGCGTTGCGCTCGTCCGCACTCAAGGGGCCGATGCGCGAAACCGGCGGCAGCACGAAGGCGCGCTCGACCATGCAAGGCGTGCCCTTGGCATCCAGGAACGAGATCAGCGCTTCGCCCACCGCGAGTTGCGTGATCGCGCTTTCGGTATCGAGCTGCGGATTCTGGCGCATGGTTTCCGCTGCAACCTTGACCGCCTTCTGGTCGCGTGGCGTAAAGGCGCGCAACGCGTGCTGCACCCGGTTGCCTAGTTGTCCAAGCACGGTTTCCGGGATATCGAGCGGGTTTTGCGTCACGAAATAGATGCCCACGCCCTTGGAGCGGATCAGGCGGATCACCTGCTCGATCTTTTCCAGCAGAGCCGGCGACGCATCGGTGAACAGCAGGTGCGCCTCATCGAAGAAGAACACGAATTTGGGTTTATCCAGATCGCCCACTTCCGGCAATTGCTCGAACAATTCGGCCAGCAACCAGAGCAGAAAGGTGGCATACAGCTTGGGCGACTGATAGAGCTTGTCCGCGGCCAGGATATTGATGACGCCATGTCCAGCGCTGTCGGTCTGCATCATGTCGGCGATATTGAGCATCGGCTCGCCAAAGAACTGGTCAGCGCCCTGCTCGTCCAGCACCAGCAAACCGCGCTGAATCGCGCCGATGCTGGCGGCCGAGATATTGCCGTACTGCGTGGTGAATTCCTTGGCATGGTCCCCGACGAACTGCACCATCGCGCGCAGGTCTTTCAGGTCGAGCAGCAGCAGGCCGCTATCATCGGCAATCTTAAAAACAAGCTGCAGCACGCCGGCCTGGACTTCGTTCAGGTTCAGTAGACGCGCCAAGAGCAACGGCCCCATGTCGGAAACCGTGGCGCGAACCGGGTGGCCGCTGGTACCGAACACATCCCAGAACACCGCCGTGCAGGCGGCCGGCTCCCAGTCGGCAACACCCAGCTGATCGAGCCGTTCCTTGATCTTGGGCTTCAACTCCCCCGCCGCACCGATACCGGATAAATCGCCCTTCACATCCGCCATGAACACCGGCACGCCAATGTGCGCGAAAGATTCGGCCAGCTTCTGCAGTGTGACGGTCTTGCCGGTCCCGGTCGCGCCGGCAATCAGACCGTGGCGGTTGGCCAACGCAGACTGCAGATTCAATTCGGCCTGGGCATTTTTGGCAATCAGCAAGGGGGTGGACATGGAGGCTCCTGCAGTGAATGGCACGTATCTGTTAAATCTAGACTGCGATTAGGCGAAACGCTGGCGATAAGCCGCCAGAATCGAATCAGCCGCGGCACTGACCTGCGCCGCAATCAACGTATCGCCGGGACAGGCGCGCACGCCGTTGAGCTCGTCGACAATGCTCTGGATAAACGGCTGCTGCACATGCGTGGGATTGCAGATTGTCATTTCCTGCACACCGGCCGCCGTGATCAGGCGCAGCGGGGTATCGGCAAAGAATTCAAACTCGATCCGACCATGCGTGCCGGTGATCTCCACCCGGTCGGCTTCGTCGTGGCCGACATAGCACCAGTTGCCGACGCCCGACACGCCGCCGGCATGGCGCCAGTTCGCCGTGACCGTGTCTTCGACCGCGTACAGGCCGGCGCGATTGCTGGCCTCACCGTGCACGTCGCTGATCGGGCCGAACCAGAACGCGAGGATATCGAGTACATGCACGCCCATATCGAGGAACTTGCCGCCACCGGCCACTTCGGGCTTCAGGCGCCAGGGCATGGTGTCGGGCGACAGTTCCGCCGGTGCCGGCTTCTGGCGTTGCAGAACGCTCACGGTACAGACCGTGCCGATCGCGCCTTGCTCGATCCAGTCCTTGATCTGCAGGAAACGCGGCATCGCGCGGCGGTAGAACGCCACATAGAGCCGCACCCCGGCCGCCTGGCAGGCGGCGATCATTTCCTCGCACTCGGCGTGGTTCAGCGCCATCGGCTTTTCCACATACACATGCTTGCCGGCTGCGGCGGCCAGCAGGGTCAATGCCTTGTGCTCGGCAGGCGGCGTGGCGATGTAAACGGCACAGATCTCGGGATCGGCCAGCAAGGCGGCTGCATCGGGATATACCTTGGGAACGCCGTGACGCTGTGCATATGACTCGGCCTTGGCCAGCGTGCGGTTGGTCACGCCGAGCAAGGTGGAATGCGCGGCCTTGTAGAAACCCGGCCCGCTTTTCACCTCGGTGACATCACCGCAACCGATCATGCCCCAGCGTATGGTTCGCATTGTCTTGTCCACGCTCATGCCGTTTCGGTGAAAAACCGCTCGGACAACTCTTCCAGGCCCGTCGTCGCCAGGATTTCCTGCAGGCGCTCGGCGGCGCGTTGATTGGGCGCATTCTTGCGGGTGGCGATGATCAACTCGTTCTTCATCGAATGCTCCCAGCCAACGAGTTCGGTCACGTTGACCTGGTAGCCGTGCGCTTCGAGTTGCAGGCAGCGCAACACGTTGGTCAGGTGGCTGCCGAATTCGCGCGTATGGATCGGGTGGCGCCACAGCTCGGTCAGCGGCGATTTCAGCGCGCGTCCCTTGTTCTTGCGCAGCGTCGCGGCGACCTCGGCCTGACAGCACGGCACCAGCACGATAAAGCAGGCCTCTTTTTGCAGCGCGAAGCGGATCGCATCGTCGGTCGCGGTATTGCAGGCGTGCAGCGCGGTGACAATATCGATCTGCGCCGGCAACTCGGTCGACGTCATCGAATCGGCCACCGACAGATTCAGAAAATGCATCCCCGCAAAACCCAGCCGGGAAGCGAGTTCGCGCGTATGCGCGACCAGCTCGTCGCGGGTTTCGATGCCCCAGATCCGGCCCGCCGGCGCATGTTCCTTGAAGAACAGGTCGTACAGGATGAAGCCCAGATAGGACTTGCCCGCGCCGTGATCGACGACGTTGATATCGGCATGCTCCTGCTGCGCCTCCTTGAGCAGTGGCTCGATAAACTGGAACAGGTGATACACCTGCTTGAGCTTGCGCCGGCTGTCCTGATTCATCTTGCCGTCGCGGGTCAGGATATGCAGCTCTTTCAGGAGTTCGACCGACTGGCCGGGGCGGATTTCGTAGGTTTTGGTCATGAGGAACTCGGTAAATTGTGGCGCGTAGATAACCCGACTTGGATAGATCGAGTGGATCAGTCCAGTACGTTTTGTGCTTGCAGGGTCAGATAGAGGCGCAAGTCAAACTCCAGCTGCATGTAATCCGGCACCATATGGCAGCAGAGCTGGTAGAACGCCTTGTCGTGATTCCTCTCTTTCAGGTGCGCGAGCTCATGCGCGACGATCATGGCGAGGAACGCCGCCGGCGCGGACTTGAACAGCGAGGCCACGCGGATCTCGTTCTTGGCGGTCAGCTTGCCGCCCTGCACGCGCGAAATCGCGCTGTTGAGGCCGAGCGCGTTCTGCACCACGTTGATCCGGCTGTCGTACTGAACCTTGTTGAGCGGCGGCGCGTTGCGCAGGAAGCGGTTTTTCATCTCCTGCGCATACGCATACAGCGCCTTGTCGCTCTGCACGGCGTGGCCATCCGGGTATTTCCTGGCCAAATGGCCGGCGAGCTCGCCGCTCGCCAGCAACCGGCGCACCTGCTGCAGCACGGACTCGGGATAGCCGCGCAGATACGCCAGTTCCGACATTACTTGCCCCACGAATCCTTCAGCGTCACCGTTCTGTTGAACACGATCTTGCCCGCGCCGTGATCCTTGCGGTCGGCAACGAAATAGCCGTGGCGCTCGAACTGGAAGCTCACTCCGGCCTTGGCTTGTGCAAGACCCGGTTCGACAAACGCGGTGACAACCTGCTTGCTATTTGGATTCAGGGCATCGAGGAAGTTGCGGCCACCGGCATCGGGCTGCGCCTCCACGAACAGGCGGTCGTACAGGCGCACTTCGGCGGCCAGTCCTTCGCTCGCGGATACCCAGGTGATCACGCCCTTGACCTTGACGCTGTCCGCGCCCGGCGTGCCGCTCTTGGTATCGGGAACGATCTCGGCCAGCACGGCGGTCACGTTGCCGTCGGCATCCTTCTCGCAGCCAGTGCACTTGATCACGTAACCGTACTTGAGTCGCGCCATGTTTTCCGGGAACAGGCGGCGGAAACCCTTTTCCGGCACTTCCTGGAAATCCTCGCGCTCGATCCATATTTCGCGGGTCAGATTGAATTCGCGGCGGCCCATCTCCTCGTGGTGCGGGTGCACCGGAGCGGAACATGGCTCGGCATGATTCGCGCCAAACAGCGCATCCCAGTTGGTCAGCTTCAGCTTCAGCGGATCGAGCACGACCATCGCGCGCGCGGCTTTTTCTTCCAGATCATCGCGCTGCGCGCCTTCCAGGATCGAATAGTCGATCCAGGTATCGGCCTTGGTCACGCCGATGCGGTCGCAGAACAGGCGGATCGCTTCCGGTGTGTAGCCGCGACGGCGCAGGCCAACAATGGTCGGCATGCGCGGATCGTCCCAGCCTTCGACGTGATTTTCGGTGACGAGCTGCATCAGCTTGCGCTTGCTGGTGATCACGTAAGTCAGGTTCAGGCGGGCGAATTCGTACTGGTGCGGCAGCGGATCGGCGAGCAGGCCGCCTTCGGCCAAACGCGCGAGCAGCCAGTCGTAGAACGGGCGCTGGTCTTCGAATTCCAGCGTGCAGATCGAATGGGTGATCTGCTCCAGCGCATCCTCGATTGGATGGGCGAAGGTGTACATCGGGTACACGCACCATGCGTTGCCAGTACGGTGATGCTCGGCATGGCGGATGCGGTAGATCGCCGGATCGCGCATATTGATGTTCGGAGAAGCCATGTCGATCTTGGCGCGCAGCACCATGCTGCCATCGGCATGCTTGCCGTCGCGCATTTCATGGAACAGCGCCAGCGATTCGGCTGCCGGGCGGTTGCGGAATGGGCTATCGGTGCCGGGCGTGGTGAAATCGCCACGATTGGCGCGCATCTCTTCGGCTGTTTGCTGGTCGATATAGGCGTGACCGGCTTCGATCAGGTATTCGGCGGCGCGGAACATGAAGCCGAAGTAATCGCTGGCGTGGAACAGGTGGCTCTGGCCGAACTTGTCCCAACCGAAACCCAGCCACTGGATCGCATCCAGGATCGAATCGACGTATTCCTGGTCTTCCTTTTCCGGGTTGGTATCGTCAAAGCGCATGTGGCAGACGCCATCGTAATCGCGCGCCAGACCGAAGTTCAGGCAGATCGACTTGGCATGGCCCACATGCAGGTAGCCGTTGGGCTCCGGCGGAAAACGGGTGCGGATCTTGGCCGGATCGGCCACGCCGGCAGCATGACTGGCGGCATCGCCGGGACCACCGCCCCAGCGGCGGCTGGCGAACTTGTTGGCGGCGAGGTCCGCATCGATGATATTGCGGAGGAAATTGCTGACGACGGGTGTTTCTGCGTTCATGGCGGGAATCTTGTTATATGAAACCAAAACGCGATTCTACCGGAAGCGCGGAGCAGAGTGCGCAAGGCGCACCAAGCGAAACGGTGTGGCACCACAGCCAGACAGCAAAATCTGAACAGCAGGCGGAAACGAACACACAAAATGGGGCGGCCATGGCACACCAACGCCGCCCCGAGATTCACTGAAAAACCTGCTTATCACTAAAAACGATCAATTCTAACCAACAACCCAATTTCATTTCAGCGATATTCTCGCCCAATAAAATTCCAAAAGGTTTTTCCCAACCAGTTTTCCAAATCGCGGGAGATCTCTTCCTTGGTCAGTTTCCATCCTGTATCCAGCAAATCTTTGTATTTATCAAACAACACCTTCTGCATGATGGTTTTTGAGTGACTCCATTTGTAGATCAGCTGATCGATCACCCGCGCATCCGAGTGTTGTGGAACAAAAGAAAAACCCAATGTTTCCATTCGCATTCTGGTCATGTCTTCGATAATGACCGGATTGTTTAAAAACCACCAGCAGCCAAACAGCAACAGGTTCCTGAATTTTCTTGCCAGGATACAAAGCTCGTGCTGATTTTCCCGGGAAAGCATCGTAACGAGGAATTTATTGTCGGGCCACGCTCGGCACAAGTTCTCGATAGCGGTCACATTGGATTTTCCAACACTACTGCCAGCAACCCTTATTTTCGGGTTTACCGCCGGTTTGGCGCCTACCATCAAGGCAAAAGACAATCCCAGTTCTTTACAAATCGGCAGGATACATTCGTTTATGCACCTCCCTCGGGATGTATCTTCTGGATAGAAAAAATCCGGTGGCAGTGAAACCGCCACATACAAGGCATCAATCTTTTGGACCCAATCGGTTAAGAACCGCTTGATTTCGCTGATTGATTTATCGTTCAGAGTTTCTTCTACGGCATACCCCCACTCAACCAGGCGCCGAGATGTATTTTTATAATCATTTAGCAAGGGATCAAGCCTTAATACCGCCTTGAATCTTGCATCCTTATTCCCGACGGACTCCCAAAAACCACGTTCAACATCATCAAACGGATCATTGGTCATGACCACATCCTTGATTCCGGCCAGTTCAAATACCTTGCCAATATAATCATGATGATTCAAGGAAGAGAAATATTTCCGGTAGGCGGATAAATCACGCGCAGCGACATCCAAATCCAGCTTATTCAGTATCGTCAGCAATCCGCGTGCAGCTTCGCTAACCGGTGAGTTCTCGACAAAAAGCTTATCCCAAATAAGCTCTGCCTGCCTGGACTTTGGCAAATCAAAGAAAGCGTCGTAATCCATATCAGAAAAACGAAAATACTCAGCCACAAGGTAATGGTAAGTCAACAACTCATCAATACCCCATAATGACAATTCCTTGAAGGCTTCCGGGTAAATGTGAGTATGAATATCCGTTATTTCCACGGCATCCATTATCTCACCCAGAACCGTCTGCAAATCTTCAGTGCTTACATGCTCGACATTCATCTTCATCATGATTATCCATTTAGCTGTCTACAACCGTTTAACTCACACGACAATTACAATTCGATAACCTTATGAGATACACATTGGCGTTCGATCAGCTCCCAATCAAGCTCAACTCCCACGCCGGGCCCTTCCGGAACGGTTATGATGCCTTGTTCGTTAATAGGCAACTTCCCTTTCATCGGCAATTGGAAATTATCTTCAGGTACGAAATACTCAAAATATTCGCAGTTGCGGATCGCGCAGGATACATGGAGATTGACAATATCCATGTAATTCATTGTTGTTGTATGGATTTCGCATCTCAAACCAAAAGCTTCTGCCAAGTGTGCGATTTTCAAAGTTCCTGTAATTCCGTTCTTCCACGAAACATCAGCCCTGACAATATCAGCCGAATGCTGCGCGATGGATTGAGCAACACCCCAGTGACAGCCACGCGTGGTTTCCGTCGCAGCAATTGGAATATCCAAGGTCTTGCATAGTTCGGTGTATTTATACAATTCAAAATCCCTGAACGGCTCTTCAAACCACAGATAATTCAACTTTTCCAATTGCCTGCCAACCTTGATTGCCTCATCCAAACTGTATTCAGCAACGGGATCCGTGAGCAATATAAAGTCATCACCCACAGCTTCGCGTAGCGCTTGGTGAATCCGCATATCCTTTTCAACGGGTCCAGGCGGGTGCGCCTTGTAGGCACGGATGCCGGCAGCCTTGTAACGCAGGGCTTCTTCAACGTATTCATCAACGGTGTCATGAAAAAGTCCACTGGCATAAACAGGTAACGTTTTCCGGTATGCGCCAAGATATTTATACAGCGGCAACCCGGCTGCTTTGGCCGCAATATCCCACAACGCCACATCAACCGGACCGGTCAAATACACAGGAAAGAAGGCTAAATGTCTGTCGATATTCCACAACTCTTGCCAAATAGCTTCTCTATCGTGAGGGTCTCGCCCCAGCAATATAGGCCCCACATTTTCTTGAAGATAGGCTTCCGTTACCGTGCCAGACCGAGCAGCCAAGGCGGTTGCCAATCCCTCGATGCCATTGTCAGTTGTTATTTTCAAGACAACAACATCCCATGGCATGCTGCTTTTGCCTTGCCTTTTTTTATCAAAAAGACATTGATCTCGTTTAACCCACCACGTTTCGAATTTGACAATCTTCACAATGCATCCCCTAAATCATTCAGCCAGAATTGGTGGAAGTGAAATTCAGATATTTATCAGGCAAATTGGCAACTGGTCTTGTCGAAATCAAAGTCTTTGTAGGTCAAAACAAACTCGGCATGCCCGACTTTTTCTGCCTTTGTTTTCTCCCCAGAAACAACATCAACAACCAGATTCACTATTTCGTCCGCAATTACATCAAGGCTCAAACCATCGCTGATTATTTTTCCCGCATTAATATCCATATCCCCGTGCAAATTCTTATAGGTTACCGGGTTGTTGCATACTTTTATGACGGGAGATATAACAGAGCCAATTACAGAACCGCGCCCCGTGGTAAACAACACCATATGGCAGCCTGTTGCAATCAACTCGATAATTTCCGAGGTATCACATATGTTCGGATACCCAAAGCGAGGTTCACCATCCGGAACGACATCCATCAAATAAAGCCCGGGACCTGTTGGGCGCTGGGTGGGTCTAATTACTCCAGTTATCTTGCCATTACCGGATTTTGCATAAGCACCGAGCGATTTTTCTTCAAGTGTCGTCAACCCGCCTTCTGCATTACCATTTGAAAAACTCCCCAGCCCCATCGTTGAGTAGTAATTTCTGGCTTTGAGCATGGCTTGATCAATATCTTCCTTAACCTGATCGTTAGCCGCTCTACTCATCATGTGCGGCTCGCACCCGATAAGTTCGCCACTTTCTTCAAATATGCAAATGGCATTACTGGCAAGCAATTTATCGAAGGCTCGCCCCACTGCAGGATTCCCTGTAATACCACTGGTACCATCAGAACCGCCACAGACCGTGCCGATAATCAGATCACTGAAGGCCATATTTCGCCGCTCGGTCTTTGATATTTCTCTTACCATGTCCTCAACGATCAATCGGCCTTTGGATATTGTCGCGCTAGTGCCCCCTTCTTCTTGAATAACCAGAGTATGGCAAATTCGGCCAGACTCATTTATGTCTTTTTCAAGACGTTTCCGATCAAAACACTCGCAACCAAGCGAGACAAGCAATACAGCGCCGACATTTGAATGCGTGCAAAGCCTCTCAACCAGGCGATAACCGTAATCCGAGGGATAACATCCCGGGAATCCAAAATATTGCACATCATCGGAAAACGACTCGGAAATTTTCTTCGCCACATGGTGTGCACACTCGACAAGGAATACTACCTGTACGGTATTTCGTATTCCAAGTTGTCCATCTTTCCGTAAGTAACCTAACATGTTGTTACCTTCTGCAAATTAATTTAACGATGGAAACCGATAATGTAATCACTGACCAGATTCTGTGTGTGAATATGCTCGCCTCTAAGTATTGGCTTTGTCGCAGAACCAATTGCAGCGCCGTATTTATAAACTTTCGAACCCGTACTGATATTACTGACAGCCATTTTGTGACCGATGGATATATCATCCAGCGCCGTGAGAATATTCCCTTCAAACGCCACCAAATCTCCCTTGCATATATCCATCAGAGCAACGGCGCAATTATCATCACCGTGCAGTAACAAAGCCTTTTTACTCATAGAACACCTCACATTTTTACCGGATTTATCAAAATCCAATCAATGCGCCACCATCAACAACCAGGACATGGCCATTGACAAATTTTGCAGCATCGCTTGCAAGGTAGCATGCTGCCCAGCCAATATCTTCAGGCGAACCGAAGCACTTCATCGGAGTACGACCAAGAATTTTGTTCTTTCGCTCATCATCCCCGGAAATTGCCTTTCTCAGCATTGGCGTATCGATCCAGCCGGGCGCAATGCCATTTACACGTACGCCATTCGGAGCCAGCTCGGTTGCAAGCCCACGAATCAATCCCAGGTAGGCCGATTTTGCTGCGGAATAACCGGCAACATTTGGCATTCCCATGAAGGAAGTCATCGATGCCGTGAAAAGAACGCATGCCTTTCCTTGCTTCTTCAAATGGGGAACCAAAGCTTTAGTGACGGAAAACGCCCCAACCACATGAACATCAAGTACCGATTCAAAATCAGCAACAGTCATGTCTTCGATGGTTTTCTTGCAATGATTGCCGGCATTGTTAACCAGGATATCAATCGTCTTGTGCTCGTGAATAAGATCGGAAACCCACTGCTCGGTTTTATCCGTATTCACTACATTAAATTGGGACCAGTACGCTTTAGGTCCAAGACTCTGCGCCGCGCTTTTTGCTTTCTCTGCATCCAGATCGGCAATGATGACTTTGGCCCCGCTTGATATCATGCACTGAGCCATCGCGTACCCCAACCCGCTGGCCGCACCAGTGATCAGGGCTGTTTTTCCTTCCAAAGAAAATGCATTTGCGTTCGACATGGTAAATCCTTTAATTAGTGTAATACCGAGCCAATATTTTTAAAAAAAGGTCACATCAACACTAAAACAGAAAATTTATTGTTGATGCACTACATGATGCCAAATGTTTCAAAAGCTTCTACTGTCGGCATCCCTTTTTGAAGGGCTTTTAGCACCTTGTTCTCGCCTTTTGCTTTTTCAAGCGCACCAGAAAAAGCTTCTTCAGCCTTATCAGACGGAATAACCAGAATGCCATCACGATCGCCGAATATAATGTCGCCGTTATTGATGCGGACACCATCAATTTCAATCGGAACACGCCAATCAACAACCTTGCCGCGTGGCCCTTGGTCTTGGGCGTAACTACCAACAGAGGCAACAGGAAATCCAAGGCGCTCAATCTCGTTGGAGTCTCGGTGATATCCATAGACCACTGCACCCGCCGCCCCACATTTCATTGCACGGGTAGACATCAGGCCACCCCACAGGGCATAACAGTGCGAAGAGCCGGTACAGATATAGACTTCGTTTTTTTTCAAATCGTCCAGCGCTTCAAACATCAATCCGAATGGGCGATTTGAAACTGGTGAATTACCCTCGACTTTTTCGGCAAAATAATCAGCTTCAAGAACCGGCATTGCACGCCCGATGATTACCATATTGTTTTGAATAGGTTTCAATTTTGCAGGCAGAAACTGATGCTGGCATCCCATTTTGTCTAGAACATCGCCAACAAGTGCAACAAAAAGTTTCTCTTTTACCAATGCAAAGAGTTCATCGTCATTTTTCCAAAGGTTACTCATTTTTTGTCCTTAATATAAAAAGGCTGCCATTGATCGACCCTAGAAGGAAGAATGCGCCATACATTCTTTCCTTTTTACCAAGTGCCATGAATCGCAATCGCCAAACAAATCAATGGGTGTCCCGCACTTGAAATTCGAACATGTTTGATACTGCTCTCATTCAGTTTGCGCAGGATGTGCTCCGCCCGGGCTAGGAAACTAGCCAATTTTCACGACAATTATTGAATGATTTTTTAAATCAGAAAACCTGTGATCCCGTTATCAGGGTGGGTATCCAGGTTGAAAACCATGGCACATAAGTGACCACAGCCATCACAGCAAATAAAGCACCGTAAAATGGCGTAATGCTCTTCATGACTTGTTCAATGGATACACCGCCGATAGCGCAACCGACAAATTGCGTACCACCGACTGGAGGTGTATTCAAACCCAGTGCGCAATTAAGCAGCATGACGATGCCAAACTGGACTGGGCCCATGCCCATTTTCAAAGCCAGCGGCAGAAAGAGCGGGGTGCAGATCAGGATAGTTGCAGCCATATCCATGAACGTTCCCAAGAGGAAAAGAATCAAATTGATCAGGAAAAACATGACATACGGATTGCTTGTCGTACCAAGCAGCATTTGCGCCGTTCTATCGGGCACTTCAAGAACTGCCATGATGTACTGAAGCATCGTACTCACACCGATCAGTAACAATATGATGCCTGTCGTTTTCGCAGCCTTGGCCGTAGCCATCATCAGCTTGTTCCAGTTCATCGTGCGATAACCGATGAAAGTCAACAGCAGCGAATAGGTGACCGCAATACCCGCAGCTTCTGTCGCAGTAGTGATCCCCATAATGATGCAGCTAAGAATAATGATGACAACGAACATTCCAGGAAGGGCGGCAACGAGAGAGATCAGCACCGCTTTCCATCCCGGAAACTTGTCCAAGATGGTTGAGCCATCACGGAGCGGATACCCTTCTTTCAGGGCAACCCAGTAGGCGGCACACAGCATGCAAACCATCAGCACAAGCACCGGCAAAACTCCCGCAAACATCAGTTCCCCGATGGAAACACCCTTGCTCATGATGTTGGTACCAGCCAACATGCCACTGGTACTCGAGGCGGCAAAGGCATAGATAATCATGTTGTGCGAAGTGGGCATGAGTGCTCCAGCCAAGGCTGCGTGCGTCGTTACATTGACGGCATAATCTGCACTGTAACCTTCCCTCTTCATCATCGGGATCATGACCCCACCCATCGCGGATACATCCGCCGTAGGGGAGCCAGAAATTCCACCAAAAATCGTGCATGCCACAACGTTGGCCATACCCAACCCGCCACGCCAGTGGCCAACCATGTTGCGTGCAAAATTGACGATCTTGTCCGCGATTCCACCATGCAGCATCAATTCCCCGGAAAATATGAAAAAGGGAATGGCCAGGAATGAAAACACATTCATTCCTGAAATCATGTTCTGCAACGCAAGTTCCAGGGGGAAGCCCTCGACCCAGAATGTGGAAAGGCAACTTAGCGCGATCGCTACCGAAACGGGCAAGCCAAGCAGCAGAAAGAGAAGAAATGTCAGACAGAGGACGGTTAGTGCCATGATGGAATGACCTTCTTATCAGTAAACATCGCAATCAGATGTTCAATTGAAAACAGTATCATCAGAACGCCGGAAATGATGACCGGCACATATCGCCATGATTCCCTAATACCCAGAGATGGAATTCTGGTCGGAAAAACAGCGACGGCCATCAGGAGGCCGAGCCAGACAAGTGCGATTCCAAAAATAATCGTGAGGTAGCCATTCACATTGCCAATCCAGAATTGCATTTTATCCGGCAGTAAGCCAACCATGGACTCCATGCCGATGTGGCCTTCATCCCTTATCGCTGCAGCAGCCGCAAACATGGCGACATTGATGACCAACAACAGAGCAACCTGTTCCGACCACGAAGGCGCATTATTCAACCCATAACGCCAGATCACCGACCCCAAAACTGTGCCAACAATACCCAGAAGGCAAGATACGGCTATATACATGGCCCAACGCGATAGTCGGGCATTAACGCGGGTTAACCAATTCATTTTATCCCCCAAGAAGGCAACACAAAGGCACGAAAACTGTGCCCTTGTGTATATGGAAATTACGGTTTGTTTCCACTTCCTGAAACATGCATTTACTTCGTATTAACAATTCTCTGAAGCAGGGATTTTAGTTCCGGAGTGTTTGCATACTTGTCCCAAACCGGCTTTTGTGCATCCGCGAACGATTTGTGGTTAATTTCGTTTTTCTCAACAAACTTCACACCCTTTTTAATCAGGGTATTCTTCGAATCATCCATCTTTGCAGTCCACAGCTTGACGTAATAAGGCATGGAGCTTCTGGCTGTTTTACGAATGGCTGCCTGATCTTCCTTGGAGAGGGTATCCCAGACTTTTTTCGAAAAAACCAGCATTTCAGGCGCCATGACATGCTGAGTTTCGCTATATACAGGCGCCGATTCGTAATGCTTGGCGGTTTCGTAGGAGGGATAATTGTTTTCAGCTGCGTCCACCAGGCCAGTTTTCAGCCCGGTATAGAGTTCTGCGTAAGGAATCGGCGTCGCATTTGCACCCAATGCATCCATAACACTCAGCCACATGTCTGATGGAATGACGCGAACCTTCAAGCCCTTCATATCCGTAATGGAACGAATTGGTTTCTTGGCATAGAACGAGCGTGACCCCGCTTCATACGTGGACAACGCGACAAATCCAACCTTCTCGAACGAGGCCAGGATTTCATCACCAATGGGGCCGTACATTACCTTGCGGAAATGCTCAATATCACGGAACAAAAACGGCAGTGTGGGGATAACCGTTTCAGGCAGCATTTGATTGAAATCCGTTGCGCTGATCCATGTCATGTCGATGGCACCAATTCTCACCTGCTCAACCGCATCTTTGGCCGAGCCAAGCGTACTGCTTCCATAGACTTTTACACCGTACTTCCCTTTGGTTTCTGCTGAAAGTTCCTCTCCCATATGCTTCAACGCTACCGACGCCGGATAGTCGAGTGGATGAACGATCGCGGTTCGAAAATCACGCGCATGCACAGCTGTCATCGCGAATGCGCTCGCCAAAACCAAACCAGATAACGCCTTAATTTTTTGCTTCACGGTGCTCTCCTCAGAAGGAATGAATAGTCAAAACCCCAAAACAGTTGCCCGAAAGATCTAAACAGCGATCATCACTACCAGTAAACCTGTTCAACACGTTGATAGCCTAGCACAAATTCCGCATAAATCAATCCACTTTTGTTAAAACTTGAGCATCTCTTCATGGGACATAACTAAAACTGATGACCCATCACACCCACAAACGCATGCAACAGGCGACTTGCAACCCCATCAAGATGAAGGAGTATCAATATTTGTACCGTTTCGCATCCCAACGCACGGGAATAAAACGATAAAAATCAATGGAATGCGGACAATGATCGGCAGATGGATCAATACAACCACGCATCGATCGAGACTGGCGATCAATGTTTTGCCTGTGGCAGTCAGGGATTGAAAAACCTGATAGGAAGTGACGGGATTTTCGGGTCTTGAATGTAAATACCAGCGCGGTGTCTGCGGAATTTCCTGAAAACGCATTGTCAACACACGATAAGGTTGAAACCAACTTCTTGTCAGGGGCTCAAGCGAAGGCAGATTCGCGCAAAATCAGCTGCGGCAGGGAGAAAGACTACAGAGATGAATCGGGTCTCTTGAGCGGTTTAACAGCCTGGAATGGTGGTTGGGTAGCAGAGCAACAGCCAACCAGGGCGGCACCTATTGAGTAGCATTTTCAGCATCTGATGCAGACGAGGGCGCCGGGGTAACTCAAAACAGGCCGATGAAACATGTTTGACAGGTGGCCATGTTTATATATACTCGTCTTATGGTTAATTAGAGATCAAAGCTAATGGAAGACTTTGTTGTGCCTGTTATGCAGCAAAATACCTTGTCATCACAGGTAATCCGCTTTTTATTGGGATTAATATCCGAGAAACGTCTCAAGGTTGGAGATGTTGTCCCGAGCGAAGTAAAAGTATCTGAAATGTTGCAAGTCAGTCGTGGCATAGTTCGTGAATCATATCGCGCGCTCGCCACTGTAGGAGTTCTTTCCGTACAAAGCGGAAAACGTCCCCGTATTCGGGAAATGGACCCCACGGTACTGGCCCAATTCTTTGCATATGCCGCAGCAACCAGCCAGATAAATGCACAGCAAATTTTTGAGTTACGCCGCGTGATTGAAATGCAGGCCGCTGTTCTTGCAACCAAGAATGGAACCGACGAAGATTTAATGCGTATCAGAGAGGCGGGTAAACGTCTTCATGATTACCCGATTTCGCACCCGGAATGGATCGCTTGCGATTATGCATTGCATATTGCCATCGCCGATGCTGTTCACAACCCCCTGTTCCAAATAATTATACGGGCATTACGCGCGCCGCTTGAAGAGTCGATGCGCGAAGGAATTGAGAGTCAAGTCAGCATCCATACAGAGATTCATATCGTTGCCCTTCACGATCAAATTGTTGAGGCCATATGCAATCGTGATGCGGTTGCTGCGAGCAAAGCGATAGAAGAGCACTTTAACGCACCAGTTTCTGCGTTGTTGAAAAAAGGCATCATCAACATCAATTAACAGGCAGCCAGTCAAAACAGCCAAAATCTGCGTTCGAGAAGCCCTGCGCATCCCGAGTATCACAATCCCGGTTACGCTGGGCTTCTCATTTATTCACCGCCCAGCACCCATTCATCCCATCAACCGATCTCAACCCCCGCCGCCTTGAGCTGCGCCACGATATCCATGTGCACAGGCACACCCTCAGTCCTGTTCTTCGCCGCTTCGCGCCAGCCACGCTCACCCGGCCACTGGAAATGTTCGGCCTCAGAGCTGGCGTGCTCTTTCAACCAGCCCAGCAACGATTCAGTACGCTCGCGGAACACTTCCGGTTCGATAAAGGCTGCCACATCCAGCGCAATGAAGAGCTTGCTCGATTCGGCATCCAGACCGCTGGCATCGTACTCACGCAGCTCGTGATCCAGCATTCCGCCGGCCAGCGCCGCGGTCATCAACTGCATCATCAGCGCCAAGCCCGCGCCTTTGTGTTCGCCCATCGACGAGACCGCGCCTTTCAGGATGGCGGCAGCATCGCTGCTGGGCTTGCCTTCGGCATCGAAACCCCAGTTGGCCGGAATTGCCCGGCCTTCGCGCAACCAAGTGGCCACCTTGCCCACCGCAGCCTGGCTCATCGCCATGTCCAGCACCACCGGCTGGTCGGTCTCGATACCTGGCAGGCCGATTGCCAGCGGGTTGTTTCCGATCACCGGCTTGCCTGCACCCCAGCCGGCCATGGAAGTGATCGCATTGGTGAGACAAATACCGATCATGCCGGCCTGCGCAGCACGCGCCGCATAGGCATGGGCTCGGCCCCAGTGGCTGGTATGCGTGGCCAGACATGCGCCGATCCCGAAAGTCTTGGCACGGGCAATGGCCTGCTCCATCGCCTTCAGGCAGATGAACCGGCCGGGGCCACGGTCGCCATCGATCACGCAGATCGCCGCATGGTCGCGCGCGATGCGCCATTGCGGCGCGGCCTTGACCCGTCCTTCGCGCAGCCCCTTGAGCAAATGCGGAACGCGGGTCACCCCATGCGACGGCACGCCCAAGAGATCCGCCTCGACAGCCAACTCGGCTTCGGCCGCCGCAATCTCCGGCGGCAGCCCCGCAGTTTCCAGCGTGGAACGCAGCAAGTTTACGAAGGCGTCAAAGGGAATACGCAGGGGCGTTGTCATGGCAAAAATCCTTGGAAGGGTAAGGCTCAGGAATATATACCTGGCATCGCTGGAAGCAAATGCCAAAAAACCCGCAGGAGCGGAGTTTCAGGCTGCGAACGAAGCCGCAAGTTTTCAGGAAAGGCACGCTCGAGCAAGCTCGACCGATTTAACCCTGCGCTGCCATCTGCAGCCTGCTTTAATCGATTCCCACCTTCCCCGCTTCCTCCTGCCGGAGGCGGCCTCGCTAACGCTCAATTTACTGCAAAGTTTTTTCCACACTATAAAAAACCCCGCCGAAGCGGGGTTTTTGCTGTTGGATACTGACAAGCCGGATCAGATGTCCTGGCCTTCAACGATCCCTTCATGGCTGGCCGATTTCTGCGGCAGGATCATGTTGAGGATAATGGCAAACAAGCTCACCAGACCGACGCCGGTCAGCGCGAAGGCGCCGAACTTGAGCGTCAGGCCGCCGATGCCGCAGGTCAGCACCACGGCAACGATCACCAGATTGCGCGGCTCCATCAGGTCAACCTTGGCATCGACCAGCGTCTTGAGGCCAATGCCGGCAATCGTGCCGAACAGCAGCACCATGATGCCGCCCATCACCGGCATCGGGATAGATTGCAGCAGGCCGTTGAACTTGCCGAAGAAGGCCATGCAGATCGCAAAAATCGCCGCCCAGGTCATGGTCACCGGGTTGAAGTTGCGGGTGATCATCACCGCGCCAGTGACTTCGGCATAGGTGGTTACGGGCGGGCCGCCGATCAGACCGGCAACGCAGACACCCAGGCCGTCGCCGGCCAGCGTGCGATGCAGGCCCGGAGACTTGGTGTAGTCATCACCCGTTACGCCGCCAATCGCCATCACACCACCGACATGCTCGATAGCCGGCGCAATCGCCACCGGCAACATGAAGAGCGCGGCGTACCAGTTCACTTCAGGTGCGACAAAATGCGGCATGGCAAACCATGACGCATTGAGCACCTTGGCAAAATCCACGAAGCCAACGAAGCTCGCGAAGATATAACCCACGACCACGCCGGCCAGAATCGGGATCAAGCGGAAAATGCCCTTGGCGTAGATCGCCACCACGATAGTCGTAGCCAGGGCCACGCCAGCAAGGAACAGCGAGGTGTGGTAATCCATGATCTGCTTGCCACCCGCTTGCCCCATCGCCATGCCAGCGGCAACCGTTGCCACGGTCAGGCCGATGATCATGATGATCGGGCCGATCACGACTGGCGGCAGCAGCTTGTGCACGAATTCGATACCGCGCCAGCGGATCAGCGCAGCAAAAACAAAGTACATGAAACCAGCGGCGAACAGGCCAAACTGCGTTGCGCCTTGCCCCCAGGTTTGCATGGAGTAGATGATCGGCGCGATAAACGCGAACGAGGAACCGAGGAAAATCGGTACTTTACGGCCGGTACAGGCCTGGAACAGCAAGGTGCCGACCCCGGCGCCGAGCAAGGCCATGGCCGGGTTAAGGCCGGTAAGCAGAGGCACCAGCACCAGTGCGCCAAAGGCGACAAACAGGATCTGCGCGCCGGAGACGGCTTGTTTCAAGGTCGCAAACATTATTACTCCCTGTAGGAATCAAAAAAGAGCCGCTCGATTGGGAGCGGCCCGGGTTTTATTTCGTACCAAATATCTTGTCGCCGGCATCGCCCAGCCCCGGAATGATGTAACCCAACTCATTCAGGTGGCTATCCAGCGCAGCAGTCACGATTTCAACATCCGGGTGCAACTCGTTCACCAGCTTCACGCCTTCAGGTGCAGCCACCATCACGATGGCTTTGATCTGCTTGCAGCCATTGCGCTTGAGCATGTCGATCGTCGCCGCCAGCGAGCCGCCGGTGGCCAGCATCGGATCGATGATCAACGCGATACGTTCGTCCAGACGGCCGACGAATTTTTCGAAGTACGGTTCGGGCTGCAGGGTTTCATGGTTGCGCGCAAGGCCCACCACGCTGATCTTGGCCGAGGGCACCAGATCGAGCACGCCGTTGAGCATGCCCAGACCCGCGCGCAGGATCGGCACCACGGTCAGCTTCTTGCCCTTGATCTGGCGCACCTTGACCGGGCCGCACCAGCCCTGGATCTCGACCTCTTCGGTTTCCAGGGTGCGCGTGGCCTCATAAGCCAGCAGGCGCGCCAGCTCTTCAGTCACAATCCGGAATTTGTTGGTACTGACATCCGATTCGCGCAGCAAAGACAGCTTGTGCTGCACCAACGGGTGATCGACGACGGTAACTTGCATGGCGGCACCTATTAATAAGCAAACCGCTCGATTCTAGACGATTACGGTTTCCGCGCCATTGCGGCTTCCGCCAATCCGGCCGGCCGAACTCAGCGAAACATGAAATAGACCGCACCCACCATGCAGCAACCGGCCCACAAAAAATCCCACTTGAACGGCTGCCCCATATAGAACATGGCGAACGGAATGAACACCGACAAGGTGATCACTTCCTGGATGATTTTGAGCTGGGCCAGCGTAAAGGTGCCAAAGCCGATGCGGTTGGCCGGCACCTGCAACAGGTATTCGAACAGCGCCACACCCCAGCTGACGAGCGCGGCCAGCAACCAAGGCTTGCTCTGTGCATGTTTGAGATGGCCGTACCAGGCGAAGGTCATGAATACGTTGGACGCTATCAGCAGGGGGACGGTAAACCAGGCGGGCGAGAATTGCATGGGACACGGCTCGGGTGCTTTGTTAGAATCGCGGCATTCTAGCCGTTGAAACACATCGAATACACGGAAATACTCCATGTTCATCCGCCGCATCCTGTTCACCTTTTCCCTGCTGGGATGTCTGTCCGCTTTTGCAGGCGAGGTAGAGGATATCCAGCAACTGCTCAAGACTCGGCAGCTGCCGCAAGCACTGGAACGCGCCGATAAATTCATCGCGGCCAATCCCAAGGATGCCCAGGCCCGCTTCCTGAAAGGCATTATCCAGACCGAGATGGGCCAGCCAGCCGAAGCGATCAAGACTTTTTCCGCCCTGGCCTCGGATTACCCACAACTGCCGGAACCCTACAACAACCTCGCAGTGCTCTTCGCTCAGCAAAACCAGCTCGACAAGGCACGCGCGGCGCTGACGATGGCGATCCAGACCAACCCGTCCTACGCCATCGCCCATGAGAATCTCGGCGATCTGTACGCCCGGATGGCTTCCCAGTCCTACGACAAGGCCCTGCAACTGGAAAGCGGCAACCCCAAGGTTCAAACCAAGCTGACGCTGGTGCGCGAACTCTTCAGCAAAACACCGCAAATCGCCAGCGCCAAGCAGGTTGCACCGGCGGCCAAGCCGGTCGCCGCACCAGCACCGCAAGCAGCGCCATCCGCCAAACCTGCGGTTACAGCCACGCCGCCACAAGCAGCCCCTGTCGTGCCGCAACCCGCCAAGCAGGTAGCCTCCGCACCACCCGCGTCGCAGAGCAAACCGGCTCCCGCCCAGGCAGATGGCCGCGACGCGGAGAAACAAAAGATTGCAGCGGCCGTGACCGCTTGGGCGGAAGCCTGGTCGCGCAAGAACGCGAATGGCTATCTCGCCGCCTATGAACGCGATTTCCGCGCGCCCGGCGGCCAGAAGTATGCCGATTGGGCCAAGGAGCGGCGCGAACGCATTGCCGCGCCCAAGTCGATCGAGGTCAAACTGTCCGACATCAAGGTGGACATGACCGGCGACAGCGCCGCCAAGGTACGTTTCCGCCAGAGCTATCGCTCGGATCGTCTTTCCAGCACCACCAGCAAGACCCTGCTGATGCAAAAATCGGGCGGCCGCTGGCTGATCCATGAAGAACGCACCGGCGGTTAAGGATTGATTGCTTGATGTTCCATCACCCTGTCTGGCTCAAACGCGCCCTCGTCTTTACACTGCTGCTGGCCATCGCGCCTGCCGCCCAGCCCATTATCGACTCGGCCCCGCACAAGCCGCGACCGCGCAGCGAAACGGCCGGCATTGCTGCACAAGGCACGCCGGAAGAAATGATTGTGGCCGCCATCGATGCGATCCGCGCCGGGCGCAGCAAGGACGCCCTGGCAACGGTCGATCGCCTGCTGGAAGTGGAGCCCAATTACCGCCTTGCCCACCTGCTGCGCGCCGATCTTTACGCCATGCGCGCCATGCCGCTCTCGACCATCGGCGGTGGCGCCCTTGCGCCGGCAGATCGCCTGGAGGATTTGCGCCGGGAAGCACTGGTGCGCATCAAGCGCCACCTTGCCCCTCCGCCTGCCCAGACCTTGCCGGCCAACCTGCTGACGTTCGGTCCGCAACAGAAATACGCCATCCTGGTCGACGTTTCGGCCGCACGGCTGTTCCTGTTCGAGAACCATCAGGGTGTGCCCAGGCTGGTCACCGACAATTACATCACCATCGGCAAGCTCGGCGCGCAAAAGCAACGCGAAGGCGACCAACGCACACCGATCGGCGTGTACTTCGTTACGGGCAATATGCCGCGCAGCCAGCTCGACAAGACCTATGGTGCGCAGGCCGATCTCTACGGCGTGGGCGCCTGGCCAATTTCATATCCGAACGAATTGGACCGGCGCGAAGGACGCACCGGGCATGGCATCTGGCTGCACGGCAGCCCGGCCCAGACTTATGCCCGTCCGCCGCAGGCCTCCAACGGCTGCGTGGTACTGACCAATCCGGAAATGCAAAAGATCGCCGCCTATCTGCAGATCGGCGTCACGCCTGTCGTCATCACCGAGCGCATCGACTGGGTATCGCAGGCCGAATGGAAAACCAGGCAAGGGCAAGTCTTGGCGCAGATCAACAACTGGCGCAGCGCCTGGGAAAGCCTGGACACTCAGCGTTACCTCGGCTTCTACGGCCAGCAGTTCAAAAGCGAAGAAGGCCAGGACATCCAGAACTGGAAACGCCAGAAAATGTCGGTCAACAGCAGCAAGCAATGGAGCCAGGTCAAGCTGGATGACCTGAGCATTTTCTCGACCGGCGGGGCGAATCCCATGCTTGTCAGCAGTTTCTCGCAGGAATACAAGAGCAACAACCTCAGCAACCGCATGAAAAAACGCCTGTACTGGAAACAGGAAAACGGCAACTGGCGGATTGTCTGGGAAGGCACAGCCAACGCAGGAGCCTAAAGCATTCAGGTTCTGCAGCGCCCCCAATAACAAACGGCCCGGACGATTTAATCGTCCGGGCCGTTTTGCTTATGCCGGGAGAGTCCCGAAACACATCACATATTACAAACTGCAGATCCACCCGGCCTTACTTGCCGGCAGGCACAGAAGCCGGTGTGCGCCAACCACCTCGTGGACCATGGCCATCGCGCATCATGCCGCCCTTCTGACCGCGCATGGTTTGACGCTCTTCCGCGCTGATCTTGCCGTCCTTGTTGGCATCCAGCAGGTTGAAATGGTCTTCCGCCCACTTCATATGCTCTGCCTTGGTCACTTCCGCCGGCATCGAGGCACCCGGCCCCATGCCGCGCCCTCCGCGCCGGGCGGTGCGCTCACTCGCAGTGATCTTGCCATCCTTGTTGGCATCAAGCTGATTGAAGCGCTCTTCCGCCCATTTCATATGCTCTGCCTTGGTCACTTCCGCCGGCATCGAAGCGCCCGGCCCCATGCCGCGACCAGGGCGCCGGGCGGCACGTTCTTCGGCGGTGATCTTGCCGTCCTTGTTGGTATCCATGGTGTTGAACTGCTCTTCCGCAAATTTCATGTGCTGCTCTTTGGTCATGTCGCCCTGCGGGGCGCGTGGACCTACGGCAATGGCGGGATAGGCAAGCGCCAAACCGGCAGTCAACAGCAGGCTTTTCATCAGGGTATTCATCGTGGTACTCCTTTACAATCCAGGGTTTTGAATCTTTAACGTTTATCGCGCGATTGAGCCATTAACGGCCAATGGCTTTGCGCGGTTGACATGCCCTTTGGATTTTCTTGAAAGGAACGACCATGGCTTTTGCCGAAACCCTTGCCACCCTGCCCGCCATCGACCACCTTGCAGCCATCGAATTGCTGGCCGGGGCACACATTGCCGGCCGCATCGAAAACAAACCGGGCCAGGCGGGCAGTGTGCGGGTCTACCACGCGCTATATCAGGAATTCGGCGCAATTGATGCGCGTGCGGCAGACAAAGGGCTGCGCCTGTATGGCGAGCATACCGCCGATGCCGTGGCCAACCCCGGCAAGCATCCCAACATCGACCGCCTGCTTGCCCTGGCTGCCGGCGGCGAACCGCTGGCGGTGCGTCTGATCAACGCCTGATCGTTGCGCGCATAAAAAAACCGTCTGCCAGGCAGACGGTTTTTTTCGGGCGGTTGAAACCAGGCATTACTTCCCGACAACGGGTTCCAGCAGCAACTCGACCCGGCGATTGCGGGCACGTCCGGCTTCGCTGCCGTTGTCAGCCACCGGCATCTTTTCGCCGCGACCCAATGCCGTCAAACGCTGGGGAGCCACCTTGTTGGCTTGAAGGTATTCATCCACGGCCACAGCGCGTCTTTCCGACAAGGTCTGGTTCACCTGATCCGAACCCTGGCTATCGGTATGCCCTTCGATGGTGATCGTGGTCTTGCCGTATTTGTTCACCACATCGGCAATCTTGTTGAGCGTCGGGTGAAACCCCGTTTTCACCACGGCGGAATTGCTGTCAAACGCCGTTGCCGCCGTCATCACCACCTTGATCGAATTATCGGCGCGCTTGTCGATGGAAATCGCACCGCGCGCCACTTCGGGCGCCAGCTGTTTTTGCAGATCTTTGGCCTGGCTGTCCATATAGGCGCCGACCGCGCCGCCGGCAAGGCCGCCACCGATCGCGCCGATCAGGGCACCGCGTCCGCGCTTATTGTGATCGATCGCAGCACCTGCAGCCGCACCACCCAGTACGCCGATAATCGCGCCCTTCTCGGTATTGGTCATGGATCGGGAATTGCCGAACTCGTCTGTCGCGCAGCCCGCTAGGAAGCTGGCCATCAGGGAAACAATCAGGATTTTTTTCATGGTTTAGGTATCTCCAAAAATGCGGGGCGGATTGTTGCCTGAATCACTTCCTGCCACAAGTGAATTGTTTCACACCGGGTTCGCACAATAGCGCCACGGCCAGTTTTCGCATGACAACACAGGAAACCAGGAAAAGAACCAACGGGACCGGGTACCACCAAGCCCGGCGCAAGCTGGCTTGG
Source organism: Pseudomonadota bacterium (assembly GCA_018261735.1). Taxonomy (GTDB): domain Bacteria; phylum Pseudomonadota; class Gammaproteobacteria; order Burkholderiales; family Chitinibacteraceae; genus Formivibrio. The sequence goes on from JAGTRM010000011.1 coordinate 41,088, forward strand.
TGTAGAATCCGAGCATCAATTTCATAATTATTGCCGCACACCACCATGATCGACATCCAACTGCTCCGTAACGACCTCGACGCCGTCGCCGCCCGCCTGGCCAACCGCAATTTCGCACTCGATACCGCAGCATTCGCCGCGCTGGAGAATGAGCGCAAGGCGCTGCAAACCCGCATGCAGGAACTGCAGGCCACGCGCAATGCCACTTCCAAGCGCATCGGCCAAGCCAAGGCCAAGGGCGAGGATGTTGCGCCGATCATGGCCGAAGTCGCCACGCTGGGCGACGAGCTGAAAGCCGCCGAGATTGCGTTCGAACTGGTTCAGGACAAGGTCCAGAGCCTGCTCCTGACCATCCCGAACCTGCCGAACGAATCGGTACCGGCCGGCAAGGATGAAAGTGCCAACGTGGAAGTGCGCCGCTGGGGCACGCCCAAGACTTTTGATTTCGAGGTGAAGGATCACGTCGATGTTGGCACGCCGCTCGGCCTCGATGCCGAAACCGGCGCGAAACTCTCTGGCGCGCGCTTCACCGTGCTGCGCAACCAGATCGCCCGCATGCACCGCGCGCTGGCGCAGTTCATGCTCGACACCCATACCGGCCAGCACGGCTACACCGAGATGTACACGCCGTACATCGTCAACGCCGACGTGCTGTACGGCACCGGCCAACTGCCGAAATTCGCCGAGGACATGTTCCGCGTCGAGCGCGGCACCAGCAATGACCAGACCCAGTACCTGATTTCGACCTCGGAAATCTCGCTGACCAACACCGTGCGCGACACCATCCTGAAAGCCGAAGAGTTGCCGATCAAGATGACCGCGCATTCGCCTTGCTTCCGCTCCGAGGCCGGCTCCTACGGCCGCGATACGCGTGGCTTTATCCGCCAGCACCAGTTCGACAAGGTCGAGATGGTGCAGATCGCCCATCCGGAAAAGAGCTACGAAGCACTGGAAGAAATGGTCGGCCACGCCGAAGCCATCCTGCAACAGCTCGGCCTGCCCTACCGCGTGGTGGCGCTGTGCACTGGCGACATGGGTTTCTCCGCCGCCAAGACCTACGATCTGGAAGTGTGGCTGCCGGCGCAGAACACCTACCGCGAGATTTCCAGCTGCTCCAACTGCGAAGGCTTCCAGGCCCGCCGCATGCAGGCGCGCTTCAAGAACGAAGCCGGCAAGAACGAGCTGGTGCATACGCTGAACGGTTCGGGTCTGGCGGTCGGCCGCACGCTGGTTGCCGTGCTGGAAAACTACCAGCAGGCCGATGGCTCGGTGATCGTGCCGGAGGCATTGCGAGCGTACATGGGCGGGATCGAAAAACTGGTTCCGTGATCCGGCGAAGACCGACAAAAAAGCGCATCCTGGGGATGCGCTTTTTTGTTGCATTTGAATTTGGCCCGGATGCCGAAAAAACGACACCCTCAACTATACCTTACAAGACATAAATCGTAAAAACTCCACGTTGACCCTGTAGTGGCACGTCTCCATACTACCGAACCGAAAAATTGCACCCACAGCAGCCCGACGGCATGGATCAAACAGCCCCGTCCGGAGTACGCTGATTCACAAAATCGACCCCACAGAGGGGCAATGGCCAGGAATTCCTTTCACGCTATCACCGCGCTGGCCACTGAGGAGAGAGAATGTCAGAGATCATCGTCATCGGTCACAGGAACCCCGACACCGATTCGGCCTGCGCCGCCTGGAGTTATGCGCGCTTCAAGAACACCATCGATCCCGAACACCGTTACCGGGCAGCCGTATGCGGCCCCTTGGGCAACCAGGCCAAGTTCGTGTTTTCCAATGCCGGCGTCGAACCGCCTGCCTACGTGAAGGATGTGCAGCCGCGCGTGCTCGACATTGCCGAGATGGACGGCCTGCAGCTCGACAGCAACGATCCGCTGCTGATGGCCTTCGAGGATCTGGAAGAACACACCATCTCGGTCGTGCCGGTCTTCAATGGGGAAGACAACTTCGCCGGCATCATCGGCATCCATGAAATGACCCACCACTTCGTGGAAGGCAGCCTGACATCCCGTCCGCTGTTGACCTTTCGCGCAGAAAATATCCAGAAAGTGCTGCCGGGCCGTTTCCTGAAGCGGGGGGCCCAGGAGGAATTCAGCGCTCCGATCATGATCGGGGCCATGAGCTTTGAAACCTCGGTGAAGCGACTCAAGGCGCTTGAATCCAGCAAGCCGATCCTCGTGGTCGGCCACCGGCCGGAACTGATCTACCACGCGGTGAACCATCAGGTACCTGCCATCATCCTGACCGGATTCGAGAGCGGCGATGAAGTACCGTATATGGATTTCTCGGGGTTTGAAGGCACGGTCTATATCTCGGAATGCGATACCGCGGAAACCATCCGGCTATTGCGCCTGTCCGTGCCGGTCAAGCAGATCATGGATACCAGCCCGTTGTGCCTGGATCATGACGAGCTCTTTGATACGGCCAAGAAAACGCTGTTCAACTCCGAATACCGGGGGCTGCCGGTGCTGCGCGACGGCCGCTACGCCGGCATGGTCAACCGGGCCAGCTTCATTGAAAAACCGCGTCGCAAACTGATTTTGGTCGATCACAACGAACTGTCCCAAGCGATTCTGGGCGCCGACGATGCCGAAATCTGCGAGATCATCGACCATCACCGCATGGGCGCGGAAAAGACCAGCGCGCCGATCTACATCTATTCCAAGCCGATTGGATCGACCTGCTCGATTGTCTACGCCCATTACCGCATGGCCGGGGTGGAACCCGACCGGCTCACCGCGCTGCTGATGCTCTCCGGCTTGCTGTCGGACACCATGCTGCTGCGCTCGCCGACCACCACGCCCGAAGACCGCATGTACGCCACCGAGCTATCCCGGCTCGCAGAGGTCGATCTGCAGGAATACGGCACCTTGATGCTGTCGCGCATGGCCAGCCTGAAAAATGCCGACCCGCAGCAGATGGTGTCCGCCGATTTCAAGGAATATACCGAGAACGGTCTGTCAGTGGGCGTGGGCCAGGTCGAAGTCAATACGCTGGCCGATATCGACGAAGTCAAAGCCAAGATCCTTGCCAGCCTCAACAGCATCCGCAAGGATCGCCATCTGTCCTGGGCCATGCTGCTGGTCACCGACATCATCAAGGAACACAGCATCCTGCTTTGCACGCCCTGGCCCGCCGCCGAAAAGGAATTGCCCTACAAGCGGCTGGAAGACAACATGTTCGACTTGCCCACGGTGCTTTCGCGCAAGAAACAGCTCTTGCCGCAAATCCTCCAGATTCTGGAAGTGCTTCGCAAAGGCTGAGAAGATTCTGCATGCATGGAATGCTGATAAAAAGCGCATCGTTCGATGCGCTTTTTATTGCACGCTCGTCGCATCGGCTTGAATAGGCGATTTTCCAGTCACGCCAAACTGCGCATTCTTTGCGCTCCCTGCCCTGCTCACCTATAAAAAAAGAGCCCACGAACCCCCATGGATTCCTGATGCCCCTTTCCGCCGCCACCCTCTGGTTGATCCTCGCCCTTGTTCTGGCCGGGCTTGAAATGCTCTCCGGCACGTTCTATTTACTGGCACTGGCCATGGGTCTTCTCTGTGGCGCACTGGCCGCATGGATCGGTTTTTCCTTTGCGCTGCAAATCAGCGTAGCGGCTATCGTCAGCATCATTGCTGCCATCCTGCTGCGGCGCTGGAAAGCCCAACACCTTCCCCCGGCCAGTAATGCCTCGCTCGATATCGGCCAGCGGGTTCATGTGCTCGATTGGCAAGCCACGCGCCTGGCACGCGTGCAATACCGCGGCAGCCAATGGGATGCCGAACTCGCCGAGGGCGCCGAAGGCGGGCACGCCGAATATTTCATCGTCGCCATACGTGGCAGTACGCTCATCCTCCATCAAACCCAACCGGAGCAAAACTGATGTCAATCGAATTTGCAATTGCCTTTCTTGTCATCGCGATTATCTTCGTCGCCAAAACGGTCAAGATCGTTCCGCAGCAACATGCCTGGGTTGTCGAACGCCTGGGGCGTTTTTATGCGGTGCTGCAACCGGGGCTCAACTTTGTCATCCCGTTTATCGACCGTGTGGCTTACACGCATATCCTCAAGGAAATCCCGCTCGATGTGCCGAGCCAGATCTGCATCACCCGCGACAATACGCAATTGCAGGTCGATGGCATTCTCTACTTCCAGGTCACCGATCCGAAGCTGGCTTCCTACGGCACTAGCAACTTCGTCATGGCTATTACCCAGCTGGCGCAAACCACCTTGCGCTCGGTGATCGGCAAGCTGGAAATGGATAAAACCTTCGAAGAACGCGACGATATCAACCGCGCCGTGGTCGCGGCACTGGACGATGCCGCCCAGAGCTGGGGGGTGAAGGTCTTGCGCTACGAGATCAAGGATCTGACCCCGCCGAAGGAAATCCTGCATGCCATGCAACAGCAGATCACGGCCGAACGGGAAAAACGTGCGCGCATCGCGCAATCCGAAGGCGTACGCCAAGAACAGATCAATCTGGCCGAAGGCCAGCGCAACGCCGCGATCCAGAAGTCGGAAGGCGAAATGCAGGCGGCCATCAACCTGTCGCAAGGGCAGCGCCAAGCCGCGATCAACCGCGCAGCCGGTGAATCGGAAGCGATCAAGCTGGTGGCAGGCGCCACGGCAGCAGCCATTGAAATGGTGGCGAAAACCGTGCACCAGCCCGGCGGCATCGAGGCCGTCAACCTCAAGGTGGCCGAACAATATATCCATGCCTTCGCCAACATCGCCAAGGAAGGCAACACCATGCTGCTGCCAGCCAATGCCGCCGATGTGGCCGGCATGGTGGCCACTGCGCTGAAAGTGGTCAAACAGGTCGATGTGAAGTAACCGGAGGCATCATGTTTCTTGCCCTGCTGCTCGTTACCCTGCTGATTGCGCTGGCGGTATCCCTCTTGGTAGCGGGGACCTTTTCCGGGCCGATAGACCGCATCCTGAAACGCATCATTGCCGATGAAATCAGCGAGGCCTGGCTCAAATACCTGAAATTCGCGATCCTGGTGGTGGGCGTTTCCGCCGGGGTGCGCATTTACGAGCTGGAAAAATACATCAGCCCGATGCGCTGGGACAAGGAGGCCAAGATCCTGTCGTTGACCAGCGAGCGCTGGGTGCTGGAAATCTACCGCACCATCATCGAAACCCTGCAGGGCATTGCCTGGATGTTGCTGGTGTTTTTTGTATTTGCACTGATAGCGTATGTGCTGGTCCGGCTGGGCGAGATGCGGCGTGAACAGAACAAGGCCGGCTGACGCTCAATCCGGATTCAACAGGTAAGAGGAATATCGATGCCTGGCACACCCAAATACCGGCTGGTTACCCGTAGCGATTTCGATGGCCTGGTCTGCGCCATGTTGCTGCGCGAACTGAACATGGTTGACGACATTCTGTTCGTGCATCCCAAGGACATGCAGGATGGCCGGATCGCGATCACCACCCGAGACATCACCACCAACCTGCCCTATGTCGCGACCGCGCGCATGGTGTTCGACCATCACTATTCCGAAACGCTGCGCAACGCGGGTGAACGGGTCAATCACATCATCAATCCGAATGCCCCTTCGGCCGCGCGCGTGGTCTACGAATACTACGGCGGCAAGGAGGCCTTTCCCGCCATCAGCGAAACCATGCTGGAAGCGGTAGACCGGGCAGATTCCGGCGCTTACTCCGTTGACGACATTCTGGCGCCGCAAGGCTGGACCTTGCTCAACTACCTGATGGACCCGCGTACCGGGCTCGGCCGCTTCAAGGCTTTCCGCATTTCCAACTGCCAGCTGATGATGAATTTGATCAGTTACTGCCGCGATCACGCCATCGAGGAAATTCTGCAACTGCCGGATATACAGGAACGCATCGACCTCTATCAGGAACATGCACCGCTGGCACGCGAACAGATTCTGCGTTGCAGCCGGGTCCACGATAAGCTGGTCGTGCTGGATTTGCGCCAGGAGGAAACCATTTACGCCACCAACCGTTTCCTGATCTATGCGCTGTTTCCGGATTGCACTATCTCGATCCACATCATGTGGGGCCTGCATCAGCTCAATACGGTTTTTGCCACGGGTAAATCCATTCTCAACCACGGATCAAAGACCAATATCGGCGAGCTGATGCTGCAGTATGGCGGCGGTGGGCATGAGAATGCCGGCACCTGCCAGATAGCCAACGAGGAAGCGGAAAAGACGCTGGGCGAGCTGATCGCCAAGCTCACCAGCCATGGTTGAACGCGCTCGAACTTTAAAAACACAACGGCAGGTGATGACCTGCCGTTGTGTTTTTCTGGGGATCGATCATGTGATTCAGGCAGCTGCCGCCGTACGCAGCTTTTCGCTGCGGCCACGCAGGTATTCCAGCGTCAGCAGCATGATCACCGAAGTCACGATCAGGATGGTGGCAACCGCCGCGATGGTCGGGCTGATGTTCTCGCGGATGCCGCTGAACATCTGCCGAGGCAGCGTGGTCTGCTTCGGGCCGGCGAGGAACAGCGTGACCACCACTTCGTCGAACGAAGTGGCGAACGCGAACAGCGCACCGGAGGTTACACCGGACGCAATCAAGGGCAGCGTAACCGTCTTGAACGTGGTGAACGGGCTGGCGCCGAGGCTGGCCGCCGCTTTGGCCAGGTTCTGATTGAAGCCTTGCAGCGTGGCGGTGACCGTGATGATCACGAACGGCACGCCCAGCGCGGCATGCACGGCGATCAGCGTCAGGTAGCTGTTGGTCCAGCCCAGCGGGGCAAAGAACAGGTAGCTCGATACGCTGACGATCACGATCGGCACCACCATCGGCGAAATCAGGATGCTCATCAGCAGCGACTTGAACGGGAAATCGGCGCGAGTCAGGCCAATCGAAGCCAGGGTGCCCAGCGTGACCGCAATCAGCGTCGCGCCCGGCGCCACGATGATGCTGTTCTTCAGCGCCAGCATCCATTCCGGCGAGTTGAGGAAATCCTGGTACCAGTGCAGCGAAAAGCCCGTCATCGGGTAAACCAGGAATGATCCTTCGTTGAACGACAACGGGATGATCACCAGGATCGGCAAGATCAGGAACAGCAGTACCATGCCGCACAGGATGCGGAAGGCGTAATACCAGAGGCGCTCGATCGGAGTGGCGTAGCTTGGCATGATCAGTCTCCTAACCCAGTTTGAGGTTGCTGGCGCCGACGAGGCGGTTATACACGGCATAGAGGACCACGGTCGCCAGCAGCAACAGGCTGCCCAGCGCCGTGGCCATGCCCCAGTTGATGGTGGTGTTGGTGTAGAACGCCACGAAGTAGCTCACCATCTGATCCTTCGGCCCGCCGAGCAAGGCCGGCGTGATGTAGTAGCCGATGCACAGGATGAACACCAGCAGACCGCCCGCCCCCACCCCGGCCAGCGACAGCGGAAAATAAACCTTCCAGAAGCTGCGGATCGGGTGGCAACCGAGCGAGACCGCCGCGCGCACGTAGCTCGGCGAGATGCCCTTCATCACGCTGTAGATCGGCAGGATCATGTACGGCAACAGGATGTGTACCATCGAGATGTAGACGCCGGTACGGTTGAATACCAGCTGCAACGGTGCCTCGATGATACTGAGCGAGAGCAGCGCGCCATTGATCAACCCGCCCGACTGCAGCAGCACGATCCACGCCGCCACGCGCACCAAGATCGAAGTCCAGAATGGCAGCAGCACCAGGATCATCAGCAGGTTGCTCTGCCGCGTCGGCAAAGTAGCCAGCAGGTAAGCCAGCGGAAAACCCAGCAACAGGCAGATCACCGTAACCACCGCGCTGATCCAGAAGGTGCGGGCAAACACTTCGAGATAGATGGCCTTCTCGGGTTCGGCCTTGGCCACATCGCCCTGATCGTTGATGTTCAAATCGACCGAAGCCAGCAGATAGTACGGCGTATTGGTGCTGGCATTGCGCTCGATGGCATGCCAGTAAGCCGGATCGCCCCAGCGCTCGTCGATGTCGCGCAGCGCCGACTTGTACGATGCCGGAGCCGTTTCGAACGGCAGAGCACGCGCGGTTTTCTGCATCAGGCTGCGGAAACCCGCGATTTCCATATTCAGGCGCTTGGCCGCATCCGACAAGCGTTGCTGATCCGATTTCATCTCGGTGAGATCGCTGACCAGCGCCGCATAAACGTCATCGCCCGGCAACGCCTTCTTGTTCCACTGCGCCATGGCGGCAATGGTATGCGGCATGGCGGAGGCCACTTCCGGGTTATCCACGCTGCGCCCGAGCATGGAAATAATCGGCGCGAGAAAAGTCAGCGCCAGGAACAGGATCAGCGGCAGGATCAACGCAACCGATTTCAGCTGATGCAGCCGCTCGATCCGCTTCAGCCGGGTTTTCAGCGGGGTGCCGTCCGCGGTGAGCAGCGGCGTTGCAGGAAGGGCAATATCGGTCATGGGGGGTACTCCGCCGAAATAGAATCTTTAGTGAAAATCGTCATTCCGGCAAAAGCCGGAATCCAGGCTCTATGTGTGGAGCTGGATCCCGGCGTGTGCCCCAAGGAAATACCCTTGGGGTACGCCGGGATGACGATATTCGAAACGAATGCGTTTACTTCGCAGCCCAGGCGTTAAAGCGCTGCTCCAGCTCCTCGCCGTTATCCACCCAGAACTGCACATTGATCGGCAGCGCATCCTTCAGGTTGGCCGGGGCGGTCGGCAACTCGGCGGCCACGGCCTTGTCCAGCAGCGGGATGGTCTTGGTGTTGGTCGGACCGTAGGCGATGTTCTGCGAGTAAACCTTCTGGTTTTCCGGCTTCAGCGTATAGGCAATGAACTTCTCGGCAGCAGCCTTGTTGGGCGAGCCCTTCACAATCGCCCACGAGTCGACGTCGTAGATGCCGCCGGACCAGACGATCTTCAGGTTCTTGTTGCCTTCCTTCTGCGCGTTGGCAATGCGGCCGTTGTAGACCGAGCTCATCACCACGTCGCCCGAGGCGAGGAACTGCGGCGGTTGCGCGCCGGCTTCCCACCACTGGATGCTGGGCTTCAGGGCATCGAGCTTCTTGAACGCGCGATCGACGCCAGCCTTGGTTCCTAGCACCTTGTAAACCTCGGCCGGCTTCACGCCGTCGGCCAGCAGCGCGAATTCAAGCGTGTACTTGGCGCCCTTGCGCAGACCACGCTTGCCCGGGAATTTCTTCACGTCCCAGAAATCGGCCCAGCTCTTCGGTGCGGTTTTCAGCTTGTCGGCGTTGTAGGCGAACACGGTCGACCAGACGAAGAAACCGATGCCGCAATCGCTGACCGCTGCCGGCAGGAAATCGGCCTTGTTGCCGAGCTTGCTCCAGTCGAGCTTCTCGTACAGCCCTTCTTCGCAACCACGAATCAGCTCCGGTGTTTCCACTTCGACCACATCCCAATCCACGCTCTTGGATTGCACCATGGCCTTGATCTTGGCCTGTTCGCCGTTGTAATCGCTGGTCACCAGATTGGTGCCGGTGGCTTTCTTGTACGGCTCGTAATACGCCTTGACCTGGGCATCCTTGTTGGCGCCGCCGAAGGAAATCACCGTGAGATCCTTGGCATACGACAGCGAGGACAGGCAGACCATTGCAGCAACAAGCGGTTTGATGTCGAAACGTTTCATGGCAGGTTTCCTTGAGCAAAAGTGGGACGAAGGGTGGAACGGGTTGGGTTAAACGGGATCGAGCGCATGGGTGTGTTCGGCGGCCCAGCCCAGCGGCACGACATCGCCCTCGCGCAAATTGCTGTCGAACTGGCTGGTCGGCATCTTGATGATGAAATCCTGCGCGCCGCAGACTTCCATGCGGATGCGCACATGGTCGCCGAGGTAAATGAATTCGCGAATCTGGCCGTTGAAGCGGTTCTCGACCGCCTGCGCGGCATCATTGAGCACCACGCGTTCGGGGCGGATCGACAGCGAGACTTCGTCGCCGATCTGGCCGACGTTCACCGCACGGGCCACGACGCGCTCGCCCATCGGCAGCGCGACGAGGCAAATATCGCCGTCCTGGCTGACCAGCTTGCCGGAGAGGCGGTTGTTCTCGCCGATGAAGTTGGCCACGAACGAGTTTCCCGGGCGCTCGTACAGGATTTCCGGCTTGTCGATCTGCTGGATGATGCCGTTGTTGAACACCGCCACGCGATCCGACATCGTCAGCGCCTCGCCCTGATCGTGCGTCACGTAGACCACGGTCACGCCCAGTTGCTGGTGGATATGCTTGATTTCCATCTGCATGTGTTCGCGCAGTTGCTTGTCGAGCGCGCCGAGCGGCTCGTCCATCAGCACCAGCTTCGGTTTGAACACCAAGGCGCGAGCCAGCGCCACGCGCTGTTGCTGCCCGCCGGACAACTGGCCCGGATAGCGCTGGGCGAATTTTTCCAGCTGCACCATCTCCAGCACCTTGTCGACCTGGTAGCGGATCTCGCGAAAGCCTTCGTTGCGCACCTTCAGCGGAAAAGCCAGGTTCTCGAAAATGGTCAGGTGCGGGAACAGCGCGTAGTTCTGGAACACCATGCCGATATCACGCTTGTGCGGCGGCACGTTGTTGAGCAGTTTGCCGTCGAGGCGAATCTCGCCCGAGGTCGGCACTTCAAAACCGGCCAGCATCATCAGGCTGGTGGTCTTGCCCGAGCCGGACGGCCCTAGCAGGGTCAGGAACTCGCCGCGGCGGATTTCCAGATTCAGGTTCTTGACGATCAGCGTTTCGCCGTCGTAGCTCTTCTGCACCTGGCGAAAGCTGACCAGCGTATCCGGACTTTCCATGCCCACACCAACAAGCGCCGCGCCCGTCGCCCCGGTACCAGCCGCACCAGATTCACGCACGAACATGTTGCGAAAACTGAACGACGACGCTTTGGCCAAGATCTGGCTAGTCATGACATATCCCCCGGTAACCGTATTCCAACAAGCGGATGAAGCTCCGCAGCACAGAACCGATCATCGGCTCCTCGCCCAGGGCGCGGTATCAGCGGCGGCGGATTTTGCTGTAGGGGATCGGGTCGGGGTGGGTAGGTGGATTCCTACACCGGGGGAAATTCAAGGGGAACAAGGCCTAGATCGGCGCGTTTACGAAAGAAGAGAGCGCGGCAAGAATCGATACAAAGTGAGTACCGCGTACGGTGCACTTGTAGGGCGCCAATAAGCGAAGCGCATTGCGCCGTATGAAACCGTGTCACCACTCCTTCGCCGGTATGACGCCCGAAGGAAGTACCCTTGGGGTACGACGATAGGAAATCCCTTACCTGGGCGACAACTGTGGGGAGGCCTGTACGGCGCTCTGTCCTCGCGCCGCATCATTCGTCAAACTGGATCACGCCATAAATTTTCCAACTATCTTCAGTCCGGATCAGGTGATAGCCGGTATTGAATACCCAGGCAGTCTGGTCTTGGCGCCGGGCAGTCCATGTCATAACGGCTGAGGCCATATGACGCCCCATGGGCAAAACGGATTCCAGTTTTCCTGAAATATCCACCACGTTTTGTGATCGAAAATAGTTCAGCAGCGAATCGGTTACGGCATAAAGCAACTCGGCTTCTTGCTGGTTCCAGCTGCTGGGTTCCCCGTGATGGAAGGCTGTAAATGGCAAAGTAAACCGTGCGGTTACACCATCGACATCCAAACAGGAGTACACCTTACGATAACCATCAAAAAATTGCCAAATACTTTCATAAATGAAAGGAAACTCATCATTTTCAGGTGGCTTGATACACGAAACAAGAGTGGATGTATGCCCAGACATAGAAGTACGCCCAAAGTGTCAGATTGCACGTATGAATATTAATTTAATTAAAACAGCGCTTTATTTTAATATTTCAATTTTAACATGGTCTGACATATGTAATGTGCATTGTTGCGATCATTTCATTTGATGGAAGTTTTTTGTACGAAATTATGGTCAATTGTTATGACCTTTATGCGTTAAAAACCGCGTACAGGGCTCTGGCCTGTAACGCCTTCGGCATGTGCTCAGCGGGTTAATAACCCGTCCTACCATTGGGCAATGTTCGTTTGAGGGCAAACGTTTTTTTGATCCCCTGCACGCCCCCCCCCCCGCAGCGCAGAACCACGGCTTGTCGGTATAAATCACGCCCTCCGTTCAGCCTGAATTGATGCAGCCCAACACATGGCCCGGATCGGGCGCCTACCATAGACCTTGCGTATTCAACACCCGCGCCAAGGCTGGTTCAGCCCGGCATTCATCGGTTTTCCCTTCTCATTTTCAAGCATCTATCGGATCAAAAAATGGAACACAGAATCGTATCTTTTGGCGAAGTTCTGCTACGGCTGACGCCGCCCGGCTATCTCAAGCTCTCGCAAACCAACACCTTCGCAGCGACGTTTGGCGGCAGTGAAACCAATTGCGCGGTATCGCTGGCGCACTTTGGCCTGAAGAGTGAATTTGTTACGCGCTTTCCGAAGAACGATATCGCCGAAGCCTGCCTGATGGAGCTGCGCTCGCACGGCATCAAGACCGACAACATCGTGTTTGGCGGGGAACGACTGGGCCTGTACTACTTTGAAAACACCGCTGCCCAGCGTGTTTCCAAGGTAGTGTACGACCGCGCGAATTCATCGTTTTCCACGCTCAAGCCCGAGATGATTGATTGGAAGCAGGTGTTCCAGGGCGCGACATGGTTCCACTGGTCCGGCATCGGTCCGGGTCTATCACAAGACGTGGCCGATACCTGTGCCTGTGCGATTGATGCGGCCAAAAAACTGGGGCTCACCGTTTCCTGCGATCTGAATTACCGCAAAACGCTGTGGCAATACGGCAAATCCGCGCCGGAAATCTTGCGCCCGCTGCTGGACAAGTGCGATGTGCTGTTTGGTACCGGCAGCGAATACCAGGTGGTGTATGGCGTGAAACCGGTGCCGTTCAAGGCCAAAACCGCCGAAGAACCGATCGATCTGGCCAGCTACGAAGCATTCATGCAGCAAGTCCAGGCAGAGGCCGGCGGTAACAAGAAGTTGTTTATCGCGCTGCGCAATACGCTGGATGCCACCCACCATATCCTGACCGGTCTGTTGTATGCCGATGGCAAGCTGATCCAAGGACGTACCTACGCCATTGAACACGTGGTCGATAGCGTGGGCGTGGGCGATGCCTTTGCCGCCGGCATCATCTACGGCCTGATCAATTACCCGGAAAGCGATGCCACCGCATTGGAATACTCGATCGCCGCCGCCACGCTGAAAAACACCATCTATGGCGATTTCAACCTGGTGACCGCCGATGAAGTGAAAGCCCTGATGAAACAGGGCGACGGCGCGGAGAGCATTTCGCGCTAGGCATGCAGCAAGCGCAGCCAGCGTCTTCACATAACAAAGCGGCCATTCACCCCAAAGACAAGGCGAATGGCCGCTTTCACAAAATTTTGCCCCTCGCAAAATCTTCTTTCCACCGTGAAGACGCTCCCGGCGCATCTTTCCATCACCATGCCAATCGGCGCTCCGGCATCGATTAGCCCTTGCGCAAAGCCTTTCGCCCACTCGCTTCCGCAGCTTTGAGCTCCTGATCACTCAGAACGTATTCGGTAGTATCGAGCAGGCGTTCGAGCGCCAGATCGATAAACGCGCGCACGCGTGCGGGTTGCGCGTTGCGGCTGCCGTAATAGACGAAAACACTCGAAGAATCCGCCACATGCGGGGTCAGCAAGGGCACCAGGCGTCCCGACCGGATGTGGGCTGCCGCCGAAATGCCTGCCAACTGCCCGATCACCTGGCCGGACATGACGAGCTCGACTTCAAACTCTGCATCGTTGGTCGATATCACCGGTGGGACATCACGCTGAACGTTCTCGCCATCCACCTTCACCTTCCAGGGCAAAAGCCGTCCGGTTCCCGGATGACGAAACACGCTGCAACGGTGCGCCGACAGATCTTCAAGCGAATTCGGCGCGCCGTGGCGCGCAAGGTAGTCCGGTGAAGCGCAGATGATCAGTTGCAGCGGGAACAACCTGCGTGCAATAACCCCCTCCTCTGGCTGGGTCCCGATACGAAAACCCACATCGACGCGATCCTGTACCCAGTTGCCGATCCGGTCCTCCAGTTGCACATCGGGCTGAACGCCAGGGTATTGGCGGCAAAATTCGTCGACCAGCGGCCACAGCACTGGCAGGAAAGTGGAACGCGGACCGACGATGTGTATGGGGCCGCCGCTTTCGTCCTTGGCGGAACGGGCGCGTTGCAGTGCGCGTTCCAGCGCAGCCAGTGCGGGCTGCGCCGTCTCCAGGAATTGCCGCCCCTCATCCGTGAGCGCGATGTTGCGCGTCGTTCGGTGCAGCAGGCGCACGCCCAGATGCTGCTCCAGTTGCGCCAGGGCCTGGCTCGCAGCCTGCGGGCTCATGCCTTGCACGGAGGCTGCCTTTCTCAGGCTGCCCAGTTCCACCGCCTTGGCAAAGGTGGCAATCGCACGCAATTCATTCATCGACATGATGGCTCTCCAGCAAGGCTTGATTATCAATCCTTGCTTGTCATTCATTCAAGAATTTACCCATCGATTGAATGACAACTGGCCACCTAGAGTTCAACTCGAAGCAATAACCTGTTCACAACCTGTCGATCAAGAGGGAGTCAGCGGAGTGAAGAGCTACGCATAAGCCTTGGTCACGGCCTCGCAGTAAAATCTTGAACTGGTTTTTACGGGAATCACTTGCTTACTCGGGTCGTGTCGTCCAGACCCACCCGTCCGATGAAGGGCAGCCGCAGGCCCGGGCTGTTCAGGTCGAGACCAAAGTTCAGCCCGAGCACATTGAACTCAATGCCTTCTTCAAGGCCGATGTTCAGGCCCAGCAAGCCGAATAGGGATGCCTGCAAGCCGCTCCCGGAAGACGACAAACCCAGCGGTTGGGTGAGCGGGCGATAGTCCTTGCCGATTGCGTTGGCCGGCAGATCGAGCTTCAACGCGGGAACCTCCCTGCCGATATGCGCCAGGAAGGTATTGCTGTTCGGCCCCGGATAAGCTTGATAGCTATCCGGATACGGGTAGCTCGCGATGGCAGCCTCGATCTCGCCGATCAGGGCATCGACGCCCTCACCCCGATGTTCCACCAGTAGGCTGGGTTGCTCCCCGTACCAGAGTCCGTCGGGAATCGCATAGTTACGCTGGACAACATTCGGAGCGCGCCAGCCGATCACGTCATAGCGCGTATAGTGCGTTTCACCCGCCCGCTTGAAGATGATCCAGGGATGCATCGCCACCAAGCCGCGCCAGCCATAGGTTTGCGCCATGTAAACCTGAACGATGGCGGTCTTGCTCTGCAGGGCAGGATCGGGCGCGATGCCGGCCGAATGGCGCGGGGCCGTCAACCAGCTTTGGCCCACCACCCCGTTGTCGGCCAGAGAAGCCTTGGTAAGGCTCAACCCGAAGGACAGGATCAGCATCACGGCAAAAAGAAACGTAAAACGATTCATGGACTTCATGTTTGGCATCCACAACAAACAATATTAACGATGTTTATACTCGGCCCTCGTCACAATGCGCAACGACACAGCCCCAATACCGGCGAGTTCAGCCCTGTAGCAAAGCAGGCCGGAGAACCATTCTCGGAGTCTGAAGCAAGGCGGTGACCAGACAGCCAACCCCAGCAGCAGCGACGATCCAGCCCATCGGCCAAGGCGTGCCATCGGCGAACCAGCCCAGCATCGCTGCGCTCAGCACCCCACTGCCATAGTGCATGGCCCCGACCAGGGACGAAGCCGCCCCCGCCTGCTTCGGGAAGGCTGCCAGCGCGCTGGCTACCGAATTGGCGACGATGAAACCGCTCACCGACATGAAGCAGAAAATCGGCACCGCCAGCCCCGCCAAGCCACCCCAGCCAAAGCGGGCATCGATGGCTAGCACGATCCCGGACAGCGCGGCGATCCAGACTCCGAAACGGTAGATCCGCTCGCTGCCCACTCGTGTCACCAGACGGGTGTTCAGGAAGTTGACCACCATCAGGCCGATGATGTTCACGCCGAACAGCAGCCCGAAGAGCTTGGGCGATACGTGGTAGTAATCGACATAAGCAAAAGGCGCCCCGGCAATGAAGGCATAGCAGCCGCCGTAGTAAAAGCCGCCCGATACGGCATAGACGATCAGCCGCGGATCGCGAAGCAGCGACAGGTAGCTCGCCAGCGTGTTGCGCAGCGGCTCCGTGCGGCGCAGCGATACAGGCAAGGTCTCCGGCAAAAATCGCAGCGCGAACAAGGCCCCCAGCCCGAACAGGTTCAGGATCCAGAAAATGGCCCGCCATGAGCCGACGGCCAGCACCTGCCCGCCCAGCAAGGGGCCCAACAGCGGCGCAACCGCCATCATCATGATCAGGATGGAGAGCATCTGGGCCGAACGCTCCCGCGCATACAGATCACGCACCATTGCGCGCGCCAGCACCGGGCCGGCACAGGCACCCAGGGCCTGAACCACGCGCCATCCCAGCATCTGGGTGATGGTCGTGGACATGGCACAGCCGGCCGATCCCAGGATAAACAGGAGCAACCCGGCCGCAATCGGCATGCGCCGGCCAAGACGGTCGCTCACCGGCCCCCACAGCAATTGCCCCAGGCTGAAACCGATCAGGAAAGTTGAAATTGTCAGCTCGATACGGCCGATGTCCGTGTGCAACTCATGCACAAGCGTCGGCAGGGCCGGCAGATACATGTCCGTCGAGATCGACGCGAAGGACATCAACGCACTGAGGATGATCAGGATGCGCAGATCGTGCACATGCTTCGATTCTGCGACCAGGACGCCGGATGAGCTTTGAGTCTTGGACATGAAAACAGCAATTCCTTTCTGCAAGCACTGGCTTTGCCAGTGCGCTTCTATCGACCAGATGCGAAGGTGCAGTCGCCTAATGGGATAGCGCTTAGCGGCCAACGCGTTGCTGCAGATGTGGCGGATAACGGTCGCCCTCGACCTTGATGCCGGCGAGCGCGGCCTCGATCTGGTTCAGATCGTCGGCACTCAATTGCACGCTGGCTGCCCCGAGGTTTTCTTCCAGCCGGTGCAGCTTGGTCGTGCCGGGAATAGGCACGATCCAGGTTTTTTGAGCCAGCAGCCAGGCAATTGCGATCTGGGCGCGGGTGGCTTTCTTGCCAATGGCGATGTCGCCGAGCACGTCGACCAAGCGCTGGTTGGCCTTGCGCGCTTCCGTGGAGAAACGAGGCACGACGTTGCGGAAATCCGTGCTATCGAAGCTCGTGCTCTCATCGATCGCCCCGGTCAGGAAGCCCTTGCCGAGCGGGCTGAACGGCACGAAGCCGATGCCGAGCTCTTCGAGCACGGGCAAGATTTCCGTTTCCGGCTCGCGCCACCACAGCGAGTACTCGCTCTGCAGCGCCGCCACCGGCTGGACCGCATGCGCACGGCGGATCGATTGCACGCCCGCCTCCGACATGCCGAAATGCCTGACTTTGCCTTCCGCAATCAGATCACGGACGGTGCCGGCGACATCCTCGACGGGGACGTTCGGATCGACGCGATGCTGGTAAAAGAGGTCGATGACACCGGTATTCAGCCGGCGCAGCGCGGCTTCGGCGACGGCGCGGATGTTCTCCGGGCGGCTATCCATGCCATCGCTGACCTTGCCGCCGGCAAAACCGAACTTGGTGGCGATCACTACCTTGTCGCGGAACGGCGCCAAGGCTTCGCCCAGCAGTTCCTCGTTGGTGAACGGACCATAGGCCTCGGCGGTATCGAAGAAAGTCACCCCGAGCTCAAAAGCGCGCCGGATCAATTCGATGGCCTCGATCCTGCCGGTCGCCGGACCATAGCCGTAGCTCAGGCCCATGCAACCCAGACCGATGGCCGAAACTTCAAGACCACTGTTTCCTAACTTGCGTGTTTGCATGACAACTCCTTTTGTTAGAAAGCATCCGTCCGCAATACTGGCCAACGGACGATGAAAATGATGACCAGCACCAGCACGAGCAGGCCGCTGCCCGCCGTCAGCGAGGTGGCAACACGCTGCGCCAGTGCCTGGCCTTTGGAGCAGCACTTTAGGCCGATCGTTATCATTCAACTAGCAGCTAAAAGCTTGAACAAGAAGCAAGTAAATATTGATAATAGAGGCGACCAGAAAAGCGTTTAACGCCTGTTGGGTCAGGGAGTAACGAATACTTTGCGGACGGTTAACAGGGAGCTCGCCAACGTAGCTGGCGGCAAAGAAAACCTAACAACCCATGCATGCTGCCAGTTTGTGGCAGCATATAAGGTCTATTTCACCCAACGAGTTGCAAACGTGTCGCGTGCCGAGCGTTTACTTGAATTGATGCAGGTGCTGCGCCGCCATCGTTACCCGGTCAGCGGTGCGGCACTGGCGCAGGAATTGGGCATCAGCCTGCGCACCCTGTATCGGGATATCGCTTCATTGCAGGCACAAGGAGCGCGTATCGACGGCGAAGCCGGCGTGGGCTACTT
This sequence comes from Pseudomonadota bacterium, assembly GCA_018261735.1. Lineage (GTDB taxonomy): Bacteria > Pseudomonadota > Gammaproteobacteria > Burkholderiales > Chitinibacteraceae > Formivibrio. The sequence goes on from JAGTRM010000011.1 coordinate 59,472, forward strand.
GCTGCGACCTGGTTTTATGCTGCCGCCGCTGATGTTTTCCGAAGAAGAGATCGAAGCCCTGGTGCTCGGCTCGCGCTGGGTGGCCAACCGCACCGACACGCCACTGGCGGCCGCAGCGCGTAATGCGCTGGCCAAAATTGCCGCCGTCCTGCCCGCCGATCTACGCCCGGAACTGGAAACCTCGGCATTGCTGGTCGGCCCAAGTGAATCACCGGAGGAAAATGCAGCCTTTCTGCCGCAGATTCGTGCAGCCATTCGAGGCGAGAAAAAACTGCTGATCCGCTACCGCGATCTAAAAGAAAGCGAATCCACTCGCACGCTCTGGCCGTTTGCACTTGGTTTCTTTGACCGTGTTCGCATGATGGTGGCCTGGTGTGAATTGCGACAAGGATTCCGCCACTTCCGTACCGATCGCATCGTGCAACTCGAAACCTTGCCGGAGACATATCCACGCCGCCGCCATGCCTTGCTCAAGGAATGGCGCGAGCAGGAAGGCATTGCACCGCAGTAGAAACACTGCTGCCATAAACTGACAGCATGGGCAGATATGCTGGAGGAATCTTGGATGTACCGCGCCACCCTCGGCGCAGCCTGAGATTCCTTCCTTACTTGCCGGAGATACCCATGTCCCATCCTGATTTCATCTTGTTGTATGTCGATCACGTTCAGACCAGCGCACGTTTTTATAGCCGCCTGTTCGATTGCCTGCCCGTGGAATCCTCAGACGATTTTGCTTTGTTCATCCTGAAAAGCGGTCTGAAACTTGGGCTTTGGACGCGGCAAGCGGTCGAACCCACAGCACAACTTACCGGCGGGGGTAGTGAATTGGTGATCCAGGAAGCAGGCAATGCCGCCGTCGATGCCTGTCATAGCCGCTGGCAAGCCTTGGGACTCGCCATATTGCAAGCCCCGGTGCAGATGGATTTCGGTTATACCTTCGTGGCCCTCGATCCTGACAATCACCGTCTGCGCGTGTACTGCCCGGGTGCCGTATGAAAAACTGGCTGGCCGTGGCCTCGGCTGAACACGTGCGCTTAGGCCGGACCAACGGTTTTATGCAGGTATGCCACGGCAAGAGCGTCCCGCTCCGGCGAATTCTTCCTGGCGATCGGGTGGTGTATTACTCCCCTACGGAGAAAATGGGAGAAGGCCCGCCGCTACGCAGCTTCACGGCGCTGGGCTGGGTGCAGGAAGGCTTGCCGTATCAAGCCGATATGGGGGGAGGATTCTTGCCGTGGCGGCGCGATGTGCAATGGCAAGACGCTCGCGAAGTACCGATCACCCCGCTGCTGGATACGCTTGAATTCACCCGTGGCAAAAAGAACTGGGGCTATCAATTGCGCTTCGGGCTGATTGAAATCTCCGAGCATGATATGCAATGCATTGCCACAGCCATGGCAGGCTGAGCAGCATTGGGCCTCTACACGCCCAGTGCCGCACGAATAGCCGTTTCCATTTTTTCAGGCTTGGTGATCGGCGCAAAACGGCGCAAAGGCTTGCCGTCGCGGCCGATCAGGAATTTGGTGAAATTCCAGCGGATCTTGCGGCCCAGCAAACCGGGCAGCGCGCGGGTCAGCCACTGGAACACCGGATGCGCGCCGGGGCCGTTCACCTCCACCTTGGCAAGCATCGGGAAACTCACGCCGTAATTGATCTGGCAGGTCGCGGCAATCTCGTCCGCATCGCCCGGTTCCTGCTGGCCGAACTGGTTGCACGGAAAACCCAGGATCACCAGCCCCTGGTCCTTGTACTTCTGATATAGCGCCTCCAGCCCGGCATATTGCGGGGTGAAGCCGCACAGGCTGGCGGTATTGACGACAAGCACCACGCGGCCGGCATAGTCGGCCATGTCGATGCGCTGGCCGCGCAGGCTGGTTGCGGTGAGTTGATGAAAATCCGACATGACGTGCTCCCGGTCTATACATGATCTCTTACGATCACATCGTAGACGATACAGTTCCTCAGAAGCATCAAACAGTGCCGGTTAGACCAAGCGCCTAGGTCGGAAAAACGCAGCGCCTTCCGACTTTGGAGTGTTGGAATACCGCAGCGTCGGATGGCGCCTTCGGCTTATCCGACGGCTGTATGCGTTTTGCAAATACGAAATCGTTATCTATTCCTGCCGGGCCTGAACAAGATCGGCGCGGCGATGCCAAACGCCAGCGCCATCACCGCCATGCTCGCCTTTACGCTGTTCACGCCGGCCTCGACCAGCAGTTGCTGGGCAATGGCGTGATTGCCACTGGTCAGCGGGCTGGCCAGATTGGCCACGCCGAGCAGCGCCTGCACCGCCTTGTACATCAGCGTGCCTGGCACCATCGGGATTGCCGCGCCAATCGAATACACGGTCGGGATCATGTGATGCCGGGCGCCCCACCATTCGGCCAGCAGGCCGATCACGAGGCCCCCCAGCAAACTGCCCAGCACAATATCTCCACCGAGCAGCATCACGCCCTTGCGCACCGCATGCCCAATCACCGCCAATGTGCAGCACACGGCAAGCGAGCGCGGCGGCACGTTGAACAGCAGCACGAAGCCCAATGCGGCCGGAGCCGCCCACAGTTCAAGCAACCAGGTATTCATGCCGCACAGCTCACAGAATGCGCAATGCCAGGCTCACGCCCGCGGCAATGCCGATCACAAAGATGATGCCCATCATGATGCGCACCATGCCGTTCAGATAATTCGTGCCAAAGAGATCGGCCGCGCCGTTGATGAACGGCACGCCGGGAATCAGGAACAGCACCGATGCCGCCATCGCTGCATCCGGCGTCTGGCTGTGCGCCAATTTCAGCAGCAGTCCGGTCACCATCATCGCAGTGAAACTGGAGGCCAGCGCAAACATGAATGGCACGTAATGGCGTTTGTGCAGGAACAGGCGCAAGGCCATGCCGACCCCGCTGCCGAGCGTGGTACAGGCAATCGCCGCGACATCGCCGCCGAACAGCGCGGCGAATCCGCCGCAGGAGAGCCCCACCGTTGCCGCGATCAGCCAGCGCGGGTAGAAATGCGGATGCTGCGCGATCTCTTCAAGCTGCCGGCGCACCTCGGCCGCGCCGATGCGCCCTGCCTCGACCGCTTCAACCACCTGCGCCACGGCGGTGAGCATGGTGAAATTGGCGCCCATGTGCGGCGCCTTGCGAAAGCCGGTTTCGCGCTGGCCGTTTCTCTCGACGGTGACGCCGATATTGATCGACGAAATCACCGTGTCGGCACGCGCCGCACCCAGCGCCAGCGCCATGCGGCGGATGATGCCGCTGGTGCGATTGGTATCGCCGCCTGACTGGTGCGAATACAAGCCGGCCATCAAGGCCAGGTCCATGATTTCCTGTACCGGCAGCACCTGCGTTTGATCGTTTTCCATCGGGTCCTTTCTGAAAATCGGGGATGCGCCCGATGACTGCGTGAAGGTCATTGAATAAGCAAAGGAGACTAGGGGCGCATCCTGCCGCGGATGATCCCGTTTTCTTCAGTGGGAAAGAATCAGCAAGCGCGGATTTTCTTGTAGGCGTTTGGGCCAACGCGGGTCAGAAAGCCCCTACACGCCCCAATGCCGTCACTTAACAATTTACCGTCATTCCGGCGAAGGCCGGAATCCAGTATTCACTAAAGCTCTGGATCCCGGCCTTCGCCGGGATGACGTCGATTTGTTGGATTTTTTGCTTAAGGAACGGCATTACCTACACGCCCGGATTGAACAGCTGGCGCTCCAGTGCGTAGCGCACCAGATCGGCAACCGAATTGGCAGCGAGTTTCTGCATCAGCCTGATCTTGTGCGTGCTGACCGTCTTGGCGCTGATATTGAGCCGGTCGGCGATATCGGTCACGCCCTGCCCGCTCACCAGCATCTCGAAAATCTGGAACTCGCGCTCCGACAGCGTTTCGTGCGGGGCGCGATCACCGCCGAGGCCGATTTCGAACACCATGCGGTCGGCGATGGCCGGATCGATATAGCGCCCGCCGCTCGCCACCTTGCGGATCGCGGCCAGCAGCATGGCCGGGTCGCTATCCTTGGTGGCGAAACCGGAGGCGCCGGCTTTCAGCGCCCGGCTGGCGATCTGCGTTTCGTTGTGCATGGTCAGCACCAGGATGCGCGGCGCCGGGCTCATCGCGGCGATGCGCTTGATCATCTCGATGCCATGCGGGCCGGGCATGGTCATGTCGAGCAGCACCAGATCGCAGGGCTGGCTGCGCAGCAGATCGAGCAGCAGATCGCCGTTGCTGGCCTCGCCCGCCACGGCAATATCCGGCGCCAGCGCCAGCAACTGCTTGATGCCCTCGCGCACCAGCGTGTGGTCTTCAGCGATCAGTACGCGAATCATGCGTTTCTCCGAGATTGGGAATGGTGACAATGATACGGGTGCCCGCGCCCGGCGCGCTGTCGATTTCCAGCTCGCCACGCAGCATCCACACCCGCTCGCGGATGCCGACGAGGCCAAAAGTCCTGGAAATGGATTCCGGATCGAAGCCGCAGCCGTTGTCCTCGACCAGCAAGGTCAACTCGCCCGTGCCTTGCGTGATCTTGATCCCTACCCAGCTCGCCTTGGCATGGCGTGCCACGTTGGTCAGCGCTTCCTGCACGATGCGGAACAGGATCACGCCACGCGCCTCGTCGATATCCTGCACTTCCGGGTCGATCTCGACCGCGCACTGCAACTGCAATCGCTCCTGCGCGCGCTGCGTCAGCCATTCCAGCGCGGGCAGCAGGCCCAGATCGAGCGCGGGTGGTCGCAACGCGGTGACCACATTGCGCGAGATCTGCAGCGTGCGGTCGATCAGCTTTTTCAGCCCTTCCAGCCGCTGTGCCTGCGCCGGCAAGGCATCGCTCAGTGCCATCTGGCAGACCGAGGTTTCGATCTTCATCGCGGTCAGCACCTGCCCCAGCTCATCGTGCACTTCGCGCGCGATACTGGCCTTTTCGCGTTCGCGCACCGCCTCGTGGTGCGCGGCCAGTTCGCGCAGCAACAGGCGCGATTCGCCCAGCGACTGCTCGATGCGCTTGTTGGCGGTGATATCCCAGGCCATGCCATCCCAGATGCGCGTGCCATCGGCCTCGACGCGCTGGCTGGCTTTCAGGTCGATCCACTTCACCTCGCTGCGATCGGTGACGATGCGCCCGAGCCAGTTCCACATCGCCTGCTGGGCGATGGCTGCCTCCATGCTGGTGCCGAACGTCGCGCGGTCCAGCGGGTGGACGATGCTCTGCAACTGCGCCGGATTGTTGCGGATATAGTCGGCCGGATAACCGCAGAGCCCGGCGCAAGCTTCGCTCAGATAGGCCAGTTCCGCCGTTTGCGCCCCCACCGGCTGGCGCAGCTGGAACACCATGCCGGGAACGTGGTTGGCCAGCTCGCGAAAGCGCGCTTCGCTGTCCTCCAGCGCGCGCCGAATGCGGTTGCGCTCGCTGATATCGGTCATGAACAGCACGATGTATTCGTTGTCGCCATACGACTGGTGGCAGGCATGCACTTCCACCGGCAACAGGCTGCCATCGCTGCGGCGCAGATCCGCCTCGTAATTGCGGAAATGCTGGCGGCGCAGGCTGTTCCAGAACGCCAGCCAGTGGGCGTTGACGTCGGTGTATTGCGGATCGATCTCCTGAAAACGGCTGGCCAGCAGCGTTGCCAGATCCAGGTCCAGCAGTTCGCACACGGCCTGGTTGGCATACTGGATGCGCCCATCCCAATACAGCCGCAACACGCCGACCGGGCTGTGATCGACCGAAAACTGCGTATGCGACAAGGCGAGCGAGAGTTTCTGCCGCTCCAGCAGTTCATTTTCCAGCTGGCGCAACTGCAGCTGGGTTTGCTCGCTCAGGCGGCGGTTCTTCAGCGCAAGGAAGGCAAACAGCAGGGCAATCGCCAGCGAGAGACTGGCAATGGCGCCCCAGAAAACCGGCTGGTCCCACCATTCGCGTTGGTCGGCGCGAATCCAGCGCGCTTCGATCTCGGCCGCCCTTTCGCGCGGCAAGCCGGCCAGTGCGCGGTCCATGATCTCGTTCAGCTCCGGCCAATCGTCACGCGAAGCAATGCGCAGCAAGGAGGGATAACCGGCATCGCCACCCACGTGCAGCGTGCTGAACTGCGGCTGCTGCAGCCAGTACAGCGCCTGGGCGCGGTCGACCACCGCCACCTGCGCCTCGCCCGAAACCAGCCGCTGCAGCGCAATCGGCGCCGCATCGACGGTTTCCAGTTTCAGGTCGGGATAATTGCGCGCCAGAAAACCGGCGACCTGCTGCTGCGGCAGGACGGCCAAGGTTTCGCTGGTCAAGGCGTCGGGGGAATCGAGTTTCGGTCCGGTGCGCGCCATCACCAGTTTGCTGGCGAGCTTGAGGTAGGCCTCGGTGAACAGCCAGTAGCGCAGCCGCTGCGGCGTTTGCTCGACGCCGAACGCCATGTCGATCTGGTGCGCCTGCCCCAGCCGGCTCAGCTCGTCTTCCGAGGCGACCAGCACCGGCTTGAACGTAATCCCCAGCTGCTCCTGCAACACGTTGAGGTAATCAATCGCCAAGCCCTGCGGATTGCCGGTATTCACATCGTTTTGCGCAAAAGGCGGTGCGAGCACGATGCCGACGCGGATTTCGGCATGGCTGGCCAGCCATTGCTTCTGCGGCGGCGTCCAGACGGTATCCGCCAGCGCCGGCCAGGAAAGGCAGGCAAGCAGCATCGCCAGCAGGAAGCAGCGGATTGGGTGGGGGCGGGTCATGGCAGATCGGAAGGCTTCAAAAAGAGCAACCATACTGACATTCATGATCGGGGAATGCCAGCGTGGTTTTTCACAACACTTAGTTCCCGGATTCGTGATCAGGGGCACGCTGCAAATGGAACGGAAGCTGCGGCCGGGTCAACACTTCCGGCTTCAGGATTTCCGCCAGTTGCTCGGCGCTCAGCAGGCCTTTTTCCAGCACCAGTTCGGCCACGCCACGCCCCGAAACCAGTGCTTCCTGCGCAATCATGGTGGCATTTTCGTAACCGATATATGGATTCAGCGCCGTGACCACGCCGATCGAATGCGCCACGCTTTCGCGCAGGCGCTCGACGTTGGCGGTAATGCCGGATACGCAGCGGTCGGCCAGCAAGCGGCAACCGCGCGAGAGATGGCTGATGCTCTTGGCGAGGCTGTGCGCAATGATCGGCTCGAACGCATTGAGCTGCAGCTGCCCGGCCTCGGCCGCCATGGTCACGGTCATGTCGTTGCCGATCACCTCGAACGCGATCTGGTTCACCACCTCCGGAATCACCGGGTTGACCTTGCCCGGCATGATGCTCGACCCGGCCTGCATCGGCGGCAAGTTGATTTCGTTGAGCCCGGCACGCGGGCCGCTGGAGAGCAGGCGTAAATCGTTGCAGACCTTGGAAAGCTTGACCGCCACACGCTTGAGCACGCCGGAGAGCTGAACGAAACTGCCGCAATCTTGCGTGGCTTCCACGAGATTGGGCGAGGTGATCAGCGCAATGCCGCTGATCGCGGCCAGATGGCCGCGCACGCGCTCGGCATAGCGCGGATGCGCGTTGATGCCGGTGCCGATCGCGGTGGCGCCGAGGTTGATTTCGCACAGCAAGCGCGAAGCCTCGCGCACGCGCTCGATGTCCTCACCCAGCATTACGGCATAGGTCGAGAACTCCTGCCCCAGCGTCATCGGCACCGCATCCTGCAACTGGGTGCGGCCCATCTTCAGCACATCGCGAAATTCCTCGGCCTTGGCCTCGAACGCGATGCGCAGGTAATCCATGCTCGCAATCAGATCCTGCAGGCTCACATAGGCAAACAGGCGCAGTGCGGTCGGATACACGTCGTTGGTCGACTGACTCAGATTCACGTCTTCGTTCGGGTGCAACGCCGCGTAATCGCCTTTCTTGCGCCCCATCAGCTCCAGCGCGCGGTTGGCGATCACCTCGTTGGCATTCATGTTGGTCGAGGTGCCGGCGCCGCCCTGGATCACATCGACGGCAAACTGCTCGTGCCACTGGCCGCCGCAAATTTCCTCGCAGGCACGCACGATCGCATCGGCCTTGTTGGATGCCAGCAGGCCGAGGTCGCAATTGGCTCGCGCGGCCGCCATCTTGATTTGGGCCAAGGCGCGGATCAGTTCCGGGTAGATCGAAATCGGCACGCCCGAAACCGGGAAGTTTTCCAGCGCGCGCAGGGTATGCACGCCGTAATAGGCATCGGCCGGAACTTCCCGGTTGCCGAGCAGATCATGTTCAAGACGGAATGGGCTCACGGCGAACTCCCTGAGAATTGCTACTTGGGAAGTTGAAATACAAGAGGGCTACGCTTCCAGCATAGCCCCCGACAATGATCAGCGATCGATCCCGCCAAAGCACAGGTACTTGATTTCCAGATAATCCTCGACGCCATAGTGCGAGCCTTCGCGCCCGAGGCCCGATTGCTTCACGCCGCCGAACGGCGCCACCTCGTTGGAGATCATGCCGGTATTGATGCCGACCATGCCGTATTCCAGCGCTTCGGCCACGCGCCAAATGCGGCCGATATCACGGCTATAGAAATAGCTGGCCAGACCAAACTCGGTATCGTTGGCCAGCGCGATCAGCTCGGCTTCGGTCTCGAAGCGGAAAACCGGCGCCAGCGGGCCGAAGGTTTCCTCGCGCGCGACCAGCATGCCGGCGTTCAAATCCTTGACGATGGTCGGCTCAAAGAACGAATGCCCGAGCGCATGGCGCTTGCCGCCCGCGACCAGCTTGCCGCCCTTGGCCAGCGCATCTGCAACGTGTTCTTCCACCTTTTGCACGGCCTTTTCATCGATCAGCGGCCCCTGGGTCACGCCCGCATGCATGCCGTTGCCGATCTTGAGCTTGCCAACCGCCACGGCCAGCTTGTCGATAAAGGCTTCGTAAACGCCAGCCTGCACGTACAGCCGGTTGGCGCAAACGCAGGTCTGCCCGGCATTGCGGAACTTGGAGGCCATCGCGCCTTCGACTGCAGCATCGAGATCGGCATCGTCGAACACCACGAAAGGCGCGTTGCCGCCGAGCTCCATCGAAGTTTTCTTCACCGTGGCCGCGCACTGCGCCATCAGCAGCTTGCCGATATCGGTCGAGCCGGTGAACGAGAGCTTGGCCACCTTCGGGTTGCCGGTCAGCTCGCCGCCGATCGCCGAGGAATTGCCGGTCACCACGCTGAACAGCCCGGCGGGGATGCCGGCCTCCTCGGCCAGCACCGCCAGCGCCAGCGCCGAGAACGGCGTCTGCATCGCGGGCTTCAGCACCATCGAGCAGCCCACCGCCAGTGCCGGGCCAACCTTGCGCGTGATCATCGCGTTGGGGAAGTTCCACGGCGTAATCGCGGCGGTCACACCGATCGGCTGCTTGATCACGACCAGGCGCTTGTCGCCCGATGGCGAGGGAATCGTATCGCCGTACACGCGCTTGGCTTCCTCGGCGAACCACTCGATAAAGCTCGCGCCGTAGGCGATTTCGCCCTTGGCCTCGGCCAGCGGCTTGCCCTGTTCGGCGGTCAGGATCGTGGCCAGATCGTCCTGGTTGGCCATCATCAGCTCAAACCAGCGGCGCAATACGGCGGCGCGTTCCTTGCCGGTCTTCTGCTTCCACGACTGCATCGCGGTTTCGGCGGCGTCGATCGCGCGGCGGGTTTCTTCCGCGCCCATGAACGGAACCGTACCCAGAACCTTGCCCGTCGCCGGATTGGTCACTTCGCGGGTGGCTTTCGAATCGGCGTTCACCCATTGCCCGGCCACGTAGGCTTGCTGGCGGAACAGTGCGGGGTTTTTCAGTGTCAGCATGATTGTCCTCACGAGCGAATGGCGGTTTCCAGGATAGCGAGCGCTTCGTCGAGCACGCTGTCCTCGATGGTCAGCGGGCAGAGGAAACGGATCACGTTGTAGTACGGGCCGCAGGTCAAGAGGATCAGGCCCAATTCCAGCGCCTTGTTCTTGACCTTGGTGGCAAATTCAGCCGAAGGCTTGCCGTCCTGCATGAATTCGACAGCCACCATCGCACCCGGGCCGCGCACTTCGGCGATCTGCGGCACTTCCGCTTGCAGCGCAAGCAGCCGATTCTTGATCTTGTCACCGATAGACACCGCGCGCGCGCACAGGTTTTCTTCTTCGATCACTTCCATCACCGCCAGCGCCGCGGCGGTGGCGATCGGGTTGCCGCCGTAGGTGCCGCCCAGGCCGCCGGGTGCTGCTGCATCCATGATCTCGGCCCGACCGACCACGCCGGAAAGCGGAAAGCCGCCAGCCAGCGACTTGGCCATGGTCATCAGGTCGGGTTTCACATCGTAATGCTGCATGGCGAACAGTTTGCCGGTGCGGGCAAAGCCGGTCTGGATCTCGTCGGCGATCAGCAAGATGCCATTCTCGTCGCAGATCTGGCGCAGGCCGCGCATGAAATCGGCCGGGGCCTGCACGAAACCGCCCTCGCCTTGCACCGGTTCGAGGATGATGGCCGCCACCCGCTTGGCTTCCACGGCATGCTTGAACAGCTCGCGCACCGAAGCCAGCGATTCCTCGACACTCACGCCATGCAGCGCGTTCGGATACTGGGCATGGAATACGTCGGCCGGGAACGGGCCGAAACCGATCTTGTACGGCGCCACCTTGCCGGTCAGCGCCATGGTCATCATGGTGCGGCCATGAAAACCGGCGGCAAAGGCAATGATCGCCGCACGGCCGGTCGCGGCGCGGGCAATCTTGACCGCGTTTTCCACGGCTTCCGCGCCGGTGGTCACGAACAGGGTCTTGGCTGGGCCCTCGATCGGCGCGGCATCGTTGATTTTTTCCGCGAGTTCCACATAGCTGCTGTACGGCATGACCTGGTAGCAGGTATGCGAAAAGCTTTCCAGCTGCGCCGCTACGGCCGCCTTGACCTTCGGATGCAGGTGGCCGGTATTGAGCACGGCAATGCCGGCAGCAAAGTCGATATAGCGGCGACCTTCCTCGTCCCAGATTTCGGCGTTCAGCGCTTTCTTGGCAAAGACCTGCGTGGTAATACCCACGCCGCGCGGGGTGGCGGCCTGGCGGCGCTCGTTCCAGAGTTGGTTGGTCATGCTGACTTTTGCATCCATGATTCATGTCCTTTTCGAAGAGGAATGCAAGGCACGCGGCCCCGCCAAAAATTAATGAAGTTCGTGCGGCTCGCGAAATCAACCGGACACCCTGCCGCCAACTGGAAATCAGTCTACATGTGTCAATTAAAATTAACAACAAGGGCGATAAAAATTTTTACCACCGCTCGGCGTGATGTAAAATATTACTCAAAGCAATAGGAAAACAACCGCATACGCCAGCACTGCATAAGCCAGGGATGTGATTGCGCCATCACGGCGTTGCCGCATTTTTTTGGTGCGGGATCCGACTATTGTTTATTATATTGAACAACAAGGGTGCATAAATGGACGTCGGCACACGACTCAAAATGGTGCGTGAATCACGCGGACTCTCCCAGCGCGAACTGGCAAAACGGGCCGGTGTGACCAACGCTTCCATCTCGCTGATCGAGCAAAATCGCGTCAGCCCTTCCATCAGCTCGCTGAAAAAGGTGCTCGACGGCATTCCCATGTCCATGGTCGAGTTTTTCACATCGGAGCAGGAAACCAGGGAGCCCAAGCATGTTTTCCGCGCATCGGAACAACCCGATGTCGGCGGAGGGGGCGTCAGAATGATGCTGGTGGGGGCCGGTACGGATAACCGGCAAATCGGCTTGCTGCGCGAGATCTACGCACCGGGCGCGGATACCGGCGAGGAAATGTACAGCCATGAAGGACAGGAATGCGGCGTGGTCATGCAGGGAACCATCGAGCTGACCATCGACAAGCAGGTCTACACTCTGGAAGCCGGCGATGGCTATTACTTCCCCAGCACCCAACCCCACCGCTTCCGCAATATCGGCACCACGGAGGCCCTGGTCATCAGCGCCAACAATCCGCCCACGCTGTAGGCCGAACGCAGAAAAGCTTACTTGCGCACCAGCATTTCCTGGCGCATGGCGGTGAATTGGCGCGCCAGCAGATCGCGCGCCGTATCCAGCCCGAAGCCGGCCACCATCTTCGAGGTCGGCCACCAATCGGCCCGATAGCTGATCTCGGTTTGATTATCGGACTGCAACAGTTTCGCAATACTCCTGGTCAGCCCCGCATCGCCGCCAACCGTGGTTGCGTGGATTTCCGTATTCGGAAACAGTTCGATATCGCGCACCGAGGTGTAATTCACCTCGAAGAAGGCCACCGGCACCACGCCTTTTTGCTGAACCCGCAACGAGTTCCCCTGCCGGAAAAGGATCTTGCTTTCCTTCAGGTAGGGCAAAAAATGCGTCATGTTTTCAAAGTCGACCAAGACGCCCCAGGCACGTTCACGCGATACCGGCACAAAAAAGTGCGCCGACAGCACCACATGATCACTTTCCTGGTTCGCCGAGACCTGAACCGGATCAAGCACCGCCGCGCAGGCAAACTCGCCGGCAACGAGCAAGGCCAGGCCAGCCAGCCATGTTTTCATCGCAACACCTCAAGAATCAGCAAACCCAATTCATAAAGCTGCCCTTGTTCGATTTCGTGGCAGCGCACCACCCGCACCCTCGCAGAAAACGGCTTCACCGGCTCCATCGCAATACGGGGCGGCACCAGATGCACCTCGAACTCTTCCTGTGGCTGCGGCACGTAACTGGTACGCAGCGTCATGCCCTTAACGCTCAAGTCGGTGCATTCGCCGTACTGCGTCGGGCCGAAATCCGCCGGGCAAATCTTGGCCCGAAACTGCACCGGCACCCGGCGAGCACTGCGCGCATCCTGCCAAGACTTGGGCTGACTCATAAAATTTCCGTTTACGAACTGCCTTGATCATGGCACATGTTTTTGACAATTTGAAACAGCCCGAACATCGCCGGCAGTCAGCTTTGCTCCCCCTGCGCTCCCGCCGCACAAAAAAGACGGTACGTGTTGACACCCCAATTCAAGAATGGTCTAATGCGCCCTCTTCGCGAAACAGCGGGTGGTTAGCTCAGTTGGTAGAGCGTCTGCCTTACAAGCAGAATGTCGGCGGTTCGATCCCGTCACCACCCACCAGTCTCGTGAAAACCGCTGCGGAGCGGTAGTTCAGTTGGTTAGAATACCGGCCTGTCACGCCGGGGGTCGCGGGTTCGAGTCCCGTCCGCTCCGCCACAGAATCAAATAAAGCCCTCAAGCATCCTTGCCTGAGGGCTTTTTCACATCCACCCCGCCCAAACACCTTAATTCTTCCTTAAGCCCGACCCGCTAGTCTGCAGATAACGTTTCAGGGAGATTGTTATGACTGCAGATGTCCGCGCGCCCTATCGCCTGATGCTGGCCAGCAGCGCACAGCAGGAAGCCGAGCTTCGCACCTTTATCCAGAAGGCCTATCAGCGCGAATTTACGGCGCGCATTCCCCACTTCCTACCCATGCTGGCCGGTCTCTATCGGGCCGACGGCGCATTGGTCGCGGCCTGCGGATTGAACCTGGCCGGGCAGAATCGCCTTTATCTCGAACAATATCTCGACTCGCCGGTTGAACACCTGCTCAAACAGCGGCTTGGCGTAGCCACACGCCGGGAATCGATTATCGAGGTCGGCAATCTGGCTGCACATACACCGGGCGCCGGGCGACTGATGTTTGCCGCCCTGTGCCAGCTCTTGTGCCAGAACGCGCTGGACTGGGTGGTGTTTACCGGAACCGCCAAGCTGCGCAACAGCTTCCGCCACCTGAGCCTGGACCCTGTCGAATTGATCGAAGCCCGCGCGGACAAGGTTGGCGACGATGCGGCGGACTGGGGCAACTATTATCGCTGCCATCCGCGGGTGATGGCGGGTGATCTCAAGCGCGGGCGCCAGATCCTGAGCAGCAACAGCCTGCTGCTCTCGTTGTTTGAACCGATGCCGGCACTCATGGCCGCGCCTGCAACAAGGAAGGCATCATGAGCATGCTCTTCAGCCGACTCCGCGACCTTGCCGCCAGCCAACCCGACCAGATTGCCCTGCGCGACAGCAGTCAGAGCATGACCTACGCCGAACTCTGGCAGCAGATCCGGGCGCTGGCCGAACACCTGAGCGCAGCCAAAATCAGCCGCCTGGCACTGCAACTGGATAACGGGCTCGAATGGGCCCGGATCGATCTCGCGTGCACGCTGGCCGGTATCGTAGTCATTCCTGTCCCGACATTTTTCAGCGCGCAGCAATACGCATGGCTACTGGAAAGCAGCGGCGCAGACGCACTGGTCGGCCCCGCTCCCGCCGACGCGCTCGCCGAAAAAGTGCCCGGGCTTGTGCATCCTCTGTATCGCCTGCAACCGGCAAGAGTGCCGCCACTGCCTGCCGGAACAGCCAAGATCACCTATACCTCCGGCACCACCGGGCAGCCCAAGGGCGTTTGCCTGAGCCTGGAGCAGCTCGAACGCACCTGCGCCTCCCTGGCCGAACGGATTGCCCCGGCCGGCGTGGCCGAACACCTGACCCTGTTGCCCTTGAGCACCCTGCTGGAAAATCTCACCGGGCTTTATGTTCCGCTGATGCTGGGCGCCAGCAGCCGCATTCCTGGCCTGGCCGAGATCGGCTTCAAGGGCTCCAGCCAGCTCGATCCGGAACAGCTTGCCCGCACCCTGCTCACTTATCGGCCACACAGCCTGGTGCTGGTTCCCGAACTGATGCGGCTGCTGATCGCACTCTGCACCCAGCAGCCCTCCATCGCCGAATCTCTGCGCTTTGTCGCCGTGGGCGGCGGGAAAGTGGCGCCGGATATGATCGAGCACGCTCGCGCCCTCGGCCTGCCGGTTTTTGAGGGCTACGGGCTCTCGGAATGCGGCTCAGTGGTCGCGCTCAACGCGCCCGGTGAGGATGCCGTCGGCACCGTGGGGCGCCCGCTGCCCCACCTAGATGTCCGGATCGCCGAGGACGGCGAAATCCTGGTCAGCGGCGCCTGCATGCTTGGTTATCTGGCCGAGACTGCCACGCCACCGCAAACCATTGCGACTGGTGATCTGGGCAGAATCGACGAAAACGGCTTTTTGCATATCACCGGCCGCAAGAAGAATGTGCAGATCACCGCGTTTGGCCGCAATTTCTCGCCCGAGTGGATCGAGTCGGAAGCCGAGATGCTTCCGTCTATTGCACGCCTGGTGATCTTCGGCGACGGCCTGGCGCAGAACGTGGCACTGATCCAGCCCCGACCCGGCAACACGCAGCCCATCGCCGAACAGATTGCCCAACTCAATAACCGCCTGCCCGATTACGCCCGCGTACATCACTGGTTTGTGCCGGATATGCCGCTTTCTACGGCATCGGGCCTCTTGACCCCCAATGGCCGGCCCCGGCGCGACCTGATCTACCAGACTTTCCAGACCCGCATCCATCAATTGGCCCAAGGAGCTGCTTCATGAGTTTTTACCAAACCCTGCACACATCCACCGCCCCGGCACGCGAGCGCATGCTGGCCGCACCGGTGATCGCCGCCTGCCGCAACGGGCAGATCGACCGCGACATCTACCTCGCCTTCCTGACGCAGGCCTACTACCACGTGCGCCACACGATTCCGCTGCTGATGGCCACGGGCGCCCGTCTGGGGCAGGACTACGAATGGGTACGCGGCGCGATTGCGGAATACATCGCCGAAGAATACGGGCATCAGGAATGGATACTCAACGATATCGCCGCCTGCGGTGGTGATGCCGAATCGGTGCGCCGGGGCCAGCCCGGACAGCCGATCGAGCTGATGGTGGCGTTTCTTTATGACCAGGTCCAGCGCGGCAACCCGATGGGATTTTTCGGCATGGTGCACGTTCTGGAAGGCACCAGTGTCGCTATTGCGCTGACCGTGGCCGAACAACTGAAAAACGGCCTGGGATTGCCGGCAGAAGCCATGAGTTATCTTTCGTCGCACGGCACGCTGGATCAGGAGCATCTGAAATTTTTCGAATCCCTGATGAACAAGGTCGAAGATCCCGCCGATCAGCAGGCCATCATTCATGCCAGCAATATGGTGTACCGCCTGTATGGCGACATGCTGCACGATTTGCTGGAGGCCCAGCCATGAAACTCGCCGGCAAGGTGGTCTTGCTGACCGGCGCCAGCGGCGGCATCGGCGAAGCGCTGGCCAAAGCACTGGCCAATCAGGGCGCCAGCCTGCTGCTGCAGGGGCGCCAACTGGCGCGACTTGAGCAATTGCGGGCGGCACTGCCATATCCGGATCGGCATCATTGCCTGCCGGCCGATCTTGCCAGCGCCAGGGACAGGGAACAGCTCGGCCAGTCGCAGGAAGTCACCCGGGGAATAGACATCCTGATCAACAACGCCGGCAGTAATGTGTTTGCCTGGCTGGAAGACCAGCTTCCAAGCCAGATCCACGAGCAGCTCGTCATCAACGTCGAAGCCCCGATTCTGCTGACCCGCGCCCTGCTGCCGCGCATGCGCAAGCCGGGCCTGATCATGAACATCGGCTCCAGCTTTGGCGCCATCGGCTATCCCGGCTACAGCGTGTATTGCGCCAGCAAATTTGCCCTGCGCGGCTTCAGCGAAGCGCTGCACCGGGAGCTGCACGGCTCGGGCATCCAGGTGCTGCATTTTGCCCCCAGAGCCACCCGTACCCGCCTCAATTCGGAAGCAGCCTACGCACTCAATGCCGAAATCGGCACCCAAACCGACAGCGCCGATTTCGTCGCCGCCCAGGCCGTCGATGCCTTGATCCGCGAAACCCGCCGGCGCTGGCTGGGCTGGCCCGAGGCGTTCTTCGCCAGACTCAACGGACTCTTCCCGGGTCTCGTCGACCGGGCATTGGCCAAGCAGCACTCGATCATTGCCCGCCATGCGCGCAATTCATCCAATGTCGCAGCCCACCATCAGGAGATTTGACATGAAAAAAATACTGTTTGTCCTCAGCCTGCTCGCTTGCGCCACCAGCCAGGCCGACGAATTGCTTGATCCGATCCAGAACCAGTGGGCCATCTGCCAGTATCAGGTTCCGGCGGCAAGTAAAGAATCCTGCCTGCAAAAACTCAGCGGCGAAGCCGATCAGGTCAGTGCCACCGCGCCCCAGCGGGCCGATCTGCTGATCTGGGCCGCCATTGTCAAAAGCAGCTGGGCCGGCGCAAAAGGCGGCATGGGCGCACTAAGCCTGGTCAAAAGCGCCAAGCAGCAACTGGAGCAGGCCATCAAGCAAAACCCGACCGCACTGAATGGCTCGGCCTACACCAGTCTGGGATCGCTCTACTATCAGGTTCCCGGCTGGCCGATTGGTTTTGGCAACAAGGAACAAGCCGAACGCATGCTGAAACAGGCTCTGGCGATCAATCCGGACGGCATTGATCCCAACTACTTCTATGCCGATTTCCTGCTGGAACAAGGCAAAAAGGCCGAAGCGAAGCAATACTTCAACAAAGCACTGGCAGCGCAACCCCGGGCAGGGCGAGAACTCGCCGACCAGGGCCGGCGCAAAGAGATTGAAGGCAAACTCGCCAATCTGTAATGTGCAGATCGGGCTCCTGCAAACACGGAAAAGAATCGAATATGCGTATCCTGCTGGTGGAAGACGATGTCATGCTGGGCGACGGCATGGTGGATGCCTTGCGCAACAGTGGCTACACCACGGACTGGCTGACCACGGGGCTGCCCGTCCTGGACAGCCTGAAATTCGATGAATTTTCAGCCATGGTGCTCGATCTCAACCTGCCGGACATCGACGGCATCAGCTTACTGAGAAAACTGCGCCGGGAGGGCCACACCCTGCCGGTGCTGATCCTCACCGCCCGCGATGCCCTGAACGATCGCATCATCGGTCTGGATGCCGGCGCCGACGATTACCTGGTCAAACCGTTTGCGGCGGAAGAACTCAATGCCCGCTTGCGCGCCCTAGTCCGCCGCAGCAAGGGGCACGCGCAGGCCAGTATCGAATATGGCGATCTGGTGCTCTACCCCGATGCCCAGCAGGTTACCCATCACGGGGAAGAAATCCGCCTGACCCCGCATGAATACAAACTGCTGCACGAGTTGCTGACCCAGAGCGGGCGGGTACTGAGCAAGGAACAACTGGTGCAAAGTCTGCACGGCTGGGATGAAGGCGTGGAAAGCAACGCGATCGAAGTCCACATCCACCACCTGCGCAAGAAGCTCTACCCCGAACTCATCCGCAATATCCGGGGTGTGGGTTACATCATCGAGCGGCGCTGAAATCTATTTCGGTTCAGGATGACTGAACCGGTTTCTTCTTGCGAGAACCCGCAGGAATCGAACATGATTCACGCTCCCCACCGGAAATCAGCCATGCCATCGACCGCCCCCGGTTCCATCCGCCGCTTTCTGATCACCAGCATCTTGCTGATCGTCACTGCCGGCCTGTCCATCAGCGCCCTGTTCGGCTATCTGGATGCCGTGCACGAGAGCGAGGAACTGTTCGATGCCCGACTGGCTCAATCGGCACGCGTGCTCAACCCGCTCCTGAATGCCTATCGGTCCCAAATCGGCACTTTGCCGGCAGACGGAAAAATCTACGACCCGTGGGACGCCACCAGCCCGGCTGCGGCACAGCATGAGAATGACGACGAGGAAGCCCAGGAGCAGGGACACACCTACGAGCGCAAACTGTATTTCCAGCTCCTGGATACCCGTGGCACGCTGCTGTTGCGCTCGCCCAGCGCGCCCGAGCGCCCCCAGATTCCGCTCGCCGCCGGCTTCAGTCATGTTCAACACGATCAGCACCGGTGGCGCAGTTTCACCCTGCATAACCCCGATCGCCAAACCTGGCTGATCGTGGCCGACCGCGACGACGTACGCGAAGAAATGGCCGGCAAGATCGCCAGCCGTACCATGCTGCCGCTGCTCATCGTCCTACCCGTTCTGCTGATCCTGTTGTGGTGGCTGATCGCGCGCGGCACAAAACCACTGACCCAACTGATCCAGGCCATCAGCGAACGCCATCCTGCCAACCTGAGTCCGCTGGTCCTGAAAAAACCGGTCAAGGAGCTCTTGCCGCTGAGCAACGAGATCAACCGCCTGATGAAGGCGCTGGCCGAAACACTGGAACACGAGAAACAATTCACCAACGAGGCCGCGCACGAACTGCGCACCCCCTTGGCGGTGCTGCGCATCCACGGCGAAAATGCGCTGGCCAGCCAGGATCCGGAAAGCCGGGAACAATCCCTGAAAAAAATGCTGCGTGCGCTCGACCGCGGAGACCGGCTGATCCGCCAGCTGCTGACGCAAGCCCGCATCGACAGCCAGCAGGCGATCGAGCTCGAAACACTGGACCTGAACGCGCTGCTGCGCGAATGCATTGCGTCCCTCGTACCGCTCGCGCTGAAAAAACACCAGGAGCTGGCCTTTGAAGCCGAGCAGCAAGTCTGGATTCAAGGGCAGGCGATCCTGCTGGAGTTGCTGTTCAGCAACCTGATCGACAACGCGATCCGCTATACCCCCGAGCACGGCAACATCCTGGTCACTCTCTCCCGGGAAGAAAACCGGGTCAGCGTGCATGTCTGCGACAGCGGTCCCGGCGTCGACCCGGCCCTGCTGCCCCGGTTGCGGGAGCGCTTTTTCCGCATCCATCCGCAGCAAGGCGATGGCGCCGGCCTCGGGCTGAGCATCGTGCAAAAAATCGCGCAACTGCATGGCGCAAGCCTGAGCATCCAGAACCGGGAACCATCAGGGCTGGATGTCAGCCTGTGCCTGCAAGCCAGCCGACCCGCAACCGGCCAAGCCGTGCCGGCAGGCCCGAACGCAGGCAAGGCTACAGCGAGCGCGTGATAGAATCACGCGCTTTACACGCCTCTGATTGCCAATGTCCGCCAACCCGCCAGCTCTGGCCGAAATTTCCCGCCGCATTGCCGATTGCCTCTGTGCCGACCGCCATATCCTGCGCCGCAACCTGCAGCAGATCCGCGAGCGCTTGGGCCGCAACCAGCCGGTCGAAAAGCTCCTGGCAGATATCACGGCGCGCATCGAGCAATCGCTGGCGCGCACCAGCGCCCGCCGCGCCGCCCTGCCCCGGCCGAGCTACGACGACGCCCTGCCCGTCAGCCAGAAGCGCGACGAACTCAAAGCGGCCATCGAAAAGAACCAGGTCGTGATCGTCTGCGGCGAAACCGGTTCGGGCAAAACCACGCAGCTGCCCAAGATCTGCCTCGAGCTCGGTCGCGGGGTGCACGGCCTGATCGGCCACACCCAGCCCCGGCGACTGGCCGCACGCTCGGTCGCGAGCCGTATCGCGCAGGAACTCAAGACCGAACTGGGCAGCGCAGTCGGCTTCAAGGTGCGCTTTACCGACAAATCCTCGCCCAGCAGCTACATCAAGCTGATGACCGACGGCATTTTGCTGGCCGAAACGCTGTCGGACAAATACCTGAACGCCTACGACACGATCATCATCGACGAGGCGCACGAACGCAGCCTGAACATCGACTTCCTGCTCGGCTACCTGAAGCAATTGCTGCCGCGCCGCCCCGACCTGAAAGTGATCGTCACCTCGGCCACGATCGATGCCGAGCGCTTCTCGAATCACTTTGCCGGAGCACCGGTGATCGAGGTGTCCGGCCGCACCTATCCAGTCGAAGTGCGCTACAAGCCATTAGGCAGCGAGGACGAAGACGACCAGGACCTGGAAATGGAAGAGGCCGTGGTCTCTGCCGTGGAGGAACTCTGGCGCAAGGATGGCGCAGGCGATGTGCTGGTGTTCCTGCCGGGCGAGCGCGAGATTCGCGAAACCACGGACGAATTGCGCAAGGCCAAGTTGATGGGCGCGGAAATCCTGCCGCTGTTCGCACGGCTTTCCAACGAGGACCAGCAGCGCATCTTCCGTCCGAGCAACGGCCGGCGCGTGGTGCTCGCCACCAACGTCGCGGAAACTTCGCTCACGGTTCCCGGCATCCGCTATGTGATCGACTCGGGCCAGGCGCGCGTGAACCGTTACTCGGCGCGCGCCAAAGTCGAACAACTGCTGGTCGAAAAAATCTCGCAAGCGTCGGCGCGCCAGCGTGCCGGCCGCTGCGGCCGGGTCAGCGCCGGCGTGTGCGTGCGGCTGTATTCGGAGCAGGACTTCACCGGCCGATCCGAATTTACCGACCCGGAAATCGTGCGCTCGTCCCTCGCTGCGGTAATCCTGCGCATGGCGGCCCTGAAACTCGGCCGCGTCGACCAGTTCCCGTTCATCGAAGCGCCTTCCGGCCGACTGATCAGCGATGGCTATGCCCAGTTGCATGAACTCGGCGCGGTCGACGAGGCCAACGAACTCACTCCCTTGGGCCGCCAGCTCGCGCGCCTGCCGGTCGATCCGAAACTCGGTCGCATGCTGCTGGCCGGGCGCGACGAGAACTGCCTGAAGGAAATCCTGATCATCGCCTCCGGGCTATCGGTGCAAGACCCGCGCGAGCGCCCGTTCGATGCGCGCGAAGCGGCCGATCGCATGCAGGCCAAGTTCACCGACGACAAGTCGGATTTCCTGTCCTGGCTGCACCTGTGGCAGTTCTTCGAGCAGGCCGAAGCCGGCAAGACCAGCAACCGCCAGCTCGTGAACCTGTGCCACGAGCACTTCCTGTCCTTCCTGCGCCTGCGCGAGTGGCGCGACCTGCACCGGCAACTGGCCGAAATCGTCGACGAGATGGAGTTCAAGGTCAGCGAGAAACCGGGCACCTACGAGCAGATCCACAAGGCGCTGCTGACCGGCCTTCTGGGCAATATCGGCATGAAGAACCCAGAAAGCGACGAATACCTCGGCGCGCGCGGGATCAAGTATTCGGTGTTTCCCGGCTCGTGCCTGAAGAAAACCCGCCCCAAGTGGATCGTCGCGGCCGAACTCGTGGAAACCAGCAAGCTTTACGCGCGCTGCGTGGCGGCGATCGAACCGGAATGGGTGGAGAAGCTCGCACCGCATCTGGTCAGCCGCCAGTATTTCGACCCGCACTGGGAAAAGGACAGCGCGCAGGTGATGGCCGCCGAGCGCGTAACGCTCTACGGACTGCCCATCGTCAACCGCCGGCGCGTGCACTACGGCCGCATCAACCCGAAAGAAGCGCGCGAGATATTCATCCGCGAAGGCTTGGTGAAGTTCAACTTTGTTACCAAGGCAAAGTTCAATGATCACAACCTGGAACTGCTACTCGAAGTCGAGGAGCTCGAACACAAGGCGCGGCGTCAGGATGTGCTGGTCGACGAGGAAACGCTGTTCGCGTTTTTCGATGCGCGCGTCCCGGCTGACATTGTCAATGGCGCCGGCTTCGAGTCCTGGCGCAAGGAGGCCGAAAAAGCCACGCCACGCCTGCTGTTCCTGACCCGCGACGACCTGATGCAGCACAACGCCGCCAGCGTCACCGCTGACCTGTATCCCGCAGCCTTCAAGCTCAACGATGCCGAAATTGCCCTCACTTACCGCTTCGAACCGGGCCATGCACGCGATGGCGTGACCGCGACCTTGCCCTTGCATCTCTTGAACCGGGTCAACCACGCGATCTTCGACTGGCTGGTGCCGGGCCTGTTGCGCGAGAAGATCACGGTGCTGATCAAATCGCTACCCAAGGCGATCCGCCGCCAGTGCGTGCCGGTGCCGGAATTCGTGACCAAAATGCTCGCCGAACTAGATCGCGCCGACCGTCAAGCTCCGTTATTGCCGCAACTGACGCAGGCAGTGAATCGCGGTATCGGCCAGCCGATCCAGGTCGAGGATTTCGACCCGAACGACCTGCCACCGCACTTGAAAATGCATTTTCGCATCGTCGACGATGCCGGGCAGGAACTCGCCAGCGGCCGCGATCTGGTCGCCCTGCGCGCGCAGCTCGGGGAGGCGGCGCAGATTACCTTCCGCGACAGCGCGGACGAGGCTGCCAGCATCGAGAAGACCGGCATCGTGAAATGGGATTTTGGCGACCTGCCGGCCAGGCTCACGCTCAAGCGCCACGGTCAGACCATGACCGGCTACCCGGCACTGGTACCCGAAGACGAGGCCGTGGCGATCCGCCTGTTCGATACCGAACACGCCGCGCTCGAAGCGCACCGCCAAGGCGTGCTGCGCCTGCTGCAGTTCGAACTAAAAGAGCACATCAAGCAGCTGCCCAAGTCGTTCCCGAACTTCAACCAGTTCGCGATCCAGCTGCGCGTGCTTTCCAACAGCGACGATCTGCTCGACGACCTGACGCGCTGCATCTGCGACCGCGCCTTCATCGGCGAGGACGACCTGCCGCGCAACAAGAAGGATTTCGACGAGCAAAAATCGCGCGCCAAGGTGCGCCTGCCGTCGGTGCGCGATGCGGCCTGGCGCGTACTTTCCGAAGCCACTGCGGAATACGTGGCGCTGCTGCCCACGCTCAGCAAAGGCGGACCGATCACGCATGAGCTCAAGGAACAATTGGGTAAGTTGGTCTACAAGGGATTCCTGTCCGCGACACCGTGGGAGCAGTTGCCGCGGCTGCCGGTCTACCTGAAAGCGATGCGCGTGCGGCAGGAAAAGCGCGTGAACAACCCGGCGCGCGATGCACAACGTGCGACCGAAGTCATCCTGCTGTGGGAACGCTGGCAAAAGGAGCTGGAAAAGTGGCAACGCGAGGGGCGGAATCAGGCGCCTTTGCTGCCATTCCGCTGGATGCTGGAAGAATTGCGGATCGGCCTGTTTGCGCAAGAGCTGCGCACGCCGTATCCGGTATCGGTCAAGCGGCTCGACAAGATCTGGAACGATCTGACCAAACGCTAGCAATCAATCAGGGAAGGTACTGCCCTGCCCCATCCGCTCACACCACACCGGTGTGGGCGGTTTTCATTTACGACAAGAAAAACCAGTCAATCAGAACGCAACTGGGCGAACGGCTTCCGGGAAACGGGCAAACGAGCGCTCGGCGACACGAGCCATGGCGGCCACGCGGCGGGCGGCCTTGCCGATCACGGCGCCGTAGCTGTTCATACCGGCCTCGTTGTAGATGGCTTCGGTAGCGGACACATCGGCAAAAGTCAGTTCGGTAGAACTCAGGAACGGGGTAATCATGATATTCACTCCTTCAACAATTCGAGGCAATGCCTCTTTGGGCTAACCCGGATCATCTATCCGATCCGTTGAGTGAATGATAGGCCCGCAATCCACACAAATCTAGTCGACTACATTGTTATTTTTTCACAAACTACAAAAAATCAAAAAAACATCATATATCCGTAAATTAATTTTATTAAAACGTTAACAAATCAATGTGTTGAACAAACAAGCCAAACACGCTCATGTAGTTCAACAAAAACAAACACAAAATTCCTGCCAGCTACACAACTGAAAGGCTTCCTGAAAAAGCCCTGCCGGCGATCTATTATTCAGGGTGCCGCCACACCTACCGGGTATGACCATGAGGCATGCCTCCGACAAGCCCCTGCGCACGTCACTGATCCTCCTGCTTATCTTTGCCATGCTGGTCACCTTGAGCACGGCAGGCAGCATCATCCTGCTGATTCGTCTGCCCCAGATCGCCAAGACCAATCTCAATACTGCCTCGTATCAAGCCAAGGAACTGGCCACACGGGTGGATGTGTTGCTGGACGGGCTGGAAGCACGCGTTCACATGATCAGCCGCATTGTTCCGGGCACCAACCGGCTGTCGCTTTCCACCGTGATGGACAATTTTGTCGATTCGAACGATGCGCTGGAAATCCTTTACATCATCAGCCCGGAAGGTGCCGTCATCGCCACCGGCCTCCCGCCGGACAAACAAGTCTGGCGAGTCAATATTTTTGATGTTGAATTCGCCTCCTCGCCCCTTTACCAGATCGCGCTGCAGACCGGAAAACCGGCCTGGAGCGATAACTACGCTTCCGCGCTGACCGGGAAAAATACAATTGCGGTAGCGGTGCCATACGGACAGCAGGTGGTGATCGCAGAAATTCCCGTGAGCTATATCCTGAGTGCCACCCAGCATTCCGCGGGGGACCCCAACCTTTCCACCTGGGTGCTTAACAAGCGTGGCGAAGTGCTGGTGGATACGGAAAGCCGGCCTGAAACCGACCGCGCCGCATTGAAAAATCTATCGCTGATAAAAACCGCACTGGCCAACGAACCCCTGCCGGATACCTTTACCTATCAGGGCAAGCGCTACCATCCGGCCAAAGCCAGCTCATCCAGAATGGGCTGGATCTTCCTGGCAAAAATGCCTGCCGGACTGGATAACCCGGCGGTGCGCTCCACCCTGACCGATCTGGGTGCGCTGCTCGTCGCCTCCGTCATCGGCTCCCTGCTGCTCGCGCCCTGGTGGGCCGGGCGCATGATCCGCCCGGTGCAAGCGCTGATCGAACAGGCCCATGAAGTTGCCAGAGGCAAAGCCCCGGATCACTGGCCCCGCGGCCCGATTACCGAATTCAACCGGCTTTCGACCGATCTGGAACAAATGGCCGAAACATTGCAGGAGAGAGAACAGAAGTTTCTGGCCATTTTCAACGATACGCCCGTCGCCATTGCGGTCAGCGATCCGCAAAACCATCATGCCATTGCCGAAGTCAATGACGCATGGGTTCAGCAGTTCGGCCACGCGCGCGAAGCCGTCAAGGGTAAAACCGGACAGGAGATCGGCTTGTGGCGATCGGGCGAGGAAGCCGCCATCTTCAGCGAAAGTACCAGGCTGGCCAGTCCGCGCCTTGAAGCACACCTCTTCCACAAGAATGGCCAGGAGCTGCTTTGCCTGATCAGTTCGCGCCAGATATTAGAAACCGAGCGCCCGCTCAGCATTACCGTGATGGAAGATGTCACCGAACTGCGCCGGGTGGAGCGCGAGTTGCGCGACCTGACCATCGAGCTGGAAGAACGCGTCAAACAACGCACACTGGACTTGGCTCAAACCAATGGCGAACTGATGCAAACCCTTACCCATCTGCGCCAGACACAGTCCGATCTGGTTCAAGCCGAAAAACTGGCGGCACTGGGACGGCTGGTGGCCGGCGTCGCGCACGAACTCAACACCCCGATCGGCAACGGCCTGATGGCGGCATCCATCCTGAGCGATCAATCCAGGGATATCGAGTTACGCATCAAGCAGGGGCTGCACCGCTCCGAACTGGAATCCTTCGTACGCGATGTCTCGCTGGCGGCAGAACTGGCCAGTCGCAACCTGAAGCGTGCGGCCGAACTCGTCAACAGCTTCAAGCAGGTCTCCGTCGACCAGACCAGCTCGCAGCGGCGCGCGTTCAACCTCAAATCCGTGATCGACGAAATGCTGCTTACGCTCAGCCCCACGTTCAAGCACACCCCATACCGGGTAACAACCGAGGTGCCGGACAATGTCGAGATCGACAGTTATCCCGGTCCGCTGGGTCAGGCACTGACCAACCTGATATCCAATGCCCTCCTGCACGGATTTGAAAACCGCGATCACGGCACCATACAGATCAAGGCCGAACAACCGGAAGCAGAATGGATCAACATCACTGTCAGCGATGACGGGAACGGCATCGCAACCGAATTGCAGGACAAAATATTCACCCCTTTCTTCACGACCAAGATGGGCCGGGGCGGCACAGGGCTGGGCCTGCACATTGTCCATAATGTCACGACCAACATCCTGGGCGGAACGATCACCGTGAACAGCGAGCCCAGGCAAGGCACCCGCTTTACGCTGCACATTCCCCAGACAGCACCTGCATTGAGCAAGACAAACGGAAAATGACCGGGCCCGGAACAGCGCAACCTAGGCGATGAAGTGCGCTGCCGGCATGCCGCAATTGAGCACGGCCTGGCGCACCACTTCCACAGCCGCCAAGCGCGGGAAATTGCGCCGCCAGGCCAGGATCACGCGCCGCGTCGGCGCCGGCGGTACAAAGGGGCGGATCACCAGCATCTGCTCGTCGGCCTGCGTGACCGAAGTCGCCGGCAATACCGTAACCCCGATCCCGCCCATGACCATATGCCGGATCGTGGTCAGCGATGAGCCCTGCAAGGTGCGCTGCAGGCTGCCTGGCGGCAGGCTTTCCCGGTTCAGGTCCGGGCAGCTTTGCAAGACCTGGTCGCGAAAGCAGTTGCCGGGCGACAGCAACAGCACGTTTTCATCGGAAAGCTGCGCAACATCGATCGCCTGCTGCTCGCCCCAGGTATGACCTATCGGCGTAGCGACCACAAAATCCTCGTCATACAGCGCCTGGGTGGTAATCCCCGCCTCGCCAAAGGGCTCAGCCAGCACCGCCACATCGATCTCGCCTTGCTTGAGCATCTCCGAGAGGCGCGCGGTGTAGTTTTCTTCCAGCAACACCTGCATCTGCGGGGCGAGCGAGCGCAGCGCCGGAATCAGCCAGGGCAAAAGATACGGACTGATCGTATAAATCGCCCCCAGCCGCAAAGGGCCTGCCAGCGGATCCTTGCCCTGCTGCGCCAGCTGCTTCACCACCTGGGCTTCTTCCAGCACGCGCTGCGCCTGGGAAACAATCTGCTCGCCCGTCGGCGTCAGCGTTACTTCACCGGCTGCGCGCTCGAAGAGTGCCACGCCAAGCTCGTCCTCCAGTTTCTTCACCGCCACGGAAAGCGTGGGCTGGGAAACAAAACAGCTGTTGGCAGCTCGGCCGAAATGGCGCTCGCGCGCCACGGCAACAATGTAACGCAACTCGGTCAGGGTCATTTTTTCAACTCCCAGCGTCGGGTCAACCAGGTTCCCGTAATCAACAAGGTAAAACCGCCCAGGGCCAGCACCGGCAAGGAAAGACCAAACAGCGACCAGTCGATCACGGCGCACTCGCCATGCCCGGAAAGCACATCGCGAAACACCTGCAACCAAGGCTGGGTTTGCAGCAGGTAATCCAGTCCGGGGCCGCAGGAAGCCAACTGCTTGGGATCCAGAAAATATTGAATCTGCACATGGCGCAGCGAAACCGCAGCGCCTGCACCTGCCGAAACGGTAATCAGCATGGGCCAGAACCAGTTCAGCCGCTGCAGCGGGAACAAGGCGGCCAGCAGCGCCAGGAAGCCGGTCACAATAAAACCCACGCGCTGGAAAATGCACAACGGGCACGGGCTGAGAAATTCAGTATTTTGCAGATAAAGCGCAAAGCCGATCGTGGCCGCGCAAAACAGGGAAAGAATGAAATGACCTAGGCGCCAACGCAACATGGAATGCATTTCCGCTTCACTTGATAGATTAAAGCTATTGTAGACCAGTTCATCGCCATTGAGTTCATCCAGCCTGCCGTAGAACACACAGCATAAAGATTCCGCATCGACTTGCCGACTTCCCTTACTTGGTGCAATAGGCTTGTCCCATATCTTTCGGTATAATGCGTCTTTGCCGTCATAGGATCGTGACATGCGAGTCATCCAAAAAGCCCTCACCTTCGACGACGTGCTGCTGGTTCCGGCGCACTCCAATGTCCTGCCGCGCGATGTAACCCTCTCCACCCAGCTCACGCGTACCATCCGCCTCAACCTGCCCCTGCTCTCGTCCGCCATGGACACGGTCACCGAAGCGCGTCTGGCCATTGCCATCGCCCAGGAAGGCGGCATCGGCATCGTGCACAAGAACATGACCGCCCGCGCTCAGGCTTTGGAAATATCCAAGGTCAAGCGTTATGAGTCCGGTATCGTCAAAGACCCGATCACCATCGCCCCGCACATGCTGGTACGCGATGTGCTGCAGCTGACCCATCAACACAAGATTTCCGGCTTGCCGGTCGTGGATAACGGTCTCGTGGTCGGCATCGTGACCAACCGCGATCTGCGTTTCGAATCGCGCCTGGATCTGCCGGTTTCCGCGATCATGACCCCGAAAGAACGCCTCGTGGTGGTACGCGAAGGCGAATCGATCGAAGAAGCCCGCCGCCTGATGCACGAACACCGGCTGGAGCGCGTACTGGTCGTTGACGATGCCTTCCACCTGAAGGGCCTGATTACCGTCAAGGACATCATCAAGACTTCCGAACATCCGTTCGCAGCCAAGGACGATCAAGGCCGCCTGCTCGTTGGCGCCGCTGTCGGCACCGGCGAAGGCACCGAAGAGCGCGTGACGCTGCTGGCCGAAGCCGGCGTCGATGTGATCGTGGTAGATACCGCCCACGGCCACAGCCAGGGCGTGCTCGACCGCGTGCGCTGGGTCAAGACCAATTTCCCGCAAGTGCAGGTTATCGGCGGCAATATTGCCACCGCAGCCGCCGCCCGGGCGCTGGTCGAACATGGCGCCGATGCGGTCAAGGTCGGCATCGGCCCGGGCTCGATCTGCACCACCCGCATCGTGGCCGGCGTGGGTGTACCGCAAATTTCCGCGGTGGCCAACGTGGCCGAAGCGCTGAAGGGCACCGGCGTCTCGCTGATTGCCGACGGCGGCATCCGCTTCTCCGGCGATATCGCCAAGGCACTGGCTGCCGGCGCGCATTGCGTGATGCTGGGTGGGCTATTCGCCGGCACCGAAGAAGCGCCGGGAGAAGTCGAACTCTATCAAGGCCGCTCGTACAAGAGCTATCGCGGCATGGGCAGCCTCGGCGCCATGCAGCAAGGTTCTTCCGACCGCTACTTCCAGGACAACGTGAACAACGCCGAGAAGCTGGTTCCGGAAGGCATCGAAGGCCGCGTGGCCTACAAGGGCCCGCTCTCCGCCATCGTGCACCAGCTGGTCGGCGGCATCCGTTCTTCCATGGGCTACCTCGGCTGCAAGAGCATCGCCGAAATGCATGAGAAAGCCGAATTCGTGCAGATCACCGCCGCCGGTATCCGTGAATCGCATGTCCACGATGTGCAGATCACCAAGGAAGCGCCAAACTATCAGGTCGAAAACTGATCTTCGCGCTCCCGACGAAAACAAACCCCGCCTCGGCGGGGTTTGTCGTTTCTGGGCGCCATCAACCGAACTCGGGCTATTCACACCCCAAAAACGGGAATTCCACCTCAGGCCTGCGCCCGTCGATCAAATCGGCCAACGCATGGCCCGATCCGCAGGCTTCGGTCCAGCCCAGGGTGCCGTGACCAGTATTGAGCCACAACTTGCCAAACTGCTTGACCGGGCCGATACAAGGCAGATTGCTGGGCGTGGAGGGACGCAAACCGGTCCAGAATTCGGCCGCATCGAAATCGCCGGCATACGGAAATATCTCGCGTGTACGCTCAACCAGCGCACGGCAGCGGGTCGGGTTCAATTCCAGGTTGTAGCCGTTCATTTCTGCGGTCCCGGCCACCCGCAGACGATCGCCCAGACGCGAAAACACAATCTTGCAGCCATCATCGGTCAGCGCCACGGAAGGCGCGTGATCGCCAGCCCGCACCGGAATCGTGGCCGAATAGCCCTTGGCCGGATATACATCCAGCGCGAAGCCGAGTTTTTTCATCAGCAGGGAGCTGTAGCTCCCCATGCACACCACGTAGGCATCGGCCACCAGGGTTTCCGCGCGGCTGACCGCATCCTCCTGCCATTGCACCGCCACGCCCTGGATTGCACCGCCGCTTTCGAGCAAGCGCTCCACCTGCGTTTCATAACGGAAAACCACGCCGGCCTCAACGCACTGGGCGGCCAGGGCCTGGGTGAACTTCATGGCATCGCCCGATTCATCGCTGGCGGTGTACGTTCCGCCCACGATCGGGCGGCGGGTATGGCGCAACGCGGGTTCGATCTGCACGCATTCGGCCGGGGTCTTGACCATCCGTTCCAGGCCCGTTTCCCGCATCAGTGCCGCGGCAGATACCGCCGAAGCGAACTCAGCCTCGTCGGTGTAGTAATGCAGGATGCCGCGGGCGAGTTCATCGTAGTGAATACCCGTTTCGGCGCGCAATTGCTGCAATTGCGCGCGGCTGTAGAGCCCGAGTCGCACCAGATCCTGCAGGTTGCGGCGCGCCCTGTCCGGTACGCATTCACGCAGAAAGCGCAGCCCCCAGCGCCATTGCGCCCAGTCCAGCTTGAGCCGGAACAGCAGCGGCGCATCTTCTTCGCCCAGCCATTGCAGCATTTTCCACGGCGCCTTCGGATTGGCCCAGGGCTCGGCATGACATACTGAAATCTGCCCGCCATTGGCAAAACTGGTCTCCATCCCGGCTTGAGGCTGCCGTTCGATCACCGTAACCTGATGCCCGGCCTGTGCCAGATACCAGGCTGTGGTCACCCCGACCACGCCGGCGCCCAAAACAATGCAATGCATACCTCACCCCCAGAATGTGCAAACGCTATTATGCCGCAGCATGCACCGATCAATTCGCCCCCTCCGACCGTCCATGCGCAAAATCAAATCAACAAGAATGTGTCTGCAGAAAAAATACCGGCTAGACTTGTAACCACTGACATTAGCGATACCCCCTGTTGCCCTTATGAAGCTTTCACTGAGTACCGCCGTCGTGCTTGCCATCCTGATCGGTCTGCTCTTGCCTGCAACCGCTGGCAACTACCTGAGTACCCGCCATGAATTGAAACTGATTGATACCGAGCAGGATCTCGCCCACCAGCGTTATGCCGACATGCTGGTCCTGGGCATGCAGGAGCCCTTGTGGAATCTGGCTCCCGAATCGGGAAAACCGCTGCTTGAATCGCTGATGAGCGACAAGCGCGTGGTCCGCATCACGGTGAACGATGCGGCGCTGGGGCTTTTTCTGAGCGCCAACCATCCGGAACGCCGGCTTGGGCAACTGCGGTCGGTCACCCGCGTCATCAACAAACAAGGCAGCGCCATCGGCACCGCCACGCTCGAAATGGATGACGGCCTTGCCGCCAGCCATATCGAGCAGATGCAACAGAAATTCCTGCTGACTGCATTGCTGCAAGCAGGCATCAGCCTTGCACTCATCATGATCCTGTTACATACCCGCGTCCTGCGCCCGGTACGGCAGCTGGCCGAGCAATCCATGCAACTGGCCCGCAACAAGCTGCAAACGCCCTTTGTCTGGCGCCGCCACGATGAAATCGGTGAATTGGGACAAAACCTGGAAGCCACCCGCAATGCCCTGCAGGCCTTGCTGAATACGCTGGAGCAAAAAAACGTCCAACTGGAAACGGACCTCTTGAGCCGGCGCCAAATCGAATCGGCCCTGCGCGCGAGCCAGGATCGCTACCGGCGACTGGTGGAAACAACCCGGGTTATCCCGTGGGATGCCAATCCTACCGAATGGCGCTTTACCTATGTCGGCCCGCAGGCAGAACATTTGCTTGGCTACCCGCTGACCAGCTGGTACAGCGAAGGTTTCCTCTCCAGTTATCTGCACCCGGACGACCGGCATCTGGCTTATGAACTCTTTACCGATTTCCAGCATGAAAACCGTCAGTTCGAGTGCCGGCTCATCGCCAGTGACGGAAAGGAAATCTGGATTCTGCTGATCGCATTCAATCAGTTGGATGAGGATGGACGACGCCGGCTGCATGGTTTCCTGGTCGATATCTCCGAGCGCAAACAGGCAGAGCTGGAGCTGGAAAGATACCGCAGCCATCTGGAGGAATCGCTGGAATCGGTCAGCCGTACGCTCACCGTCTCCAGCCACGAGCTGGAAGCGTTTTCCTACGCGGTTTCACACGATTTGCGCACGCCGCTGCGTGCCATCGATGGCTTCAGCCAGGTGCTGCTCGAAGATTACGGCGACACCCTCGATACCAATGCCCGCCACTACCTGAAACGCATCCGCAGCGCCATCAACAGCATGGCCGAGCTGATCGACAACCTGCTCAACCTGTCTTCCTTCTCGCGCATCGAGTTGCGCCCGCAGCCGGTCAACCTGTCCGCAATGGCCGAAGACATCGCCGAACAACTCAACGCGCTGCAGCTCGAACAGCACGTGACCATCGACATCACGCCCGGCATGCTGGTGGACGCCGATCCCAAGCTGATCCAGATCGTGCTGCACAACTTGCTCGACAACGCCTGGAAGTATTCCGCCGCATCAACCGAGCCCCATGTCTGGTTTGGCGTTTCGACCATCAATCATCAACCCGTCTACTTTATCCGCGACAACGGCATCGGTTTTGACATGACCGAAGCCAACCGCCTGTTCAGCCCGTTCCAGCGCCTGCACTCGCAAAGCGAATATCCTGGCAGCGGCATTGGTCTGGCGATTGTCCAGCGCATCATCAGCCGCCACAAAGGCCACATCTGGGCCAAATCCGCCCCGAACGAAGGCGCCACCTTTTTCTTCACCCTGCCCTCGCCAAAAAAATGAATTAAGCGCTTTTCACAAGCAGAACGATTGTTCTATACTTGCACCCATATTCACCACTGCACGGGATTCACGCCATGGACGAAAACAAGAGCAAGGCACTCACCGCCGCACTCGCCCAGATCGAACGCCAATTTGGCAAGGGTGCCATCATGAAGATGGGCGAAGCACAGATCGAAAATGACCTGCAAGTCGTTTCCACCGGCTCGCTGGGGCTGGATCTGGGTCTTGGCGTCGGCGGCCTGCCCCGCGGCCGTGTGGTCGAAATTTTCGGCCCGGAATCCTCGGGCAAGACAACGCTGTGCCTGCACATCGTCGCGCAAATCCAGAAAGCGGGCGGCGTTGCCGCTTACATCGATGCAGAAAATGCACTGGATCCGGTGTACGCCCAAAAACTTGGCGTCAACGTTTCCGAAATGCTGATTTCGCAGCCGGATACGGGCGAGCAGGGTCTGGAAATTGCCGACATGCTGGTTCGCTCCGGCGGCGTCGATCTGATCGTGGTCGACTCGGTGGCGGCGCTCACCCCGAAAGCGGAAATCGAAGGCGAGATGGGCGACCAGCTCCCCGGCCTGCAAGCCCGCCTGATGAGCCAAGCGCTGCGCAAGCTCACCGCCAACATCAAGCGCACCAATACGCTGGTCATCTTCATCAACCAGCTGCGCATGAAAATCGGCGCGATGATGCCCGGCCAAAGCCCGGAAGTAACCACCGGCGGCAATGCGCTCAAGTTCTACGCCTCGGTCCGCCTCGATATTCGCCGTATCGGCGCAGTGAAGAAAGGCGAGGAAATCATCGGCAACCAGACCAAGGTCAAGATTGCCAAGAACAAGGTTGCACCGCCATTCCGCGTGGTCAATTTCGATATCCTGTACGGCGAAGGCATCAGCCACGAAGGCGAAATCATCGAATACGGAGTGACACACAAGATCGTGGAAAAATCCGGGGCCTGGTATGCCTACAACGGCAGCAAGATCGGCCAGGGTATGGAAAATGCGCGCCAGTATCTGAAAGACAACCCCGAAGTCGCCGCAGAGATCGAACAGAAAATCCGCGCCAAGATCGGCATCGGCGCAGCGCCGATAGAGGCCGGCGGCTCACTCATCGATGAAGATGTCGAAGCCTGATCTGGAAACACTGCGGGCCATGATGGCCAACAAGGCTGCCGGTGAAAACCGCAGCCTTGTTTCTTCAGACTCTGCTCTGCCTGAAGAAAAAGTTGTTCCGGCAACTGCACCCAGCCACTCTCGCAACAAAAAACCGCCCTCCCTGCGCAGCAAGGCCCTGCAATACCTGGCTCGCCGCGACTATGCCCGCGCCGAGTTGCGCCAAAAATTACTGCTGCTGTCGGAAGATGCGGAAGAAGTTGAAGCCTTGCTCGAGGATTTTTCCGCTCGCGGCTGGCTTTCCGACACCCGCTTTGCCGAGCAATGGACCCATCAGCGCGGATCGCGCTATGGTGCGCAACGCCTGAAGCAGGAACTGCGCATGAAAGGCGTGGCCGAGGAAACCATTGCCACCGCACTGGAAGAAATCGCCGACGGGGAAGAGGCGCGTGCGCGCGCCATCTGGCAAAGAAAATTCGGCGCGCTCCCCGCCGATATGAACGAGCGCGCGCGACAAGTGCGCTTTCTCGCAGCGCGCGGATTCTCGCTCGATATCGCCTACAAAATCACGGGCAGCCTCGACGAATAGCAGTCCGCAACAAGATCGTACAGCCTCAACGCAGCGCCTCTTGGCCCAATAAATTCAGTTTCTTCATCTTGTCATGCAGCGTCGTCTTGGGAATCTGCAAAGTCTGGCTGGCCTGGGTGAGATTGCCGGCATGGCGGCGCAGGGCATCCAGGATCAATGAGCGCTCGAACGCTTCCACCGCCTGCGACAAGGCCAGCGGCGCCACGGCCATGCCCTCGCTGAACGGGGGAAACCCGGCCTCGATACCCAACACGCAACGATCGGCCACATTGCGCAGTTCGCGCACGTTACCCGGCCACGGATAGGCCATCAACTGGCGCATCTTGGCCTGGCTTATTTCCGGAACCGGACGTCCATGATTGGCGCTCGCGAGCAGCAGGAAATGCTCGAACAGCAAAGGAATGTCCTCGCGGCGCGCACGCAGCGACGGCAAGAGCACCGTCGCCACGCTCAAGCGGTAATACAAATCCGCCCGGAAGCGCCCGGCATCGGCCATGGCCAGCAAATCTTCCTTGGTGGCCGCAACGATGCGGCAATCCACCGGAATGGGCGCATTGCCCCCCAGCCGTTCCAACGTGCGTTCCTGCAACACGCGCAGCAGCTTGACCTGCACCGACAAGGGCATGCTCTCGATTTCATCCAGAAACAGCGTACCGCCATTGGCATATTCGATCTTGCCGATGCGGCGCTTGTTAGCCCCGGTAAAGGAGCCGGCCTCGTGCCCGAACAACTCGCTTTCGACCAGGGTATCGGGCAAGCCGCCACAGTTGATGGCCACAAAATTGCCGTCGCGCCGATTACTGGCATCATGCAGGCAACGCGCCACCAACTCCTTGCCGGTTCCTGTTTCTCCGTGAATCAGCAGTGAGGCATTGGTGTCGGCCAGCTCGCTCACCATGCGCCGGACATGCTCAATACTGTGCGACATGCCGATGATACGGGCATCGAGCGCCCCCTTGCCCTTCAGCTGCGCCCGCAGTGCCCGGATTTCCAGCACCAGCGTACGTTTGTCGAGCGCCCGGCGCGCCACTTCCACCAGGAATTCTGGGGAAAACGGTTTCTCGACGAAATCGTAAGCCCCCAGTTTCATCGACTGTACCGCCAGCGCGACATCACCATGCCCGGTGATCAGCACAACGGGCAGATCCGCGTCGATTTCCTGGATTTCTTTCAGCAGGGAAATGCCATCCTTGCCAGGCAAGCGGATATCGCTGATCACCACGGCAGGTCCGTCAGCGCGGATCGCCTTGAGCGCATCTTCTGCCGATGACACTCCCTGGGTGGCAATGCCTTCAAGCTGCAAAGCCTGCTCGCACCCCAGCAATACATTGGGATCATCTTCAACCACGAGCACCTTAAGCGGTCGCGCCATTTCTCTCACTCTCTTTGTAAATTGGTATCGTCAGCGCAAATTCTGCGCCGCCATCCGGCGCATTCCTTGCGGTCAGCTCACCGCCGAAATCCCGGACAATCCCGGCGGAAATGGGCAAGCCCAGTCCCAGACCCAGCCCCGGTGCCTTGGTGGTGAAAAATGGCTCGAACATATGGCTCAGTGTTTCCTCGCTCAGGCCGGGCCCGTAATCGCGGACCAGCAGTTTGGCCATTCCATCGCTCACCTCTGCCTGCAGCAGAATCCGCGGCTTCTCCATTTGCTCCATGGCATCCAGAGCATTGCCGATCAGGTTGACCAAGACCTGCTCCAAGCGATTCGGATCACAGCGGACCAGCAAATCATCCTTCGGAAAATCCATCGTCACGGCAACACGGCCGCGCAGCAATCTTTGCTCCTGCAAAAACAGCGCGTTATCCACCGATTTGCCCAAAACGACCATCCGTGGCTCACCCGAGGATTTGCGCGCAAAGCCCTTGAGCTGCCCCGTCATCAGCCCCATCCGCTCCACCAGCGGCCCGATTCGCTCCAGGTTGGAACTGGCCATTTCCACATCGCCCCGGGCGATGAATTTGACCGCGTTGCCCGAAAGCGTGCTCAGCGCAGCCAGCGGCTGATTCAGTTCATGGGCAATCCCTGCCGACAATTGCCCGATTACCGCCAGCTTGCTCGCCTGAACCAGACCATCCTGCGCCTCGCGCAGCACCTGCTCGGCCCGGCTTCTTTCCTCGACCTCTTGCTGCAGCCGGGCATTGGCTGCGGAAAGATCGGCGGTGCGTTCAACGACTTTGCGTTCCAATTCGTCATTGGCGCGTTGCAATGCTTCCCTGGCCTGCAAAATTTCCTTCAGATGCGTTTGTCTGAGCATCAATATCAGCATCAGCCCCATCAGAACAGCGGTAAACAGCACCGCCAGCGTGGCCCGGATCTTGGCTTGATCTTCGGCCTTTTTCAGATCGGAAAACACCGTCAGATGCCAAGGCGTTCCATTCATCATGCGCGTCTGGGTCAGGAACAGGCCATCGGTGGAAAACAGGTTTGAATCCCCCCGGCCGGCCGAGGGCAAGGTCACAATACTGCTGCCATCGTCCAGTTCGCGTCGCACCTTCATGCCCAAAGGCGAAAGCGCATAGCCGGTGTATTGCTGGGAAACCATGATCTGATGACGCGTCGCCTCATCCAGCGGTCGCAGGGCCGCGTACTTCCATGACGGCACGGACGACAGCACGACAATGCCATTCCCCTCGGAAAGGATCGCAGGCGATTCGGCGGAAGACCAGGATTTCTCGAGCTGCTCGAGACTGACCTTGACCACCGCCGTGCCAATAATACGGTTCCCTTCATGAACCGCGGTCGAAAGAAAGTATCCGGGCTCATTATTGGTGGTACCGATACCATAAAAGCGTTCGATCCGGTCGATTCCTACATTCTGATAGTACGGCCGATAGGAGAGATCGCGCCCGACAAAGCTGTCGTGCTTGTTCCAGTTGCTGGATGCCACCACCCGGCCTGAGGTATCCAGCAGGAAAAGGGCCAGCGACCCTACCCGGTTGTTGAGCTTTTCCAGAAACAGGTTGGAGCGAAGCTTGAGTCGCTCGTTTTTCGTGTTGGCCAGAAATTCCCAGAGCGAAGTATCCAGCCCGACCACATAGGGGAAATTGGCATACTTATCAATTTCGCGCTCGAGACTGTTGGCATAGGTTTCCAGTCGGTGGAATGCCTGGGTCCGGATCTCGCCCAGCATGTTTTCAAAGGTCAAGCGATAGACGTGCCAACCGATACCGGCCGTAAACAGGAATGCAAGAAGCAGCAAAATACCGATACGTATCTTGCGCCCCCAGTCCTCGCCAGAGCGGATGCTGGTGTCCACGCTGGAATTGGGTGTTGATTGCATTTCAGACTCCAGCAAATGACAGGAACTCATACGAGGACAAAAAAAGGCTTCAATGGTTTCGCAATTATAGGGTTATGTCCCTCCGTTCAAACTGCGTTGCGCTTCAAATAATGCGCCGAATCCCCCCAGCCGTTGCGCAGCACCCGGCGCCCGACTGAATGGATGCGCCCTTCCAGACAGGTTGCGCACTGCTCGGCGTTATCGTCGAGGCACGGCTTGCCGTCGTACAGCGTGTACATGCGGCGCACGCGCGGCGGGGTGACCTGCGGCATGATCACATTGGCGCCATAGCGCAGGCCCTGCTCCCGTCCCGTTTCCGAGAGCGCCTGCAAGGCGGTGGTCGCGGCGATGTTGACGTCGCGCAGCAACAGGCGCGTGGCGGCGATCATTTTCAACGACAGTTGCAGCCGGGTGTCGACATCGAGGATCGCCGGGTTGCCGGGCAGCACCGCCTGCTCGTGCGGGATGTACGGCCCCATGCCGATCATGTCGACACCCAGCTCTTGGAAGAACAGCACGTCGTCCACCAGATCGTCGAGGCTCTGCCCGGGCAGGCCGATCATCACGCCGGTGCCGACCTGGTAGCCGATGTCCTTCAGACTCCGCAGGCATGCCACGCGGCTGGCATAACTCTGCTCGGGCGGATGCAGCGCGGCAAACAGGCTCGGCAAGGAACTCTCCATGCGCAGCAGGTAGCGGTGCGCGCCGGCCTCGTACCAGCGGGCATAGGTCTCGGGCGACTGCTCGCCCACGCACAGGGTGATGCCCACGCCGTCCGGCAGCTCGGGCGTGCGGGTCCCGGCCTTGATCGCCTGGATCGCGTCGGTCACGAGCTGGACGAACTTGGCATCGCGCCGTTCGCCCGACTGCAGCACGATCGAGCCATAGCCTTTCTGAGCGCACCACTGTGCGGTTTCGACGATCTCGTCCAGCTCCAGCGCGTAGCGGTCGACCGCCTTGTTGCTGCGGCGGATGCCGCAGTAATGGCAGTCGAGCACGCAGCGGTTGCTGAATTCGATCAGCCCGCGCAGGCGCACCGTGTCACCGCAGTGCTGCAGCAAGGTCTGCTCGGCGGCATGGCGGATCACTTCCAGCTCGTCGGCGTCGGTCGTGGCCAGGATGCGGTGCAGGGTGGCGCGATCCAGGATACCGCCTGCCAGCCGCTCGGCCATCTCCTGCGCCGCGGCACTTCTGGGGCGGGCGGGTTGGCCCGGTCCTGATCCCGGTCGGACCGGCGCTTTCATCCATTCTATTTTCACGGCTTGCGTCGTCATCTTCCTTCTCCTGCCATGGCCTGACGGTAGGCGTGTTGCGCCGCGGGGAAACATTCGAGCGTGCGGTCGAGCACACCCTGCACCACCGAGATCGCCATGCCGTAGTTGGTCATCGGGACACCCTGGCGCTCGGCGCGGTACTGGCGCACCAGCATCTGCTTGCGCGTGGCGGTGCAGCCGCCGCATTGCACGACCAGCGAATACGGCGTCAGGTCTTCCGGGAAATCCTTGCCGGCGCGCACATCCACCTCCAGATTCCCGCCGGCAAACTGGCGCAACCAGCGCGGAATCTTCACGCGGCCGATGTCATCCGCCAACGAGTGGTGGGCGCAGGTTTCGGCGATCAGCACCCGGTCCCCGGGCTGCAGGCGCGAAATCGCCCCGGCCCCTTCGGCCAGACGCAGCATGTCGCCCTTGAAGCGCGCCATCAGGATCGAGAACGTGGTCATGCTGATCGTGTTCGGTGTGTCGGCCGCGACCTTGAGCACGACCTGCGAATCGCAGATCACCAGTTTCGGCGGACTGGACAGCCGCGCCAAGGCGCTGCTGAGCTCGCGCTCCTTGACGATCATGCCGACGGCATCGCTGTCGAGGATGTCGCGCATGGTCTGTACCTGCGGCAGGATCAGCCGCCCCTTCGGCGCCCCCAGGTCGATCGGCACCACCAACAGAACCATGTCGCCCGGGCCGATCAGGTCGCCGACGAGGCGCGGCTCTTCCAGGTGGTCGTCCGGCGCCTGGCGGAACAGCGCTTCCTTGACGCTATCGATGCCGGCGAGTTGCATCGCCGAGATCGTCACGGCCTCGACGCCTTCGCGCTTGAGTTGCTGTAGTGATT
>JAGTRM010000051.1 GCA_018261735.1 Pseudomonadota bacterium
CGATGATAGTGCAGATTGCCTGTGTGAAAGTAGGTCATCGCCAGACTCCCCATAAGAAACCCCCAGCTCAAAAGGCTGGGGGTTTTGCTTTTGCTGCGCTACATCAGCGCGTGAATTCTTCCAGTAAAGCCCGCACCTCCTTGGCGGTATCCAATCTCAGTGCTTTTTGCGCCATTTCGATACAGGCCTTTTTGCTGAATTTGCGTACCTGTGCCTTGATGGCGGGAATGCTGGGGACGCTGACGGATAGTTCATCAATACCAAGACCGATCAGCAATGGAACGGCGATCATGTCGGAAGCCATTCCGCCACATACGCCTACCCATTTGCCATGTTTGTGGGCACCGTCACTCGTCATGGCGATGAAGTTCAAGACGCTGGGGTGAAGTGCGTCGGCGATTTGAGCCAACCTGGGATGGCCGCGATCCATGGCCAAGGTGTACTGCGTCAGATCATTGGTGCCGATCGAGAAGAAATCAGCCTCCTGAGCAAATTTTTCGGCCATGACTGCGACAGAGGGCACTTCGACCATGATGCCAATCTTGACGTCGCTTCCGCATCTCGTTGCAGTTATTTCGTTCTGAACCATCGCACGTGCCTCCCGTACTTCCTCGAGGGTCGCAATCATGGGAAACATGATGTGTAGCCGGGCGTAGGGGGCTGCGCGCAGCGCTGCACGCACCTGGGCACGTAAAATTTCAGGCTCGACCTGGTTGAGTCGGATACCACGAATACCGAGGTAAGGATTATCTTCCGGTGGCAAGGGTAGATAAGGCAATGGTTTGTCACCGCCGATATCCAGTGTGCGTAATACCAGAATCCGTTGCGGGCCAAGTGCTTGGGCAATGTTGCTATAGGTTGTGGCCTGTTCTTCTTCGCTGGGGGCAGTAGTGCGCTCCAGGTAAAGAAACTCGGATCGGAGCAAGCCAACCCCTTCTGCACCCTGCGCAACGGCTTCCCTCGCTTCCTGGAGATTGCCAATATTGGCGACAATTTCGATACGGTGCCCGTCTTGGGTAATCGCCTGCTCGCTGGCATGTGTAAGATTGATGGCAAATTGTTGTGCAGCGCGTGTTTGTTGCGTACGAATAGCTTGAATCGCTTCTGTGCTGGGATGAAGGTGCAAGACTCCCGCGTGTCCGTCCAGGATGACCGTGGTGCCGTTGGCAAGTTGCAATGCCCGTTCATCAATGCCGCAGATGGCCGGCAACCCGAGCGAGCGGGCAAGGATGGCGACATGGCTGGAAGCCCCTCCACCCTTGGTGCAAAATCCCAGTACTTTGTTGCGGTCCAGATGGGCGGTTTCTGACGGAGTAAGGTCTTCAGCAATCAAGATGGCATTGTCGGGCGGAGTTAACGCTTCTTCCTGGACTCCAGCGATCAAGCGCAGAACCCGGCGCCCGATATCGCGGATATCGTTGGCCCGGCCGGCCAGAACTTCATTGTCCAGACTGGCCAATTGCACTGCATAGGCCTGAAATGCCGACTGCCAGGCATAAGCTGCACTTTGGCCGTGACTGATGCCAGAGATGGCGAGATCTAGCAGTTCCGGATCGCTGAGCAGTTCCTCGTGTGCAGAAAAAATGGCTGCCTTGTCCGGATCGGCGATCGATTCTGCAAGAGAGGCCACCTGGGTGACGGCGTTCTGCAATGCCAGATCAAGCCGCTGCCGCTCCCGACTTGGGTCGTCCGCCTGTTTTTCCACGATGATCTCATGCTGGCGCACCTGGAAAATGGTACCCACGGCCAATCCCGGTGCGGCAGGCGTGCCCATCATGCGCTGGATTTGCGGCGGCTTGATGGCACTCGTGGCCGAAGGCGGCAAAACGGCTTCTTCTTCACTGACGCCGCAGCCGGATGCGATCAACGCAATCAAGGCGTGCACGGCTTCAATGGCATCAGGTCCGCAAGCGCTTAACTGGACCGCATCACCTTGGCGTACCCCCAAGCTCATGATCGAAACCAATGATTTTGCATTCACATCCCGCGTGCCGCGGCGCAGGCGGATTTCCGAGGCGTAAGCCTTGGCCGCATTGACGAGCGCAGCAGCGGGGCGGGCATGCAAACCGACGGTATTGGGGACAACGACGGGTTCGGAGGTCGCCGACTCACTGGCCTTGCTGCCGGCCGGATCGCCCGAAAGCGGGCTGGGTATGCCGTGCTCTTCAAAATGGCGGGGTGTCTGGGTCATAGCATCCTCACTGTGCCAACGGAGCGGCTTCTTTTATGGTAGACCTTGGGCTGTTACTGTGCCGGATTAGCCGGCGCGATGCCTTTGCGGTAAGGTTACGCATCTTTTGTTACAGGGATGGCTATGCCTGCCGAAAATTGGAAGCAACTTCTCTTCACCCGTCGTATGCTGATTTGCGTGCTGACCGGGTTCAGTTCCGGCTTGCCCCTGTATCTGTTGATCAATTTGATTCCTGCCTGGCTCAAGACGGAAGGCGTCAACCTCAAGGCCATCGGTTTTTTTGCCTTGATCCAGATTCCCTATACCTGGAAATTTATCTGGTCACCGTTACTGGATCGGTATGCGATACCGGGATTGGGGCGGCGACGCGGCTGGATGGGTGTGACCCAGTTGGCTCTGATCGCAGTGATTGCCGGCTTTGGTCTGTTTTCCCCCCAGGTTGACCTGTGGAGTATTGCCTATTTGGCCTTGGCGGTGGCTTTCTTCAGTGCCAGCCAGGATATCGTGCTCGATGCCTTCCGGCGTGAACTGCTTGCGGACGTCGAGTTGGGTCTGGGCAATGCCGTGCATGTGAATGCCTACCGCATCGCCGGGCTGGTGCCCGGTGCGCTGTCGTTGATCCTTGC
The DNA here is from genome assembly GCA_018261735.1 of Pseudomonadota bacterium. Classification (GTDB taxonomy): domain Bacteria; phylum Pseudomonadota; class Gammaproteobacteria; order Burkholderiales; family Chitinibacteraceae; genus Formivibrio. The sequence goes on from JAGTRM010000051.1 coordinate 2,818, forward strand.
GGATCATCTCGCCTGGGCACAGGTGTTTCTGGTAACGGCGCTGTTCATGTTGCCAGGATTGGCGCTCACGTTCTGTGTCCGTGAGCCGCAACGGGCGTGTCCGCCCAAGACCCTGCGCGAAGCGGTGGTCGAACCTTTTCATGAATTCATCAATCGCCAAGGCTGGCGCAATGCCGTCTATATTTTGGCGTTTATTTTTCTGTATAAGCTGGGCGACAGCATGGCCACCTCGCTGGCCACGCCGTTCTATCTGGATATTGGTTTCAGCAAGACCGATATTGGTTTGATTGCGAAGAATGCGGGGCTGTGGCCGAGTGTGATCGGCGGCATGCTGGGCGGTATCTGGATGATCAAGCTCGGTATCGACCGGGCGCTGTGGCTGTTCGGTGTCGTGCAAGTGGTGTCGATCATCGGTTTTGCCTGGCTGGCTGGCCTGCATGAACCGCTGAAGCCTGCATTGGCCTTGGTGATCAGTTTTGAAGCGCTGGGCGTCGGCTTGGGGACGGCTGCGTTTACCGCTTTCATTGCCCGGGCCACGGATCCACGTTATACCGCTACCCAATTCGCGCTGTTCACGAGCCTCGCCGCCGTGCCGCGCACCTTTTTCAATGCCAGCACCGGCTGGTTGGTCGAACAATTCGGCTGGGTCAGTTTTTTCTGGTTCTGTACCCTGCTGGCCCTGCCCGGGATGGTGCTGCTGCTGAAAGTGGCACCCTGGAACGCACGAGATACCGGTCAGAATGGATAGTCATAATCCACGATTAGCGGCGCATGGTCGGAAAATTTTTCTGTCTTGAAAACATGGGCGGTCTGCGCTGCGGCCGCTAGTGTGGAGGTCGCGATGTGATAGTCGATGCGCCAGCCCACATCCTTGGCATAGGCTTGGCCACGGTTGGACCACCAGGTATAGCCCGGTGCGTCCGGGTAGAGTGTGCGCCAGACATCGGCAAAGCCCAGATCAGTGAATACCTTGCCGATCCATTCCCGCTCTTCCGGCAGGAAGCCGGAGTTTTTCTGATTGCCCTTCCAGTTTTTCAGGTCGAGTTCGCGGTGAGCAATATTCCAGTCGCCCAGCAGCAACACGTCGCGGCCGGAGGCCGCAAGCATAGCCAGATGTGGCCAAAAACGCGCCATGAAACTGAACTTGGCCTGTTGGCGTTCTGCTGAGCTGGAACCGGACGGCAGGTAGACCGAGATGATCGAGAGATTGCCAAAACGGGCTTCGATATAGCGCCCTTCCGCGTCGATATCGGCGATGCCCAGTCCTTCGATGATCTGGTCGGGTTCCTTCCGGCAGTAAAGCCCAACGCCGCTATAGCCCTTTTTTTCGGCGTAATGGAACCAGCCCTGCAATCCCGCGGGGGCGCGCATGGCATCCGAGAGGTTGTCACTTTGCGCTTTCAATTCCTGCAGCGCGACGACGTCGGCATTCTGGTTGGCGAGCCAAGTAAAAAAACCTTTGTTGGCGGCAGAGCGGATGCCGTTGAGATTGGCCGAAATGATGCGCATGGGGGCGGGCTCCGATGGAAAATGGTATTCTTCCGGGGTATTGAAAACTTGAATGCAGGATTAGGAAATGACTGATTTTCGCCGGGAATTTATCAAATTTGCTGTCGAGCAGCGCGTGCTGCGTTTCGGCGAGTTTATCACCAAGGCTGGCCGCGCTTCGCCCTACTTTTTCAATGCCGGCTTGTTTTACACCGGCTCCGCACTGGGTTCGCTCTCGCGCTTTTATGCCAAGGCCGCACTGGCCTCGGGTTTGCAGTTCGATGTGCTGTTCGGACCAGCATACAAGGGTATTACCCTGGCTGCGGCCACGTCCGTCGCCTTGGCAGATGCCGGCCGGGATACGCCGTTTTGCTATAACCGCAAGGAAGCCAAGGATCACGGCGAAGGCGGCGTACTCGTTGGTGCACCGCTCAAGGGGCGGGTGCTGATTATCGACGACGTGATTTCTGCCGGAACGTCGGTGCGGGAATCGGTCGAGATGATCCGGGCCGCCGGTGCCGAGCCGGCCGGGGTGTTGATTGCACTCGATCGGCGCGAGCGCGGCCAGGGCGAGCTTTCTGCCGTGCAGGAAGTCGAGCGTGACTATGGCATGCCGGTCATCAGCATTGCTTCGCTGGACGATTTGCTGGGGTTTCTTGCAGATCAGCCGGAAATGGTCGAAAACCTAGTTAGAGTCGAACAATATCGCAAGCAATATGGCATTCGCTAGCCGAGACAAAGGAAAAATGATTGCATATCTTCTGGGGGCTGTACTGGCACTTTGCGCCTTGACGGCGGATGCACGTCTTTACCGATGGGTGGATGAGCAGGGCAATGTGCAATTCAGCGATAGACCGCCGGCCGGTAACGTCAAAGATCTCAACGAATTGGACCAGCGCGGCATGGTGCGACGTGCCCCGGGAAAAAAAGCCTCCTCGGGCGAAATTGCGCAGCAGGCCTCCGAGCAGAAAGCGGTTCAGGAGCAAAAGCGCAGGGATCATGCGCTTTTGCAATCGTTTACCCGCCCGGAGGAAATCGACTTGTTGCGCGACCGGCAAATCAGTGCCGTGGAGACCCGGGCGCAGACCAACAAGTTGCGCTCACTCGGCGCGCAAAACAAGCTCAAGCGCTTGACCGCACAAACCGATGCGTTGAAAAAGGCCGGCAAGAAGCCCAACGATACCTTGCAGGCGGAGCTGGATGCGACGCACAAGGAACTTGATGCCCTCGCTGCTGAAGAGCAGAAGATGGCGCTGGAAATTACCGCCATCAAAGAACGTGCAGAGGTTGACAAGCAGCGCTTCATTGAGCTGCGTGGCAGCCATTGAGTTAACTTTCCCGGGAAATGACGTGATGACACAAAAACACAAGGTGGGCTCCGCTGTGCTTGGAATTGATATTGGCGGCTCCGGCATCAAAGGGGCGCCGGTGGATATTGCTACGGGGGCTTTGCTGGCGGAACGTGTCAAGCTGGAAACGCCGCAACCGGCGACCCCCGAAGCCGTTGCGCAAACCGTGCAGGAGTTGGTGGCACATTTTTCCTGGCAAGGACCTATCGGCTGTACTTTCCCGGCGATTGTTCACCACGGGGTAACGTTATCGGCCGCCAACGTGGATAAAAGCTGGATTGGCGCGTCCGCGCAACAAATTCTGGCCGATGCGGTCGGGCAACCGCTGCTGTTGCTGAACGATGCCGATGCGGCGGGTTTGGCGGAGGTCACCTTCGGTGCGGCCAAAGGCGTGGCGGGCACGGTGATCGTGCTGACGTTGGGTACGGGGATTGGCAGTGCGTTGATCGTCGACGGCCGCTTGGTTCCCAATACCGAGTTCGGCCACCTGCAGCTCAAGGGCGCGGCCGCAGAAAAATATTGTTCGGCCAAAATCAAGGATGAGCAGGATTTGAAATGGAAAGAGTATGCCCAACGCTTGAATGAATACCTGAATCACGTCGAACTGCTTTTTTCCCCGGATCTCATCATCATTGGCGGCGGTATCAGCCGCAAGCACGAAAAGTTTTTGCCCGAGCTGAAACTGCGCGCCCGCGTTTTACCGGCCGCTTTACGCAACGATGCCGGCATCGTCGGTGCGGCGCTTGCGGTGGCGCATGCCGGTATGTGCTGACGCAAGCCCCTGATCTGGCTTAAAATACCGCGCTTCCCCCACGCGGATGTGAATCACCCCTCCATGCTTTATCCCACCCGATATGACGTAATCGTGATCGGTGGCGGCCATGCCGGCACCGAAGCCGCGCTGGCGGCTGCCCGCATGGGCTGCAAGACGCTGCTGCTGAGCCACAACATTGAAACGCTGGGGCAGATGTCCTGCAACCCGTCGATTGGCGGTATTGGCAAGGGGCATCTGGTGCGCGAAGTGGATGCCTTGGGCGGCGCCATGGCGCTGGCAACCGACATGGGCGGTATCCAGTTCCGTACGCTCAATAGTTCGAAAGGGCCGGCGGTGCGGGCCACGCGCGCCCAGGCCGACCGCGTGCTGTACAAGGCTGCGATCCGCAGCATGCTGGAAAATCAACCCAATCTCGACATCTTCCAGCAGCAGGTCGATGACCTGATGGTGGTGGGCGGCAAGGTGACGGGCGCGGTGACCCAGGCCGGGATTCGCTTTGAGAGCGCCACGGTGGTGCTCACTGCGGGTACCTTCCTTTCCGGCAAGATTCATGTCGGGCTGGAAAATTATATTGGCGGCCGCGCCGGCGACCCGGCGGCGCTGGCCTTGGGGGCGCATCTGCGCGAATTGCATTTGCCAGCAGGCCGGCTCAAGACCGGCACGCCGCCGCGCATCGATGGCCGCACGATTGATTTTTCCGTGCTGCAAATGCAGCCGGGCGATAACCCTGAACCGGTGTTCTCGGTACGTGGCAACCGCGCCATGCACCCGCGGCAATTGCCATGCTGGGTGACGCATACCAACTCACGAACGCACGATATTATCCGCTCCGGCTTTGACCGCAGCCCGATGTTCACCGGCAAGATCGAAGGAGTGGGGCCGCGTTACTGTCCGTCGATCGAAGACAAGATCAACCGCTTTGCCGACAAGGAAAGCCACCAGATCTTCCTGGAACCGGAAGGGTTGACCACGCACGAGTTCTATCCGAACGGGATTTCCACCAGCCTGCCATTCGATATCCAGCTGGCCTTGGTGCGCTCGATGCCCGGTCTCGAAAGCGCGCATATCCTGCGCCCGGGCTATGCCATCGAATACGATTACTTTGATCCGCGCAATCTCAAGGCTTCGTTCGAGACCAAAACCGTCGCCGGCCTGTTTTTTGCCGGCCAAATCAATGGCACAACCGGCTACGAAGAGGCTGCTGCGCAAGGATTGCTGGCCGGGTTGAATGCCGCACTGCAGGCGCAGGAAAAAGAGGCATGGTGTCCGGCGCGCGATGAGGCCTATCTGGGCGTCATGGTCGATGACCTGATTACCAAGGGGGTGACCGAGCCTTACCGCATGTTCACCAGCCGTGCCGAATATCGGTTGCAACTGCGCGAGGACAATGCCGATCTGCGCTTGACCGAGGCCGGGCGCAAGCTCGGGGTGGTCGGCGACGCGCAGTGGGAATTGTTCTGCCGCAAGCGCGATGCGATCGAAACCGAAATGCAGCGCCTGAAGTCGACCTGGGTCAGCCCGCGGATTCTCGAGACGGCCGAAAGCGAACGCGTATTGGGCAAGGCGATCGAGCGCGAATACTCGCTGGCGGACCTGCTGCGCCGTCCCGATGTCGATTATCCGACGCTGATGACCCTCGACGTTGCAGGCCCCGGAGTCGATGCCCCGGATGTGGCCGAGCAGGTCGAAATCCAGCTCAAATACCAGGGCTATATCGAACGCCAACAGGACGAAGTGGCCCGCCGCGGCGGGATGGAAAATCTGCTCTTGCCGGAAGATTTTGATTACAGCCAGGTCGGCGGCTTGTCAAAAGAGGTTCAGCAGAAGCTCGACAAGCAGCGGCCGCAAACGGTCGGTCAGGCTTCCCGGATTTCCGGTATTACGCCGGCAGCCATTGCATTGCTGCTGGTTCATCTCAAGAAAAAACAGCTCGCAAACCCTGTGGGCAAGGTGGATTGAATGACTCAGGATTTGGCGATCCAGCTCGCGGCAGGGCTCAATGCGCTGCGACTGGAATTAACCCGTGAGCAGCAGGAAAAACTGCTCGCTTATGTCGCATTGCTGGCCAAGTGGAACAAAACCTACAGCCTGACTGCGATTCGCGAGTCTGAGCGCATGGTCGCGCATCATCTGCTGGATTCGCTGGCCCCGTTGCCGCACCTGAGTGGCGAGAACTTGCGCGTGCTCGATGTGGGCTCGGGTTTTGGCACGCCTGGCATCCCGCTGGCGATTGCCCGGCCGGATTGGCAACTGGTGCTGCTCGATAGCAACCACAAGAAAACCACTTTTTTGCGCCAGGCACTGCTCGAATTGCAACTTCCGAATGTGACCATCGTGACCGAGCGCGTAGAAAGCTATCGGCCCGAGGCGTTGTTCCATATCATTACCTCGCGGGCTTTTGCCGATCTGGCCGAGTTTGTCCGGCTTACCCGGCACCTGCTCGCGCCAGGTGGGCAATGGGCCGCACTCAAAGGGGTATACCCTTTCGAGGAAATCGCCCAGTTGCCTGCAGAAGTTAAAATGACCGCGGTGGAAAAGCTGATGGTACCCGGTGTCGATGCCGAGCGCCATCTGGTGCATGTGGTGCAATCCTGAGTATGGAGAAAGCGATGCGGGTGCTAGCGGTTGCAAACCAGAAAGGCGGGGTTGGCAAAACCACCACGACCGTGAATCTGGCGGCGAGCCTGGTCCATTTTGGCAAGCGGGTGCTTTTGGTCGATCTGGATCCGCAGGGCAATGCCACGATGGGCAGCGGCATTGACAAGGCGCACCTGAAGCACTCGGTTTACACCTTGCTGATCGACGAATCGACGGTTCGACAAACCTTGCAGTCTTCGGAAACCGGCAAATATGATCTTTTGCCGGCTTGTCGCGATCTGGGCGGTGCGGAAGTCGAGCTGGTCGGGGTCGAGCACCGCGAGTCGCGTCTCAAGACCGCGTTGGCCGAACTGGCGACCGAGTATGATTATGTGCTGATCGATTGCCCGCCGGCGCTCAACCTGCTCACGCTCAATGGCCTGGTGGCGGCAGATGCGGTGATGATCCCCATGCAGTGTGAATATTACGCACTCGAAGGGCTGACCGATCTGGTCAATACGCTCAAGCGCATCAAGCAATCCCTCAACCGCAAGATCGAGATCGAAGGTTTGTTGCGTACCATGTTTGATCCGCGCAGTACGCTTTCCCAGCAGGTGTCCGATCAACTGGTCAAGCATTTCACCTCCAAGCTTTACCATACGGTCATTCCGCGTAATATCCGCTTGGCCGAGGCGCCGAGTTATGGCCGGCCCATTCTGGCTTACGACAAGGCATCCAAGGGGGCGCAAGCCTATCTGCAGCTGGCAGAAGAACTGCTGGCGCGTCACAACGCTCAGGAAGTGGCAATCGCATGAACAAAAAATTCAAAGGGTTGGGGCGGGGGCTGGATGCCCTGATGGGGGATACTTCGGCGGCAGAAAGCTTGCAGACCTTGCCCATTGCAGCGCTGCAGCCGGGGAAATACCAACCGCGAACCCACATGGATCCGGAGGCGCTGGAAGAGCTGGCGGCCTCGATCAGAACCCAGGGCCTGATGCAGCCGGTGCTGGTGCGCCCGCTTGGCGGAGACCGCTTTGAAATCATTGCCGGCGAGCGTCGCTGGCGTGCTTCCGAATTGGCCGGGCTGAGCGAAATCCAGACCTTGGTGCGCGAAATCCCGGACGAAGCCGCACTGGCCATGGCGCTGATCGAGAACATCCAGCGCGAAGATCTGAATCCGCTGGAGGAGGCGATTGGCATCCAGCGCCTGATCGCAGAATTTGAAATGACGCATGAAGCCGCTGCCGATGCGGTCGGCAAATCGCGTACGACCGTATCCAACCTGCTGCGGTTGCTGAACTTGACCGAGCCGGTGCGCGAGATGCTGATGATGGGCCAGCTTGACATGGGGCATGCGCGTGCGCTGCTGCCGTTGGAACCCTTGGCCCAGTTGGATGCGGCAAAAACCGTGGCGCTCAAGGGTTTGTCGGTGCGAGAAACCGAGGCATTGGTCAAGCGCCTGCTGGAGCCCGTGCAACCCAAGGCAAGCAAGCCGGTGGATCCCGATGTGCGCCGTCTCGAGGAAGAAGTCTCAGGGCGACTGGGCGCGCGGGTCAATATCAGCCAGGGACGCAAGGGCGCGGGCAAGGTGACGATTGAATATGGCAGCCTTGATCAGCTGGATGGTTTGTTGGCGCGGTTGATGTGACGGTTTTACAACGAAAACGATTCTCACCCTTCCAGAGGTCAGGCCAAAGTTTGACGCGGGGATTGGTGCGCTGCATAATCGAGAACTTATGCATGCATAAACGAGTGCTTATATGGAGGCAGGATTGATATGTCCCATTGGAACAAGCTCCGAATGTTTCTGCGTGCCCAAGCCTTGCTGGTTGCCTGCTTTTCACTGCTGATTTTGTTGGTTAAAGGGCAGGGTGCTGCGCTGTCGGCACTAAGCGGCGGTTGTGTGGCCTTGACCGGCGGTGCGGTTTACGTATTGATTTTGCGCAAGGTTGATTGCGCAAGGCCCGAGGCAGTTTTGTACTTGCATTTTATGGCTGAGATTGCCAAGCTGTGCGCGATGTTCGTGGCAGTAGTGATTCTGTATTTGTGGTTCAAGCAGGTTGAGTGGCTCTGGATCTTGTCCGGATGCCTTGTTGCCTATAGCGCCTATTGGTTTGGGCTTTTGATAAAAAACTGATTGCAAAGATTATGTCAGAGCACGTATACGCACCCGCCAATCCCACCGAATATATTCAGCACCACCTTCATAACTGGAAAGTCGGTGAAGGTTTCTGGACTTTCCACCTCGATACTTTTTGGGTCGCACTGATCGTCGGGTTCCTGTTCGTCGGCCTGTTTGCCCTTGTGGCGCGTCGCGCAACCTCGGGGGTGCCGGGGCGACTGCAGAACATGGTCGAAATGATCGTGGGCATGGTGGACGATCAGGTTAAATCGACGTTCCACGGCAGAAGCCGCATGGTTGGCCCGTTGGCTCTGACGGTATTCATGTGGATCGTGGTCATGAACTCGATGGACTTTTTCCCTGTCGATTTTCTCCCCAAGATTGCTCAATGGTTCGCTGTAAGCTTCTTCGGTGCTGATCCGCATCATGTGTACATGCGCGTTGTGCCCACGGCCGACATCAACCAGACCTTGGCCATGTCGCTGACCGTGATCATCTGTACCGTTGGGCTGGGTATCTCGGCCAAGGGGCCGGTTGGTTTCGTCAAAGAAATCTTCACCGCGCCGTTCCATGCCCATGGGGTGGGCATGATGATCGCGTTGGCGCCGATCAATTTCTTCATGCAGATGGTTGAATATCTCTCCAAGACGCTGTCGCTGGCGATGCGGTTGGCCGGGAACATGTTCGCTGGCGAGCTGGTGTTCATGCTGATCGCGCTGATGCCCTGGTGGGCGCAGTGGGTGGGTGGTGCTCCTTGGGCGATATTCCACATCTTGATCGTGATTTTGCAGGCCTACATCTTCATGATGTTGACCATTGTTTACTGTAGTTTGGCGGTCGAGGAACATTGATCGTTTTTCTTATCAACTTGTTGTAATTGCATAACCTTCTTTTACCTAGGAGAAAATAAATGGAACAGCTGGCTCAAATTCAATCGGTTACCGCCATCGCCATCGGCCTGATGATTGGTCTCGCCGGTCTTGGTGCTGCAATTGGCGTGGCACTGGTTGGTTCCCGCTTCCTTGAGTCTGCCGCTCGCCAGCCGGAAATGATGAATGCACTGCAACCGAAACTGTTCGTGATCGCCGGTCTCGTTGATGCCATCTTCATTATTACCGTCGCTGTTGGCCTCATGTTCGCATTTGCCAACCCGCTTCTGGCAGTCGTCAGCAAGTAATTCCCGCCATCACGGTCGGGGTGCTTTAGCCAGGAACACGGGGAACACACATGGATATCAACGCATCACTCTTTGGACAGGCAATCACTTTTGCCATCCTGGTGTGGTTTACCATGAAGTTCGTCTGGCCGCCTCTTGTAAAGGCGCTGGATGAGCGTGCAGCACGAATTGCTGACGGCCTTTCCGCCGCAGATCGTGCGCGCCAAGATCTGGAAAATGCCGAGAAAATGGCGGCGGACAGATTGCGCGAAGCCAAGTCTCACGCGGCAGACATCATCGCTCAGGCAGAGAAACGTTCTGCCCAGATCGTGGACGAAGCCAAGGGCCATGCCAAGATTGAAGGCGAGCGGTTGCTCGCCGGGGCACAAGCAGAGATCGGACAACAGATCCAGCAGGCGCGTGAAATGCTGCGCCAGCAAGTTGCCGAGCTCGCCATCGCGGGTGCCGAGAAGATCTTGCAGCGCGAAGTCGACCAGAACAAACACGCCGAAATGCTGGCGTCGATCAAAGCGGAGCTGTAGGGCGGCCATGGCAGAGCTTACTACCATCGCACGTCCCTATGCCGAAGCACTGTTTCGTCTGGCGCGTGAAACCGGCTCTCTTGCAGCCTGGTTGGAAACGCTGACGAATCTGGCTTCTATCGCAGAAAATCCGGAAGCGCAGGAAGTGGTGGCCAATCCACGGTACACCGCAGAGCAGAAGCAAGCATTGCTGCTGGAGCTTCTGGGCGGTGAGAGCCGTCCTGAGGTGGTGAACTTTGTCGCCATGGTCTTGCAGAATCGCCGCTTTGTCGCACTGCCCACTGTTGCGCTGATGTTTGAAGAATTGAAGGCAGCCAGCGAAGGCCAAGTCGAGGCGCGCATAGAAACCGCCTTCGCTTTGACCGATGCACAACTGAATGCGCTAACCGCAACTTTGTCGCAGCAATTCAACCGGAAGGTTCATGCCGAAGTCAGCGTCAATTCGGCACTGATTGGTGGCGCCAAGGTAACCATCGGTGACTTGGTCGTTGATGCGTCTGTGCGCGGCAAACTTTCCGCATTGGCCGCAAGCCTGAAGAGTTAGGAGAAAACATGCAACTCAATCCGTCTGAAATCAGTGAACTGATTAAGGCAAGGATCCAGAATTTGTCTTCGGGCGCCGAATCGCGCACCACGGGTACCGTGGTATCCGTGACCGACGGTATCGTCCGGGTTCACGGTCTGTCCGAAGTCATGCAGGGGGAAATGCTGGAATTCCCGGGCAATAC
>JAGTRM010000052.1 GCA_018261735.1 Pseudomonadota bacterium
ATCCTGCGCATCGCCGGAACTTTTAAGCGTCGTTACCAGCAGGCCGCGCTCGCGCAAGATCCCTCGGGCCTGGCGGGGGCTTTCCGCATTCACCGTGCCGGTGATCTGTCGACCACCTTCGGCCGGCACTGCCTTGTAGCGAAAAACACCCATCCAGACTTCCTAGTGTTTAAGTTTTTATCACCCCCGCCGGGGTGGTTTTACGAACAATCAGTTGATGTGTCAGCGGTGTACTTTCCAGTACATGCTGCACAGCCGGCTGGAATTTCTGTTCGATCCGATGGGCCAGTGTTTTCACCGCCTGCTGGCCCAGCGCCGCCTTGTCCTGAAAAATCGTGGTGAGCGGCGGATGGAAATATGCACTTTCGGTAATGTCATCAAAACCGATCACCGCCAGATCTTCCGGAATGCGCAATCCTTTTTCGTGTGCCGCCAGCAATACCCCAAGCGCCATCTTGTCGTTGGCAACAAACACCGCATCCAGTGCCGGGTAACTCGCCAGCAGCCGGTGGAAAGCAGCTTCGCCAGAAGCAGCATCCCAGTTGCCCATGGCCACGTGTTCCGGCAAAACCTTCATGCCCGCCTGCTGCAAGGTGGTTTCCCAGCCCCGCTGCCGTTCGCTGGCATCCCACCATTCCTGCGGACCGGCGATATGGCCAATATGCTTGCGCCCGCAATCCAGCAAATACCGGGTGGCCAACTCGCCGCCTGCAAAATTGTCATAGGCCACCACGGTGGCCTCCTGGCGCGGCGCCATGGAGAGAAACACCATCGGCACCGGAATCCTGGCGAGCAAGCCGCTATCCAGCCAGGCGTGATTGTCGGCAATCTCCGGCACTGCCCAAAGAATGCCATCGACATGGCGATCCAGCAGCGCATTCAGCATCGGCTCAATCTGCTCGATACCGGATTCCGGCAGTTCCTTGAGCAGCAACGAATAGCCGAGGGCTTCGGCCTGCCTGGCGATGCCGATATAGGTTCGCGTGCCGAAATAGTTCAGATCGCGCCCCACCACCCCGAGCGAATGGGTGCGGCCTTGCGAAAAATTGCGCGCCAGCTCGCTGCGGCGAAATCCCAGCGCTTCAATGGCCTGCAGAACGCGCTGGCGAGTCTTCTCCGAAACATTCGGACTTTCATTGATCACGCGCGAAACGGTCTGCTTGGAAACCTTGGCCAGTTCGGCCACATCAACGATGCTTGGGCGCTTGATCTGCAACATGGGCGAATTCCCCTTGGGTTAAGTTTCGCCCGAGTTTATCAGCCTTTTTTCCGCCGACGCAGTTCCCTGGCGCCAGAGGTCTGCACAAAAAGCGCCTGTCGGCTTTCGGCTAGCGCTCGCCCGCTTTTCAACCTTCCGGCCCGGTGCTTACCCTCATGCTTTTTATTGCGCTGTCGCAAATATCATACACCAACTGTTACCGGTAACAATAAATATGTTACCGTTACCACAATGACTACATTATTCGGCTGACAAACTGGTACGTCGGCAATTCCGGAGGGGAACGAATGATTGGGTCAACAGACCTGCCGCTAACGCAGGGTTTGCATACCAAGGAGGAGTTATGAGAGACAGTCGGAAATTACCCCAGGCACTGGGCACACTGACCGCATTGGCGCTGACCTCTGCGCTGGTTGCCTGCGGTGGTGGCAGTGACGGAGGCAGTTCAACAGGTTCAACAGGACCAACCACCCAATTGAGTGGAGTTGCAGCAGTGGGCGCCCCGCTGACCAATGCCACCATCACGGTCTACGACAAGACCGGCGCCAAAAAAACCGCGACCACCAACAGCGATGGCGTCTACACCGTGGATGTCAGCGGCATGACCGCACCCTTGCTGGTCGTCGCCCAAGGCAGTGGCTACAAGCTGTTGTCGCTGGTCGCAGAAATATCCGGCAGCCAGATCACCGGCAATGTCAACGAACTGACCGACTGGATCAGCTCGGAAGTCGCCATCGCCCTGGGCAAGAAAGGCGCGCTGGATCTGCTGGCCACGGGTTCGACCACCGGCATCACTGCCGACACCATCAAGACCAAGACCAGTGCGTTGCGCACCGCCATCCTGGACGCATTGGCCACTGCGGGCATCAGCGATACCACCGGTTTTGATCCGGTTTCCACTGCGATGAAGGCGGACGGCACCGGCATCGATTGGCTGCTCGACCTGATCACCTTCGCGCGCGACAGCAACGGCAAAACCGTGCTGACCAGCAATGGTTCCGCGGTAACGACCGACGCGCCGATGAGCATCCCCGCAGATGTGCCGTTGTCACCGCAAGTCCCCACCCTCGCCTACGACGACAGCAGCATCACGCTGGTCTGGAAAAAACCGGCGTCCTACGCCAATGTGACCGACTACAACGTGTACGCCAACGGCAAACTGTTGGGCAAGGCCAGCGAGAACAACGCCGTTGCCGGCAATTCCAAAGCCAAGGCCTATATCGACCAGTTCTACAAGGACGATTCGGCGAACTTCCACACCAAGATCACCTATCACAACTTCACCGCGACTGGCCTGACGCCCAATACCGAATACAAGTTCACGGTACGTGCGATCAAGACTGTTGACTCGAAAACAACGGAATCAGTCGATAGTGTGGCGGTCAAGCAAACAACCGCGCCGGCCTTTACCAATATCTACAACGTGGCCACGCTGGGCGCCAAGGGCGATGACAGCACGGTCAACACCACCATCATCCAGAAAGCCATCGACGAATGCTCGGCCAAGTCGACTTCGGCCTACGGCTGCAAGGTGCTGATCCCGGCCGATGCCTCCACCGGCAAGGTCTTCGTGACCGGCGCATTGTTCCTGAAGAGCAACATGACGCTGGAAATCGCCGACGGCGCCACACTGAAGGGATCGTCCGATACGGCCGACTACCCGCTTTCCAAGGGCTACCAGATCTACAGCTACTTCACCAACTCGACCGACGACCGCCGTCCGCCATCGCTCTTGAACCTGCTTAGCGAAGATCATCGCAATGGAACAACTGCGCTGGCCAATCACAACGGTTACAGCGAAGAGCGCGGTGTATTCACCAATGTGCGTGTGGTCGGCAAGGGCACGCTCGATGGCAATGGCTGGGCTAAAACCACGGCAGCCAGCATTACCGACGAAACCGGTGCGACCTTGCCGCAGTATGTCGGTGGCAGCGGTGGAACAATTGACGGCTTTGCTTCAGGCATTCTGGCCAAGAGCCAGATGGAAGCGGCCCTGAAGGAATATGGCATCGACAGCACAAACCAAACGGCCAAAAAATCCGACATATCCAACCTCTACAGCAACCGCCGTTCCAGCCTCACCACTTTCCGGGGCGTAAAGAACATGTACTTCGGCGGCCTGACCCTGCTTAATCCGGCCTATCACGGCGTGATGTTCATCGAATCGGAAAACATGGTATTTGCCAACACGTCCTCGCAGACCTTCGACGTGAACAACGGCGATGGCGTGGAATTCGGCAATTCGGATGGCGCATTGGTCTACAACAACTTCTTCGATACCGGTGACGACAACGTGAACTTTGCCGCAGGCCAGGGCAAGAATTACGTGAATGGCCATCCGTCGCAGAATTTCTGGATCTTCAACAACTACATGCGCGAAGGCCACGGTGTTGTGGCGCTGGGCAGCCATACCGGCGCCTGGATCCAGGACATGCTGGCTGAAGACAACGTTGCTTTCCTGACCGATAACGGCTTGCGCATGAAGAGCACGCCGGCCACCGGCGGTGGCGCGCGGCGCATCGTGTTCCGCGACAACGCCATGCGCAGTATCGGCACCAGCGGCAATACCGGCATTCCGGCAGGTAGCCTGACCTTCGCGGACAGGGGCAGCACCGGCAATCCGTTTGTCTTCACGCTGTCTTACAGCGCTGGCAGCAACGTGTTTGAAAACGCAGCGGCCTCCGCCCAGTTCAAGGACATTACCGTCAAGAACGTGACGCTCGACAACTTCAGCACATCGAAAGGCAAGGCGACCATCCAGGTGGACGCTTTCGCAGGCCCTAGCGCAAACGACGCATCGCTGAGTTATCCGGAAACGTTCCACGAGAACATCACCTTCGACACGGTGAAGATCAAGAACGCAAAAGCCACCAGCATTTCCCGGCTGAAGAACAGCACCTTCAAGGATGTGACCATCACTTCCGACAGTGGCACCGTGGATTCAACCTGGTGGGTCATCAGCAACAGTACAGGCAACACCTTCACCAACGTCTCGCCTGTGACGCCATAAGCAAGCGGTTTAGCATATAAACAGAAGGGCAGGATATTATCCTGCCCTTCTGTTGTTTCCTGCGATCAAAAACTCCATGTTTGCTTGCACCGAGCATATGCATGCCGTACGCACATCTGGCTGTAAGAAATAGCTTTTTCAGAGATTACCGCCATGCTAGAGTGCCGGGGTTTGACTTGTCCCGAGAACGAGGAATCCAAAATTACGGAGCCGTTTTGGGCATAGGCATAGTGACCCAAGCTGTCAAAGTGTGTTTCTATCGTACTTGTCAGCACAAAATATCCTATAAAAAAATGCCTCCAAACATGTAGTTGCAGGTTCTATTAACACCAGATTGATTTTTACGCGAATGAGTCTTTGCCCGGAACAAGGCATTTGACGCGCCGTGGTATGAGTACCACCAGTGGCAAATAACGCAGTTCCGGGGCAAAAGCCCCATCCGCCCGAAGGACAAGCCCGTCCTTCCAGCCAAAAGCTTTATCGCCGATGCGCACAAGACCCCCGGTCTCGTTTGCAACGGACGCAGCGCTTTGGCAATTTGGCGGGCTTGCGTAGAAATCAATCTAGCGTCAACAGGACCCAGATTTCCACCCGCAAAGATTTTGTTTACGAAAACAATGATTTTATGCGGTTTTTTAGTCCCAAACTCATGGAGAACTGAGCATGTCACTGGTTATTGGGGTGCCTCGAGAAGTCTTTGCCGGGGAAAAACGCGTCGCGACCGTTCCCGATGTGGTCGAAAAATTGATCAAGCTGGGTTTCAAGGTAGCGGTCGAAACGGGCGCCGGCGAGCCGGCGAACTTCAGCGACGACACCTACCGCGCAGCCGGCGCCGAGATCATCGACAGCGCCGCCAAACTCTGGGCCACTGCAGATATCGTGTTCAAGGTTCGCGGCCCGAGCAGCGAGGAAGTCGGTCTGCTGCGCGAAGGCGGCACACTGATTTCCTTCATCTGGCCCGCCCAGAATCCCGAACTGATGCAACAACTGGCCGCCAAGAAGGCCACCATCCTCGCCATCGACGCACTGCCGCGCACGCTTAGCCGTGCGCAGAAGATGGATGCACTGACCTCCCAGGCGGGTGTTGCAGGCTACCGCGCAGTGATCGAAGCTGCCAACGCCTTCGGCCGCTTCTTCAACGGCCAGATCACCGCCGCCGGCAAGGTTCCGCCGGCCAAGGTCTTCATCGCCGGCGCCGGCGTGGCCGGCCTCGCGGCGATCGGCACCGCCGCCAATCTGGGTGCCATCGTGCGCGCCAACGATACCCGTGCCGAAGTGGCCGACCAGGTCAAGTCGCTGGGCGGCGAGTTCGTCAAGGTCGATTACGAGGAAGAAGGTTCAGGCGGCGGCGGTTACGCCAAGGTCATGAGCGAGGGCTTCCAGCAAGCCCAGCGCGAGATGTATGCCAAACAGGCACGCGAGGTGGACATCATCATCACCACCGCGCTGATCCCGGGCAAGCCCGCGCCCAAGCTGATTACCGCCGAGATGGTGCAGAGCATGAAACCCGGCAGCGTCATCGTCGACATGGCGGCCGAACAGGGCGGCAACTGCGAACTGACCGAACCGGGCCAGGCGGTGGTGAAGCACGGCGTGACCATCGTCGGCTACACCGACCTGGTTAGCCGCCTCGCCAAGCAATCCTCGACGCTGTATTCGAACAACCTGCTGCGCTTGACCGAGGAGCTGTGCAAGACCAAGGACGGCCAGATTAACGTCAACATGGAAGACGACGCTATCCGCGGCCTGACGGTCGTCAAGGAAGGCAGCATTACCTGGCCGGCACCCGCGCCAAAAATCGCTGCTGCGCCCGCAGCTAAACCGGCGGCTGCGCCGGTGGTGAAGAAAGCGTCGGGTCATGGCCATGGCGGTAGCGGCGAACCGATGCCGGCTCAGAAGATAGCGATCATGTTCGGAGTCGCGGCCGCCTTGTTCTGGCTGATCGGCGCCAACGCTCCGGCCGCCTTCCTCGGGCACTTCACCGTCTTCGTGCTGGCCTGCTTCGTCGGCTACATGGTGGTGTGGAATGTCAAACCGGCGCTGCATACCCCGCTGATGAGCGTGACCAACGCGGTCAGCAGCATCATCGCGATTGGCGCGTTGGTGCAGATTGCCCCGCCGCTGACCGTCAGCATTGCCCGTCCTGATGACTGGATTCGCTGGCTGGCGATTGGCGGCATCGTTCTCGCCACCATCAATATGTTCGGCGGCTTCGCCGTCACCCAGCGCATGCTGGCTATGTTCCGCAAGTAAGGAGATATCAAACATGTCTGCAAGTCTGGCTACGGTCTCCTATCTCGGAGCAACCATTCTTTTCATCCTGTGTCTCGGCGGTCTTTCCAACCAGGAAACGTCGCGGCGCGGTAATCTCTACGGCATGATCGGCATGGCCATTGCCGTGCTGGCCACGGTGTTTGGCCCGAGTGTCACGGCTGCTGGTTTGCCGTGGATCATCGGCGCCATGGTAGTCGGCGCCGGCATCGGTCTGTACCTCGCTCGCGTCGTGCAAATGACGCAAATGCCGGAACTGGTCGCGTTCATGCACAGCATGGTCGGTCTGGCCGCCTGCCTGGTCGGCTTTGCCAGCTACATCGACACCTCGATGCCCCTCACCGGTGCGGAAAAGATCATTCACGAAGTCGAGATTTACGTCGGCATCCTGATCGGCGCCGTCACCTTCTCGGGTTCGGTGATCGCCTTCGGCAAGCTGTCGGGCAAGATCGGCGGCAAGCCCTTGCTGCTGCCGGGTCGGCATTACCTCAACCTGATCGGCCTCTTGATTGTCATCTACTTCGGTCGTGAATTCCTGCACGCAGAAACCTTTGCGCAAGGGATCACCCCGTTGATCGTGATGACCGTGATCTCGCTGCTGTTCGGCATCCACATGGTCATGGCTATCGGCGGTGCCGACATGCCGGTGGTGGTCTCGATGCTCAACAGCTACTCGGGTTGGGCGGCTGCGGCCACCGGCTTCATGCTGTCGAACGACCTCTTGATCGTGACCGGTGCGCTCGTTGGTTCCAGCGGTGCGATTCTGTCGTACATCATGTGCGCAGCGATGAACCGCAACTTCATCAGCGTGATTGCCGGCGGTTTCGGCTCCGACGGTGGCGCGCCCAAGCCAGCAGCCGGCGGCAGTGCAGAACCGGCCGGGGAAGTATCCCCGATCCTGGCTGCGGAAACCGCCGAACTGCTGCGCGAAGCCAAGAACGTGATCATCGTTCCGGGCTATGGCATGGCGGTGGCGCAAGCGCAGCACATCGTCTACGAGATCACCTCGCACCTGCGCGAGAAGGGCGTGAACGTGCGCTTCGGCATCCACCCGGTCGCCGGCCGCATGCCCGGTCACATGAACGTGCTGCTGGCCGAAGCCAAGGTACCGTACGACGTAGTGTTCGAGATGGACGAACTCAACGAGGACTTCCCGGATACCGACGTCGCCATGGTCATTGGCGCCAACGACATCGTCAATCCGGCCGCCCAGGAAGACCCGACCAGCCCGATCGCCGGCATGCCGGTGCTCGAAGTCTGGAAGGCCAAGACCTCGATCGTGATGAAGCGCAGCATGGCTTCCGGCTATGCCGGCGTCGACAACCCGCTGTTCTACAAGGACAACAACCGCATGCTGTTTGGCGATGCCAAGAAGATGCTGGACGAGGTTCTGGTTGCCCTGATGAAAGACTGATCGACTGGCTGCAAAGCAAAACGCCATCGGGAAACCGGTGGCGTTTTTGTTTTTTCACTCCTGTCTTTATCCTCTCCCCCTTGCGGGAAAGGGTTGGAGATAGGAGGCGATTACGCCCCGAAGGAAGTCCCATTTGGGAACGCTTCGCCAGTCATTCCAATCCTGAGCACTGCGCGATACATGCGGTAAAAACGAAGGGCTGCCCGCAGGCAGCCCTTCGTTTTGGATGAAACCTCGAATCAGATTTTTTTCATGAAATGCATCTTGGCCAACCCGCCCTGCGCAGTTTCGCGGTAACCGGATTTCATGTCGCGCCCGGTTTCCAGCATGGTCTTCACCACCTCATCGAAAGACACGATATGCCGGCCATCGGAGAGCAGCGCATAGGCCGCGCAATCCACCGCACGCACGGCGGCAATCGCATTGCGTTCGATGCAGGGAATCTGCACGTAGCCACCAATCGGATCGCAGGTGAGGCCCAAATGATGCTCCAGCCCCATTTCCGCCGCATATTCGATCTGGCGTATCGTGCCGCCCAGCAGTTGCGCTGCAGCTCCCGCTGCCATCGCACACGCCACGCCCACTTCGCCTTGGCAACCGACTTCCGCGCCGGAAATCGATGCATTGCGTTTGACCAGATTGCCGATCAGCCCGCCGGCTGCCAGCGCGCGGACGATCTTGTCATCGGGAAACAGGAACTGCTTTTGCAGGAAAAACAACACGGCCGGCATCACGCCGCTGGCGCCGCAAGTCGGCGCGGTGACAATCTCGCCGCCGCTGGCATTTTCTTCCGATACCGCCAGCGCGTAGGAGAACAGCAGCGCGGTCTGGTTGAAATAGCCGGCCATATTGGTGGCCTTGGCATGGTAAGCAGACGCCTTGCGCGCGATATGCAGCGAACCGGGCAACACGCCTTCGACATTCTGCCCGCGCTCGATGGCCGCCTTCATCGCTGCCCAGATGTTGTTCAGATAGCCCCAGATCTCCTGCCCTTCATGCAGCGCGACGTATTCCCACAGGGCGCGGCCTTCGCCATCGGATTTTTCCAGGATTTCCTGCATCGAAGCGAACGGATACACCTCCGGCCCACCGGTCGAAACGCCCTGCTCATCCATCAGCGCACCGCCGCCGACCGAGTAGCCGATCCAGCTATCGGTCACAATTCCGGCACCATCCAGCGCTTCGAATTTTAGCCCGTTCGGGTGCAGCGGCAGTTCGACCGTCGGCTCCCACACGATTTCAGTCGGCGTCGGCTTGAACGGCTCGGCCACGGCTAGATCGGTCAAGTGCCCCTTGCCCGTTGCCGCCAGGCTGCCATATAGCGTGATGCGCACCTTAACTGCCTGCTGCGCACGTTGGCGAAATGCCAGTGCAGCAAAGCGCGGCCCCATGGTATGGCTGCTCGACGGCCCGAGTCCGATGCGATACAGCTCTCTCAGTGACTTCATTTATTCTTCTCCTCCGAACACCGACATGACCAAATGAAAAGGCCCCCATTCTCGCGGGGGCCTTGCCGGTTTATTTATTTGCTTGCTGCATCTGCCACAGCCTCGGGCGTGGCCCCAGAATAAGCGGGCACAACACCACTGCCTGCATATTTATCGTCGATCTCGCCATCGACCAGATCTTCGAGTGTGGCCACGGAATAGGTACACAGAATATCGCCGGTGACATTGCACATGGTTTCGAACATGTCGAGAATCGGATTGATCCCCACCGCCAAAGCCACAATCACGGCGATCTGGGATGGGTCAAGACCGATGGTGCCCAGGATGATAAACAGCAGCATCAGGCTGCCACCCGGCACGCCGCCCGTGCCCACCGCAGCCAGCACGGTCGTCACGGTCATCAGCGCCATGTCACCAAAGCTCAACTGGATACCGAACATATTGGCAGCCAGAATCGCAAACATCGGCAAGTGGATGCACACACCATCCATGTTGATCGTTGCGCCCAGCGGCAGCGAGAAGCTGGCCAATTCGCGATTGACCTTCAGATTGTCTTCCGACACACGAATCGACACCGGCAAAGTCGCCGCGCTGGAGCGGGTAACAAACGCCATCAGCATCGCTTCACGAATTGCCATGATGATCTTGTACGGATTCTTGCGCACCACCAGGGCAATCAGAATCGGGTAGGCAATGAAGATCAAGCCAAGGATACCGGCAGCCACCCCGAACAACACGGTCACATACGGTCCAATGATGACCGGGCCGTAAACCGAGAAAATACCCATCGACAGGAAGAACACGCCAATCGGCGAGTAGTTCATCACGAAGTCGATGATCTTGTTGATCGCCAGCATGCAGGCATCGAAGAACTCGACCACCATCTGCATCTTGGCATGCACTTTGGGATCATTGGTCGATTCAATCACCAGACGGATACTGATACCGAACAGAATGGCAAAGGCAATGATGCCGAGGAAATTGCCTTGCGACAGCGCCGCAAACGGGTTCTGGAAGAAATCCAGCAACAGCTTTTCCAGAATATCCACCAGTGATTTTGGGGCGCCGGCACCGGCACTTTGCGCCTGTGCACCGAATTGCTTGACCAGATCCTTCCAGCCTTCCAGCGACGAGCCGGAACCCGGATTCACCCAACGCGCCAGGGTAATGCCCAGTACGGCAGCGAAAGTCATCGTGGCGAAATACCAGCCAATCACCTTGCCACCGGCCCTGCCCAGCTTTTGCAATGGCAATGCCGCGGAACCGCCGACCAGCGAGAAAAATACAATCGGTACCACGATCATCTTCAGCATGCTGATAAACACGCTGCCGAACGGCGAGCAATACCGCATCGCCTGCTGCACATCTTCCTTCATGCCGTGAGTGACCGACAGATACCACAGGATGCCGCCGATACCGGCTCCCAGCAGAAAGCCCACCACAATGCGCGTGACGAGCGATACCCTCAAGTATGCTTTCAATAGATTCATGACATCCCCCTCGGTAAAACGCCTATGGAAGGATGGCCGAAATAAGGTTTTATATATTGGCCACCCCAGCAAGCGCACCATGGTAGTGCAATATTTAGAATGCGCTAGAGGGGAAACCCCTATATCCGCCGGAATAACGGATTACTGCCAACCGTTACCTCCACTGGAGAGTGAATTCCAGAAACCGGGTCAAAATCAAATGCATTGGTACCTTCCCTGTTTGGTCAGGTTCTGTTGACGCTAGAGCATTTCCAGCGGCCGCGAACTTTGCGGTGGAGGAAAAATTTGGTCCAACTCGGCCAGAATTTCGGCACTGAGCGGCCGGGCCAACACTGCAGCATTTTCGCGCACATGGCTGCGCTTTCCGCTTTTTGGTATGGCAATGATGTCGTCGTTGGCCAGCAGCCAACCCAACGCAACTTGTGCTGCGGTCAAGCCATGCCGCTGCGCCAACGCCACCAGCTTGGGATGCCGCAGCAACCGAGCCTGCTCGATCGGCGAATATGCCATAATCGGGATTCTCTGCTGACGGCACCACGGCAGCAGATCCCACTCGATGCCGCGTCGGGTCAGGTTGTAAAGCAACTGGTTGGTTGCCACCTGGTTGCCTGCTGTTTCAGCACAAAATTCCTGCATATCCTCCAGATCGAGGTTACTCACGCCAAAATGGCGAATCTTGCCCATCGCCCGTAGCTCGACCAGGGCTTCCAGGGTTTCCGCAAATGGAACACTGCCGCGCCAATGCAACAAATACAGGTCCAGATAATCAGTACCCAACCGCCGCAAGCTGCGCTCACACGCCGCAAGCGTGCCCTTGCGCGTGGCATTGTGCGGATACACCTTGCTGACCAGAAATACTTGATCACGCCAGCCCGCAATTGCTTGTCCAACCAACTTCTCGGATTCGCCTTCTCCATACATCTCGGCCGTATCGATCAATGCCAAGCCCAACTCAATCCCCTCGCGCAATGAAGCAATCTCCTCCGCACGCGATGAGGCATCCTCCCCCATGAACCAGGTGCCCTGCCCCATGGCTGACACCCGTTCACCAGATGGCAATAGAACAGTTTTCATCAGCAATTCTCCGTAAAAACCGTTATCTGACCTGCTTTCCTGTTTGCCGACAATGGGCAATTGCCCGATTCGGGCCAAATGCCATGGCAATTGTCTTGACGTACACGAAGCGGAAGACGACGATTCACCATCACCAGGACATGGCTTATCCGATGAGTATTGAATCTGTTCGCAACTTTTTTGCAGAAAAAGGCGTAGACATCCCCATTATTGAACTCGACACCAGCACCGCCACGGTGGAACTGGCCGCCGCTGCACATGGCGTCGAACCAGGGCGTATCGCCAAAACGCTAGCATTTCGATTAGCCGATCGTATTGTTCTGGTTCTGGCTCGCGGCGATGCTCGCATCGACAATCGCAAGTTCAAGGAAGCTTTTGGCAAGGGACGAATGCTGCCGGCCGAAGAAGTTGAAACCCTGACAGGCCACCCCGTCGGCGGGGTATGTCCCTTCGGGCTTGCGACCAACCTGCCCGTTTTTATGGATGAATCGCTCAAGGATTTTGACGAAATTTTGCCCGCCGCCGGCAGCATCAACAGCGCTGTACGGCTTGCCCCGCAAGATTTACGGGAACTGGTGGAAGGCGTCTGGATTGATGTCTGCAAAGCAGATTGATTAAATCCAGCCACGAACCCCGGTTTCCCCGGGGTTTGTTTTTGTGCGTTGATTCATTGCAGCCGTAAAAAACAAAACCCCCAGCCTTTTGAGCTGGGGGTTTCTTATGGGGAGTCTGGCGATGACCTACTTTCACACAGGCAATCTGCACTATCATCGGCGCTGA
>JAGTRM010000012.1 GCA_018261735.1 Pseudomonadota bacterium
TACAGCGGAAGCCTTGGCCTTGGCAGCCTTCTTGGCTTTCTTGGCAGCCGGCTTGGAAGCAACGGCGGATGCGTCAGCTTGAGCCTTCTTGGCCGGTGCCGAAGCAGCAGCGGAAGCCTTCTTCTCGGCTTGAGCCTTGGAGGCTACGGCCGAAGCCTTAACCTTCTTGGTGGCCTTCTTTTCAACCTTGACAGCCTTCACAGCGGAAGCCGGAGCGGAAGCATCAGCAGCTACGGTGAAAGTAGCGGCAGTTGCGAAAACACCAGCAACCAAAATCGCGATCAGTTTTTTCATGGAAATCGTCCCCAACAAATGAGTGAGCACAAGTAATTTGTGTGTGGCTGCATTATCAGGAGAGTGCGGGGAGGATTCGACGCATGGTTGGTAGCGGCATGTAACTTTATGTAAAAGATGCGACCCATTCCCATTTGGCGCTGGCAGCCTCAATTTACATAAAACCGGGCATCGCGCAAAGGGGTGGGCCAAGTGAGCGTGACGCGGGCACCCCCTTGTGGCGAAGCCTCGATGGCGACATCGCCGCCATGCGCGCGCAACACCATGGCAACAATGGCCAGCCCAAGCCCGAAGCCGCCCGTGCGGCGATTGCGGCTGGCATCCAGGCGCTCAAACGGCAACAACAAACGGACCCGCTCGCTTTCTGGAATACCCGGGCCATCATCGTCGACATGCAAGGTGGCCGTATCCGCAGCCCAGAGCAGGGTCAGCTGAACCCGTTTGCCGCCATAACGCAGCGCGTTGTTCAACAGATTGCCGATAGCCCGCCCCAGATAGTAGCTGTCCGCATCGACCAACGGGCACAAGGCCGTCGTTGCATTGACCACGTCAACCGGCCCGCCTTCAAAGGTGTATTCCGCCACCAAGCGCTCCAGCCAGGCCAGGATCTCCAGCGGCTGGCGCTCGATCTGCATTTCTGGCTTGTCGAGGCTGGACAAGGTCAGCCACTCTTCGATCAGCTGATCGATACTGGTGATATCCCGCTCGATCGCGGCAATGGCTGGCTCGACTTCCGCCCCGGACTTGATCGCCTCCAGCCGATAGCGCAGGCGAGCCAGCGGCGTGCGCAAATCATGCGAAATCGCATCGATCATGGCACGGCGCGAACTGGTCAACTCCTGGACATCGTGCGCCATGCGATTGAAGGCGCCGCCCAGCAAGGCCAGCGCCGAATTCTCGTCCAGGGCAACGCGAGCGCTGAAATCGCCCTCGCCCAGGCGCCGCCCCTGCTGCGTCAACTCAAGCAGATCGCGCCAGAGCGGGCGCAGCCACAACCAGGCGGGAACGCCGAGCGACAGGCTCATCAGGAACAGCGCCAGGATATCTTCAAGGCTGATCTGGTCGGTTTTCGACAAAAACGGAATCGGCCCGAGCACCACCATCACATCGGTTTGATGGATGCGATGCAGGTAGAGATCCTGATCGTACAGGCGAATGATGTCGCCATCGCGCAGTGCTTTCTGGTTCACCTGGGAAAGCAGATAGCTATCGAGCATTTCCACTTGCACCGGAACCGGTATCCTGCCGGCGATGCGCCGCACTTCGTCATGCCAGAGCGAGAAAGGCAGGTCGCCGAGCTCGCGCTCGATGATGGAAATGGTGGCGGAAAAAATATCGGTCAGATAGCGCTGGTTGGCCCGGTCCACGAGCTGCTTGTAGGCAGAGCCGATCAGCAGCGCGGCAAACAGGAAGCCCATTGCCACGGTGAAGTAAAAACGCAGAAAAACCTGGCGCATGCTGTGGTGCGCAGGCTTCATTCCTGCCACCAGACATCGGTGACAAAGAGATAACCCCGGTGACGTATCGTCTTGATTTTACGCGGATCTTCGGGATCATCGGCCAGCTTCTTGCGCAAGCGCGAAATCGCCACGTCCATGCTGCGATCCATGCCATCGTAATCAATACCGCGCAGTTTCTTGAGCAAATGATCGCGCGACAGGATCTCACCGGCATGGCTCGCCAGCTCCCACAGCAGATCGAAGTCCCCGGTCGACAAATGCAAGGGCTCGCCGCGATAGCTGGCGGTGCGATTCTTGCTGTCGATCACCAGCTTGCCGAAGTTGAGCGCGGACTGCGGCTGCGGTGCTGCCGCCGGGCCGGTCGGCACGCCCTGATTCTGGCGCAACTGCGCGCGGATGCGTGCGAGCAGCACGGAAGGCGGCGTGGTTTTCACCACGTAATCGCTGGCGCCGATCTCGAAGCCGAGAATCTGGTTCATGTCGCTGTTGAGCGAGGTCAGCAGCACCACGGGGCCGGTATAAAATTCGCGCAGTTCGCGGCAAACGGTCAAGCCGTCCTTGCCCGGCAGCATGATATCCAGCAACACCAATGCCGGCGGATCGGCACGAACGGATTCGATCACGCACGAGCCTTCGCGCTTCAATTCCACTTCAAACTCGAAAGAGCGCAAGAAACTGCCAATCAGCTCGGCCAGATCAGGATCATCCTCGACAAACAGAATCCGGTTCTTCACGTTCTATACTCCCTAGCGCCGCCGCCCCTTGGCGCGTGCGGGCTTCTGGGTTTCAGCGCGTTGCCGGGCCCAGTATTCCTGCAGCACCGCGACGATTTCCGGCAACTCATCGGCCACTTCATCTTCAAACTGGTTGGGATCCTCGCCCGAGGCTTCCATCTCGGCCCGGCCTTCTTCATCGGCGCACATCACGATCGGCAGCAACGCCGAGCCATATTCCTCGTCGTCCAGCAACGGTTGCCATGCGGCCTCGTTCAGCGCCGCGCCAAACATGAAGCCCATACACCACGGCCGGGCAATCTGCAGCTCGTTTTCTTCGTCCAGATACAGGACTGGTTCATATTCTTCCGGATTGGTTTGCAGCTGCTGATCGATCTCGTTGTAAAGCATCACCACCAGTTCGACCAACCGGCCCGCTTCGGCCTTGGCGGCGAAATGCGCGGCCTGTGTCCCTTCGCCCCAGATTGGCGCCAGCCATTGCTCGGGATCGGCAATTTCCGGCCCGACCAGCACGGCCGTGAGATAGCCTTGCAGCATGGAAAGATCCATGCAGTCTTCCGGCGTCAAATCGGAATCCAGCAACTGGGCCAGCTCGTCGAGTTGCGCTTCGGTCATCGGTTCAGTGGCTTGTGCGTTGGTCATGAAAGAGCTCCGTGGGGGTATCCGTGATAGGGAACGGGAGCGAACGCTAGCGACCAGCTTCTGTCGCCTGGGAAGTCACTCGGCTTGCCGCGCCCGAATCCTGCTATTGTCGCCCGGATTCAAGCCGGGCGAAAGCATTGCCACGATGCCATCCGTCACGAAACAACACCGCACTGCTTGCTCGTGTCACCCCCGACGCGTAAAAAACAAGGGGATTGCATGGCTGCAATCCCCTTCAACCGCATCCTGGCTCGCCAGAAGACTTACTTCAAACGCTGCGCGCGGCGCGCCTCGGCCTCCTGCCAGCGGCGCCGGGCTTCCTCGCTTTCCAGTGTCAGCGCTGGCAGTGGCACCGGCTTGCCATCGTCCCCCATCGCCACCATGGTGAAGAAGCAGCTGTTGGTATGGCGCACCGAGTTGTTGCGGATATCCTCGGCCACCACCTTGATGCCGACTTCCATCGAGGTGCGACCGGTGTAATTGACACTGGCGAGAAAAGTCACCAGCTCGCCGACATGGATCGGCTGCTTGAAAGTCACCCTGTCGACCGAGAGGGTGACGACATAGGCGCCGGCATAGCGGCTGGCACAGGCATAGGCCACCTGGTCCAGCAACTTCAGCAGCGCGCCGCCATGCACATTGCCGGAAAAATTGGCCATGTCCGGCGTCATCAGCACGGTCATGGAAAGCTGGTGGCGGGGAAGCGCGTCGGACATGGGTTGCATTCCTACCAGAGAGGGTGAACTTGCGGTTTGATCAGCCGCTCGTAAATATCGGCCACCGCGGCCATCTGCGCGGCGCCAAGCGGCGGCAAGGCGCTGGCCTGGATGTTGCGCACAGCCTGCTCCGGACGACTGGCGCCCGGAATCACGCTGCTAACCGCATCGAACATCAGACACCAGCGCAGCGCACTGGCAGCAAGACCCGGCTCGGCCGGGAAATGCTGTTTCAGTTCCTCAACCGCAGCCAGACCTGTTTCGAAATCGACGCCGGAGAAAGTCTCGCCCTTGTCGAAAGCTTCGCCTTGACGATTGAAAAGCCGGTGATCCTTGGCATCGAATTGCGTTTCACGGTTGATCTTGCCGGTGAGCAGGCCACTCGCCAGCGGCACGCGCACGATCACGCCGATATTGCTTTTCTGCGCCGCCGGGAAAAAGGCTTCGATCGGTTTCTGGCGGAACATGTTGAAGATGATCTGGATCGTGGCCAGTCCGTCATGTTCGATCGCCTGCAAGGCTTCTTCCACTTTTTCGACACTGGCGCCGAAATGGCGGATCTTGCCTTCCTGCTTCAGCTTCGCAAGTTCGCCAAAGACATCGGCCTTGGCATAAACCGGCGTCGGCGGGCAATGCAGCTGCACCAGATCGAGCGTTTCCAGCCCGGTGTTTTGCAGCGCCTCTTCCACGAACCGGCGAATGCTCTGTGGGTTATAACCGGCGGCATCATGCGGATTCAGCCGGCGACCGACCTTGGTGGCAATGAACAACTGGTCGCGACGCGCCTTGACCACCTTGCCGACCACGCGTTCGCTCTGCTGGCCGCTGTACACGTCGGCGGTATCGATGAAATTCACGCCCGCATCGATGGCGGCGAGCAAGGTGCGCTCGGCCAGCGCCGCATCGAACGGCTGACCCCAAGTACCACCGACCTGCCAAGTACCTAAACCGATTTCAGAAACCTTGAAGCCTGTCTTGCCCAATAGGCGGTAATTCATTGTTCACCCCATCAAAAAAGGCGGCCTCGGCCGCCTGTTTATTTAGACACCGGCGTGATGCGCCTGCTGATCCGCATGGTAAGAACTGCGCACCATCGCGCCGACCGCAGCATGCTTGAAGCCGATTTCGTAGGCGTATTCCTCGAAGCGCTTGAACTGGTCCGGATGCACGTAGCGCAGCACCGGCAAGTGACCGTTCGAGGGCTGCAGGTACTGGCCCAGCGTCAGCATGTCGATGTCGTGCGCACGCATGTCGCGCAGCAGTTCGTACACTTCCTCGTCGGTCTCTCCCAGGCCAACCATGATGCCGGACTTGGTCGGGATGTGCGGGAAGCGCGCCTTGAAATCCTTCAACAGCTGCAGCGAGTGAGCATAATCGGCGCCGGGGCGGGCCTGCTTGTACAAACGCGGCACGGTTTCCAGATTGTGGTTCATCACGTCCGGCAGACCCGTGGCGAAGATGTCGAGCGCAACATCGGCACGGCCGCGAAAATCCGGAACCAGCACTTCGATCTGGGTATTAGGCGAGAGCTCGCGCGTCTTGGTGATGCAGTCGACGAAATGCTGCGCACCGCCATCGCGCAGGTCATCGCGGTCGACCGAGGTGATCACCACATACTTGAGCTTGAGCGCGGCGATGGTCTCGGCCATGTGCTGCGGTTCGTTCGCATCGAGCGGATTGGGGCGGCCATGACCGACATCGCAGAACGGGCAGCGCCGGGTGCAGATGTCGCCCATGATCATGAACGTGGCCGTGCCCTTGCCAAAGCATTCGCCGATGTTCGGACAGGTGGCTTCCTCGCAGACCGTGTGCAGCTTCTGGCTGCGCAGGATTTCCTTGATCTCGTAGAAGCGGCCATTGAGCGACGGCGCCTGCACGCGAATCCACTCGGGTTTTTTCAGCTTCTGTTCCAGCGGCACCACCTTGATCGGGATACGCGCGGTCTTGGCTTCGCCCTTGAGCTTTTCACCTGCGACCACGCCGGCGGGCTTGTTTTCTGCTGTCATTGTTCGTTCCTGTCTGCTGCCAATCGGGGACGGGGTTGGGTCCGTCAGTCATGAAAGGATGAAGCCATTCGCTGCGAATCAAGCGTCGACGACCGCCTTCAATCCAAGATTGTTGAGAATGCTTCTCGATAGTTTAACGGCGACACGGGCAGGTGTCTCGTCAATAAAACCATAATCGGCCAGCTGGGTGACCTGCAGCCCCGCATAGCCGCACGGATTGATGCGGCTGAATGGTTCCAGATCCATGTTCACGTTGAACGACAGGCCGTGGTAACTGCAGCCGTTACGAATACGCAGGCCCAGCGCAGCGATCTTGGCCTCGACGCCGTCGCGCATCACATAAACGCCGGGCGCATCGACCTTGCCGTAGGCCGCGACATCATATTGGGCCAGCACATCGATCACGCTCTGTTCCAGCTTGCGCACCAGTTCGCGCACACCCAGCTTGTGGCGCTTCAGATCGAGCAGCAGATAGGCGACCAGCTGGCCCGGGCCGTGATAGGTCACCTGCCCGCCGCGATCGATCTGCACGATCGGAATAGCGCCCGGGTTGAGTACATGTTCCGGCTTGCCGGCCTGGCCCTGCGTGTAGACCGGCGGGTGCTCGAGCAGCCACAGCTCGTCCGGCGTGGTTTCACCGCGCGCGGCGGTGAATTCCTGCATCGCCTGCCAGGTGGGGACGTATTCGGCCAGCCCCAATGGCTTGATGGTGAGTGGTGAGTGGGGAATGGGGGGATGCAACAGCACATTCGCAGCACGTTCCCACTCCCCGCTCGCCACTCCCCACTCCCGGGCGTTCACAGCACCATCCTCACCAACGGATGTGTCTTCAACGCCGCATCCAGCGCGTGGAACTGATCAATGGTGTGAAAAGTGGCCAAGAGCGTGGCCGCATAATAATTGCCGCTGCTGCTGGCACGGATCGAGATCAGCTCAATCGTAAAACCGGGCACCAGCCGGGCGGTCAAGTCGACGAGTTCCAGGCGGAAGACTTCTTCGGCCACACCCTTGTGGCTGACGGCCTTGACCGGGATCAGCGCGGGGAACTGCAGCAAGTCTTCGAGTTTGGGGGTCGGGTTCATGGTGGCTTCTTGTGGTTCAGCGAACAGGGCGCATTTTCGCGACCTTGAACGCCTGATAAAAATCATTCATGCGGCGATAGATGGGGCCGGGCACGCCATTTCCAACCGGCCGCCCGTCAAGTTCCACCACGGCGAGAATTTCCTTGCTGGAGGACGTGATCCACACTTCGTCAGCGCTACGCAGATCAGCTTCGGAAATTTCGCACAAGACCAGCGGCAAGCCGTGCGCAGCGGCCAGCTCCTGCACCACGTCGTAAGTGATACCGGTCAGCATGCGCTCCGACGGTGGCGGCGCCTGGATCACGCCGGCACGGACAACAAACACATTGCTCGCCCCGCCTTCGATCAGCCAGCCATCGCGCAGCAGGATCACCTCGGCCGCACCGGCCTCGACCGCCTTCTGCTTGAGCAGCACGTTGGCGATCAGCGAACAGGTCTTGATATTGCAGCGGCTCCAGCGGATATCGTCCGCCGAAACCGCCGCCACACCGTGCAAGACCAGTTCGGGCGCAGGTGGCAACAGCGGCTCGGCATAGACAAAAACCGTCGGTTGGACCTCGCTCGGGAAAGTATGGCTGCGCGGCCAGGCCGGGCCGCGCGTCACCTGCAGGTAAACCGATTGATCGACAAAATCCTGGGCCGCGATGATCCGGCTGACGATGCGTTTCCACTCGTCTTGCGGGTGCGGATCGGGAATTTCCACCGCCGCCAGGCTGCGGCCCAGGCGGCGCAAATGATCGACCAAGCGAAACGGCTGGCGGTCATAGACCGGGATCAGCTCGTAAACGCCGTCGCCAAACAGAAAGCCGCGATCCATGACCGAAACCTGCAGCCCGGCCAGCGGCGCATAGCAGCCATTCAGGTAGGCAAGGCAATCAGGAATCAGCATGCAGCCCTCCCATCAATAGGTACGAGCGCCATCCCGCAGTAACTCATCCAGCGTGGCGCTTACTTGAACCATAGCTTGATCGTATCCAGCAACCGGCCAAAGAAACCGGCCTCGCCGACATCCTGCAAGGCCAGCAGCGGATATTCAGCCATCGGCTTGCCGTTCAGGCTGTATTTCACCGTGCCCACGGTCTGGCCGCGCTTGATCGGCGCGATCAGCGGTTCGTTCAGGGTAAGGTCCCGCTTCAAGCCTTGGGCTTCGCCGCGGCCGAGGGTCACATAGCGATCGGCCAGAAAGCCCACCGATACCTGCTCCGCCGCGCCCTTCCAGACCCGGGGCGTCGCCAGGGACTGGTTGGCCACCGCGAGCTTGGGCGCCTCGAAGAATTGCACGCCCCAGTTCAACAGCTTGGCCGATTCCTGCGCGCGCACTTCCTCGCCGCTCGTACCCACCACCACCGAGACCAGTCGGCGGTTTTCGCGCTTGGTCGAAGCGATCAGGTTGTACCCGGCGCTGGCGGTGTGGCCGGTCTTCATGCCGTCGACAAACGCATCGCGATAGAGCAGCAGGTTGCGATTGGGCTGGGTCGTGGTCTTGCGGCCATTGTTGTAGGTGAACGACTTCATCGAATAGATCGGGTAGAACTCCGGGTAATCGCGAATGATCGCGGCGGAGAGCTTGGCCAGATCGGCGACCGAAGTATAGTGGTCGGGATCGGGCAGGCCGGCGCTGTTCTTGAAATTGGTCTGATTCATACCCAGGCGCTTGGCTTCGGCCGTCATCATCTGCGCGAACACTTCCTCGCTGCCGGCAATCGCTTCGGCCAGCGTCACGCAGGCATCGTTGCCGGAAACCACGATCATGCCCTTGATCAGGTCATCGACCTTGGCCGGCATGGTCGGCTCCAGGAACATGGTCGACCCGCCGACCTTGTAACCGCGCATCGACACGGTGAATTGCTGGTCGAGCTTGATTTTTCCGGCCTTGACCGCCTTGAAGGTGAGATAGGCGGTCATCAGCTTGGTCAGCGATGCCGGCTCGACCCGGGTATCCGGATCCTTAGCATTCAAAATCATGCCACTTTGCTGATCGAGCAACAGCCAGGCCTTGGCTGCCAGTGGCGGAGCCGGCGGCGCCTCGGCCTGCGCGAGCACGGGGATCAGAAAAATGGCAAACAGGGAGTGGCGAAGATTCATGGCGGCGATCTGGCTTTTGGGGGGAAGAGGGTAAAGGATGCTGCAAAACATCGATTATAAGGGAGCTTGGTCAACGACCAGGGCAGGAAGTTTCACACGAACGCCGATCTCTTCCGCCTCGGGGGTATAATCCCGCCTTTCGATGATCCAATTCCTTATTGCCCGCCTAAGATGATTCGCAAATTGATCGGAAAAGTCCTGCGCCGCCCCGGCAAAAAAATCCTGCATGCCAAGCATTATGGCATCCGTCGCGACCATATCCATTCCGCCGCACTCAAGGTTTGCGACCGGTTGCAGGACGCAGGCTTCGAGGCCTACGTGGTCGGCGGCGCGGTGCGCGACCTGCTGCTGGGCAAATCGCCCAAAGATTTCGACGTTGCCACCAGCGCCACGCCCGAACAGGTGCGCCATGTGTTCCACCGCTCGCGCATCATCGGCAAACGCTTCCGCATCGTGCACGTTCCGTTTTACGACAAACACGGCGAAGAAGTCATCGAAGTGACCACCTTCCGCGGTTCGTCCGACGCCCCGACCGACGACACCGGCCGCATCATCCGCGACAATGTCTATGGCACGCTGGAAGAGGACGCGCTGCGCCGCGACTTCACCATCAACGCGCTGTACTACGACCCGACCAGCGAAGAAATTCTCGACTTCCACCACGGTATCGAGGATATCGAAGCTAAGCGCCTGACCATGATCGGCGATCCGGACCTGCGCTACCGCGAAGACCCGGTGCGCATGCTGCGCGCGATCCGCCTTGCCGCCAAGCTCGGACTCGGCATCGCGCCGGCCACGCAGAAGCCGATTGCCAGCCTGGCCAAATTGCTGGGCAACATCCCGTCCGCGCGTCTGTTCGACGAGATGATGAAGCTGCTGCTCTCCGGCCGCGCCTGGGATTGCCTGATGTCGTTGCGCGCCGAAGGCCTGCACCGCGAATTGTTCCCGGTGCTGGATATCGTGCTGGCCCGGCCGCAAGCCAAGAATTTCCTCAAGCTGGCACTGGAAAATACCGACCAGCGTCTGGCCGAGGACAAACCGGTTTCGGCCGGCTTTCTGTTCGCCGCGCTGCTCTGGCACGAAGTCGAAGCCGACTGGCTGGCGCGCCAGGCTACCGGCCAGAACCCGATTCCCGCGCTGGTCGACGCCATGAACGGCATCGAAAACACCGTGGAAAAACGTCTGGCGATCCCGAACCGCTACGGCGCCGCCATGAAGGAAATCTGGCTGTTGCAGCCACGCTTCGAGCAGCGCAGCGGCAACCGGCCATTCCGCCTGGTGGAACAACAACGCTTCCGCGCCGCCTACGATTTTCTGGTGTTGCGCGCCGAATGCGGGCTGGTCGACAAGGAACTGGCGCAGTGGTGGCACGAATTCCAGTATGGCGACGAACAATCGCGCTCGGCGCTGATTGCCCGCGCTACGCCCAAACAAGCGGCCACCGATCCGGCCAAGCGCAAGCGTCGGCGCAAGCCATCGGCCCAGAAATCGGCCGCATCAGGAGAGTAAGCCATTGGCCGTGCAGGTTTTTATCGCGCTCGGCGCCAATATTGCCCAGCCCACCAAGCAGGTGCGCCGGGCGATTGCGCTGATCTGCCTGCTGCCGCATACCCGGCTGCTCAAGAGCTCCAGTTTTTATTGCACCGCCCCGGTTGGCTACGCCGACCAGCCCGATTTCATCAATGCCGTCGTGGAAATCAGCACGGAACTCTCCGCGCACGAACTGCTCGAAGCGCTGCTGGCCATCGAAAGTGCATTGGGGCGCGAGCGCAGCATTCCCAACGGTCCG
Source organism: Pseudomonadota bacterium (assembly GCA_018261735.1). GTDB lineage: Bacteria > Pseudomonadota > Gammaproteobacteria > Burkholderiales > Chitinibacteraceae > Formivibrio. Next base: position 10,809 of record JAGTRM010000012.1, read on the forward strand.
CGCACCATCGATCTGGACTTGGTCCTCTATGGTGATCATCGTATCAACGAGAAGGAACTGATCGTGCCGCATCCGCGCATGCACGAACGCGCATTTGTGCTGGTGCCGCTGACCGAAATCGCCCCGGATGTCATTATTCCCGGTCAAGGCCCGGCCAAAGCCCTGCTCGCGGCCGTGGCCGATCAATCACTGAAACGATTGCCACTCTGATGTCGACCCCTGTCTACGGCGCCACAAGCGCCCAACCCCAGCAATCCCATGGATACCCCACCATGAAAATAACGCTCTCCACCTTGCACAAAATGAAGCAGGAAAGCCGCAAGATCGCCATGCTGACCTGTTACGACGCCACCTTTGCCACGGTCGAGGCCGCTGCCGGCGTGGACATCCTGCTGATCGGCGATTCGCTCGGCAATGTCATCGAAGGCTACAGCTCGACCTTGCCGGTCAGCATGGACGACATGCTCTACCACACCCGCTGCGTGGCACGCGGCGCCGGTTCGGCACTGGTGCTGGCCGACATGCCGTTCGGCAGCTCGCAGGTCAGCCCGGAAAAAACCTTCGAGAACGCCGCGCGCCTGATGGCGGCCGGTGCCGAAATGGTCAAGATCGAAGGCGGCGAGGAGATGGCGCAAACCGTGCGCTTCCTGACCCAGCGCGGCATTCCGGTCTGCGCGCACATCGGCCTGCAGCCGCAGTCGGTCAACGTGTATGGCGGCTACAAGATCCAGGGCAAGACCGAAGACAGCGCACGCCGCCTGATTCAAGAAGCCCAGACCCTGGAACAAGCCGGCGCATCGCTGGTGCTGATGGAGCTGGTTCCCGCCGCCGTGGCCAAGCAGGTCACCGCGGCGATTCAGGTGCCGACCATCGGCATCGGCGCCGGACCGGATGTCGACGGCCAGGTACTGGTCCTGCACGACATGCTCGGTCTCGTTCCCGGCAAGAAACGCTTCCTGCGCAATTTCATGGAAGGCAGCCCGAGCATCCAGGCCGCGATCGAAGCCTATGTACTGGCGGTCAAATCCGGCGAATTCCCCACGATGGAACACGCCTACTAAGCCGGAAACAGGGAGCGGGACACAGATAATCCCCCTCCCATTTTCCCGTATTTGCCATTCCCTACTGACAACTCCCTACTCTCAGCCATGCAAATCATCCACACCATTGAAGAACTGCGCGCCTGGCGCAAGAGCGTCGGCAAGGTCGCTTTCGTGCCGACCATGGGCAACCTGCATGCCGGCCATATGGCGCTAGTACGCGAAGCCAGAAAGCATGCCGATCACGTCGCGGTCAGCATCTTCGTCAACCGCCTGCAATTCGGCCAGGGCGAGGATTTCGACCGCTACCCGCGCACGCTGCAGGCCGATGCCGCGCTGCTGGAACAGGAAGGCGCCGAGATCGTTTTCGCGCCCGATGAAAAAGAGCTGTATCCGCGCGTGGTGCAGCAATACAAGGTCGAACCGCCGGCGATCCAGGACGAGCTGTGCGGCGCGTTCCGCCCCGGACATTTCCGCGGCGTCGCCACCGTCGTCACCAAGCTGTTCAATATCGTCGGCGCCGACGTGGCCTGCTTCGGCAAGAAGGATTACCAGCAGCTCTTCATCATCAAGAGCATGGTCGACGATCTGAACATGCCGATCGAGATTGTCCCGGTCGATACCGGCCGCGCCGAGGATGGCCTGGCGCTGTCGTCGCGCAACGGTTACCTGACCCCGGAACAACGTGCCGAGGCACCGCGCCTTTATTACCATCTCTCGCGCATGAAGACGGCGATCCTGGCCGGCGAACGCGACCACGCCACGCTGGCGCAGCAAACCAGCGACGATCTGACCGCGCGCGGCTGGCAAGTCGACTATGTGGAAACCCGCAACGCCGATAACCTGAAGCCCGCCACGCACACCGATCACCGCCTGGTGATCCTGATCGCCGCCCGCATCGGCAGCACGCGCCTGATCGACAATATCGAAGTTTTTTGCTGAAACACTGCTGAAGTAGATAATGAAAAAGCCGCGTTTTGAAACGCGGCTTTTCTACTTGGCGACACCTCTTTGCCTGCAACAAATCGAGCGTTAGCGAGGCCCTTCCTCCGGAGGGAGGAAACGGGGATGGCGGAAATCAATTAAAAGAAGGCCGAGAATTGCAGCCCACGGGTCACTCGGTCGAGCTTGCTCGAGCGTGCCATTCCCGGAACTTACCTTGACGGTAACGGCCAAAAAAAAGCCGCGTTTTAAACGCGGCTTTTTATATTTTTGGTGGAGGTAAGCGGGATCGAACCGCTGACCTCTTGCATGCCATGCAAGCGCTCTCCCAGCTGAGCTATACCCCCAAACAAGGCTGCGAATTCTACCCAAGCCTTGCCGATTTGGCCAGAAGAGTTTGCATTCCTTTGCGCCTTTTTATGCGCCGATCAGTTTCTTCTGGAAGCGCACCGGCCGGAAGGTGGTTTCGATATCCTTTTCCACGCCCATCACCAGCGCAAACATTGCCATGCGCACGACCAGGCCGTTGTCGGTCTGGCGGAAAATCGCAAGTTGCGGATGGCTGTTCAGGTCGTTGTTCAGTTCGCACGATTCCGAGCGGTTGTCGCGCGGCAGCGGGTGCATCAGGATCGCGTGCGAATCGCAGTAGCGGTCGAAGAAGGCGCTGTTGATCGCATAGCTGCCCTTGAAGCGCTGGGCTTCGTCGATGCTCTCGAAACGCTCTTCCTGGATGCGGGTTGCGTAAATCACGTCCGAATTGGCCACGCCCGCGATCATGTCCGTGGTTTCCTTCACGGTATGGCCACGCGCACGCAGGAAATCGACGACGTAGGCCGGCATCTTGAGCTCCGCCGGAGAAACGAAACTGAAGTGGATATCCTTGAACAGCGACAGGAGCTTCGCCAGCGAATGCACGGTGCGGCCAAAGCGCAGATCGCCAACCATCGCCACCTTCAGGCCGTTGATGGTGTTCAGATCGCGATTTAGCTCCTTGAGCATGGTGTAAAGATCGAGCAGCGCCTGGCTCGGGTGTTCGCCCGGGCCATCGCCGGCATTGATCACCGGCACCAGCGAGGCATCGGCGAATTCCTTCACGCTGCCCATCTGCGGGTGACGTACCACCATGATGTCGACATAGCCACTGATCACGCGGCTGGCGTCATGGTTGGATTCGCCCTTGGCCATCGAGGAAAACTGGAAACCGGTGGTATCGCACACACGGCCGCCCAAACGACAGAACGCCGCATCGAAACTCATCCGGGTACGGGTACTCGGCTCGAAGAACAGGTTGCCCAGCAGCGCGCCGTCGAGCACATCGCAGGCCAGCTCGCCCCGGGCGACAGGTTCGAGCTTGGCGGCGGTCTGGAACAGGACGGAAAGATCGGCTAGGCCGAACTGCTCGACCGAAAGAATGTGCGAACCGTGGAATTGCATGGGATTTCCTCGCTGGAACGTGGCTGTCGGATGGATGGGCGAATTGTACCGGCAGGCTTATTGCGGCGTCATCCCGGAATCGAACCAGCCTTGCAGGATTTGCATCGCCGCCACTTGGTCTAGCGCCGGCTTCTGCTTGCGTCCGCGCAGCCCGGTTTCGTTCAACGCATCGGATGCCGCTGCGGAGCTGAGCCGCTCGTCCACCAGATCGACCGGCAGGTTGAAGCGGCCATTCAGCCGGTTGGCAAATTTGCGCGCCAGACGCGAAAGTTCGTGCTCGCTGCCATCCATGTGCGTCGGCAGGCCGACAACCAGCCGTTGCGGCTGCCACTCACCGATCAGCTCGCCGATGCGGGCAAAGCGGCGCTCGTTGTCGTCAAAGGCAATGGTTTCAACCGGGTGGGGAATGGCCAGCTCCGTCGTGCCGACCGCCACGCCGATGCGCGCTTCGCCAAAATCGAACGCGAGCACCGTGCTCATGCGTGACCGGCATCCTCGGACAGCATGGCCATGTCGATGCCGAGCAAGGCGAGCGCAGCGTCATAACGCTCTTCGGGCGGGAAATCAAAAATGATCTTGGTGTCAGCCTCGACCGTCAACCAGGAATTCTGGGCAATTTCGTTCTCAAGCTGGCCAGCCTCCCAACCCGCGTAGCCGAGCGTGACGAACAGCCGCTCCGGCCCCCCGCCCTCGCCCACTGCCAGCAAAATATCTTTCGAGGTCGTCAGGCCCAGCTCATCGGAGACCGACAAGGTAGATTGCCAGGAGCCCAGCGGTTCATGCAGCACGAACCCGCGGTCGGTCTGCACCGGCCCGCCGAAGCAGACTCCCAGATCGGCCACTTCCGGGCGATGCAGTTCGATATCGATCTGCTCGAACAGGGAAGAGAGGGTCATGCCCAGCGGGCGATTGACGATAATGCCCATGGCCCCGCGTTCGCTGTGTTCGCATACGAAGGCGAGCGACCGTGAAAAAATCGGGTCGGCCAGATTGGGCATCGCAATCAAAAATTGGCGAGAGAGATTCATTTCCATGCCCTGATTATCGCACAGGAACCGGTGAATACCATCTTCACCTGCCGTCGTTGTACCATGATCCAATGACAACCGCTCTCGTTTGGCTTCGGCGCGATCTGCGCCTCTCCGACCACGCTGCGCTGGCCACCGCGCTCATCCGGCATGAGCGGGTAGTGCCGGCGTTTATCCTGGATCGCAAAATCCTGGACCCGTTGCCGCGCAATGACCGGCGCATCCCCTTCATCCTGGATTGTCTGGCGCAAATCAAGGAAGACCTTCAGGCCCAGGGCAGCGATCTGGTCGTGCGCGTGGGCGATCCGCGCGAAGAAATCCCGCGCTTGGCCCGGCAGTATGCCGTGCGTTGCGTGTATGCCAATCGCGATTACGAGCCTGTGGCCATTGCCCGCGATCAGACAGTCGCCCAGCAGCTCGCCGATGACGGCATCGACTGGCAGGACTGCAAAGATCAGGTAATTTTCGAGCGCGACGAGATTCTGACCCAGGCAGGCGGTCCGTTCAGCGTATTCACACCGTACTGGCGCCGCTGGCGCGCCAGACTCTCGCAGATCGACAGCGCAGAATATCCAATTGCTCCATACCGGCAGCGCTTGGCCACTCTCCCATCCGAATCCTTGCCCTCCCCTGCAGAGTTGGGTTTTGAACCGGAAGCAGGAGCGCGAACGATAGTGGCCGGCATGCGCGGCGGCGCCACCTTGCTTGACGAATTTGCCGAGCGCCTTGCCCACTACCAGGTTCTGCGTGATTTTCCGGGCAAAAAAGGCGTTTCCTACCTTGGCCCCCACCTGCGCTTTGGCACGGTTTCGATCCGGGCGCTGGTGCGCCTGGCCTTGCGCGATGACAGCCCGGGCGCCGAATGCTGGCTGAAGGAGTTGTGCTGGCGCGAGTTCTACCAGCAATTGCTCTGGCATCGCCCCGATCTGGTCGAACACACTTTTCGGCCCGAGTTCGACCACCTGCCATTTAGCAACAATCTGGACTGGTTCGCCGCCTGGTGCTCCGGGCAAACCGGCTACCCACTGGTCGATGCCGGCATGCGCCAGCTCAACCAGACCGGTTACATGCATAACCGTTTACGCATGATCACGGCCAGCTTCCTGGTCAAAGACCTGCTGATCGACTGGCGCTGGGGGGAACGGTATTTCGCGCAACAACTGCTCGATTACGATCTGGCCAGCAACAATGGCGGCTGGCAGTGGGCAGCTTCGGTTGGGTGTGATGCGCAGCCTTGGTTTCGCATTTTCAATCCGGTGACCCAATCCGAAAGATTCGATCCGGCAGGGCACTTCATCCGTCGCTATTGCCCGGAACTCAATGCGCTACCGGCTTCGGCGATCCATGCGCCCTGGTTGGCAAAACCGCTGGAATTGGCTGCGGCGCAGGTCAAGCTTGGCACCGATATCCCCTTGCCCATCGTCGATCACGCCAGCCAGCGCAGCCAGGCGCTAGCGCTGTTCAAGGCCGCAGCCGAACAAAGGCAGAAGTCGTAGCTTCAGCCATCTGGAAGGAACCCATCGGCCTAGCTCAAAAGCAAAAATAAAGGGCGAACCTTGCGGTCCGCCCTTTCTCCTCCTCCCCTTTTCGGAGAGTTTTCTTGTAGTCGCTATATTACCTGCTACTTATACTTTGACACCATCTTTTCCAGCGGAACCGCCTTAATTTTTTCTGCTTGACCTGCGGCACCGAACGCGTTATAGCGCGCCTCGCACACGGCACGCATGGCGGCGATGGCCGGGCGCAGGTAGGTACGCGGATCAAAATCGGCAGTATGTTCTGCCAAGGCTTTGCGGATTGCGCCGGTCATGGCCAAGCGCAAATCGGTATCGACATTGATCTTGCGCACGCCAAAACGGATTGCGCGCTGGATCTCTTCCACCGGCACGCCCCAAGTCGGCTTCAGCACCCCGCCGAACTCGCGAATCACATCCTGCAGATTTTGCGGAACACTGGAAGCGCCATGCATTACCAGATGGGTATTCGGGATGGATTCATGGATTTCGCGCACACGGTCAATCGCCAGCACCTCGCCGGTAGGGGGGGAGGTGAACTTGTACGCACCGTGGCTGGTACCGATGGCAATCGCCAGCGCATCGACGCCGGTCGCTTCAACAAAGGCCTTGGCCTGTGCGGGATCGGTCAGCAGCTCATCACGGCTCAGCGCGCGATTGGAACCGATGCCATCCTCTGCTTCGCCATGACCCGTTTCCAGGCTGCCCAGACAGCCCAGCTCGCCCTCGACTGAAACGCCGCACGCATGCGCCAGCTTCACCACCTCGCGGGATACGTTGATGTTGTATTCAAAATCGGACGGGGTCTTGCCGTCTTCGCGCAGCGAACCATCCATCATGACGCTGGAAAAGCCCAGGCGAATCGCGGAAACACAGACCGCAGGGCTGACGGCATGATCCTGATGCATCACCACCGGCAGATGCGGGTAACTTGCCAGCGCACCTTCGATCAGGCTCTTGAGAAATTGTTCACCTGCATATTTGCGCGCACCAGCGGAAGCCTGCAGGATGACCGGGCTACTGGTCGCATCAGCGGCTTGCAAGATTGCCTGGATTTGTTCCAGGTTGTTGACATTGAATGCCGGTACGCCATAGCCATTTTCAGCAGCGTGATCGAGGACTTGGCGAAGGGAAACTAATGGCATGACGTGCTCTCCGGAAAGGCTGTATTTTCTAAATGTGGCGGCACTGTATTGGCCGCCCTCAGGCGCCCTCAATAAGGGTTTTCCCTAATAGGGTAAACCCTATAATACCAGTCGCACCATCGGTTACCTCATTTGAAAAATCTCATTAAAATCAATGGGGGATATAAAAACACCGGATGCGAAAGGCGGTTTTGTTGTTCGCATCACCAGACTACATATTGGCACAGAATACCAGTTCTACCATGAAAAAAGACGCCCGATTTGCACCGGGCGTCATTTTTTACGGCAGGAAACCGGTCAATCAGGCAGCGCGTTGCTCCAGGATTTCCACTGCCGGCAGCACCTTGCCTTCCAGGAATTCAAGGAAAGCACCGCCGCCGGTCGAGATGTAACTGACCTGATCGGTGATGCCATACTTGGCCACCGCAGCCAGGGTATCGCCACCGCCAGCAATCGAGAAACCGCTCGAAGCGGCAATGGCACGGGCAATCGCCTCCGTTCCCTTGCCGAACTGGTCGAATTCGAACACGCCCACCGGACCGTTCCAGACGATAGTGCCGGCGGTCTTAAGGATTTCTGCGAGCTTGGCGGCAGAATCCGGGCCGATGTCGAAGATCATGTCGTCCGCAGTCACTTCGGCCAATTGTTTGGCCACGGCAGGTTCGTCAGCACCGAATTTCTTGCCGACAACCACATCGGTCGGCAGCGGCACATCGCCGCCACGGGCACGGATCTTGGCGATCACGGCCTTGGCATTGTCTACGAGATCGGCTTCGGCCAGCGACTTGCCCACTTGCTTGCCTTCGGCCAGCAGGAAGGTATTGGCAATACCACCACCGACGATCAGCTGATCGACCTTGTCGGCGAGCGAATCAAGAATGGTCAGCTTGGTCGAAACCTTGGAACCGGCGACGATGGCAACCAGCGGCTTGGCCGGGGCCTTGAGCGCCTTGCCCAGTGCGTCAAGTTCAGCGGCCATCAGCAAGCCAGCGCCGGCTTCCTTGGCGAACTTGGCCACGGCATGGGTCGATGCTTCGGCGCGGTGTGCGGTACCAAAAGCATCGTTCAGGAAAACATCGCACAGCGCGGCGTACTTCTGGCCGAGTTCGTCGCTGTTTTTCTTTTCGCCCTTGTTGACGCGCACGTTTTCAAGCACGACCACTTCGCCAACCTTGGCCTGGTACCCTTCCCAGTTGGCGATCACTTTCACTTCCTTGCCCAGCAACTCGGACATGCGCGCGGCAACCGGCGCCAGCGAGTCTTCCGGCTTGAATTCGCCTTCGGTCGGGCGACCGAGGTGCGACATGACGATCACGGCAGCGCCGGCCTTCAGTGCGGCTTCAATGGTCGGCATGCTGGCGCGGATACGGGTGTCATCGCCAATCTTGCCGTCAGCAACCGGTACGTTGAGATCGGCACGGATCAGCACTTTCTTGCCGGCCAGCGCGAGATCGGTCATTTTGCGAAACGCCATGGTTTACTCCTTTGCATGAATGTAGAAAGGGGGCATGCCCCCGGCGGAAATATTCACACGGAGTTTAGCACAGGCCCTGCAGCAGACCAGCGCCAAGGCGGCAAGGGTTTGCGTCATGGCAAAAACAGTCATGCCATTCAGCATATTCTTGCCTGAATCAACTCTTATATCCGGAGCCTCCAATGCGCCTGCGTTGCATTTTCCGCACCTTGCCAGCATGGCCCGATTACTGAGCCCGGCACCCAAGGATAAGGCACTGACTAAAAAAAACGCCGCCCGGAGAACCGGGCGGCGTTCTGGCGCGCGTACCGTTTACAGCAGTGCCTTGGCACGGACCACGACATTTTCGGCGGTAAAGCCAAAATGTTTGAACAGCAGCCCGGCCGGCGCCGATTCGCCAAAGCGGTCGATGCCGATCACATCGCCTTCCAGGCCGACATACTTGTACCAGAAGTCCGGATGACCGGCCTCGATGGCCAGGCGCTTCACGCCCTGCGGCAGCACCGATGCCTTGTAGGCGGCATCCTGCTTGTCAAAGACATTGGTACACGGCATGGAAACCACGCGCACCTGCACACCCTCAAGAGCCAGTTGTTCGGCCGCCTTGACCGCCAGATCGACTTCCGAGCCGGTAGCAATCAACACCAGCTGCGGGGCACCCGCGCAATCGCGCAGGACATAACCACCCTTGCGGATCGCAGCAATCTGTTCTTCGCTACGCGTCTGGAACTGCAGGTTCTGGCGGGTAAAGATCAGGGAGGAGGGTGTTGCCGACTGCTCGACGGCATGCGCCCAGGCCACCAACGACTCGACCGTATCGGCCGGCCGCCACACATTCATGTTCGGGATGTAGCGCAGCGTGGCGGTCTGTTCCACCGGTTGGTGGGTCGGACCGTCTTCGCCCAAACCAATCGAATCGTGGGTGAAGACGAAGATGTTGTTGGTCTTCATCAGCGCAGCCATGCGCAGAGCATTGCGGGCGTATTCCGAGAACACCAGGAAGGTGCCGCCAAACGGACGCAAGCCGCCGTGCAGGCACAGGCCGTTCATGATTGCGGCCATGCCGAATTCGCGCACGCCGTAGGAAATATAGTTGCCACCGTCCTTGGTCAGCGAGGTGCAACCCTTCCAGTTGGTCAGGTTAGAGCCGGTCAAATCGGCGGAACCACCCAGAAACTCCGGCAACTGCGGCGCCAACAGATTGATTGCATTCTGCGAAGCCTTGCGGGTAGCAATGGTTTCGGCTTTGGCATTGGTTTCGGCAATCGCCTTTTCTACCGCCTCAGCGAAGCCGGCAGGCAACTCGCCCGCCATGCGGCGCTTGAATTCGGCGGCCTGCTCAGGGAAAGCGGCGGCATAGGCGGCAAACTTCTGGTTCCAGGTCATCTCCAGAACGGCGCCCAGTGCCTTCTTGTTCCAATCGGTGTACACCTCGGCCGGAATTTCGAACGGAGGATGATTCCAGCCAATCGCGGCACGCGTGGCTGCAATTTCATCGGCGCCCAGCGGCGCGCCGTGGCTGTCATGGGTACCGGCCTTGTTGGGCGAACCCTTGCCGATCACGGTCTTGCAGCAGAGCAGCGAAGGCCTGCCGGTTTCGGCCTTGGCCAATTCGATGGCAGCATTCACGGCGTCGACATCGTGCCCGTCGACATCGCGGATCACATGCCAGCCATAAGCTTCGAAACGCTTGGGCGTATCGTCAGTGAACCAGCCTTCCACGTGGCCATCGATGGAAATGCCGTTGTCATCCCAGAACGCGGTGAGCTTGCCCAGGCCCCAGGTACCGGCCAGCGCGCAAGCTTCGTGCGAAATCCCTTCCATCAGGCAGCCATCGCCCAGGAATACCCAGGTGTTGTGGTCAACAATGTCATGCCCCGGGCGATTGAATTCCTTGGCCAGCAATTTTTCGGCCAGTGCCATGCCCACTGCATTGCTGATCCCTTGACCGAGCGGGCCGGTGGTGGTTTCAATACCGGCGGTATAACCCACTTCCGGGTGACCCGGCGTGCGCGAATGGAACTGGCGGAACTGCTTGATATCTTCGATGGAAAGGTCATAGCCGCTCAGATGCAGCAAGGCGTAGTGCAGCATCGATCCGTGACCGTTGGAGATCACGAAACGGTCGCGGTTGGCCCAATGCGGATTGGCCGGATTGTGGCGATAATGGTTGTGGCCCCACAGCGCCAAAGCGATTTCCGCCATGCCCATGGGCATGCCGGGGTGGCCGGAATTGGCTTTCTGAACGGCATCCATCGCAAGGGCGCGGATGGCGTTGGCAAGATCGGTACGCGAGGCCATGCAAACTATCCTTTTTCGAAAACTCTTTAATCTAGTGAATACAACCAGTCTGGCGCAGGAAACACACTCAACCCACTGAAAGAGCGCGCATTATCCCGGATCGCACTGCTTCCAGACAACCCAAATCCGTAGCATTTGCACTTACCATACAAAAACCGCTGAAGCATACCAGCCTTCAGCGGTTTTGTCGGATTTGCACTTTCTATTCAAGCACATATTTCCCGGGCGCCGGCGCGTGATTCGGATGGGCCCGGCTGGAGAGCTTGGGCTTGACCTGCGAACCGGAATATTCACGCAGCCACTCAGCCCAGTTGGTCCACCAGGAACCCGCCACATTCTGCTGCCGCGCCAACCATTCCTCGGCATTTTCACCCGGCTGCGCATCACCCTGCCAGTAAGTGCGCTTGCACTTGGGGCCCGGCGGATTGATCACGCCGATGATGTGGCCGGAGGAGGAAAGCGTGAATTTTAGCGGTCCGCCCGTGCGATGCGCCAGCGAAAAAGTCTGCTTCCATGGCGCGATGTGGTCTTCCTCGGTGCTCACCATGTAGATCGGTTGCGTGATTTTGCCCAGATTGATCGGCTGGCCGGCCACCTTGAGCGCGTCCGGCTCGACCAGCTTGTTCTTCCAGTACAGCTCGCGCAGGTAGAAGCGGTGCATTTTTTCCGGCATGCGCGTGGTGTCCATGTTCCAATACAGCACATCGAAGGCCATCGGCGTTTCGCCAAGCAGGTAATTGCCGACCCAATAGTTCCAGATCAGGCTGTTCGGGCGCAGCATACGGAAACTCGACGCCATCTCCTTGCCATCGAGGTAGCCCTTGCCGGCCATCTTTCGCTCGATGAAGGACAATCCTTCCTCGTCGATGAACACTTCGATATCGCCCGGCCGGGAAAAATCGGTCAACGCGGTCAGCAAGGTGGCCGAGTTGACCGGCACATTGTCAGGATCCTGGCGATTGGCCCAGGCGAGGTAAGTCGCAACCAGGGTGCCGCCGATGCAATAACCGACCAGGTTGACCTTGTCGGATCCGGAAATTTCCCGCGCCACCTCGATGATCCTAGCCACGCCATCCGTGATGTAGTCATCGAACCCGACATTGCGCATGGACGAATCCGGATTCTTCCAGCTGGTGATAAATACCGAGTAGCCCTGGTCTGTCAGATACTTGACCATGCTTTTCTGCGGGTTCAGATCCAGCACATAGAATTTGTTGATCCAGGGCGAGATGATCACCAGCGGCACCTTGTGCACCGTCGGCGTGGTGGCCTCGTAGTGAATCACCTCCAGCAACTTGTTGCGATGCACGACTGCCCCCGGCGTGGTCGCCAGGTTTTCGCCCACCTTGAAGGCGGACAAATCCGTCATGCTGATATCGCCGTTTTTGACATCGCCGGCAAAATTCTTGAAGCCCGCCACCAGGCTGTCGCCATTACTGGCCAAGGCCTTGGCCATGGCCACCGGATTGGTCAGCAGGAAATTGGTCGGTGCAACCGCATTGAGCCACTGCCGCAACCAGAACGCTGAACGGCTATGCTCCTGCTCGCCCAGTCCCGGTGTTTCATACAACGCATCCTGCAACCAGCGGGTATTGAGCAGATACCATTCCTTGAGGCAATCCCAGAACGGCACCTCATCCCAGACCGGATCGGCAAAACGGGCATCTTCCGGATTTGGGGGGAAAACATCGCACTCCGGACCACAATTGCCGAGAAAACGGCCCATCGTGTAGTTCTGCCAGCGCTGCACATCCTCGGCGTAACGGCACACGGCCGAGGCAAGCGCATCCGGATTCATGGCCCAGGCCTGCTGCGCCTTGAGCCAGGTGGTCCCCAGACCGAACGGATCAAACGCCTGGCGCAATTCATGTTGCAGAACGGAATTACGCACTGCCTGTTCTTCAAAAAAGTGTTTGACTGACATTTTGCCCCCCAGCACTAGATAAGCAACACCATTGCATTATCTGCAGTTTAGGTTGCAATGCAGCAAATCACAACGGGGTTTCTGCGGCCCGGCACCGCGCCGCATCCAGGCGTTCAATCGTGCCGACATCCAGCCAGAGTCCGTCATGCCGTTCGGCGCTGGCCCGGCCCTGCGCCATCGCGGCCTTCAGCAGCGGGGCCAGCTTGGACGGACGGTTCGGATCGATCCCGAGGAACAGGTCGGGGTGATAAAGACCAATGCCGCTGAAAGTCAGTTTTCCCTCTCCTTCTGCCGCCACCTTGCCATCGGCCGACAGCACAAAATCGCCCACGGGGTGATGCTCGGGATTGGGCACCAGCACCAGGTGCGCCAAGCGCCCGGGATCGGCGACCATCGCGGCCGCCACCCCGAAAAGCCGGGTGAAGTCGTAATCGCAGAAGATATCGCCGTTGACCACCAGAAACGGTTCGCGCCCGAGCAAACCAAGCGCCCGGGCAATGCCGCCGGCAGTTTCCAGCGCCGTGCCTTCGGCCGACCAGGCAATTTCCACGCCGTAATCCGCGCCGCCGCGCAGTCTTTCCTCCAGCATATGGCCCAACCAGGCATGGTTGATCACCACGTCACGAATACCGGCAGCGGCCAGCCGCTTCAGGTGCCAGCCGATCAGCGGGGTTCCCGCCACGTCCAGCAGCGGCTTGGGGCAAGCATCGGTGAGCGGGCGCATGCGCTCGCCTCGCCCGGCAGCAAGGATCATGGCGCGCATCAAAAGGTATACCCCGTCGTAATTTGCTCCTGATGGAGCGTGGCCAACAAGCGGCGCAGCGCGCCCAACTCGACATAACGCTCGCAAACTTTCATGACATAGCCCAGCACGCGCGGAATGTCGGCCTGGTATTGCGTCTTGCCATCGCGGTGCTTGAGGCGGGCAAAGATGCCCAGCACCTTCAGATGGCGCTGCAGTCCCTGCCATTCGAACGCCCGGTAAAACTCGGCGAAATCGTCCGGCAAGGGCAAGCCGGCAGCACGCGCCTTTTCCCAGTAGCGGATAGCCAGATCCAGCACAAAGGCCTCGTCCCAGTCGATGTAGGCATCACGCAGCAAGGAAACCAGGTCGTAACTCAGCGGGCCGCAGACCGCATCCTGATAGTCGATCAGGCGCAGTTTGCCGTCTTTGACCATCAGGTTGCGCGAATGGTAATCCCGGTGCACGAAGCCAACGGGCTGCGCCAGGTTGCGCGCCACGATCAGCGCACAACTCCGGTCCCAGACCGCTTGGGCGTCCTCCGCCAGGCTCTGGCCCAGTTGGCGACCGAAGTACCATTCGCGGCAAATTTCCAGTTCACGCTGCAAAAAAGCGGCATCGTAGGGCGGCAAGCCCGTGGCATCGACGCGGATCTGCATCTCGACCAGCAAATCAATCGCCTGCAAATACCAGCCCTTGGCGGCTTCCGGGGTCAGCATCGGAGTCAGCGTGACATCGCCCAAGTCTTCCAGCAAGGCGAACCCCTGGCTGTCATCGTGCGCATACAGCGCGGGGACCGGCTCGCCTGCCGCAGTCAGCCGGGCATGCTGCTCAAGGAAGGTTCCGAAATGGAAACCCTCGGGCGGCGCATCCATCACGATGCGGCTGTCCTCGGCAAAGCGGACACGCCAGTAGCGGCGGACACTGGCGTCCGCAGCGGCGGGGGCAATATCCTGCGGGTCGAAATTCGTGCAACGTTGCAGCCATACCTGCATTTGCGTGTAGCGTGGATCACGGGGGGTCAGGGAAGTAAGGGGCATGCCATAGTCCGTTCAATTGCTGCTAGAATCCGCCCATTGTATCAAGCGAGCCGTATCGGCCCCATGCCTGTGTTTTATTACCCACCTTGCCGACTTTCCCTGCTGGCCGCCCTGCTTGCCGGCTTGCCGGCGGCCGCGCTGGCCGATGCCACGACCAAATCCGAACCCACCACGTTCATTCAAGCCGATGAAGCCAGCGCGCGCGAAAGCGATTTCGCTGCAGCCAGTGGCAATGTCGTAGTCACCCGCGAAAACATTAAAGTCGAAAGCGATTGGGCACGCTACTCCGTCGCCACCGACCGTCTGCGCGCCGGAGACCAGATCACCGTGCACAAGGATGGCGATGTACTGACAGGCACGCAGCTGGATCTGGAGTTGAACTCGCGCGAGGGCGATTTGCTCGATCCGGTCTATCAAATGGCCAAGGGCGCGGCGCGCGGTGATGCGGTTAAGCTGATCTTCGAAGGCCCGAATCGCTACACCATTCGCAACGGGCGCATGACCACCTGCGCGCCGGGTAATAACGATTGGTACATGCACTCCAGCACCCTTGATCTCGATTACAACACCAATCTTGGCCAAGCCTGGAATGGTTGGCTTGAATTCAAGGGCACGCCGATTTTTTACTATCCGTGGGTCGACTTCACACTCGACAATTCACGCAAAAGTGGCTTTCTGTCACCCAAAATCGGATATGGCAACAAAAACGGTTTTCAGCTGCAAACGCCCTATTATTTCAATATTGCGCCCAATTACGATGCGACCCTCACGCCGAACCTGATGACGCGCCGAGGCTTGATGCTAGGAGGCGAATTCCGCTATCTGGAACCGGAATATTCCGGCGTGCTACGCCTGGAAGGCCTCAATGACAAGGTTGAGGACAAAACCCGCAGCAGCCTGTTGTTCAAGCACACGCAGCAATTTACGTCGCGCCTGCGCCTGGATCTGAACATCCAGAGAACTTCGGATAGTGAATATCTCTCCGATTTTGGCGATCGACTTTCCGTGACATCACAGAGCAACCTGCCACGTGAGGGAACCTTGAGCTACGCCGGCGATGCCTGGAGCAGCTTTATCCGCTGGCAGCGCTATCAAACACTCAGCACGGCGACCAATCCGGTCGAAAAACCCTACGATCGTGCGCCACAGGTTTATTTCACAACCCAACCGCAGCTCATCCCCGGCCTCGTCACCACGGCCAGCGGCGAATTGACCGAGTTCCTCCACCCGACCAAAACCGACGGTTTGCGCAGCTGGGTTTATCCAAGTGTGGCAGCCCCGTTCAATGAAACCTGGGGCTTCATTACTCCCAAGGTTGGCGTGCATGCCACGTCCTACCAGCTGCATCAGAACAGTCAACCCAATACGAATTATTCGCGCGTCTTGCCCATCACTAGCCTGGATACTGGCCTGTTCTTTGAACGTGAAACCAATCTCTATGGACAGGACATGGTTCAGACACTCGAGCCACGCGCCTACTACCTGTACATCCCGTACCGCGATCAATCACACCTGCCAGTTTTCGATTCGAGCGAAACCGATTTGTCGCTCACGCAGCTGTTCAGTGAAAACCAGTATTCCGGCCAGGACCGTATTAACGATGCCAACCAGCTGACATTGGCCCTGACCAGCCGCCTGTTTGAGGGCGACAGCGGCATTGAACGTCTGAGCGCTACGATCGGCCAGCGCCTTTACTTCAGCGACCAGCGTGTCACGCTGAGTTCCCCCGGTCGCGCAGACTCGGTGCGCCGCTCCGACTGGCTGATGACCGTCA
Organism: Pseudomonadota bacterium; assembly: GCA_018261735.1. GTDB lineage: Bacteria > Pseudomonadota > Gammaproteobacteria > Burkholderiales > Chitinibacteraceae > Formivibrio. The sequence continues at coordinate 27,167 of JAGTRM010000012.1, forward strand.
GCGCACAACTCTGGAGCGATCTCAGCGCCAGCTACGCCATGCAATACAACCAGCAAGACTCCACACTACGCCGCGCTGACGTTGCCCTGACCTGGAAGCCAGGTGAATTCAAACTGCTCAATCTGCGCTATGTCGACAACCGTATTGTTAATACGCGCCAAGCCAGTATTTCCGGTCAATGGCCGCTGGGGAACGGCTGGTACACCATGGGGCGTTACAACTATTCGCTGACCGACAGCCGCGCCCTGGAAATATTGGGCGGCGTGGAATACAACGCGGGCTGCTGGGGGCTGCGCCTGGCGGCGCAACGCTACGCGAGCAGTACAAATAGCTATAACACGGCCTTTTTTGCCGTCCTGGAGCTGGGCGGCTTTGCCGGCATCGGCAGCAATCCGCTCGATGCCATTCGCCAGTCCATCCCAGGCTACGCCAACACTTACACACCGTCGCGCTTCTAGGGGCCGCCATGAAATCATTCCTCCGCACCCTTGCTGTCTCTGCCCTGATTGTCGCCGCGCAGGCACAATCAGCCGTGATCACCGTCGACCGCATCGTCGCGGTCGTCAACCGCAGCGCCATCACACGGCTGGAACTAGATGAGCGCGTTGCCTCCATCCGGAAAAACCTGGCGAGACAGGGCATTCAAGCCCCTGCGGCCGACATCCTGGAAAGTGAAGCCCTGCAGCGCATGATTACCGAACGCGTGATGCTGGAACAGGCCGGCAACCTGGGCATTCGCGTGGATGACAGCCAACTGGAGCTGGCACTATCACGCATCGCGCAACAAAACCGCCTGTCACTGCCGGAACTGCGCAAGCAGCTGGAAACTGATGGAATCAACTGGCGGCGCTTCAGCGACGATATCCGCCAGGAAATCATCCTCAGCCAACTGCGCGAACGTGAGATTGAAAACAAGATAACGGTCACAGATGCCGAAGTGGATGAATTTCTGCATTTCAGTGGCGACAAACCGCAAGTGGAATACCGCATCGCTCAGATCTTCGTCGGACTGCCAGAAAATGCGTCGCCCGAGCAAATCCAGGCCAAGCGTGGCCGCATTCTGGCCGCGCGGCAAGAACTGGGCGAAGGCAAGGAGTTCGGCGCGGTAGCGGCCACTTACTCCAACTCGGCTGACGCAGCCAACGGCGGCGTGATCGGCTGGCGTCCCAGCGGCGCACTGGCGCCGGCATTTGCGGAATTGCTGGACAAGCTCAAACCGGGCGAAATCACCGATATCGTGCGCAGCGGTACCGGATTGCACATTTTCAAGCTGCTGGAAAAACGCACGCAATCCGGCCAAATGGTTGTGCGCCAGACCCATGCCCGCCATATCTTGGTCCGCACCAATGAAGTCGTGTCGGAAACCGATGCTTCCAACAAATTGATCCAGTTGGCAGACCGGCTGAATCGCGGCGCCCAGTTCGAGGAATTGGCCCGCCTCTACTCGGACGACACCAGTGCCAACAAAGGGGGGGATTTGGGCTGGCTATCGCCGGGCGAGACGGTACCCGAGTTCGAGCAGGCCCTGGACAAACTCAACCCGGGCGACATCAGCCCGCCGACCAAATCGCCTTTTGGCCTGCACCTGATCCAGGTACTGGAGCGGCGCGATCAGGATGTGACCCAGGAAAACCGTCGCGCCAAGGCCCGACTCGACCTGCGCCAGCGCAAGGCCGAAGAGCAATATGACGACTGGGTGCGCCAGTTGCGCGACAAGGCTTATGTTTCCATCCGTCTGAAGGACGAATAACCATCACCATGCCCGACCGACCTCATTTGCCCGTTCTGGCCATTACCACCGGCGAGCCTGCCGGCGTAGGGCCGGAACTGGCTGCCCGACTTGCCTCGAAAGATTACGCTGCGCGCCTGGTTCTGCTCGGTGATCGCAACCTGCTCACCCAGCGCGCACGCACGATTGGCATCGAACTCGATTTGCCTGATTACTCGCCAGTCAGCCCCGCCCCGCTCTCCATCCTGCACCTGCCGCTGGCCGCGCCAAGCGAAGCGGGCAAGCTCGATCCTGCCAATGCAGGCTATGTGCTGGGAGTGCTGGATCGCGCCATTGGCGGCTGCCGCAACGGCGAATTCGCCGCCATGATCACGGCCCCCATCCATAAAGGGGTGATCAATGATGCCTACCCTGACAAGCACTTCTACGGCCATACCGAATACCTGGCAGAGCAGTGCGGTACGGAACGGGTGGTCATGATGCTCGCCGGCGGCGGCTTGCGCGTGGCGCTGGCCACCACCCACCTGCCGCTGAAAGACGTTTCGGCCGCACTGACCGCGGAATCGCTGACTGCCACCTTGCGCATCCTGCACGCCGACCTGCGCGACAAGTTCGGCTTCCCCGCCCCCGCCATCCTCGTGGCCGGGCTGAATCCGCATGCCGGTGAAGGCGGCCACATGGGGCGGGAAGAAATTGACGTCATCAGCCCCGTCCTCGCGCAATTGCGCGACGAAGGCATGCACCTGATCGGCCCATTGCCCGCCGATACGCTGTTTACCCCGCACCAACTCAAACACGGTGACGCCGTACTGGCCATGTACCACGACCAGGGACTTCCCGTGCTCAAATTCGCCAGCTTTGGCGGCGGCGTCAACATCACGCTCGGCCTGCCCATCATCCGCACCTCGGTCGATCACGGCACCGCACTGGATCTGGCCGGAACCGGCCAGGCCGATCCGGGCAGCCTGTTCACGGCCACTGAGCTTGCCATCGAGCTGGCGACAAGGACCCACGCATGAAAGCGCATATCCCACGCAAACGGTTCGGGCAGAATTTCCTGCAGGATCAGGGCGTCATTGCCGACATCCTCAATGCCGTCAGCCCGGAACCCGGCGATGTGTTTATCGAGATCGGCCCCGGTCTGGCCGCCCTGACCCGGCCGCTGCTGGAACGAATCCCGCACCTGCATGCCGTCGAGATCGACCGCGACATCGTCGCCCGGCTGACCGAGCGCTTCCCGCCCGAACGACTGAGCCTCTACAACGTCGACGCCCTGGATTTTGATTTTGGCGCGCTGGCACAGCAGATCGCCCCGGGCGGGAAGGTCCGCCTGCTCGGCAACCTACCCTACAATATTTCCACGCCGCTGCTGTTTCACTTGGCCAGCTTCAACGCCGTCATCAACGACATGCATTTCATGCTGCAAAAGGAAGTGGTCGACCGTATGGTGGCCGAACCGGGAACACCGGACTACGGGCGGCTCAGCATCATGCTGCAGTATCGCTTCGTGATGGACCGCGTGCTGGATGTCCCGCCGGCAGCATTCAACCCGCCACCCAAGGTCGATTCCGCCGTGGTGCGCATGATTCCGTGGCCCAGCCTTCCGCACCCGGCGCAAGACGAGCATTTGCTGGAAGAAATCGTCCAGACCGCTTTCGCGCAACGGCGAAAGACTTTGCGCAACAATCTGAAAGGAATTATCGGCGATGCCGAGCTGGAGGCATTGGGCATCAATCCCGGCTGTCGCGCGGAGAATGTCGATGTTGCGCACTACGTGGCCTTGGCGAACCATTTGGCAGCCCATACGACAAAATGAACCAAAATAGTGCACAAATAAATCCAATCGCACCAATAACAAGCATTCGCTCATCGCATCTACGGGTTAGCCGCGCTTGTCGAATTGCACTCGTTTGCGCACAATTCCCACGTTTTTTGCCCGAGATTTCAAGACAATGATCCGCTTCAACAAGGTCAACAAGTGGTTTGGTCGCGACCACCACGTTCTGAAAAACATCACACTCGAAGTCAAGCAGGGCGAAGTCGTGGTGGTATGCGGCCCGTCCGGATCGGGGAAATCCACGCTGATTCGCACCATCAACCAGCTGGAACCGGTCAATGACGGCGTAATCATTGTCGATGGCATCACCATCACCGACCCGAAAACCAATATCAACAAGGTGCGCGAAGAGGTTGGCTTTGTCTTTCAGCATTTCAACCTGTACCCCCACCTCACCGTGCTGGAAAACATCACGCTGGCCCCGATCCAGGTGCGCAAGATGGAAAAGGCCGCAGCAGAACAACTGGGCGTCGAATTGCTTGAACGCGTTGGTCTGCTGAACAAAAAGGATGTCTATCCGGCGCAGCTTTCAGGAGGCCAGCAGCAACGCGTCGCGATTGCCCGCGGCCTGGCGATGCGACCGAAAGTCATGCTGTTCGACGAACCCACGTCGGCACTGGATCCGGAAATGATCGGCGAAGTATTGAAGGTCATGCAGGATCTGGCGGAATCGGGCATGACCATGGTGGTCGTCACCCATGAGATGGGCTTTGCCCGCGAAGTCTCAGACCGGGTGATTTTCCTCGATCACGGCGAAATCCTGGAAGACGCGAAGCCGGAAGATTTCTTCACCAACCCGCAACACGAACGGGCCAAGCAATTCTTGCGGCAAATCCTGGCACCAATGCACCAATAAGCAGCACAGCCAAACCATATCGAGCGCCTCTGCGCACCAAAAATCCCACGGGCAAGCCGGCTAGCATGCGCAAGGCTTGCCTGTGGCAGTGCATCGCAAATCAAGCACCGCATCACTTTCCACCTTATTACCAAATTCATTCACCAGAATGACACATAGCGCACCCACCGTTTCATTTCGCGCCAGATAAGTAGGGACTTTCCCCAATACACCCCTTTTCCCACGCATAAAGAATGCTTCCTGGCGCGATAATTGCAAAGCGATACGGGTCAACTATTTTTACCAATAGGACTCTCGCCATGAAGAAAAGCCTGCTCGTTTCACTTGCCATTGCCAGCCTGTTCTCAACCGCCCAAGCTGCAGAATTGACCGGAACACTTAAAAAAATCAAAGAATCAGGCACCGTCGTGCTGGGGCATCGTGATTCTTCAATTCCGTTTTCCTATCTCGCCGATGGCAGCAAACCGGTCGGCTTCTCGGTGGACATCGCCAATGCGATCATCGACGAAGTCAAGAAAGAACTCGGCTTGCCGGCGATCAAGGTGCAATACAACCTGGTGACTTCGCAAACCCGCATCCCGCTGGTACAGAACGGTACCGTCGATGTGGAGTGCGGCTCGACCACCAACAACATCGAACGCCAGCAGCAAGTGGCTTTCACCAACGGTTTCTTCAAGATCGGCACACGCCTGCTGACCAAAAAAACCTCCGGCATCAAAGACTTTGCTGACCTTGCTGGCAAAAATCTGGTCACCACCGCCGGCACCACCTCCGAGCGCCAGATCAAAAAGCTGAATGAAGAAAAGAAACTCGGCATGAACATCATCAGCGCCAAGGATCACGGCGAATCTTTCCTGATGCTCGAATCCGGCCGTGCGGTCGCCTTCATGATGGATGACGTGCTGCTGGCTGGCGAAATGGCCAAGGCCAAGAATCCGGCCGACTGGGCCATCGTTGGCACGCCGCAATCCTCTGAAATCTACGGTTGCATGGTGCGCAAGGACGATCCTGCCTTCAAGGCCGTCGCCGACCGCGCACTGGTCAACTTCTTCAAGAGCGGCCGGGTCAATGCTTCCTACACCAAATGGTTCCAGCAGCCCATCCCGCCCAAGGGTCTGAACATGAACTTCACGATGAGTGAAGGCCTGAAAGCGTTGATTGCCAAGCCGACCGACAAGTCTGCAGAACAAATGTAAATCCACCTGGCAAAACAGGGCGGGGAATCTTCCCTGCCCTTTTGCGGAGTAAATAAATGAATTATCACTGGGACTGGGGGATTTTTTTCAAATCCACCGGCATTGGCCAGGAAATCTACCTGCACTGGTTCATCACCGGCCTGGGCTGGACGGTTGCCCTTTCGCTGTCCGGCTGGCTGATTGCCATGCTATTGGGCACCGTGCTGGGCGTGCTGCGCACCTTGCCCCAGCGCAGCCTGTCCGCCATTGGCACGGCTTATGTGAACCTATTCCGCAACGTGCCGCTATTGGTCCAGCTGTTTGTCTGGTATTTCATTGTTCCCGATTATCTGCCGGAGCCGATCCAGACCTGGTTCAAGCAGGGACTCAAGCCGGAAATTTCCGGCTTTATCAGCGTGGTCGCCTGTCTGGGCCTGTTTACCGCAGCGCGGGTCTGCGAACAGGTAAGGACCGGCATCCAGGCCTTGCCGCGCGGCCAGATCAATGCGGCACTGGCGCTGGGATTGAACCCGTGGAAAACCTATCGTCACGTGTTGCTGCCCCAGGCTTTCCGCATCATCATCCCGCCATTGACCTCCGAGTTCCTGAACATCTTCAAGAACTCTTCGGTCGCCTCGCTGATCGGCCTGATGGATCTCTTGGCCCAGACCAAGCAGACCGCGGAATTCACCGCCAACCTGTTTGAAGCATTCACCCTGGCCACCCTGATCTATTTCACGCTGAACATGAGCCTGATGCTGATGATGCGCTGGCTGGAAAAACGGGTCAAAGTGCCCGGCCTGATCTCGCTGGGAGGCAAATAATGGATTTCTCCAGCATTGTTTCCGCCCTGCCCGACCTGCTGCAAGGCATGCTGCTGACCCTGAAATTGCTGGTCTTTGCCGTCGCCGGCGGCATTGCACTGGGTACGCTGCTGGCACTCGCCCGCCTGTCCAGCAACCGACTGCTGTCCTTCCTGGCCGGTTTCTATGTCAACTACTTCCGCTCGATCCCGCTGCTGCTGGTGATTACCTGGTTTTACTTTATCGTGCCGTTCATGCTCGCCTGGGCCACCGGCAAGATGCATCCGGTCGGCGCCTTCGCCTCGTCCCTGGTGGCGTTCATGATGTTCGAGGCGGCCTACTATTGCGAAATCGTTCGTGCCGGCATCCAGTCGATCCCGAAAGGCCAGGTCAATGCCGCGTACGCGCTCGGTCTGAATTACCACCAAGCCATGCGCCTGGTGGTCCTGCCGCAGGCTTTCCGCAAGATGGCGCCCCTGCTGCTGCAGCAAAGCATCATCCTGTTCCAGGACACGGCCCTGGTCTATGCCGTAGGCCTGATGGATTTTCTCAATACCGCCCGCTCGCGCGGCGATATTACCGGCCAGCTGCATGAGTTCCTCCTGTTTGCCGGGGTGATCTATTTTGTGCTGAGTTTTATCGCTTCGCGCATCGTGCTACGCCTGCAATCAAAACTCGCGGTCGGACAGAATTAAGGACGAATGGAAATGATTGAAATACGCAATATTTCGAAATGGTACGGCAGCTTCCAGGTGCTGACCGATTGCTCCACCAAAGTGGACAAGGGCGAAGTCGTGGTCGTCTGCGGCCCATCGGGTTCCGGCAAATCCACCCTGATCAAATGCGTCAACGCACTGGAGCCGTTCCAGAAAGGCGAGATCATCATCAACCGGATATCGGTGGGAGACCCCAAGACCGATCTGCCCAAGCTCAGAAGCCATGTCGGCATGGTATTCCAGCACTTCGAGCTATTTCCCCACCTCTCGATCATCGACAATCTGCGTCTGGCTCAGGTGGAAGTGCTGGGCCGGGGCCGGGAAGAAGCTGGCGAGAAAGGACTGGCGTTGCTGGACCGGGTCGGCCTGAAGGCGCATGCCGACAAATTTCCCGGTCAGCTCTCGGGCGGCCAACAGCAACGCGTGGCCATTGCCCGCGCCCTGGCAATGGACCCGTTCTGCATGTTGTTCGACGAACCGACTTCCGCGCTGGATCCGGAAATGATCAACGAAGTGCTGGATGTCATGGTAGAGCTGGCGCAGGAAGGCATGACCATGATGGTCGTGACGCATGAAATGGGCTTTGCCCGCAAAGTGGCGAACCGCGTTATTTTCATGGATCAGGGTCAAATCATTGAAGATGCAGCCAAGGAAGAATTCTTTGGCGCGCCACGCTCGGAACGCGCCCAGCATTTCCTGTCGAAGATATTGAACCACTGCTGAACGCGACGACAGCTGGCAATCAAACAAAAATGCCCGGTGTTTCCGGGCATTTTTCTTATTGAAGCAACTGGCCGCCTGCTGAATTCGTTCCCAGGCGCAACATCAATTCAGCCCGGTGGGGTGGCACCGGTTCGCTGAAATAGAAACCTTGCATGCGTTTCACCCCGATCCCCTGCAGATAACTTGCCGCATCCTGGCTTTCCACACCCTCGACCACGACATCCAGCTTGAGCGTATGCCCCAGTTGCACAATCGCCTGCATCACGCCACGGCCATCTTCGGCATGCAAGCGCTGAGCGAACGAGGAATCGATTTTGATGAACCGCACCGGAATCTCATGCAGTTGCGACAGCGAGGAATATCCCGTCCCGAAATCATCAATCGCCACCTGGAAGCCCGCTGCAACGAGCTGGTTCAAGTGCTTGATCTGGCGGGAATAATCTGTCAACGCCACGGATTCGGTGATTTCCAGAACCACATCGTGTGAAGACAAGCCAAAACGCGCCAATCGCTCCAGCACGCACGGCACAAAACTGGACGAAAACAGCTGATTGCGCGAAATATTCAGCATCAACTGCTGTTGCAATCCGGCCTCGCGCCAAAGCGCCAGCTGGGCGAAACTTTGTTCCATGATCCGCTCGGAAAGCCCCTGGATCAGCCCCGTTTTTTCGGCCATGGGAATAAAAAGATCCGGACTCACCCAGCCGCCCAGCCCATCCTTCCAGCGCGCCAGCGCTTCCAGCGCCAACACGATGCCGTTATTGGCATCCACGATGGGCTGGTAGAACACTTGCAGCATATCATCGTGAATGGCGCCAGAAAGCCGGGACTGGATCGCCAGGTGTTCCCGGCCGAACACCTGGAAATGCAGGATATCCGAGAAGAAGCAGGCATTGTTTCGTCCGGTGGTTTTGGCGTGATACATGGTATGGTCAGCGGCGGAAAGCAGCTCATCGGCCGATCCGGCATCTTGCGGATACACCGCAAAACCGACACTGATGGTCGGGCTGGTTTCCTGTCCGGCCAGCAGCACGCTCTGCTGGGCAGCAAGGCGCAGCTGCTCGGCCAGATCGCGCAAACCGGATTGCCCGGTCAGATTCGGAATCAGCGCGATAAACTCATCGCCACCCCAGCGGGCCAGCAAACCCTTATCCCGCAGAACGCCAGACAAGCGTTCCGCCACGCTCACCAGCATTTCATCGCCGATCTTGTGACCAAATGCGTCGTTCACTTCCTTGAAGTGATCCAGATCAATGAAACCCAGCGCCACCTGGGTGCCGTCACGCCGTGCCTCATCAATGGCACGCGCCAGTTCATTATCCAGCAACAAGCGGTTAGGTAGCCGGGTGAGGCCATCATAGAGCGCCAGTTGCGTAATGTGCTGCTCGGCCAGATGCGCTTCGGTCACGTCGCGCAAGACACCGCGCAGCCCTTCGACCATGCCATCGGGCGAGTAGTGCGCAATCAGGCGCGCTTCGACCCAGATCGGCTCGGCCTCATGGCGCAACAGCCGGAAACGCTGGTTTTTCGATTCATCCGAGTCGAGCAGGCGGCAAATAGCTTCGGCCAGCAGTTCGCGGTCTTCCGCCTGGACCCAATGCAGGAGGGGCTTCCCGATATCCCCGCCCATTTCATGCGGAGCGATGCCGCGCAGTCGCGCCCAAGCCGGGGTCGTTTCAAGCAGATCCCCGGCAGGCGACAAATCAATGACGGCCTCTTCGAGCAGGTTCAGCGTATCCAGGGTGGTTTTGCGCCGGGCGGCATCCTGCATAAGCTCAGTGACATCCTGCACCATCGCCACAGCATGCGCCTGGTCATCAGCCTGCACCGGACTCAGGCGCACCAGCAGGTAAACCGGCCCGGCGCTGCCGGGCACGACACAATTGATCTGGATACTGCGCGATTCCTCCAGCACGGCCGGCAAACCCTGAATGAGCTCCCGGGCCATCGCCGGCGGCAACACATCGGCCAGCAGGCTTCCCGTCAACTGCTCGGACGGCGGCAAAGCGGGATGCCCGGACCAGACGTTGACGATCCGGCCAGCATGATCCACCTCGAACACCATATCCTGCGTGGCCCCCACCAGCACACGCAGCCGCTGCTGGTTGGAATGGGTTTCAGCCTCTGCACGCTGCTTGAGCAAAGCCTGGGCGAACACATTGGACAGCATGGCCAGGAAATGCAGTTCGGTGGGGGAGCGCTGCGGCGCTTCGCCAATATCGAGCAAGGTCACGAAGCCGAATGCCTCACCGCGTTCCAGCAGCGGCAGGCAAATCAGCCGGCTTACCCCGAACGGGGCAAGCATGGTTTTGGCAAGCGGGGTCAGGTCCTGCAACGGGCAGTTGATCACCATGCCCACTTCGAGCATGTTTGCCAGACCAGGTAAATCGCCATAGCTGATACAGCGAAACAGCGCTGGCGGAATCGGGGCCGTCCGGGATCGCGGATGGATCTGGTAACAGGCCAGCCGCGCGGCGACGTGGCCCGACTCATCCAGAAACACCGCGCCGACCGAACAGTTGCAAGCTTCGATCAGGATGGCCAGCGCATCCGACAGAGCATCGGTCGCATCCGGCTCCATCAGCGTAGCCACCACCGCTTCGAAGGCATCGAAATAGCGCTGATGCAGCTGCAGGGACTGGCCTAGCGGCAGTTCGCCGCGATGAAGCAAGACCGGATCAGCATGCATGGCGCGATTTACTCCTGGGCGGGCGGTTCGATCACTTCAGTATAACCACACTCTTTTTGTGGGCAAACCTTTTCGGTTCCCCGCCGTTTGGTGGTTTTGATGGTCATTATGGGCCAGGCGCACTTGGGACAAGGCTCGGCAATCGGCGGATTCCACGTGGCATATTTGCAATCTGGGTAGGTATTGCACGAGTAGAACAGCTTGCCATAACGGCTCTTGCGCTCAATCAGGCTGCCCTTGTGGCATTCCGGGCACGCCACACCGGTATCGCGCGGTTTTTCCAGCGGCTCGATGAATTTGCACTTCGGGTACGCCGAGCAGCCGATGAACTTGCCGTACCGGCCTGTCTTGATATGCAGCGGTGAATCGCATTTCGGACAGGTACGATCCGGCACCACTTCCGGTTCGACCGGTGCCGATTCGGCATCCTCGCCCAGGTTGCGGGTATACGTACATTCCGGATAGCCGGTGCAACTGATGAAACGACCACGCTTGCCCAGCTTGATCGCCAGTTTCTTGCCGCATTTCGGGCAATCCTCGTCAATCTCTTCCTGAGTGACTTCCTTGCGCGACAGCGTGAGTTTCTCTTCGCAGAGCTTGTGGAACTTGCCCCAGAACTCGTCGAGCACCGGCACCCATTCACGCTCGCCAGTCGAGATTTCGTCGAGCTTGTCTTCGAGCTTGGCGGTGAAGTTGTAATCCACATACTGCGTGAAGTGATCGGTCAGGAACTTGTTGACCACCTCGCCGGTATCGGTCGGCGTGAAGCGCTTCTTGTCGAGGATCACATATTCGCGATCCTTGAGCGTGGAAATGATCGAGGCATAGGTCGATGGCCGGCCGATGCCGAATTCTTCCAGCGATTTCACCAGACTCGCTTCGGTGTAGCGCGGCGGCGGCTGGGTAAAGTGCTGCTCGCCGTAGAGCTTGTCGACCGGCAACTCGTCGCCGGCTTCCATCACCGGTAGGCGGGCTTCGTCGTCATCCTCTTCCACGTCATCGGCGTCTTCCTGATACACCGCGATAAAGCCGGGGAACACCAGCGTCTGGCCGGTGGCACGGAACACGCCCTCGCCCACGGCGATATCGACCGCGACCGTATCGAACTTGGCCGGCGTCATCTGGCAGGCCAGGGTGCGCTTCCAGATCATCTGGTAGAGCTTGAACTGATCCGGCGTGAGGAAGGCTTTCACCTTCTCCGGGGTGTGGAAAACCGATGTCGGGCGGATCGCCTCGTGGGCTTCCTGTGCGTTCTTGGCCTTGTTGCGATAGGCCACCGGCGCATTGGGCAGGTAATCCTTGTCGAAATTCTGGCTGATGTAATCGCGCAGTTCGACCAGCGCCTCGTTGGCCAACGCCACCGAGTCGGTACGCATATACGTGATCAGACCAACGGTGCCGCTGCCGATGTCGATACCTTCGTACAGTTGCTGCGCAGTGCGCATGGCACGGTCGGTGGTCATGCCCAGCTTGCGCACGGCCTCCTGTTGTAGTGTCGAGGTAGTGAACGGCGCAGCCGGGCTGCGCGATTTCTTTTTCTTCTCGACCTTGGCGACCTGCGCGGGCTTGCCTTCCAGCCCCTTGAGCACATCGGCCTGGCTGGTTTCATTGGGCAGATCGAATTGTTCGAGCTTCTTGCCTTGCCACTCATTGAGCTTGGCCGTGAACTTCTGGCGGCCCTTGTGGCTATCCAGATGCAGCGTCCAGTATTCCTGTGCGGTAAACGCGCGAATTTCAATTTCGCGCTCGCAGATCAGGCGCAGCGCCGGGCTTTGCACTCGACCGGCAGACAGCCCTTGGCGCACCTTGCGCCACAGCAGCGGAGAAAGGTTGAAGCCCACCAGGTAATCCAGCGCGCTGCGTGCCTGCTGGGCATTCACCATGTGGAAATCGATATCGCGCGGGTTCGCCACGGCATTGGTCACGGCCGATTCGGTAATCTCGTGGAACACCACGCGCTTGAATGTGCGGTCGCCCCCGGTCAGCTTCTTGCCCTTGAGGATTTCCATGATATGCCAAGAAATCGCTTCGCCTTCGCGGTCCGGGTCAGTTGCCAGAAAAACATGCTGTGAGTTCTTCACGGCATCGCAGATGGCATCCACATGCTTCTTGTTGCGCTCGATGACCATGTACTTCATCTTGAAGTCGTGATCGACATCGACCGAGCCATCCTTGCGCACCAGACCACGCACGTGTCCATAGGAAGCGAGGATCTGGAAGTCCTTGCCCAAATATTTTTGCAGGGTTTTTGCCTTGGAAGGCGATTCGACGATCAGCAGGTTGGCTGGCATGGTCCAGGACAATTAAATTAATACACTCAGATTAATAAAAAATTCAGCATCGCGCTTTATAACGTAAAAACCGAATGGATGACAGGGGATTACCCCATACGCTGGTAACGCCCGCCGGGTAAAACAGAGACCAACCCATCCAGCTCCAGCGTCAGCAGCGTGGCCGACAACACATCCGCACCCACCCCGGTGCGGGTGGACAAGGTATCGATACCCACCGGGTCCCAGCCCATTTGCACCAGCATCGGGTCCTCGCCACTCTTTGCCCTCGGCGCGGCGGGCTTCAACCCCGGCAACTGCGGCACAGCTAACTCATCGTGAATATCTTGCGCGGATTCAACCAGTTTTGCCCCGTCCTTGATCAGGCGATGGCAGCCCTTGCTCTGCGGCGAATGGATCGAGCCCGGGATGGCAAACACTTCGCGCCCCAATTCTGCCGCCTGTCGGGCTGTGATCAAGGAGCCGCTCCCCAGCGTGGCCTCAACCACCAAGCAACCCAAGCCCAGCGCCGCGATCAGCCGGTTACGCCGCGGGAAATGCTCGGGTTTGGGCGGATAGCCCAGCGGGAATTCGGAAACCATGGCGCCGCGTTCAACGATTCGGTGCGCCAGCTGGCGATTGGCCGCCGGATACACGCGATCCAAGCCGGTGCCCACCACCGCGACGGTCGACCCGGTACCCGCCAGCCCGCCGGCATGTGCCGCGGCATCAATGCCAGCCGCCATGCCACTTACCACGGTATAACCCGACTGGGACAAATCTGCCGCAAAAATTTCGGCATTCTCCAGCCCCTGCGGCGTAGCCTGCCGACTTCCGACCAAGGCCAGCGCCGGACGGCAAAGCCAGGCCGGATCGCCCTTCACATACAGCGCTGCCGGCGCATCCGGCAGATCGAGCAATGCCGCAGGATACGCCGCATCGGCCAGCGTCAACAAACGGTTATCCGGCTCGGCCAGCCAATCGAGGTGCTGCGACAGTTCGCTCCACTCGCTCCGACCTCCTGCTTCGGCCAGGGCAACGGCCTGCTGCGGCTCCAGCCAATCGAGCAACTGATTGACGCTGGCAGCCAGCACCGCTTCGGGCGAGCCGAACTCGCGCAGCAGCTTCAACCGTAGCCGACAGCTGAGCGGCGTCAGGACAAAGCGCAGCCAGACCTCGGCGTCGGCATTGCGTGGCAAGGTTACTTGCGCTCCTCGATCGGAGTGGCCTTGACCTCATCGCCCACATTGACCGGCAGCGTGCCATCGAGCAACAGGCCATAGGCCAGCTGCGGGAACACACGGTAAACAAAGAGATTGGCGCTCTTCACCGGCGGCGTTACGCGCTTCGGCTCTCCGGACGCCGGCTTTACCGGCACACCCTGCTTGTAGGTAAACAGAATGTTGCCCACTTCCAGTCCGTGATCGGCGCCGCGATTAATCACCACGGTGGTGTAGGTACCGGCATCCGCGACCGCGCCATAGATGGACACAACCTTGCCTGCCACCGCACGTTCCGGCAGGCGGGGCGTGTAATTGATGAAGATTTTTTCGTTGGCGCGAATCAGGCGGTCACCGATTGCAACTTCTTCCTTGGCATTCAGAATACTCAACGTGGAGACATCCGCCGCGGCATCGACCCGCACATCGCCCAGATAGTTGACTTCATGACCGATCACCGCACGCGTATCCGGATCGACCAATTGCTTGCCATCGCGGAACACCTGCCAGATCTCGCCTGCCTTGGCACTCAGGTTAACGGCGTAGACCGTATCGCCCGCCCCGAAAATAACCCGGCTTTCATGTGCGGCTGCGATACGCGGCGCCTTGGCAAAAGCCTCGGGATCGAGCACCAGCGGGCGCTTCAGGAAGGGCTCGATCGCTGCCGGAGAAATGCTGGCAATGGCCTGACCATCCAGCGCGGATTCCCGAATGCGCGGCGAGCGCTTTTCCACGCCACCCAGCGTTTCGTTGCGCAACAACTTCAGCCGGGGCGTTGCGCCGCTGCGATCCAGCACAATCACATCCCCCGGATAGATCCAGTGCGGATTCTTGATCTCTTCCTTGTTGAGCTGCCAGATTTCCGGCCAGCGCCACGGTTGCTTGAGGAAGCGCCCGGAGATGTCCCAGAGCGTATCGCCCTTGACCACCACATAGCGATCCGGCACCTGATCCTGCAATTGCAGCGTATCTGCCCAAGCAGTAGTCATGAAGCTTCCGGCAAGAATCAGAGATATAATCGACTTACGCATAGTTGCATCCCATCCTGGCTACGCAGGCTGTTGACCGGTAATACCGCCTTCAAGAAATTAAATACAGCAGCGGCAAGGTATTTTTCAATTAATTCTGCATTCAAACCCCTGCACTGGCAAGAAAACATGGCACTTTTGAATATTTTGCACTACCCCGACGAAAGACTGCACAAAATTGCCAGCCCCATCCGGGAATTTGGCCCCGAATTGCAACAATTGATCGCCGACATGGCCGAGACCATGTACGCCGCACCCGGCATCGGCTTGGCCGCGACACAGGTCGACCGGCACATCCGCCTGTTGATCATTGATCTTTCGGAAGAAAAGAACGCCCTGCAGGTGCTCATCAACCCGGAAATCCTGAGCATGGATGGCGAAATCACCGGCGAGGAAGGCTGTCTTTCCGTCCCCGGCATCTATGAAGAAGTCACCCGCGCCGAGCATATAGTCGTGCGCGCGCAGGACCAGCACGGCACCGCCTTTGAACTCGAAGCAACAGGCTTGCTAGCCGTTTGCATTCAGCATGAAATCGATCACCTGAATGGCCGGGTATTTGTGGAAAAGCTTTCGCGGCTGAAATTCAACCGTATCGTGCAAAAGCTGAAAAAAAGCCAAAAGAAAAATATGTAAGCCTGCCACTGGCATTGCATGGCAAATGCCTGTATTGCAGGCCCAAGACAACAAACAGGCCTACGCCCACACCATGAAAATCATTTTTGCCGGAACCCCGGAATTCGCCGCACAAGCACTGAAACAACTGATCGCAGCCGGCCACGAAATCGCCCTGGTGCTCACCCAGCCGGATCGCCCGGCCGGGCGCGGCATGAAGCTCACGCCCTCGCCGGTCAAAGTCGTGGCCGAACAGCATGGCATTGCGCTGTGGCAGCCGGAAAAACTGCGCAGCGCCGAACAACAAGCCCCGGTCGCCGCCGCCAACGCCGATGTGATGGTCGTGGCCGCCTACGGGCTGATCCTGCCGCAGGTCGTGCTGGACATGCCGCGACTGGGCTGCCTGAACATCCACGCCTCGCTGCTGCCGCGCTGGCGCGGCGCCGCGCCGATCCAGCGCGCCATCCTGGCCGGCGACAGCGAAACCGGCATCACCATCATGCAGATGAATGCCGGGCTCGACACCGGCGACATGCTCTCGATCCACAAGTTGCCGATCACCCCGAGCAGCACCGCCGCCACCCTGCACGACCAACTGGCCGAGCTGGGCGCGCACGCCATCGTCGCGGCGCTGACCGACCTGCCCAAGTTGCAGGCGCAGCGCGTGCCGCAAGAGGAAAGCGGCGTGACTTACGCCGAAAAGCTGAAAAAGGAAGAAGCCACCATCGACTGGCAGCAATCCGCAGCCGATCTGGACCGGATGATCCGCGCCTTCAACCCCTTCCCCTCGGCGCAGACCGTGCTGGAAGAAACCCCGATCAAGATCTGGCGCGCACAGCCCACCACGGGCAACGGCAAGCCGGGCGAGATCATTGCCATCAACCGCAATGGCATTACCGTTGCCTGCGGCGACAACGCCCTGATCCTGACCGAACTGCAAAAAGCCGGCAGCAAGCGCATGGACGCCGCCGCGTTCCTTGCAGGCAACCCGCTAAGCATAGGCAGCTGTTTTGGCCCAAAATCGCTCAAGGCTGTTGACACCCCTAACTGAATCGGGTTTAATGCGGCCTCTCCCGGCCAGTTAGCTCAGTTGGTAGAGCAGCGGATTGAAAATCCGCGTGTCCGTGGTTCGATTCCGCGACTGGCCACCAATAGATTTAAGCACTTAGCCCAACTCAAAAGGTTGGGCTTTTTGCTTTCTGACACTTTCTCTGGCAGTGTCATCCGATATCGAATTGCGCCATTGCATTTCACTGCGGCGGCCGAGTCTAAAATTTCAGGATTCCACCATGGAAATCAAGGTCAACTTTCTCGACAAGCTTCGTCTTGAGGCCAAGTTCGATGACTTCACAGTAATCGCCGATCAGCCTATCCGCTATAAGGGCGATGGCTCGGCGCCTGGTCCGTTTGATTACTTTCTGGCTTCATCGGCTTTGTGTGCGGCTTACTTTGTGAAGCTGTACTGCGACACCCGCAACATTCCTACCGAGCATATCCGCCTGTCGCAGAACAATATTGTTGATCCGGAAAACCGCTACCAGCAGATTTTCAAGATCCAGGTCGAGTTGCCGGAGGAAATCTCCGCCAAAGACCGGCAGGGCATTTTGCGCTCGATCGAGCGTTGCACGGTGAAAAAGGTGGTGCAAGCCGGGCCGGGGTTTGTGATTGAAGAGGTCGCGAATCTGGATGCCGATGCGCAGGCCTTGCTGACGCTGAAGCCGGATTCCGAGGCGAGCACCTATATCGCAGGCAAGGATCTGCCACTCGAAGAAACCATCGCCAATATGTCGGGCTTGTTGGCGGGCTTGGGCATCAAAATTGAAATCGCTTCCTGGCGCAATCTGGTTCCGAATGTGTGGTCGCTGCATATCCGCGATGCGCACTCGCCGATGTGTTTTACCAATGGCAAGGGGGCGACCAAGGAAAGCGCGTTGGCGTCGGCGTTGGGCGAGTATATCGAGCGACTGAGCAACAATCACTTCTATGCCGGTGCGTTCTGGGGCGAAGACATCGCCAACGCGGCGTTTGTGCATTACCCGAACGAGCGCTGGTTCAAGCCAGGCAAGAAAGATGCACTGCCGTCGGGAATTCTGGATGAATACTGCCTGGAGATTTACAACCCGGATGGCGAGTTGCGTGGCTCGCATCTGGTCGATACCAACTCCGGCAATGTGCAGCGCGGTATCTGTTCGCTGCCCTTTGTGCGCCAGTCGGACGGCGAGGTGGTGTATTTCCCGTCCAACCTGGTTGAAAACCTATTCGTCAGCAATGGCATGAGTGCCGGCAATACGCTTGCCGAAGCGCAGGTGCAATGTCTGTCAGAGATTTTCGAACGGGCCGTCAAGCGCGAAATTCTGGAAGGTGAAATCGCGTTGCCCGATGTGCCGCAGGACGTGCTGGCGAAATATCCCGGCATTCTGGCCGGGATTCAGGGACTGGAAGCGCAGGGCTTTCCGGTGCTGGTGAAGGATGCCTCGCTGGGTGGGGAGTTCCCGGTGATGTGCGTCACCTTGATGAATCCGCGTACCGGCGGCGTGTTTGCCTCGTTCGGTGCGCACCCGAGTTTTGAAGTGGCACTGGAACGCAGCCTGACGGAATTGCTGCAGGGCCGCAGTTTTGAAGGCCTGAACGATCTGCCTCAGCCCACTTTTGCCAGCGAAGCCGTGACTGAGCCCAATAACTTTGTTGAACACTTTATTGATTCCAGCGGCGTGGTGTCGTGGCGCTTTTTCAGTGCCAAGGCGGATTTCGATTTCGTTGAGTGGGATTTCTCTGGCCAGGGTGAAAACTCCAATGCCGACGAAGCTGCAGCGTTGTTCGGCATTCTCGAAGGCATGGGCAAAGAAGTTTACACGGCGGTGTATGACCAACTCGGCGCCACGGCTTGCCGCATCCTGGTACCGGGTTATTCGGAAGTTTATCCGGTAGAGGATCTGGTCTGGGATAACACCAACAAATCGCTGTTGTTCCGCGCCGATATCCTGAACCTGCATCGTCTGGACGACGCCAGCCTGGAAGCGCTGCTTGAGCGTTTAGAGAATAACGAACTGGATGAGTACGGCGACATCGCCACCTTGATCGGCATCCAGTTTGAAGAGAATACCGCCTGGGGTCAGCTCACCGTGCTTGAGTTGAAGCTACTGATCAATCTCGCCTTGCAGCAATTCGAAACGGCAAAAGAGTTGGTTGAAGCCTTCCTGCAGTACAACGACAACACGCTCGAGCGCGGATTGTTCTATCAGGCCTTGAATGTGGTACTGGAAGTGATGCTGGACGAAGAGCTGGAGCTCGCCGATTACGAGATCAATTTCCGCCGGATGTTTGGCAACGTGCGGATGGATGCGGTGTTGGGGTCGGTGGACGGCAGCGTGCGTTTCTTCGGCCTGACCCCGACGAGCATGAAACTGGAAGGGCTCGACAGACACCAGCGCCTGATCGATAGCTACAAAAAACTGCACATAGCGCGGTCCAAGGCGGCGACTTTATCCAGTTAAGGTTACGAGTCATGGGGAACTTATTCCCTCTACGCCAATGGCACAAAAAGGGAGTACAGCAGATCGCCAAGCATCCTTAAGTCGATGGTATTTTTGTTGGTACCTTGAAAACAACACACGAAGAAACCCAGCAAATACAAGGATTGCGCTCTTTAATTCGAGTGAGCGACTGCCAAACATTACCAAGTAAAAAACGCCGACCCATGTGGTTGGCGTTTTTGCTTTGTGCAGGACAAAAAAGAACGAAGTCCGGCAACCCGGTTCATTCCCGGCCTGAACTTGCATCGCGCAGATTTGAAACCAGCCATCCCTTCCCTATTGGCACTTCAGGCTGCAACTTGCAATAGCGGCGTGGCTTTGTATGTTGGCTTTCTTGCCCTGTTCGACCAGCGCCAGCAGATTTTTCTCCCGGCCTTCGAGTTCGGGACATTCTTATTGCCTGTGTGGACGGACTCAACAGCTTTTCGGAAGCCATCAAGGCGGTCTACCCGAAACCCGTTTACGCGAAATTCTGGGCACCTCCCAATATCACCCCCAAGACCACCTTCGTATCTTGAAAATCGATTCCTCACCAGAAAAAGTCAGCGCCAAGCTCTCCGCTCGTGTGCTGAATCGACCATTCCGGAGCCTATTCTGCCGCTCCGAACATAGCCCAATAACGCATTTCCGACCTCTCTACACTGCGCCTCAGTGGTCGCTTTTTGACGATCACAGATCATCAAGGAGGTAGTAGAAATGTCCACACGCGAAACAACAATCGACAGCGGCATCCTCAGCCCCATCGCGGGCACATCCTGGACCGCCCACGACAGAACATGGGTTCTGGGTCTGTTTGCCACCGCCATCGGCGCGGGCACCTTGTTCCTGCCGATCAATGCCGGTCTCGGCGGCATTTGGCCGTTGCTCGTCATGGCACTGCTGGCTTTTCCCATGACGTATCTGGCTCACCGCGGGCTGATCCGCTTCATTCTTTCCTCGTCCAAGCCGGGCAGCGACATCACCGAGGTGGTGGGAGAGCATTTCGGCCCGATGGCCGGCAAGCTGATCACCCTGCTCTACTTCTTCACGATCCTGCCGATCCTGCTGCTCTACGGTGTCGGCCTGACCAACACGGTCGAGACCTTCATGGTCCATCAGCTGGGGATGACGCCGCTGCCGCGCGCACTGCTGTCCTTTGTGCTGACCGCCGGACTGATCGGCATTGTCGCTTCCAGTGAACAGATGGTCGTTCGCGTGATGGGCTGGCTGGTGTATCCCTTCATCGCCGTCCTGATCGGCCTCGGGCTGTTTCTCGTGCCCGAATGGAATTCGGCGGTACTGCAAGGCGTGCCTTCTGCCGGCAAGTTCAGCGTTACGCTGTGGCTGAGCATCCCGGTGCTGGTGTTCTCCTTCAACCATTCGCCGGTCATCTCGCGCTTCGCCGTGGCGCAGCAACAGCAATACGGTAAAGACGCGGTGAAAAAAGGAGAGCGGATCGAGAAGTACGCTGCGTTGCTGATGGTGCTCGTGGTGATGTTCTTCGTCTTCAGCTGCGTGTTCGCGCTGTCGCCGGCCGATTTGTCCGCCGCCAAAACACAGAACATTTCGATCCTGTCCTATCTCGGCAACAAGTTCCAGACTCCGCTCGTGGCCTGGCTCGCTCCGGCGGTCGCTTTCGTCGCGATGTCGAAGTCCTTCCTCGGCCACTATCTCGGCGCCCGTGAAGGCCTGAACGGCTTTATCGCACAGCAACTCGAAGGGCGCGGCAAGCCGGCCAACACCAAAGCGATCAATCGCTTCAGTCTGCTGTTCATGTTCGTCACCATCTGGATCGTGGCGACGATCAACCCGAGCATTCTGGGCATGATCGAATCGCTGTGCGGCCCGATCATCGCGGCTCTGCTGTTCGTGATGCCGATGTATGCGATCCGCAAGGTGCCGTCGATGCGCAAATATGCCAATCGGCCAAGTAATGTCCTCGTGATGTTCATCGGTGCCGTGGCGATGTCGGCCATCTTCTACTCGCTGCTCGGTCTCTGATAGTCGGCAGGCGCTGCTCCCGGCCCCCGCTCCCGATCCTGTCGGGATTGGGGAAGCCGGGAAGAGCGCGAATTTCAAAGGGATTCAAATCATGATCAGCATGTTCCATCTGTACAAAGTCGGGATCGGCCCCTCCAGCTCGCATACCCTCGGCCCAATGAATGCCTCCCGGCGCTTTGTCGACGATCTGCGCGAGCTGGGCAAACTTGCCCAGACCACCTCGATCGTGGTCGACGTATACGGATCGCTGGCGCTGACGGGGCTCGGGCACAAGACCGACGTGGCGCTCCTGCTCGGCCTGATGGGCGAACTGCCCGACACCGTTGACGTCGACGCGATCCCCGGTCTGATCCAGAAGGTACGCACCACCCAGCGCATTCAACTGGGGCACGATGGCCCCGAGGTCGATTTCTCGCGCACGGCCATGACCTTCCACCGCTCCAACCTGCCCCGGCACGAAAACGGGCTCACCATGAAGGCGTTTGCCGGCGAGCGCCTGCTGCTGGACAAGAATTACTACTCGATCGGCGGCGGCTTCGTGATCGGGGATGGCAATGCCACGACCTCGGATGACGGCGCGAGCGCGGTTCCCTATCCCTATGCCAACGCAGCCGAACTGCTCGCCCACTGCCGCCGCACCGGTCTCTCCTTCTCTGGTCTGGTGCTGGAAAACGAACTGCGACTGCACACGCAGCAAGAGATCAGCGCCTATTTCGGCAACATCTGGGTCCGGATGCACCAGTGCATGGAACGGGGCATGAAGACCGAAGGCGTGCTGCCCGGCCCTTTCCGTGTGCCACGCCGGGCGGTGGCCCTGCATCGGCGGCTGGCTTCCTCGGAAGCCCTGTCGAAAGACCCGATGAACATCATCGACTGGGTCAACATGTTCGCGCTGGCGGTATCGGAAGAAAACGCTGCCGGCGGCCGCGTGGTCACCGCGCCAACCAACGGGGCCTGCGGAATCGTGCCGGCTGTGCTGGCCTACTACGACCACTTCATCAGCAAGCTCGACGAGGATCGCTGCAACCGCTTTTTCCTGGCGTCCGCGGCCATTGGCGCGCTGTTCAAGCTCAATGCGTCGATCTCCGGCGCCGAGGTCGGCTGCCAGGGCGAAGTGGGCGTAGCGTGCTCGATGGCCGCTGCCGGTCTTGCCGAGTTGCTGGGCGGTTCGCCCGAACAGGTCTGCATTGCTGCTGAAATTGCCATGGAACATAATCTCGGTCTCACCTGCGATCCGGTCGGTGGGCAAGTGCAGATTCCCTGCATCGAGCGCAATGCAATGGGTGCGGTCAAGGCGATCAACGCGGCAAGGATGGCGTTGTGCCGGACCAGCGAACCGATTGTTCCCCTCGACAAGGTGATCGAAGTGATGTTCGAGGTCGGCAAGGACATGGACCCGAAGTACCGTGAAACCTCGTGCGGCGGCCTCGCCTTGAAGGTGCTGGCACCGGCGTCAACCGTCGTCGCGGAACCGGAGCCCGAATGCATCTGCTGGGCCCCCTGAAGCCTTCCCGGTCGGGCCGTCGCGGTCCGGTCGGGAAGGTCTGACACCAGGCCGGAGCGGTTGCTCCGGCCGCAAGCATGTAATGATGCGGTATGTCCTAAAGATCGCCTGATACGCGATCTCCACTCGCCCATAAAGAAGCGCTACGATGGATTTGCACTCGATTGCCACCCTTTCGCTGCTGCTCCTTCAGCAGATGTGCGTCTATCTGGTCGTCGCGTATGCCCTCAGCCGGACACGGCTTTTCATTCCCCTGACCCGCGCCACCATCCGCTGGCCGCACCGGATCGCGTGTTACGTGATCTTTTCCGCGTTCTGCATCATGGGAACACTGCTCGGGCTGCCCGTAGTCAGCGGCAACGCCATCGCCAACACGCCCGCCATCGGCGCGGTGCTCGGCGGCCTGCTCGGCGGCCCCGTTGTTGGCTTGGCCGTCGGCATCACTGGCGGCATCCACCGCTACAACCTGGGCGGCTCGTTTGGTCTGGCGGCGTCCATCGACATCGTCATGCAGGGGCTGATCGGCGGCTTCACGCACCGCTACCTGATCAAGCGCGGCAAGACCCGGCTGCTGTTCAGCCCCCTGCTGGCGGGCGGGCTGACTTTCGCCACCATCCTGATCGAACTGGGCATCGATCTGGCGCTCTCCCGGCCTTTCGAAGAAGCGCTGTATATCGTCTCCCTGATCGCGCTGCCGGAACTCATCGCCAATTCCGCCGGCGCTGCAGTCTTCGTGAAGATATTGCTTGATCGCCGCGACAGCATCGAGAGCCAGTCGCGCGCCTTTTCGGCCAAGGCGCTGGAGATTGCCGCGCATGTGGATGGCGTGCTGCGCGAAGGGTTCGACCAGGAAAACAGCATGCGCGTTGCGCGCATCATTTACGAGCAGACCGGGGTCGGCGCAGTGGCGATCACCGATTGCGAGAAGATCCTGGCCTTCATCGGCATCGGCGCCGACCATCATCTGCCGGGAACACCCATCACTTCACCGCAGACGCTCCACGCCATCGCCTGCAACGAGGTCATCTTCGCGGACGGCAACGAGATCCCGTACCAATGCTCGATCAGTCCAAACTGCAAACTCGGGTCTTCGCTCGTGATTCCGCTGGTGGGCGAGAACCGGCGCGTGATCGGAACCATCAAGCTCTACGAGCCCAAGACCCGGATCTTCTCGACCATCAACCGCACGTTGGGGGAAGGTATCGCCAAGCTGCTCTCCAGCCAGATTCTGGACGGACGCTACGAGCGGCAGAAGAGCCTGCTGATGCAGTCTGAGCTCAAGCTCCTGCATGCGCAGGTGAACCCCCACTTTCTGTTCAATACGCTGAACGCCATCATCGCGGTCACCCATGACGATGCCGCCAAGGCGCGGGCGCTCTTGACCGATCTGGCAGTGTTTCTGCGCAAGAACCTCAAGCGCCCGACCGAGGACGTGATGCTCTCCGAAGAAATCGAGCACACCAAGGCCTACCTGGGGATCCTGCTGGCTCGCTTCGCCGACCGGCTGACCGTGGAGATAGACATTCCCGAACCCCTGCTCAACGTGCGCGTCCCCGCCTTCACCCTGCAGCCCCTGGTCGAGAATGCCATCAAGCACGGCACCTCGCAGATGATCCGAACCGGGCACATCAGCATCCGGGCCCGCCAGGACGAGCATGCTATATTCCTTGAGGTAGAGGACAACGCCGGCCTCTACGATCCCAAGCCCGAGGGGGGCGGACTCGGCATGAATATCGTGGATCGCCGCATCAAGAATCGCTATGGCGAATCCTTCGGCGTCACGATGGCTTGCGAGCGCAACGTTTCGACCCGGGCAACAGTCCGCATCCCCATGGAGGCCACGACCTGAAATGATTACCGCCTTGATCGTCGACGACGAACCTCTCGCACGGCAGGAACTGCGGCGTACCCTGGCGCCCGCCAGTGATATCGAGATCCTGGGCGAATGCGGCAATGCCATCGAAGCCCTCACCCGCATCCACACGGACAAGCCGGACGTTGTCTTTCTGGACATCCAGATGCCGCAGATCACGGGGTTCGAGATGCTGGGCATGCTCGACCCTGCGACCATGCCGCACATTGTCTTTCTGACCGCCTACGACGAATACGCGGTTCGGGCCTTCGAGAAGAACGCCTTCGACTACCTGTTGAAACCGGTCACCGCAGACCGCCTTGAACTGACCCTGGAGCGATTGCGCACCAGCCTGTACCGGCACGATTTCAGCGTACTGCCCGAAACCAACCACCTGCGCCAGATTCCGTGCTTCAGTCAGCACAGCATCATTTTTCAGAAGGTGGAAGAAGTTGAATTTGTCGAAGCGCGCACCACGGGGATCTATGTCTCGGACCTGGAAGGCAACGAGCGCCCGACAGCACTGCGCCTCAACGTCCTGCAGCAGCGAACCCCATTGCTGCGCTGCCATCGGCAGTATCTCGTGAATGTCGATCTGGTGCAGAAACTGCACTATCTCGAGAGCGGACTCGCCGAGTTCATCACCCGCCGCGGTCGCGCCATTCCGATCAGCCGGCGTCTGCTGCCGGAGATCAAGGAACGGCTTGGAATCATATAGTCGCTTTTGGATTATGGATTCAATCTGTGGATGAAGCACCCCAGGTTCTGCTCCGGTATTACCCCAACCATAACGACACCGAGGCAAAAGCATCGGCGTAGAATTTCCGGCTGCCCACCCCCCAACAGCACGCAAAGGAAACCCGCATGCACTACCGTCGTCTTGGCAACAGCAACCTGCAGGTGTCCGCGCTTTGTCTGGGCACGATGATGTTCGGCGATCAGACCGATGCCGCCGAGGCCGCGCGCATCGTGGCATCGGCACGCGAGCACGGCGTCAATTTCATCGATACCGCCGATGTCTACAGCAAGGGGGCTTCCGAGGAAATGCTCGGGCGGCTGCTGGCCGGGCAGCGCCATGATTGGGTATTGGCGACCAAGCTCGGCAATGCCATGAGCCCGGCGCCCAACCAATCGCACTATTCGCGCAACTGGATCATCCGCGCGACCGAGAACAGCCTGGCAAGGCTCGCCACCGATTACCTCGACATCATCTACCTGCACCGCGACTATGCCGACGAGAATCTGGAAGAAGCAGTGCAGGCGCTGGGCGATCTGATCCGCGCCGGCAAAATCCGCGCGTTCGGCCTTTCCAATTTTCGCGGCTGGCGCATCGCCGAAATCGTGCGGCGCTGCCGGCACAACGGCGTGCCGCTGCCGGTCGTGTGCCAACCCTACTACAACCTGCTCAACCGCGGTCCGGAAGTGGAAATCCTGCCGGCCTGCCGCCACTACGGGCTGGGGGTAGTGCCCTATAGCCCGATTGCGCGCGGCGTGCTGAGCGGGAAATATGCGCCGGGACAACAGCCGGCGCAGGATACGCGTGCCGGGCGCGGCGACAAGCGCATGCTGGAAACTGAATTTCGCGAGGAATCGCTGCTGATCGCCGAAAAGCTCAAGCAGCATTGCATGGGGCGCGGCATTGCGCTGGGCCAGTTTGCCACGGCGTGGGTACTGGCCAATAACGCAGTCAGCAGCGTGATTGCCGGCCCGCGCACGCTGGCGCAAATGGAAGACTATTACGCCGCGACCGAACTGGTAATTTCGCCCGACGAGGAAGCGCTGGTCGATGCGCTGGTGCATCCGGGCCATGCCTCGACGCCCGGCTACACCGATCCAAGCTACCCGATCCTCGGGCGCATGCTCAGGCAGTGACTTCCAACCGGTTGCCGTCCGGATCGAGCACCACGCTCTCGTAGTAGCCGTCGCCGGTACGGCGCGGGCCATCCAGCACCTCATACCCGTCTTGCCGCAGCCGCTGGGTCAGCTCGTCGACCCGCTGGGTCGAGCCCAGCGTGAAAGCCAGGTGCGTCAGCCCCATGCGCTGCGCACCCGGGGCGTGGCCTTGCGGTGCGAGCGTCGTCGTTTTCATGATTTCCATGCGGGCGCCGCTGCCGAACCCCAGAAAGCGCGATTCGAACTCCTTCGCCGCGTTGATATAGGGATCACCCACCTCGGCATCAAAGTAGGTTCGGTAGAAATCCGCCAGGCGTTCGATATCTTCGGTCCAGAGCGCAATGTGTTCGATTCGGATCATCGGCATTCTCCTGTCAGGCATTGATTGGTCAGCGTTTACGGCATAGCGGGCACATCGGGCAAGGGCGGCAAGCCATGCGTGGCGCGCGCCTTGGCGCATTGCGCCGTCACCCGGCCCTCTGCGGTATAGGGTTCCAGCTCGCGGCAGGGGCTGGGGCGTTGCGCATAAATGCCGCAGAGTGCCCCGGGAATCGCGCCCTGCAACTGGTCGCAGCGCCGCGATTTGCTGTTGCTGCCCCGCATGCAACGCAGATGCGGGGTCAATTTTTCCGTCAGGTCAACCGGCACCCAGCCGCCCGGCGCATCGTCGGCCTCGGCCCAGTAGAACGATACCCGGAAAGTGGAACAGCAGGCGCCGCAGGAAAGACAAGCGGAAACGTTCTCCATCTTTTTGCCCATGACTTTACGTGAATTATTGAGTGAATCTTGCGCGTTGCCGATTGTAGGGAAAAGCAGCGCCCGGGGAAATTCTCGCATGTCGATACACCAACAATCGGCAAACGGCCTGCATTCCGGCTATTGCCACGCATCGTTATATAAGGGTAAACGATAAG
This sequence comes from Pseudomonadota bacterium, assembly GCA_018261735.1. Classification (GTDB taxonomy): domain Bacteria; phylum Pseudomonadota; class Gammaproteobacteria; order Burkholderiales; family Chitinibacteraceae; genus Formivibrio. The sequence goes on from JAGTRM010000012.1 coordinate 54,501, forward strand.
CGACTGCGGTTCGCCTTTCCTCTGAAAACCTCTTGAAAAGCCTGATCCTCGCCCCTATTATTAGCACTCGGCGGCCAAGAGTGCTAACAGCAATTTCAAATAATGAAATCCTTGCTGTCTGTGCCGGCCCAGCATTTCTTTCACAGGAGAATAAACACCATGAAAATCCGTCCGTTGCACGACCGCGTCGTGATCAAGCGCGTTGAAGCTGAAGAAAAAACCGCCTCCGGTATCGTTCTGCCGGGTGCCGCTGCTGAAAAGCCGGACATGGGCGAAGTGGTTTCCGTCGGCACCGGCAAGCTGCTGGACGATGGTTCCGTACGCGCGCTGCAACTGAAAGTTGGCGACAAGGTAATCTTCGGCAAGTACAGCGGCCAGACCGTGAAGGTGGATGGGCAAGAACTGCTCGTGATGCGCGAAGAAGACATCTTCGGCGTGATCGAGGCTTAATCCTCGGATGATTCTGTACGGCGGGGTCTGCCCGCCATGCAATCTATTGATTTTGGAGAAATAAAAATGGCTGCAAAAGAAGTCAAATTTGGTGATTCCGCCCGTGCCCGCATGGTGGCCGGCGTTAATATCCTGGCCGATGCCGTTAAAGTGACCCTCGGCCCGAAAGGCCGCAATGTGGTGCTGGAGCGCTCGTTCGGCGCCCCGACCATCACCAAGGATGGCGTTTCCGTTGCCAAGGAAATCGAGCTGAAAGACAAGTTCGAAAACATGGGCGCGCAAATGGTCAAGGAAGTGGCTTCCAAGACTTCCGATATCGCCGGTGACGGCACCACCACCGCAACCGTGCTGGCTCAAGCCATCGTTCAGGAAGGCATGAAGTACGTTGCCGCCGGCATGAACCCGATGGATCTGAAGCGCGGTATCGACAAGGCCGTGATCGCCCTGACCGCCGAGCTGAAGGTGATCTCCAAGCCGACCACCACCAACAAGGAAATCGCCCAAGTCGGTTCCATTTCCGCCAACTCCGACGCCGATATCGGCCAGATCATTGCTGACGCAATGGCCAAGGTCGGCCAGGAAGGCGTGATCACCGTGGAAGACGGTTCGGGCCTCGCCAACGAACTCGACATCGTCGAAGGCATGCAGTTCGACCGCGGCTACCTCAGCCCGTACTTCATCAACAACCCGGACAAGCAAATCGCCGCACTGGACAACCCGTTCGTGCTGCTGTTCGACAAGAAGATCAGCAACATCCGTGATCTGCTGCCGGTTCTGGAACAAGTGGCCAAGTCCGGCAAGCCGCTCTTGATCATCGCTGAAGATGTCGATGGCGAAGCGCTGGCTACCCTGGTCGTGAACACCATCCGCGGTATCCTGAAGGTTGTGGCCGTCAAGGCTCCGGGCTTCGGCGATCGTCGCAAGGCCATGCTGGAAGACATCGCCGTACTGACCGGCGGTACCGTGATCGCCGAAGAAGTCGGCCTGACCCTGGAAAAGGCTACCCTGGCAGAACTCGGCCAAGCCAAGCGCATCGAAGTGGGCAAGGAAAACACCACCATCATCGACGGCGCAGGCCAGGAAGAAGCGATCAAGACCCGCGTGGCCCTGGTTCGCAAGCAGATCGAAGACTCCACCAGCGATTACGACCGTGAAAAACTGCAAGAACGCGTGGCGAAGCTCGCCGGCGGCGTGGCAGTGATCAAGGTTGGCGCTGCGACCGAAGTCGAAATGAAGGAAAAGAAGGCCCGCGTTGAAGATGCACTGCACGCTACCCGCGCTGCCGTGGAAGAAGGCATTGTGGCCGGCGGCGGCGTTGCCCTGCTGCGCGCTCGCTCTTCCCTGGCCGAACTGAAAGGCAGCAACGCCGATCAGGACGCAGGTATCAAGATCGTGCTGAAGGCCATCGAAGCCCCGCTGCGCCAGATCGTGCAAAACGCCGGCGACGAGCCGTCCGTAGTCGTGAACAAGGTGCTGGAAGGCAAGGGTAACTTCGGTTACAACGCCGGCACCAGCGAATACGGCGACATGGTGGAAATGGGCGTGCTCGATCCGACCAAGGTAACCCGCACCGCACTGCAAAACGCCGCTTCCGTAGCCGGCCTGATGCTGACCACCGATGCAATGGTCGCTGAACTGCCGAAGGATGAGGCAGGTGCTCCGGATATGGGTGGCATGGGCGGTATGGGTGGCATGGGCGGCATGATGTAATTGCTGCTTTAGCGACTGTTGTACAAAAACGCCGTATCCGTGAGGATGCGGCGTTTTTTACGCCCAATACACCAGGTTCTGTCGATGCCAGATCAGGGATTGGCCGAGAACGAATTCCCCACCGCCCACCACCGGCCGTCTTCCTTCACCAGGAAATACATCTCACGCCCTTGCGGATGCGAGGTCACGCCATTTTTCGCCACTTCCATGTCGAAGTAATAGCTGACCACGGCCGCATCGCCGAACACCTCGACCTTTGGCTCCTGCGAGCGGAAGGCCCTGATTTCGAAGTTGTTGGCATACCAGCTCCAGCCGGCGATGCATGCCGCGCCGCCTTCGACGCGCTCGCGCGCGACCGGAGTAACCGCAATCATGCGCGGATGAAAAAAATCAGCCAAGCCGGCCGGGTCGCCCTGCGTCCAGCAGGCGTTCATCGCCTCTACCGTAGCCCAGACTTCCTGCTGGGACACATCCATGGTTTGCTGCTCCATGCCTGACTCCTCCTGTAAAAGATCCCTATGATCTCGCCATGAGCGCAAAAAATCCAAACAAAAACGCCGCCTTTTCAAGGGCGGCGTTTTGCACAAACTCGGTCGATCAGGCTGTTTGCAGATCGTCCGGCTTGTGCCCGGTCAGCATGTAATCCATCAGCTCGCGCGCGCTGCGGATCGCTTCGCCGAACGGCAGCGGTTCGGTGCCGCGGAAGAACAGGCCCTTGCCCACTTCGCCGCGCATCGCGGAAGACAGCTTCATGTCGATGCAGAACTGGCCGACCTTGGACAGCCCATCGCGCAGGCCGCATACCGACAGGCAGTTCAGCCCCTGCGTGCAGCGGGCGATATCGGCCTTGGCATTGGCTTGCAGCTTTTCCAGCCGCGCGAGGTAAGTCTTGAGCCACGGCGTCAGCACCGCGCGCGCCGGCAGGCCGGCCACGCTCATGAATTCGACGATATCCTCGCGCCGTGCACGGGCCAGCACATCCTTGAAACTTTGATGCGCATCGCTTTCGTGCGTCACGGCAAAGGCCGTGCCCAGTTGCACCGCCGACGCGCCGCTGCCGAGGTAGTGCTTGACCTTCTCGAAGCTGTTGATGCCACCCGCCACGATCAGCGGCACCTTGTCGGCAATGTGCAGTTCTTCGAACAGTGCCCGCGCTTCGGCCAGCACACGGTCGAAATTGAACTTGGGATCGTTCAGCGCCTCGATGCTCGCCGCGCCCAGATGGCCACCAGCATGGTTCGGGTGTTCGATCACGATCGCATCGGGCAGACAACCCTTTTTCATCCAGCGCTTGAGCACCACGTTGATGCCGCGGCTGTCGGAAAGGATCGGGATCAGCGCCACATGCGGGTAGGCGGCGGTCATTTCCGGCAGATCGAGCGGCAACCCCGCGCCCATCACGATGGCATCGGCGCCGGATTCGCACGCCTGTTGCACCATCTTCGCGTGGGCGCCGACCGCCTTCATCACGTTGACCGCCACCAAACCATTGCCTGCCGAGTTTTCCTTGGCCAGCCGGATCTCGCGATCGAGCGCCACGCAGTTCAATTCGTCCAGTTCATCTTGCGAGCGCGTCTGTTTGCTGGCTTCGACTAGATCGGCATGGTGATGGCGCAAGTCCACGCTGGCGATCGTGCCGATTCCGCCCTCTTTCGCCACGGCGCCAGCCAGGCGGTGCGCCGAAACGCCCACGCCCATGCCGCCCTGTACGATCGGCAACAGCGCTTTGCCGCGAATGGTCAATGGAGCGAAATCGTGGTTGATCATGTTTTTCCTGAATGGGGCTATCGCCCTGCGGCAGATGCGGGTATTTACAAAGTGGGCGGAGCTTACAACAGGATGATCGACTTGTCTCGCCCGCCCGGCACAAAAGCCTCAGGACTGGCGCATGGTGAAATTCGGGAAGGCATTGCGCAGCGCATCCAGCGTGGCCGCCGCGGGATAACCCGGCGAGAAGGGGGCAGCCAGCAACTCGGCATCGCTGCAGCCATGAGGGCGGAATTTCTGCACCGCGTAATGCGCAACGCCGGCAGCGGCCAATACTTTGCCAATTGCCAGCAGATCGGCATCGGAAAGCAATGCCGGGTGTGCCGTGGTGCGGCATTCGAAACCCACGCCACTTTCGATCACCAGCTTCAACGACTGGCGCGCGGCATCGCCACTGCCCTTGGTGCGGGTAATGCGCGGGTAATCGGCAAACGGCGCCTTGACATCGAAACCGACCCAGTCGACCAGTTTCAGGCATTCGTGCAGGCGGTTCGGGTAACCGCCGCCGGTATGCAGCGCTACGCCGAAGCCCTGCGCCTTCACCTGCGCCAGCATTTCCGGCAGGCGCGGCTCGGCCAGCGGCTCACCGCCACAGATCACCACGCCGTCGAGCAGGCCACGCCGCGTTTCCAGCCAGGCCAGCACGTCGGCCCAGGCCGGATCGCCCGCCGCCTTGCTGCGCGTTTGCAGATGCGGGTTGTGGCAGTAATGGCAGCGCCACGGGCAGCCGGAGATGAACACCACGCAAGCGAGCTTGCCGGGCCAATCGCAACTGGAAAAGGGCACAAAGCCCCCGAGTTTGGGAACGCGGGGGCCTTCATGCAGATCGGGCCGTTCGTCAACAGCGACCACGGGTACGTTTATTTGCTGCATGCTTCAACAAAGAACTTGCGTTCGCGGAACTCGGATTGCTTGCCGATGTTGAACGCGGAAACCGGGCGGTGGTAGCCCATCACACGGGTCCACACTTCGCAGCGGGTGCGCTCTTCGTCTTTCAAAACAGGCTGGGTTGCGGTCTGGATTTTGTCTTGCACGGAAAGATCGGTCATTTTAGTTTCTCCAGTTGTTTTCACTTGGCATGACAATCCGGGCGGAAGCGCATCCGCCCGGATTGTTGCATCAGTTGCAGCAGGATTCCGGCCGCTGCTTCTTGGCCAGCAGTTCCTCGTCGCACTTCGGGCAGAACTCGTGGTGGCCCGAGAGATAGCCATGCTTCGGGCAGATCGAGAACGTCGGCGAAATCGTGATGTACGGCAGGCGGAATTTCTCCAGCGAGCGGCGCACCAGCAGCTTGCAGGCCGCCGCACTCGATATCGCTTCGGTCATGTACAGATGCTGCACGGTGCCGCCAGTGTACTTGCGCTGCAGTTCTTCCTGCATCGCCAGCACCTCGAACGGATCATCGCTGAAGCCGACCGGCAGTTGCGACGAGTTGGTGTAGTACGGCGCATCCTGCGTGCCGGCCTGCAGAATCGTCGGGTAGCGCTTCTTGTCTTCCTTGGCGAAGCGGTAGGTCGTGCCTTCGGCCGGCGTGGCTTCCAGGTTGTACAGGTGGCCGGTTTCTTCCTGGAACTCGGTCATCTTGGCGCGGATGTGATCCAGGAGCTTCACGGCAAACGCGTGGCCTTCGGGCGCGGTGATGTCGTAGGCGTCATTGGTGAAGTTGCGGATCATCTCGTTCACGCCGTTGATGCCGATCGTGGAGAAGTGGTTGCGCAGCGTGCCCAGATATCGCTTGGTATACGGATACAGGCCGGAGTTGATCAGACGCTCGACGATCTTGCGCTTGATTTCCAGCGATTGCTTGGCCAGATCGAGCAGCTCGTCGACGCGGGCGAATACGCCGGCTTCGTTGCCCTTGAATTCATGGCCGATGCGCGCGCAGTTGATCGTGACCACGCCGAGCGAACCGGTCTGCTCGGCCGAGCCGAACAGGCCGTTGCCGCGCTTCAGCAGTTCGCGCAGATCGAGCTGCAGGCGGCAGCACATCGAGCGCACCATCTGCGGTTCCAGATCGGAGTTCAGGAAGTTCTGGAAGTAGGGCAGGCCGTACTTCGCGGTCATTTCAAACAACAGATCGGTGTTCGGGTGATCCCACGGGAAATCGTTGGTGATGTTGTAGGTCGGGATCGGGAAGGTGAACACGCGGCCCCGGGCATCGCCTTCCATCATCACTTCGATATAGGCCTTGTTGATCATGTCCATCTCGGCCTGCAAGTCACCGTAGGTGAACGGCATTTCCTCGCCGCCAACATACGGAATCTGTTCTCGCAGGTCTTCCGGGCAGATCCAGTCGAAGGTCAGGTTGGTGAACGGCGTCTGCGTGCCCCAGCGGCTGGGCACGTTCAGGTTGTAGATCAGCTCCTGGATAAACTGCTTCACCTGACGGAACTGCAGCTTGTCGGTGCGGATGAACGGCGCCATGTAGGTATCGAACGAACTGAACGCCTGCGCGCCGGCCCATTCGTTCTGCAGCGTGCCGAGGAAGTTGACGATCTGGCCGATCGCGGCGGAGAAATGCTTCGGCGGTTTGGCTTCGACCTTGCCCGGCACGCCGTTGAAACCTTCGTGCAACAGGCGGCGCAGCGACCAGCCGGCGCAATAGCCGGAGAGCATGTCCAGATCGTGGATGTGCACGGCGCCGGAGCGGTGGGCGTTGCCGACTTCAGGCGGGTAGACATGGTTCAGCCAGTAGTTGGCGATCACCTTGCCCGAGGTATTCAGGATCATGCCGCCCAAGCTCCAGCCCTGGTTGGCATTGGCGTTCACGCGCCAATCGGATTGATCGAGGTATTCGTTGATGCTGGATTCAACATCCACCACGGTGCGGACATCGTTGCGCAGGCGGGTGTGCTGGCTACGGTAGGCAATATAGGCGCGCGCGGTCTTGATATAGTGCAGCCCGAGCAGGGTTTCTTCGACCAGATCCTGGATGGTTTCAATCGCCGGGGTAATGTCTTGCGGCAATTGCTCAACCACCAGCAGCGCCAGGCGCTCGGCCTTGACCGCATCGAATTCGCCGGTCACTGCACCCGCCTTGACCAGGGCGGCAGCGATCTTCTTGATATCGAAGGGAACAACACGACCGTCGCGCTTCAAAATATATTGCGGGTGTCCGTTCATCTCCACTCCTCGATCTGATCATATTTTCGGAAACACAATATATTGTGTCTTAGCACATAACGCGGCACCAAATAATGCGCATTTGATACCAGTCAATTCCTGACTCCCGGCCTTCCAAACTGTTCCCAGCTTATCCCCAAAGTTATCGACAGGGCCGCGCGACGCAGGCTTGGCGCGGCGCCGCATTCAGCGCCAGCCGCCAAGAAAACAGGCAAATTGGGATCTTTTCCGATTCTCTTTGGCTTACCTGACGGCATGCCATAAAGACGACAAATTTGATGCTCCCGGTCTAAACTGAGGCATGGGCAACCGAGGGGGCAGAGGGTGCGCAACATGGATCAGAATGAAGACGATTGGCTAAAAGACGATGTTGCCGGCGCAGAGCAAGCCAAGCAGCCCCCCTGGAACGTGCTGGTGGTGGACGACGAGCCGGACATCCACCAGGTTACGAAGCTGGCGCTCGCCAATATCGATTTCCTGGGCCGCCCGCTCAATATCATCAGCAGCTATACCGGCGCCGAAGCGCTGGATATCCTTCGCCAGCGCAATGACATCGCGCTGATCCTGCTCGACGTGGTGATGGAATCGGAAAACGCCGGGCTTGATTTGGCTCGCACCATCCGCGAAGAGCTGCAAAACCATACGGTACGGATCATCCTGCGCACCGGCCAGCCCGGTGTGGCGCCGGAGCGGCAGGTGATCGAAACCTACGACATCAACGATTACAAGGCCAAGACCGAGCTCACCCGCGACAAGCTGTTCACGGCCGTGCTCGGCACCCTGCGCTCGTACAACGACATCATGACCATCGAGCACCAGCGCTCGATGCTGGACGCCAACCGGCGCGGGCTGTTGAAGGTGATTGAAGCCTCCAGCACCATTTTCCGCCAGCAATCGTTGCTGCAGTTCGCCCAGGGCGTGCTGGAACAATTGCAGGCGCTGCTGTTTTTCGAGCAGGAAGCGCTGTATGTCGTGGTTCAGGGCGGGCTCACCGCATTGACCGGCCACGATGGCGAAATCAAGGTGATGTATGCCACCGGCGGCTATCAACCGCTGTGCGGGCAGGATCTGGACAATGGCGAACTGGAACGCTTCAAGGATTCGATCGACCAGGCTATCGGGCAAGAGCACAGCATTTATGCCCCGGACCATTTCATCGGCTTCTTCAAATCGCCGCACGGCCCGGTCAATCTGTTGATCATTGATGGCCCGGTGGCGCTGTCGCATCCGGATACCAGCCTGATCGAACTGTTCTGCCGCAATGTCTCGATCGCCTACGAAAACCTCATGCTTTCGCACGAGATCGAGGATACGCAGCGCACGATCATCTACCAGCTCTCCGAAGTGATCGAGCACCGCTCGCCCGATACCGGCAACCATATCCACCGCATGGCCGAATTTTCTTGGCTGCTTGCCAAGGCGCTGGGGCTTTCCGATGAAGAAGCCACCATCGTCCGCGCCGCCAGCCCGCTGCATGACGCCGGCAAGGTAGCCATTCCCGATGTGGTGCTCAACAAGCCCGGTCCGCTCACCCCCGAAGAGCGCAAGATCATGGACCGGCACGCCGAAATCGGCTACCAGATTTTCAAGGATGCACGGCCGCGCATCCTGAAAATGGCCGCCATGATCGCGCACGAGCATCACGAGCAATGGAACGGCCACGGTTATCCGCAAGGGCTGGTCGGAGAAGCCATCTCGCTGGCCGGCCGGATCGTGGCGCTGGCCGATGTCTATGACGCGCTCTCGCATGCGCGCTGCTACAAAAAACCGTGGCCGCAGGAAGAAGTTCTGGCGGCCATTCGCGCCGGCAGCGGCAGCCAGTTCGACCCCGCCGTGGTCGAGGCCTTTTTCAATGTGCTTCCGCAAATCGACGAAGTGCGAGAGCGCTTTGCCGAAAACAAACCGCCGCAAATGGACAATCCCGGCCAATAAACGCTGAAACTGCGCGGGTAGCGGCTTGATCGGTATTGGCGCCCGTCCGGTTCATGCACCATAGTGGAAAAATCCTCCCTCCATGTTTTGGCCATGCATCCTTTTAGCCGACTCCTCACCCCCTTGCTCAAGCTGCGCCCGTTCCTGCTGGCGCTGCTGGGCGGCGTGCTGCTCACTGCCCTGCTGGCAACCTGGGCCGGCAAGCTGATCCAGCGCAACGCCCAGACCCTGCTGGAGCAGGCCGTCGGCGTGGCCACGCTGCGAATCGAGGCGCGGCTGAATGAACAGACCGAGATGCTGCGGGGTTTGCAAGGGGCCTTCATCGCCAATCCCGGCCTTGAACGGGAAACCTTTCAGGCCATCCTGGAAGAGCAGAATATCCTGTCCCGCCTTTCCGGTTTTGTCGCCATCGGCTTTGCCCGCCAGATCGAGCGCGAGAACCTCAAGCCTTTTGTCGCAGCGGTGCGTCGCGGCCGCCGGAACAATCCCGCCCCTTACCAGGATTACACGGTCCATCCCGACACCGGCCTGGCGCGCACCCAGCCGATCGATTACCTCTATCCGGTCAATATTTCCACCGCCCGCTATCTCGGGCTGGATTTATTGAGCTTTACCGACAACCGCAGCGCACTGATCCTCTCGCGCGACGAAGGGCGCGGCATGGCCAGCATCCCCTTCCGCCTTGGCCCGCAAGGCAACGCCCCCTTGGGGTTCATGATGCACTTTCCCGTGTATGCCGGCCCCAAGCCGCTCAACATCGTAGAGCGGCAAGCACGCTACCGCGGATCGATCACCGCCATTTACCAGGTGGATCAAATACTGGCCAGCATGGGCTCTGCCTTGCAAAACCCGTATGCGCAGACCCGGCTTTTTGATACCGGCGGCGCACTGGACCGCGCCGCCCGGCACCCGGAAACGCTGCTGTACGAAGCCAGCCAGCCATCGAACAATCCCGGCGCACTGCTGTGCAGCAACAAACTGATCAACTTGCCCGGCCGGCAATGGCGGCTCGAACTCTGCGCCACCACCTGGCAGATTGTGCCGCAGCATCACGATAGCCTGCGGCTGTACTGGCTGGCGGGAATCGGCCTCTCGCTGATCGTGGCGACGCTGCTGCAGGTAAAAAAACAGGCCGCAGCGCGCGAGGAGCATGAAGAACGCGAACGCAATGCCGGCCTTCGCCAACGGGAAAACCATTGGCAAAAATTGTCCGCGCTGGCCGAACAGATGAACGAACTCATCGTGATCCGGGATGTTCTGGGCAGGATCGAATACGCCAATCCCGTCGCACAGCGCCGCTTCGGCCGCGAAGACAAACCGCTGGAACAATCCGCCGAGCCCTTGCTGCTTTCCGCAGAACTGGGCCAACTGAACGAACCACTGCACGCAACCAGCAGCCATTGCGATGCCGAAGGCGGGGTCAGCCACTATCAGGCCAGCGTCATCCCGCTCCACACCTTGACCGATCATTTCCTGGGTACGGCCTTGCTGGCGCGGGACATCACCATCGAGACGGAACAGGGCGAGGCCCTGCGCCAGCGCAACGAACGTCTGTCCGATCTGCTCGAACTTTCGAACGACTGGATCTGGGAGCAGGATACCGCGGGACATTTCACCCATATTTCCGGCGGTTTTTTCAAAATCCATGACATCAACCCGGCACACCAGACCGAGCTTAGCCCGCGCGAACTGGCGCAGGCCGGATTGAGCGAAGCGCAATGGCTGGTCCACCGCAAGGCCATCGAAACCCGTCAGTCTTATCGGGATTTCACCTTCATCCTGCGCAGCGGAAACGCGCCCCTGGTGATCAGCCTTTCCGGCAAGCCGGTCTTCGATGCCGCCGGCTACTTTGTCGGCTACCGCGGGGTCGGGCGCGACATCACGGCCCTGCACCAGGCACGCCTGATGGCGCAGGCAGAAAAACAGCGGCTGGCCGCCGTTCTGGAATCGCTCTCTGACGGCGTCATCACCACCGACTTGTCCGGCCGCGTCGATTACATCAATCCGGTGGCCATTGCGCTCACCGGCCGCGAGCCGCAAGAAGCCATCAGCCAGCCCATCGAACTGATTTTCCAGGTGATCGATCCCACCACCCGCCTGCCGCTGCCCTCGTTGCCACGCCAAACGCTGGCCACCCATCAAGCCCCCGCGCGCCACCGCAACAGCATTTTGCTCAACCGTTTCGGGCCGACTTTCAACATCCAGGAAGCCGTTGCCTGCATTCGCGACGAGAAAGGCGATGCCTGCGGCTGTGCCGTGGTCTTCCGCGACCAGAGCAACTGGCCGGACCGGGTAAACTTCCCGGTATAGACACTGTCGGCACTCGATTGGCTTTACCCAATCCTGTTTTTCCGTCCATCAGTTCGCCGGACCGGGATATCCACATTTTCTTTACGGGAAATCAACCTTACAATATAAAGGAAAACCCGTATTCGAATAGGTCATGCGGCCTGACCGATATGTACACCGGAGTGCCCGATGTTTCGACTATTGCTGGCCCTTGCCTTGCTGTTGCCCTGGACCGATCTTGTCCATGCCGATTCCGATCGCCTGGCACGGGTGCAGGCATCCCGTACGCTGCGGGTCTGCATCTGGCCCGATTATTACGGCATTACCTACCGCGATCCGCAAACCCAGCAGCTTTCCGGCATCGATATCGATCTGGCCCAGTCCTTGGCCCGCGACTTGGGCGTGACGCCGGTTTTTGTCGACAGCAGTTTCGCCCGCTTGATCGATGACGTCAGTCAGGATCGCTGCGATCTAGCCATGTTTGCCGTCGGCATCCTGCCGCAACGCGCGCAAAAACTGGGCTTCACCCGCCCCTACCTGCAAAGCGACATCTACGCGATCACCACCCGGGCCAATCGCCGCATCAAGCATTGGGACGATATCGACAAACCCGGCGTGGTGGTCGCCGTCGCCAAGGGCACGCTGCACGAAACGGTGATGCGCGAAAAACTGAAGCATGCTTCGCTCGAGGTGCTCGATAGCCCGCATGCCCGGGAGCAGGAAGTGGAATCCGGCCGCGCCGATGTGTTCATAACCGATTACCCCTACAGCCGGCGCATGCTGGAAACCACGAACTGGGCCCGGCTGGTTGCCCCGCCCGGGATTTATCACCTGACAGACTACGCCTACGCGATGCAAAAGGGCGACGATGCCTGGCTGGCGCGGATCGAGCGCTTTGTCAGCCAGATCAAACGCGATGGCCGGCTGCTGGATGTGGCAAAACGCCACCGGCTTGATCCCATCGTCGTCAACGACTGACCGGCGGGGTCTACCAGTGCTCGATTTTCGCCACAAAAACATTCGCTACCTGTTCATCGCGATCGTGACCAGTCTGGTGGCGTTCATGCTAATGGCCAGCGGCTATGCCTTGTGGTTGCTACAAAAGCAAAAGATTGAAAGCGGTCGCGATCTGGTTTCCATCCAGGCCCGGGTCTTCGAGGATTACCTGACCCAGAGCTTCAACAACATCGACGTGGCGCTCAGAAACGTGCCGCTGATCTGGGAATCGGGCATACCCCGGGGCAACGCCTTTGCGCTGGCCCTGCACAACGTGCCCTATCTGCGCTCGCTCGCGCTACTCAATGAGCAGGGCGTCGTGGTGTCGAGCTCCAACCCGGCCGATATCGGCCAGAAGATCGACACCGGCAGCTTTCTGCCGCGAGTGACAGCCGCCGATGAAATCCTGCGGATTGCCTCGCCTTGGCGCGGCCGCTATCTGCACGAGGGGCGCCCCACCGCCCCCGATCAACCGGCAGAACCCAGCGCCCTGGTTTTCCTGCCAGTACTGAAAACTGTTTCGTCCAACAATCGTGTATTTACCTTGCTGGCCTCGGTGAATACCGATTATTTCGTCAACCATTTCAGCCAGCTGATCGAGTCGGAAGCCGGGCAGATCGAGGTCTTCCGCCTGGATCGCACCCTGCTGTTTTCAACCGATGTGCACAAGCAGCCCGGCATCCGCCTCAACCTGTTGCCGGGAGAGCAGGACAATGCCGCACAACCTGCCGTTTTCGAACACATGCTGGACGGCCGCGCGGTCCTGACTGCCCATCAGGCATCAAGAAATTTCCCGTTTGCGCTGCATATTCATCTGGACCGCGACGTGCTGCTGGCGCACTGGCAAAAGCAGATGCAAATCCTGCTGGCGGTGATCAGCCTGTCGATTTGCGCCGTGATCGGGCTTTCCATCTTCATCTACAAACGCCTGCTGCATTCGGCGCGAATTCAGGCGGCAACCGATGAGCAGCTCAGCCTGTCGGCCCAGGTTTTCAAATCCAGCGCCGAAGCCATTTTCATTGCCACCGCTGCACAGCGCATCTATTCCACCAACCGCACGTTCAGCGAAATTACCGGTTATTCCGCCAGCGAAGTGATCGGGCAATCGCCCGCCATGCTCTACGCCTACTCTGGCGAGCGCGACAGCGATCCCAAGCCGGTATGGGCGGATATCAGGCCCAATCGGCCCTGGATAGGGGAAGTCTCGCACCGGCGCAAGAACGGGGAAATCTACCCGGCATATCTGACCGTTTCCTGCATCCAGGACGGTGCGGGGACGATCACCCACTATATCGGCGTATTTTCCGATGCCACCGAGCGCAAGATCAGCGAGCGCTTCCGCTACCTGTCCGAACATGATTTTCTGACCAGCCTGCCCAACCGCAGGCTGCTTGAGGAGCATGTCGACCAATCGATTGCGCGGATCGAGCGTCATGGCGGGAGTTGCGGCATCCTGTTCCTGGATCTGGACCACTTCAAACAGGTCAATGACACCCTCGGCCACCATATCGGCGATCTGCTGCTGAAAGAAGTGGCGGTCCGGATGCAACACTGCGTGCGCGCCACGGATACGCTCTGCCGGCAGGGTGGCGACGAATTCCTGCTGCTGATCGACCAGATCGATAGCCCGGTCGATGCCGCGAACGTCGCGCAAAAACTGGTCAACGCCGTGAGCAGCCCTTACCTGATCGAAGGGCACGCACTGGAGATCACCACTTCGATCGGCATCGCGCTCTGCCCGAAGGATGGTTTTGACGTGGCAACCCTGACGCATCGCGCCGACATCGCCATGTACCAGGCCAAGCAACGCGGCCGCAACCACTTCGAGTTTTACCATCCCGCCATGGAACACTGGGCGACGGAAACCGAATCTTCGGACAGTTACTCAAGCTGAACCCGGATCGGCTTGCCTGGCCCACTGGCACAATTACCTGTCCTGCATCCGGGCATCCGGTAAAATAGTCGGCTCCTTTGCAACCGGCCACATCCGTCATGTACCGCCCTGCCCCCGACCAGCCGATGATCCGTATTCGCGGCGCCCGCACCCACAACCTGAAGAACGTGAACCTCGACCTGCCGCGCGGCAAGCTGGTGGTGATCACCGGGTTGTCCGGCTCCGGCAAGAGCTCGCTCGCGTTCGATACGCTGTATGCGGAAGGCCAGCGCCGTTACGTCGAATCGCTCTCGGCCTACGCGCGCCAGTTCCTGCAGCTGATGGAAAAACCCGACGTCGACCTGATCGAAGGTTTGAGCCCGGCGATCTCGATCGAGCAGAAAGCCACCAGCCACAATCCGCGCTCGACCGTGGGCACCGTGACCGAGATCCACGATTACCTGCGCCTGCTGTACGCCCGTGTCGGCACGCCGTATTGCCCGGAACACGGCCAGGCACTGCAAAGCCAGACCGTGAGCCAGATGGTCGACCATGTGCTGGCGCTGCCGGAAGACACCAAGCTGATGATCCTCGCGCCCTTGATCGTCGGGCGCAAGGGCGAGAACCTGGACCTCTTCGACGAACTGCGCGCCCAGGGCTTCGTTCGCGTGCGCGTCGACGGCGACGTGTTCGAGCTCGACGAAACGCCGAAGCTCGACAAGAACAAGAAACACACGATCGAGGTCGTGATCGACCGCCTGAAGGTGCGTGCCGATCTGCAGCAACGGCTGGCCGAGTCGTTCGAAACTGCGCTGCGCCACGCCGAGGGTCGCGCAATCGCGGTCGAGATGGATAGCGGCAAGGAACACTGGTTCTCCGCCAAGTTCGCCTGCCCGGTCTGTAGCTACAGCCTGCCCGAACTCGAACCGCGCCTGTTCTCGTTCAACAACCCGATGGGCGCCTGCCCCAAGTGCGACGGCCTGGGCCAGATCACCTTCTTCGACCCGAAGCGCATCGTCGCGCACCCGGACCTGAGCCTTGCCAGCGGCGCGATCAAGGGCTGGGACCGACGCAACCAGTTCTATTTCCAAATGCTGACCGGCATCGCCGAGCACTACGGCTTCGACGTGAACCTGCCGTGGAACCAGATCCCGTCCGAATCGCAGGAAGCGATCCTGCACGGTTCGGGCCACGAGCAGATCCGTTTTGTCTACCTGAACGAGCGCGGCCAGAAGGTCGAGCGCCTGCATGCATTCGAGGGCATCGTCCACAACCTGGCGCGCCGCTACAAGGAAACGGATTCGATGTCCGTGCGCGAGGAGTTGGCCAAGTACCAGAACAACCAGGCCTGCCCGCATTGCGGCGGCGCCCGGTTGCGCAAGGAAGCGCGCCACGTGCTGATCGGCGGGCAGAACCTGCACCGCATCTCGCAACTGTCGCTGAAGGATTGCGCGCAGTTCTTCGACGCGCTGCAGCTCGAAGGCGCCAAGGCGCAGATCGCCGAACGCATCATCAAGGAAATCAGTAGCCGCCTGGGTTTCCTCGTCAACGTCGGGCTCGATTACCTGTGTCTGGAGCGCTCGGCCGATACGCTCTCCGGCGGCGAAGCGCAGCGCATCCGCCTGGCGAGCCAGATCGGCTCGGGGCTGACCGGCGTGATGTACGTGCTGGACGAGCCGTCGATCGGCCTGCACCAGCGCGACAACGACCGCCTGCTGGCGACCTTGCACCGCCTGCGCGATCTGGACAACACCGTGATCGTGGTCGAGCACGACGAAGACGCGATCCGCATGGCCGACTACCTGGTCGACATGGGCCCCGGTGCCGGCGAACACGGCGGCGAAGTGCTGGCCGCCGGCCTGCCCGAGGACATCATGGCCGAACCGCGCTCGATCACCGGCCAGTTCCTCTCCGGCGCACGCAAGATCGAAACCCCGGCGGTCCGCCGTCAACCCGATCCGGAAAAATGGCTGACGCTGAAGGGCGCCAGCGGCAACAACCTGAAGTACGTCGATCTGGCGCTGCCCGTGGGCTTGATGGTCTGCGTGACCGGCGTTTCCGGCTCAGGCAAATCGACGCTGATCAACGACACGCTGCACGCGATCGCCGCGCGCGACCTGAACGGTGCCAGCGCCGAACCCGCGCCATTCCAGTCGATTCACGGACTGGAGCATTTCGACAAGGTGATCAATGTCGACCAGTCGCCAATCGGCCGCACGCCGCGCTCGAACCCGGCCACCTACACCGGCCTGTTCACGCCGATCCGCGAGCTGTTCGCCGGCGTGCCGATGTCGCGCGAGCGCGGCTACGGCCCTGGTCGTTTCAGTTTCAACGTGAAGGGCGGGCGCTGCGAGGCGTGCCAGGGCGACGGCGTGCTGAAGGTGGAAATGCACTTCCTGCCCGACATCTACGTGCCGTGCGATGTCTGCCACGGCAAGCGCTACAACCGCGAATCGCTCGAAGTCACCTACAAGGGCAAGAACATCCACGAAGTGCTGGAAATGACCGTGGAAAACGCGCTGGAATTCTTCGGTGCAGTGCCGGTCGTCGCGCGCAAGCTGCAGACGCTGATGGACGTGGGCCTCGGTTACGTGCGACTGGGCCAGTCAGCGACCACGCTCTCGGGCGGCGAAGCGCAGCGCGTGAAGCTGGCGCTGGAATTGTCGAAACGCGATACCGGCCGCACGCTCTACATCCTGGACGAGCCGACCACCGGCCTGCATTTCCACGACATCGACCTGCTGCTGGTCGTACTGCGCCGCCTGCGCGAGCACGGCAATACCGTGGTGGTGATCGAGCACAATCTGGACGTGATCAAGACCGCCGACTGGCTGATCGACCTCGGCCCCGAAGGCGGTGCCGGCGGCGGCCAGATCATCGCCTGCGGCACGCCGGAAGACGTGGCCAGCAACACTGCCAGCCACACCGGGCATTATCTGGCGCGGGTGCTGAACAGCTAACCGATGCTGTCGCAGCAAAAATCAGGAATCGCAGGCTTCAGCGAACACGGGCTCAAAACGGAGCGGATTTCGCCCAGCAGCGTTTGCGTGGCATGGGCGGGATCGCGCTGGCCGCAGATCGCCGAAACCACCGCCACGCCCCGCGCACCGGCCCGCAGCAACGGCAGGCAATTGCCGGACTGGATGCCGCCGATCGCCACCACCGGCAACGCCGTCGCCCGCACCAGCTCGGCAAACTGCGCGAGACCCGTCGCCGGCGCGGCATCGGGCTTGGTGCCGGTCGGATGCACCGGGCCGATGCCCAGATAATCGACCCCCGCCAGTTCTGCATTCGCGAGCTCAATCGCACTGGAAACTGACAGCCCCAGCAGCTTGTGCGGACCCAGCAGCCGGCGCACGACCGCCGCGGGCAGATCGGACTGACCGACATGCACGCCGGCGGCATCGACCGCCAGCGCCACATCAATATGATCATTGACGATCAAGGGCACGCCGAGCGGATCGAGCACCGCCTTGAGCTCGGCCGCAGTTGTCAGCCACTGACGCTTTTTCCAGCCCGGCGCGCGCAACTGCACCACGCCCGCGCCGTTTTCCGCCGCCAACCGGGCAGTTTCCACCATGCCTTGCGGCCCGCCGCACAGGTCCGGATCGAGCACCAGATAGAGCGAAAGATCGAACGCTTTCCGGTAGATCATGGCAGCAGTTCCTCCGGGCTCAAGCGGTACAGCGCATCGAGAAAACCCACCTTGAACGAACCCGGCCCGCGGCAGCTGAGCGCCGCGCGTTCGCCGCAGATGCCGGCCACGGCGCAGGCCGCAGCCACCGCATTCAGGCGGTTCGGCGCCTGTGCGGTAAACGCGGCCACCAGCGCGGACAGCGCGCAGCCGGTGCCGACCACGCGCGTCATGACCGGATGGCCCCACGGCGTGGCCCAGGTGGTTGCGCCATCGGTAATGAAATCGGTTTCGCCGGTCACCGCAACGATGGCGCCGCTCGTTCGCGCCAGCTGCTCGGCCGCGGCCAGCGCCACGTTCGAGCCCGCCGTGCTGTCCACGCCGCGCCCGCCACCTTCAAAACCGGCCAGCGCGAGAATTTCCGAGGCATTGCCGCGAATCGCCGCCGGTTTCTGCGTCAGGAAATCGCGGCAAGCCGCAGAACGGTAATCGAGCACGCCGACCGCCACCGGATCGAGCGTCCACGGCACGCCGGCCTGATTGGCGGCGACTACCGCCTGCCGCATCGCCGCGAGGCGCGCCGGATACAGCGTGCCGACGTTGATCAGCAGCGCGCCGGACATCGCGGCAAAGGCGCTGACCTCTTCCTCAGCCACGATCATCGCCGGTGCCGCGCCCACCGCCAGCAGCACGTTCGCGGTGATTTCCTGCACCACTTCGTTGGTCAACAGATGAACCAGCGGCGAGGCGGCGCGCAGGCGGCGTAATTCGTCGGCGACGATTTCCATTGGCAAGTTTTGCACCATGATGGCGGAGCTCCTTTCATTTTTTTGTCAGCGTCAGTGTACGCCCGGATGCCGTTCATTCGGCGGCGGACGGGGTTCCCAAGTGTGCGGCCATTTCGAAAAACGTGCGTTTTAGCGCGGTATCCAGCGCGATCCAGGCCATTCCCACCCGGGATTTGTGATCGGGCAACAAGAGCTCGCGCACCGCCACGTGATCCGGCTTGGCCGCCATGGCGAGCCTGGGCATGATGCCGATCCCCATGCCGGCGGCAATCAGCGCAACCATCGTGGTGAATTCTCCCAGCTCCTGCAAGATCTGCAAGCTCAGGCCGCTGCGCTTGAGCGCCTGCAGGAACTCATCGTAGAACCCCGGCGCGAAACGCCTGGCCAGGATGAAGGCGGGATAGTCGGCCAGGTCCTGCGGACAGAGCGTGGCATAAGCACACAGCGGGTGGTTTTCCGGCAGCACCACGATAAAGGTTTCTTCCAGCACCTGCTGGGTCGAAACCAGCTTGTTCTCTGTCGGCAGGCGGATGAAGCCAAAATCGATCTTGTTTTCCCTGAGCGCGGCGAGCTGGTCCGGAGTAGGCATATCCTTCAGTTCGAGCTCGATCAGCGGGTAACTCGCGTGCAGTTCACGGATCAAGCGGGGAAGGTAACTGGGCAACAAGGAGGACACAAAACCGAGGCGGATCGATCCGATTTCGCCGCTGTCGGCGGACTTCACCCGCTGCATGGCCCGCTGTGCCTGGGCGAGCGTCGCCTGCGCCTCCGGCAGGAAGATCTTGCCCGCGGCACTGAGCTCGACCTTGTGCCGGTCGCGGTCGAACAGCACCACGCCCAGCTCGTCTTCCAGCGCCTTGATCTGCATGCTCAGCGCCGGCTGCACGATGCACAAGCGCTCGGCCGCCCGGCCAAAGTGCAACTCTTCCGAAAGCACCACGAAGGAGCGCAGCGGTTTCAGTTCCATCTCTTCCCCTTCCTGCGGCAATAACCGCGTTGCCTGCCATTGTGCCAGAGGTGGCAGCGCCACCTTTCCCATTAATCATAAATTTTGATTACAAAAATCAGAAAAGGCTATTGGTCTTGCCCTGGCCTGGCCCTTTATAAATACAAACCTGATCGACGCGCGGCATGGCCAAGACCTCCCGACCCGTCGATGAAATCAAGTTCATTTATAAAAGAGGTGGAGAAAATGGAAATGCAAACAGGAACCGACCTTTTCAATCTGCAAGGCCGCCGGGCATTGGTCACCGGGTCCGGCCAGGGAATCGGGCTGGCATTGGCCTATGGCCTGGCCCGCGCCGGCGCCACGGTGGTGCTCAACGATCTGGATGAAGCCCGCGTCAGGAACGCCGCCGAGAAAATGGTCCGCGAAGGCTTCAAGGCCGAATACGCGGTGTTCGATGTCACCAAGCAGCCGGCGGTCGCCGAAGCGGTAGACCATATCGAGAAGACCTTCGGTGCCATCGATATCCTCATCAACAACGCCGGCATTCAGCGCCGCGCACCGCTGGAGGATTTCGCCAGCGAGAACTGGGATGCCATCGTCAACGTCAACCTCTCCAGCGTGTTCTACGTCTCGCAAGCCGTCGCCCGCCACATGATCCCGCGCCAGAAGGGCAAGATCATCAACATCTGCTCGGTGCAAAGCCTGCTGGCGCGCCCGACCATTGCCCCGTACGCGGCCACCAAGGGCGCCGTCGCCATGCTCACCAAGGGCATGTGTACCGACTGGGCCAAGCACGGCATCCAGGCCAACGGCATTGCACCGGGTTATTTCATCACCGAACTGACCAAGCCGCTGGTCGAGAACGAGGAATTTTCCAGCTGGCTGTGCAAGCGTACGCCGGCCAATCGCTGGGGCAACGTGGAAGAGCTGACCGGCGCCGCGGTATTCCTGGCGTCCAATGCGTCCAACTTCGTCAACGGCCAGGTCATCTATGTCGATGGCGGGCTGACCAGCTGCGTGTAATGCATCGCGCTTCTGGCGGTCGGTCGCCACAGCCCGACTGCCAAACAGGGTTACTCCGAATCATGCCGCGCCACCGGGCGCGGCTTCCGAACTTTCAAGCGGGAGCACTCCCATGAAAACAAAAGCCTGCGTATTGCACGCTGAAAAAGACCTGCATATTGAAAACGTACCCGTCGCCGAGATGCAAGACGACCAGGTGCTGGTGCGCATTGGCGCCGGCGGCATCTGCGGCTCCGATCTGCACTACTACCTGCACGGCGGTTTCGGCGTCGTCCGCGTCAAGCAGCCGATCGTGCTCGGCCATGAAGTCGCCGGCACGGTCGAAGCGGTCGGGTCCAAGGTCACGCGCGTGAAGGCCGGCGACCGCATCGCGCTGAACCCGAGCCGTCCGTGTGGCAAGTGCAAGTTCTGCCAAGCCGGCGAACATCATCACTGCCTCGACATGTGGTTCTACGGCAGCGCGATGCGCACCCCGCACAGCCAGGGCGCGTTCCGTGAACTGATCGTGGCCGAAGAATACCAGTGCGAGCCGGTCGGCGATGCCGTGTCCTTGGGTGAAGCTGCCTGCTGCGAACCGCTCTCCGTCGCGCTGCACGCGGTCAAGCAAGCCGGCAACCTCGCCGGCAAGAAAGTGCTTGTCACCGGCTCCGGCCCGATCGGGGCCTTGGTCGTCGCTGCCGCGCGTTATGCCGGCGCACTGGAAGTCGTAGCGACCGATTTGCACGATGCCGCGCTGGCCAAGGCCATGGAAATGGGCGCCACCAGCACCGTGAATGTCTCGGTCGAGCCGGGCCTGAAAGCGGACGAATTCACCGCCGACAAGGGCTATTTCGATGTCGCGATCGAATGCACCGGCGTCGGTGCGGTGTTGAAGGACGTGATCCCGGCGCTGCGCCCGCGCGGCACCATCGTGCAGGTCGGCGTGACTGGCGATGTGCCGATCCCGATCGGCGTGATCGTCGGCAAGGAAATCAGCCTGGTCGGTGCCTTCCGCTTCAATACCGAATACGCGCTGGCCGCGCGCCTCCTGAAGGAAGGCCGCATCAACGTGAAACCAATCATCACCGCGACCTTGTCGGTCGAGCGCGCAGTGGAGGCCTTCGAGCTGGCCTCGGACCGCCGCACCCAGATGAAGGTGCAGCTGACGTTCTGATGAATATTCCCGACAGCAGAAGCGCCTTCAGCGCAAAACTGCCGGGAATATTCCGCCCGGATTCAGCATGGGCGAGCGCTTTAGACTTACCACTTCATGACGTCTGTTGAAGTTTGTGATCGGCCAATTGCCGACGGTCGCCATCCTTGCAAATCCCACCAGATGCTGTCCGCAGCCGTGGCTGTTACGCACAAATGTAGGTGTGGCAGCAGGCTGGAAGGGGATCGGAGAACAATGGCGGTATATCGACTGAAGCAGGAACGCCCGCTTTGGAAAGGCAACAACACACGGGCTATTTGCCCAGCAATCGCATGACCTCCGCCCCCTGCATCAACTCAATGCCGTAGTTGCCTGCCAGGCTCCGGGCGTCTTTGGTCAAGTCGTTAACGGCCACGTAGATCGCGCCATGCGCATCCTGTGCCTCGCGCATCGCCTGCAGTTCACGCAGCGGTTCGACTCCGTGATTGGCTGCTTTCCAGCGTTTGCAACAAACCAGCGAGCTGCGCCCTTCTTTCGTTACGAGAAAATCGGCAGCGCCACTGATGTGTTTGACGGTATACCCATCGCGTTCGAACCCTTGCTGCATCGCCGCCGAGAATTCTTTCCAGGACATCGCCGAAGCTGCTGCAATGGTCGCTTCGATACGTGCGGCGCTGGGCGCCTGCAGTTGTCGCCAGCCCGCGATCCCGCTGATGAGCAGGAACGGAAACGCAATTGAAATAACCCCCATGCCGAATATATCGGCCAGAAACAAGCGCGCCAGAGTGCCGACGATAAAGGCGATGAGCAAACTGGCCCACCAAGGCGATCTCAGCAGGTGCGCGAAGATAGAATTTTTTGCCAATTTCAATTGCACAGTATTTCTCTCCAAGTAGTTTTTTCAGCGCCGTCAGCGCTTGGGCTTGGAACAACGGCTAGCCGCGGCCAAAACAATTGCGTCGATAAGGAAAGGGATTCAAAGCCAATTATTTCCGAGAGTATCCGGAGCCGTTGAACCGTGGTCAATCGTTGAACTGACGAGCGCATGTCCTGAAAACCCCGTTCGGAAGCCTGCTTCGTTGTGCCGATTGCAATGGGTGATCGATGTTGCCGGTTGGGGCATCCGCCCCCTCCCAGAGCAAGGCCGTAAAGCGCAGTCGAAGGTCCGTAGGGGCGATTAGCAAAGCGTAATCGCCCGATTCCAAAGTGATGCGGGCGATTTCAATCGCCCCTACCATAATGTTTTCTTCGAAGCCGACTACGTTGGCGATCTCCACGCTAACCGTCCGCAACGGGCACGAATCCGCCCGTCAAACTGAATGAATAAAAAAGCCCCGCAGGAAGAAGTGCGGGGCAAGGCGAGGTACGCGGTGCGCCCATTCCGCAACATCGATCAGGCCCGACTGCCGCAGTGGTTCGATACGCATCATGCCCCCTTGCGGCCACGCCTGGCTTTGGGCGCAATTTCCCGCTGGGCGGCGAGGCGCTTGAGCAGCTCGGCGGCCGGTTCGTCGTTCGGGTCTTGCGCGACGAGTTCGCCGCGAAAGGCCTTGGCCAGCAGCGCCGGGGTGAGCTGTTCGACCTGCTTGCGCGCGGTGGCGTAGCGGGCTTCGAGGCGGTCGGCAAACGCGAACAGCGTTTCGACGCGGCGGACGATTTCGTGTTGTTCATCCAGCGGAGGAATCGGGATTTCCGTGGTTTTTAGGTCGCCCCCTGAAATTCCTTTTTGACCGGCGCTGGACTTAACGAAGTCCTCAACTTGCCTACGGACAAAGTGACTGCCAAAAGCTAATTCGACAAATTTGGGGGCGATCTTCTGCTTGTTTACTCTTACTCTGATGAGCTTGTCAGGATAAACGTAGTCCGGTTGCGCAATTGAAACCAGCGCACAAACCCCCAAAAACTCTAAGCTGCCGTTGTAACGAGTAAAAAGAAGATCATCTTGCTGCAGACCATATTGCTGCCGGGTCGCCTGATCGACAACAAGGAAGCGGTAGTCGTCGAAGTCGACTTTCCCCTGACGCACAGCGCTGATCCTCAGAATTTTTGCGCCTGGCGGTTGTTCTGTTGGCTTTGGCGATAGGCCATTTCTCATCTCGTGAATAAGCAGCCCGAAGGGCTCCTCACGCCAAAGCGTGAGGTCGAGTTCTGTTGCCTCGCGCCAATCCTCCGTCAGCTTGCCCGAGGTCGCGGCTGCGAGGACGGACTGGCGGAAACGCTTGAGCAGCGCCGGGATGCGATCGAGGCGGTCGCGGCAGGCGTCCACCCGCGCCAGCACCGTGTCGAGCTTGTCGGCGATGCGCTTTTGTTCGGGGAGCGGAGGGATGGGCAACAACATTGCCGACAGGTTGCCGCGTGAAATGCGCTTGCGTGTTGTACCTGACGAGTTGAGTTCGATCTCTGCTCGGAGTTGTGGCGCATTTATTGTGTGCATGAGCCACTGGGGCTGGACTCCGTTGGACCCGGGACGGAAGACGGCCACATCCACGACGGTGATGCAACGTTGCGGCAGTTTTGGCATCAGGCACGCACGGCCTAGAGGATCTGGCATGCGAGCGATCAGCACGTCGCTTTCAAATAGTTCCGTACAGCGAAGCTCTTCAAACTTGGCTGCGTTAATGAACCGGTTGGATTTGTCGATGAAGAATCCGTCGCCAATATCTGCGAGTTGAAGCAATCGGATTACTCCATTCGGGTCTTGGTCCTTGCTTTCCACCCAGTCACCGTCGGAGAAAAGCCCGTTGGGCGCAAGAAGTGCGGCGAGTTGGGCCGAAGTCCACCCCTGCGGCAACCCACTCATTCCTCGACCTCCAGCCCCAGCTCTTCCAGAATCGCGCGCAACTCGTCGAGCGCACCTTCCAGCTCAACCATCGCTTCCTGTGCCAACACGGCGGGCTCGGGCAGGTCGGCGGCATCTTCGGCGTTGTCGTCCTTGAGCCAGCTGATGTCGAGGCTGTCGCCACGTTCCCTGATCCAATCGCGGCTGAAGCTGCGAAAGCGTCCGGTCTCACCCTGGTCGGTTCGCGCGCCGTGGGTTCGATTCCCCTCGCCGGCGGCATAGGCCGCTTCAAACTCGGCAAAGTGCTCGCGCGTCAGCGGGGTGCGCTTGCCAAAATTCGGCATATTGGCGCGCAGATCGTAGACCCAAACCTCCTTCGTGCTATCGGTGGCCTCGTCGCTGATCTTGCTAAAGAACAGCACGTTGGTCTTCACGCCCTGTGCGTAGAAGATGCCGGTGGGAAGCCTGAGGATCGTGTGCAGATTGCAGCGGTGCATCAGGTCGCGGCGGATGTCGGCGCCGACGCCGCCTTCGAACAGCACGTTGTCCGGCAGCACCACGGCGGCGCGGCCGCCGGGGACAAGGCTGCGATAGATGTGCTGCAGAAACACCAGCTGCTTGTTGCTGGTGGGGAACGGAAAATCATCGCGGGTAGGCAGGCCGCCGCCTTTCTTCGAGCCGAACGGCGGGTTGGATAAAACCAGGTCCGCCATATTGAGCGCGCGGCCTTCGCTGGAGAGCGTGTTGCCGAGCTTGACGATCTCGGCCTCGCTGCCGCCGAGGCCGTGCAGGAAGCAGTTCATCAGCGCCAGGCGGCGCGTTTCCGGCACCAGCTCCATGCCGAGCAGGGCTTTCTGCTGCTGGAAGCGGTACTGGCCGTCGCTGAGCGTGTCGAAATTGTTGTTGCGGCGCAGGTAGCGCTCCGTCGCAATCAGAAAACCGGCCGTGCCGGCGGCCGGGTCCTGGATCGATTCGCCGAGCCTGGGCTGCATCAGGCGCACCATGCAATCGATCAGTACGCGCGGGGTGAAATACTGGCCGGCGCCGGATTTGGTTTCGCTGGCGTTCTTTTCCAGCAAGCCTTCGTACATGTCGCCGAGATCATCGCGGTCGTGCTGCTCGCCAAACCAGTCGAGCTGGTCGATGTCGTCGATCAGCTGGCTCAGGTGCTTGGGTTCGCGGATATGCGTGACGGCGTTGCCGTAGATGGCGGCAACCAGCGTGTCGTCGCATTCGCCCAGTTCCAGCAGGCAATGCTTGTAGTGCTTGAACTGCGCCATGCCGTCCAGCGCGGTGAGGCTGTCCCAGCGCAGGCCTTGCGGGATGGGCTCTTCAGTGCCGGTTTCGCGCGCCATTTTCAGGAACAGCAGCTGGGTCAGTTCGGTCACGTACTGGTGATAGGTGATGCCGTCATCCTTGAGGATGTTGCACAGGTTCCAGAGTTTCTGGACGATTTCGTTGGTGTTCATGGGGCTTTCATTTCAAAGACGGGGTCGCGCCGGTCAGGCTTGGGCGGCCCACATGTGGTCGGCCAGCTGGTCCACGATCAGACCGAACTCGCCGTCGAATAGCTGGTTCAAGCGCTCAAAAGGGTTGGCACCGTATTTATCACGTACGGGGGCGGATTGCCAGAACTCGCTGTCGATCACGATGCTGTGCTTGATGCGTTCGGCAATGAACTTGAGTGCTTTTTCCTGGTTGGGGGTCCAGCTGCGCGACTGCAGGATGCGCGCCACGGCGCGGTCGACGCGCTCGGCAAACGGTAGCAACGGATCGCCCAGCGCGGCCTGGCGGATATAGCCGATGATGCTGGCGGCGATGTCGACATTCCTGGCATCGTGCCAGGCCTTGGCGATGGCCTTTTCGCCGAAGCCCTGGGTATCCAGCCAGAGTGCCAGTTCGCGCAGGTCGGCACGGGTCAGGCTCTTGGGGCGGGTGGCAATGACTTGCAGCGCGGTCACCTGGTTGAGGTTGTTGCGGATGAAATCGTTGAAGTAGGCCAGGTAATCCTGCGGCCGGGTGATCGGGTTGCCGTCCTTGTCCTTGCCGTAGCCGACGATAACATCGACGACCTTGTCCGCGTGGGTGGAGATATAGAGCTTTTCGCGCAGGCCCACGGCATCGGCCAGATCGGAGAGCTTGTCCAGCAGCCTGGGCGCAGCCTTGAAAAGTTCGCGCGCAGCCTTGGGGCCGTGCGCTTTCAGGTGCGGCACAATTTCAGCCAGGGGCGGCGAGCCGGCAGCCTGCAAGGTGCGATTGAGTTGTTCCAGCGCTTCCTGCACTTCGATTTTCTGGCCATTGCGCTCCACCTGGCGCTGCAGGCGCTGGAAGCGGGCCAGTACGGCATTCAGCACCTGATCGGCATGGCTGGCTTCCGGTTTGTTCGGCACATGGCCGGCGAGTTCGTCGCTGCGCGGGTCGAGGATTTCGCCCACCAGCTCTTCCAGCGTTTGCCGGGGCTTGGGCGTGGAAGGCTGCATGGTGTCCACGGCGGCCAAGGCCTGATACAGGCGCACCGCATCGTAGATACGGAAAGTGTCTTTCGGGAACTCGTCGCACAGGCGCGTGGCGCGGCCTTTCATCTGCTCGTACAGAATCCGGCTGCGTACCCGGCGCATGAACAGCAGATTGGTGATGGCCGGCACATCGACCCCCGTGGTCAGCAGATCGACCGTCACCACGATGCGGGGGAAAGGCTGGGTGCGGAATTGACGAATCGCGCCAACCGGATCGCGCACCGAGCCGGTGATTTTCTGCACGAGGCCATCGGGTTGCGGGCCGTGGTATTCCACCAGCGCTTTCTTGAACAGATCGACCACCAGGTCGGCGTGCACATCGGTGACGCAGAACACCAAGGTTTTTTCCGGCGCGGTCGGATCAAGGTAGTCGCGCGCCATCTTGTCGACGATCACCTTGCTGAAGTTTTCATTCACCACCGCGCGGTTGAAGGCGTCGATTTCAAAAACCAGATCGTCGGCCAGCGTTTCGGTATTGAGTTCGCCATCGAGCGTGACGGTATCGACCTCGCTGCCTTTCTCGAAGCGGATGTTGTTCTGCATCAGCTCGGTTTCAAAGCTGATCGGCGGTTCGTGGTCGACCAGATAGCCGTCGACCACGGCTTCGGAATAGGTATAGGTAAAGACCGGGTGGCCGAAGATTTCGACGGTATGCAGCGCCGGGGTGGCGGTCAGGCCGATGCGGATGGCATCGAAATAATCGAGCACGCGGCGATAGCTGGAGATGTAGTCTTCCTCATCGCGCAGGACCATTTCGCCTTCGCTCATGCCACGGTCGAGCACATAGCCACGGTGGGCTTCGTCGACAATGATGCAGTCGTAGCGGCGGATCGGCATGGCGGAATCGGTTTCGAAAATCCGCCGCACCATGGCTTGCACGGTGGCGACATGCACGCGGGTCTTGCTGTCCGGTTCGCGGTCTTCGAGCTCCTTGATATCGTAGATGCTGGAAAACAGCATGCCGCCTTCCAGCCGGTATTCCTTGAAGGCATCCTGCGCTTGCGTGCCGAGCGAGTTGCGGTCAACCAGGAACAGGATACGGTTGAAGCGCCCTGAATTGAGCAGCCGGTAGATCAGGCCGATGATGGTGCGCGTTTTGCCGGTGCCGGTTGCCATGGCAAGCAGGGCACTGCGCTGACCATCGTGCAAGGCTTGTTCGACCCGGCGAATGGCGCGTTCCTGATAATCGCGCAGGTTCAGGTGCGCAAAAGGCTCTTGCGCCAGCGCTTGTTCGGCGGAGTTCTGGTTCTGCGCAAGCAGGGCCAGCAGTTCTTCCGGCCGGTGCCAGTTCATCAGCGGGCGGGAATGGTTGTTCACATCGCGCAGATCGCGGTGCCAGATGCCGCTCTTGGTTTGCAACTGCTGCAGCCACGGGCGGGCGTTGCTGGCGTACACGAACGGAATCAAGTAATTGATGCCGTTGAGGCCGACCCATTGGTTCAGATAGCTTACTGCGCCATCGGCGACCACACCCGCCTGAACATCCTTGAGGATCAAACCGGCGGCGTATTCTTCGGCCTGGCGCAAATCGTCTGCAACATCGTTGCCATAGCGTTTGGCTTCGACAATGGCGACCGGGCGCAAGCCAACGAACAGCACATAATCCGCCCGCTTGGGCACACACGCGGCGTTCTGCGCGGGCCACTCGGCAATGGCCATGTTCCGGCCGGCCTGCGGACGTGCGCCTTTGCGATAATCCAGCCCAACCGTATCGGCTTCCCAGCCGGCTTGCTGCAATTGTTCGTCGATCAGTTTGCGGGTTTCTTTTTCGTCGAGCTGCAGCAGCGATGCTGCCTTACTTGCGGCGGAAATCAGCTTGTCCAGATTACCCTTGGGTTCGGCCACGGCGGCAGCCTGTTGGGCTGCCAATTGCGCGGCAAGTTCGGCTTTGGCTTGATCTGCCTCGTTGGCAAGTTGCGCCCAGAGTTCCCTCTCTTCCGCGATGCTGGAAAGCTCCAGCCGGGTTGCTTGCAGCTGTGCTGCCGCAGCCTCATGGCTTTGCTGGTAAGTGGCCAGCGCTTCCCGCAGTTGTGTCAGCTCGGTACGGAGCGCTTCGCTTTCGTCGACAGGCGCAGCCGGGGGGATAAACGGGCCGGATTTGTAATGGGGATCTTTGAGCGTGCGATGGAACCACAGGCTCAATTGCCAGCTCAGCCGCAGCGCTTGCAGAGCGCTGCCATGATCATCCTTGAGCGCATGGTTGGCTTCGTTGCCTTCCTTGCGAACCTGGTGGAAAAGCTGTGCCACATCACGCGGCAGCACGCCACGATCATTCAGGCGGCGCAGCAGCTCCAGCTGGGCTTCCGCAGGCTGATTCAACAATCCGGTATGGGCGGCAAGCGTCTGCGCGAGCATTTCGGCAAGCTGGCGCAGCTTGAGCAGGCAGGTATTGGGGTCTTCGGTGAAATAGCGCTCCGCCAGTGCGCCCAGACGCCAGAGTTGCTTATCGTGCTGCTTGAGTACATCAAAGTTGGATTTGATCTGGTCAGCCATTGGCGCCCTTGGTTGGGGGTATCCACGTCAGCCTGGATAATACGCTGCGCCAGTAGGGCCGTGAACTTGCGTAATGATCGCGGTGGTGAATTCAACGGATGGCGGGCATTTCGTTCAAACAATCCGAGCCAAACAGGACTAGATTCAAAGCCACACGGAATAGCGAATGGTTCGAAATCTCGATCCTCAAGAGGGCGAGGCTCAGTCCGCCTGAAATTTTGGGACACGGGATCGTTCAACCGGGATCGATGCCGTTTTGCACAGTCATTCGGAGGGAATTAAAGCGACGAGAGTATTTCGTTGATTTCAAATGAAAAAAGCAGGAGATCGTAAAATCTCCTGCTTTCTGAACCTGGTCGGGGTGAGAGGATTCGAACCTCCGGCCTCTACGTCCCGAACGTAGCGCTCTACCAGGCTAAGCTACACCCCGCTTGAAGAGAACGGGATTATCCGCGCCCTACGCAGGGCCTGTCAACCCCTGAGCCAGGGTTGCCGGCAGAAATAAAACGTTAGCTTCCCGCATGCGGCTCGCCACTCCGCGACGGATGCAAACTCAGGCGAGCGCCAACTTGTTTTTCAAAAAAGCAATCGTCCGCGTCCACGCCAGTGCAGCGGCAGCCGCGTCATAGCGTGCGGCATTGGTATCGTTATTGAAGGCATGATTGACGCCTTCATACATAAAGAGCTGGTAATCCTTCCCCGCTGCTTTCAACGCCGCCTCATACGCGGGAATGCCGGCATTGATCCGCGCATCCAGCGCTGCGTAGTGCAGCATCAGACTTGCCCGGATTTTCGGAACGTCTTCAGCCTTGGGCTGGCCACCATAATAAGCCACTGCCGCCCGCACATCAGGCGCATTCACGGCGAGCTGGTTGGCCATGCTTCCCCCCCAGCAAAAACCCACGCAACCCACGTTTCCGGACGAATCCGGCCGATTCTTCAAATAGACACTGGTTGCCAGGTAATGGGCGAGCGTTTCCTGCATATCCAGCGCCGCAATCATTTGCGAGGCTTTGTCCATGTCTTCAGGCGTCCCCCCCACCGGGGAAAGCGCGTCCAGCGCCAAAGCCAGGAAACCCTCTAGCGCCAAGCGCCGCGTGACATCCATGATGTGCGGATTAAGGCCACGGTTTTCATGGATAACCAGAACCGCAGGCAATTTTGTCCCCCCCTTGGGTTTGGCAAAATACGCGCGCAAAGTCTTGTTCATGGCTCCCGCATAATCCACATACCCGGCATCCAGGCGAATATCACTGGCCGGAACGGTTTCCGCATAGGCGTAGTTGTTTTCCAGAGCAGGGAGCAAGGCCGCAGCGCCTGCGCTGCCAGCCAGCGCACTCAAGCGATCCATGAAGGTACGCCGGCTCATGGTGGAATGGGTGTACTCGTCGTAGAGCTGTATGAATTTCTGATCCATGATCAAACCCTTTGTTCACGCCAATGATATTGATAATAGCTATCACATGGAATTCGTGCCACGGGTTCAATGCCAATATCCGTCCGCCGGACGGTCAATAAAAAACGCCCGGCAGGTGCCGGGCGTTTTCTGTGCGATCCAAAAACCGCATTTGCAACTTTGCTGCTTACTCGATCCGTTCGCCGTGTTGAGTAACGTCGAGACCTTCGCGCTCTTCTTCTTCCGGCACGCGCAGACCGATGATCACGTCCACACCCTTGAGAATGATGAAAGTCAGAACACCGGAGTAGATCACGGTAAAGAAGGCGCCCTTGAGCTGAACCAGCACGCTGCCTTCAACACCGCCAATACCCTTGACCGCAAACACGCCAGTCAGGATGGCACCCAGGAAACCACCAACACCGTGCACGCCAAACGCATCGAGCGAATCGTCGTAGCCCAGCATGTGCTTCAGGTAAACCGCAGACCAGTAGCAAACCACGCCCGAGATCAGGCCAATCATCAAGGCACCGGATACACCCACGAAACCTGCTGCCGGAGTGATGGCAACCAAACCCGCTACGGCACCCGAAGCGATACCGAGCACGGAAGGCTTGCCCTTGGTGACCCACTCGGCAAACATCCAGGCCAGTGCGGCGGCAGCCGTTGCCACATGCGTTACCAGCATGGCCATACCTGCACGGCCATCAGCAGCAACAGCAGAGCCGGCGTTGAAACCGAACCAACCCACCCACAGCATCGAAGCGCCAACCAGCGTCAGCACCAGGTTGTGCGGCATCATCGATTCACGGCCATAACCGATACGCTTGCCCATGACCAGGCAGCAAACCAGACCGGCCACACCGGCATTGATGTGCACCACGGTACCGCCGGCAAAGTCGAGCACGCCATCGGTAAACATCCAGCCGGTCGGCTCCCACACCATGTGGGCAATCGGAATGTAAACCACCACCAGCCACAGAGCCATGAAGGCCAGCATGGCAGAGAACTTCATCCGCTCAGCAAACGCACCGGTAATCAGCGCCGGGGTGATGATCGCGAAAGTCATCTGGAACAGGGCAAACACCGATTCAGGAATCGTACCGGCCAGGTGGGAAACGCTCAGCATCCCATCTTCCTTGAGGAAGGAAATTCCATCCATCATGACGCGGGAGAAGCCGCCAAGGAAGCCGTTACCCGGGGTAAATGCCAGGGAATAACCGATCACGACCCAGACAATGCTGGCCAGCCCTGTAATCGCGAACGATTGCATCAGCGTGGCAAGCACGTTTTTCTTGCGCACCATGCCGCCGTAGAACAGCGCCAGACCCGGGATGGTCATGAACAGCACGAGGGCAGTTGCCACGATCATCCAGGCGGTATCGCCCGAATTGATGGCGGAAGCCTTGACCATGTTAGGGGCCGTGGGAGCCGCTGCAGCAGCAGGCTCGGAAGCCGGTGCCGCATCGGGTGCCGACGCGGCCACAGATGCTTCGGCCGCAACCGGTGCGCTGGCTGCAGCAGAGGCATCATCCGCAAAACAGGGTGCTGCCAGGATCATCGCGCCGAACAGCGCGAGCGTAGCAAACAGCTTTTTCATCTTGAATTTCTCCTTTGTTTTTATTGTCAGATGGCTGCGTCACCGGTTTCGCCCGTGCGAATCCGGACAACATGCTCGAGGCTGAACACAAAGATCTTGCCGTCGCCGATCTTGCCGGTATTGGCGGCTTTCTCAATGGCTTCAATGGTGGACTCGAGCTGGTCGTCGGTAATGGCCACTTCAACCTTTACCTTCGGGAGGAAGTCGACAACATACTCAGCACCGCGATACAGCTCGGTATGTCCCTTCTGCCGACCAAAACCCTTGACTTCGGTTACGGTCAAGCCATGGACACCAACTGCCGACAGCGCTTCGCGGACTTCATCCAGCTTGAATGGCTTGATGATCGCGGTAACGAATTTCATGGAAAGACTCCTTCGCTGAGATGGATAACAAACACGCACTCAACAAGAGCATAAAGCGTGCCAGAGTACAAATCGCGCAAAAGCATGATTAAGTTAAGCACATTTCCCCGTAAATGCACCAAATTGGAACGTCATTTTCAAAGCGCACCGGAACCGATTTCCAGTTTGGTGCATCGAAAAAAGCATCCTGTCGGCTGAGATGCAAGGCCTGATGCATCGCATCATGCAGCTGCGTATAATCAGCAAATTTTCCCTATCAGCAGGATCAACCCCATGGAAACCAGCAACAAGACTTGGTCCGGCCGCTTCACCGAGCCCGTAAGCGACCTGGTCAAGCGCTACACCGCATCGGTGACATTCGACAAACGCATGGCAGAGGTTGATATCCAAGGATCCTTGGCCCATGCCGCCATGCTCAACCAGGTTGGCGTACTGTCAGATGAGGATCTTGCCGCCATCGTGACTGGCATGGATGAAATCCTGCAGGACATCCGCCAAGGCCGTTTCGAGTGGGATATCGATCTCGAAGACGTACATATGAATATCGAACGCCGGTTGACGGAAAAGATCGGCGATGCCGGCAAGCGCCTGCATACCGGCCGCAGCCGCAACGATCAGGTTGCCACCGATATCCGCCTCTATCTGCGCGGCGCTTCCGATGATATCGGTGGACTGATTCGCGAACTGCAAAAAAGCCTGCTGGCGCTTGCTGAAAAACACGCCGCCACCGTCATGCCGGGATTTACGCACCTGCAGGTCGCCCAGCCCGTCACGTTCGGCCACCACATGTTGGCTTACGTTGAAATGCTGGGCCGCGATGCCGAACGATTTGTCGACTGCCGCCGCCGCATCAACCGCTTGCCGCTAGGCGCCGCCGCACTCGCCGGCACCACCTACCCGATCGACCGGCATCTCACTGCCCAATTGCTCGGTTTTGACGGCGTCTGTGAAAACTCGCTCGATGCAGTCTCCGATCGCGATTTCGCCATCGAATTCACCGCAGCCGGCGCACTGACCATGACACACCTGTCCCGCCTCTCGGAAGAGCTGATCCTGTGGATGAGCCCGCGCTTTGGCTTCATCGACATCGCTGATCGCTTCTGCACCGGCTCGTCGATCATGCCGCAGAAGAAAAATCCGGATGTACCCGAACTGGTACGCGGCAAAACAGGTCGCGTCAACGGCGCCCTGATCGGGTTGCTCACCCTGATGAAAGGCCAGCCTCTTGCCTACAACAAGGACAACCAGGAAGACAAGGAACCCTTGTTCGACACGGTAGATACCTTGGTTGACACCCTGCGTATCTACGCCGACATGATGCAAGGCGTTACCGTCAAAGCGGATGCCATGGCGCGCGCGGTTCGCCAGGGCTTTGCCACTGCCACCGATCTGGCCGATTACCTGGTCAAGAAAGGCTTGCCCTTCCGCGACGCCCACGAAGTCGTCGCCCGGGCAGTGCGTTATGCCGAAGAAGAAAAGAAAGACTTGGCCGATCTACAAGTGGTAGAACTCGCCACTTTCTCCCCGCTGATCACAGCAGATGTTCTGAACGTGCTGACACCGGAAGGCTCGCTTGCCAGCCGCGACCATATTGGCGGCACTGCACCGAACCAAGTTCGTGCCGCAATTGAACGCTGGAAGTCACGCCTCGCCCTGTAGATTGCAGTCCTTAATAAAAACAAAGCCCCGTTCGCATGAACGGGGCTTTTTTTTGCACATTCATACGCTGAATCTGCGCAGCAAAAGCAAAACCCCCAGCCTTTTGAGCTGGGGGTTTCTTATGGGGAGTCTGGCGATGACCTACTTTCACACAGGCAATCTGCACTATCATCG
>JAGTRM010000053.1 GCA_018261735.1 Pseudomonadota bacterium
TGAACAGCTCAACCAGATCGCCGGGCAGCATTTTCAGCAGACTGCCGGCCAGCAGATCAAGCTCAATGCAGGACAAGGCATCAGCCTCTTCAGCCAGAAGGAAGGAGTGCGGCTGATTGCGCACGAGGGCCAGTTCTTGGCGCAGGCGCAGACGGACGACATCGCGATCAATGCGCAGAGGGGCGTGGCGATTACTTCCAGTACCGCCAATGTCGAATTGCATGCCGAAAAGGCAATTACAGCCATTGGGTCGGGTGGGGCGTATCTGAAACTCGAAGGCGGCAATATCGAAGTGGGCTGTCCAGGGGCGTTTACGGTTAAGGCCGGGTGCCATGTGTGGGCAGGGCCAGCGAGCAAGAGCGCAGATCAACCCATGATGCCAATGCAAGGTCCGCACTGGATTGGTGTGCACTTCAACGACGCCGAGGGAAATCCGATAGTCGATGCACTATACAAGATCAAATTTGATAGCGGTGCCACCCTAAGCGGAAAACTCGATGCACAAGGCGAGGCCCGGCATGAAGGCGTCAAACTGGAAGGTTCCAAGGTTAGCTATGAGCTGCCACCGCCCAAGCTGGAAGAAGCACCGGATGACCTCTCGATGATGCTCGGCGAAGCCGATAAAAGCGCCAGCGGATTAACAGACTGAATATTGCCCGGATACTGTAAATGAGTGACTTCACCAGCGCCCTTGCATGGTTTACCGCCGCACCCAAGGAATGGATCAAAAGCGGCCAGAAAAGCTTGAATGCACTGGGTTTGTGGATATGGGAAACAGTTCAGGGGGATTTTAGCGAGAATCAGTCGGTAGGCCAGATTGCCACGGGCACGGTGATATCAATGATCCCCGTGGTTGATCAAATCTGTGATGTGCGTGATCTGGTTGCCAACTGCCGGAATATCCACAAGGACAGCAACAATATCGGCGCATGGGTGGCGCTCTGCCTCACATTGATTGGCCTCTTTCCCACGCTGGGTTCCTTTGCTAAAGGGGGGCTGAAAGTCGCCTTCCTATATCTGCGTAAAGCGGTGCATGGCGGAGCGGGCAAAGCCATTGGCAAGATCGATCCCGGTACGATGATCAAAATCATCTACATGCTGCAACGTTTTCTGGATCAGCCCGTAGTCCGCAAGACCCTTGCGGCCTTGAAGATATACAACCCCTACAAATACCTTGCGGAGCAACTGCGCCAACTGATGGGCAAGATCAACGTCAATGCCCTGTTAAAACAGTTCGACAAATTGCTTGATGCCACTAAAAAACTGCTGAATAAAGCGGCAGACTGGGGGCCGCAGTCTATCAAACAGCCGATCAAGGATTTGCTCGCCTTGCTGAGCGATGTGCGTAAACAAGCCAACACCATGCTGGGCAAGGCGCTGGACCCGCTGACGCAAATCCTGGGGCAGTTGGCCCGCCGACTGGAAAAAGAAGGTACTAACGCCCATACCGCCTACGCCGATTCAATCGCAAAACACAGCCACAAAGCACATCTGATGGGCGAAGCCGATCTGATGCACAAGCACAAACCGGACTGGGTGGATTTGGGGAAGGTGCCGCAATATAAGCAACTTGATAAGTTAACAAAAGAACATAAAGACGCCATCATCGCCGGCTGGCCCGGCTTCGATAAGCCGCCTCTGAAGGACAAATTCAAAACATTTGATAACAGCATGAACGCGGTGGAAATCCTCCCCGGCGAGAAGCTGTATCGCGTGCTGGCTCCCAATTCCAACGACAACAGTATCTGCTGGATGCGCGAAGCGGAGTTCAAGGCGCTGAAAAGCAAGGCCGACTGGCGCAGGTGTTTCGCGGTTTGGAAAGATTGGAATGCCAACGGCGAATATGTGGTCTACACCGTGCCGCCCGGCCAGACACTGAAAGTTTGGGAAGGCCGCGCGGCCACCCAGATCCATGAAGCGGACAAGACAATTTCGCTGGAAGGTGGTGCCGTGCAGATTGTGCTCAACCCGGCAGACTTGCAAAGGCATAGTGTCGGCAAACGCCAGGCCACAGGTTGGGGCTATACCGACCCGGAAGTGGCTCGCGATATTGATAAATTCTTGGGTCTGCCCAAGCTGTCCACTAACTGGTACGGCGACAAAAAATAAACGGAGTTTCCATGGCACACCTGCACCCGCAAGAGATTTTTTTACTGGAACGCTTTTCGTCGCTGGATTACCTGAAACAGCTACGCGATGCGTGGAAAGCGTTTGTTGAGCATAACGAGCGTTGCCTTGAAGAGTTCATGTACCACCTGCCGCCCGATCTGCGCAGCCGGCATCTGAGCCAGCAACCGGATATTGTCTGGGGCAATACGGTATTGCCGAACTTTCGGGTGGCGCTCGACCGGATTGAAGAAGCCTGCATTCAACGCGCCAGCGGCGATCCCAAAGGTTACGAGATAGGGGGAGGGATACGCTCTTGCAATAAAGGCGAATCCGATTACTGGAAAGGCTGGATGACGCAGGAGGATGAAAAAAACTATTACAACTTACTGTCTGCGGCAGGTCTACTGGATGGCAATATTGAACGCACCATGAGTGGAATGTGGCAAGAAAGTTATCTAACCAAGAACTTTGATTCTGAATATTTTGGTCTACTGGATTTACCTGCACGAATTCCCCGTTATTGTGTGGATGAAACAGTGCAAATTTTCTCCGGTGATGTCATCGATATCACCGGGGTTTACCTGCCAGAGCAAACCAATGCTTGTGCACAGTTTTTGTATGCCCTACCCGGCAAGAAGCGCAGCCTGTTCTCTCCGTTTACCACGCCAACAGAAAGCCGAGTCGCCGGGGAAGTGCGCGTAGGCTTGCAAAAGAATAAATACGGCGAATGGATAGATGATGAATGGCAACCGACCCGCTGGACCTTGGTGCGTCGCGCGGAAGGCGAATTCATTGACGTGCCGCCCGAGGGCTTCTTCCCCGAAAACAGCTTGGTGACCGGATGTTGCGAAGCCAATCACCGTTGCCCCGGCTCGGGCTACTGGTGGACTCCCGCCAAAGAAAACTCCCGCCGTCAGTTTAATGAAGGTGAGCTTATGCCGGATTACCCCGATTCCCAATACGGCGAAACGATCTGGTATTGGGATCAGCAGCAGGGTTAGTCCGACCGAGACTATTGGCAGAACAAATAGCTGTGACGTGGTGTTTTGCAATTAGCAAGACGGATTAACAGGTGAAATTCAAATGCGCGGCGTAATTCTATTAGGCGACAAAACCAGTCATGGCGGCACGGTGGTCAGTGCCAGCGGTCATGCTTCGGTCAATGGCAAACAGGTAGCCCGGCTGGGGGACAAGTGCACTTGTCCGATTAAGGGGCACGGCAACTGTTCGATTGCCGAGGGGGACTCGAATGTCCTGGTGGAGGGCGTTCCCGTGGCGTTCGATGGGCACAAGACCAGTTGCGGTGCCGCGTTGATTTCCTCGACCGGCTCAAGCGGCCGGGGCTAATTATTTATTTCCGATTCAACTCTAATTTTGTCTGGATTTCCTGCAATGGCTCAAATGCTTAAAACGCTGATCGCGCAACTCACCCCTTTGTCCAAACGCAGCCTGGAGGCGGCGGCCAATCTGGCGTTGACGCGCACGCACCATGAAGTCGATGTCGAACATGTGCTGCTCTGCCTGCTTGGGCAGGCCGATTCCGATCTGGTCAGTGCCTTGCGCGCATTCGGGGTGGATGAGGCGGCGTTGTGCGATGCGCTGGACGATGCGCTGGCTGGTTTCAAGGCCGGCAATACCCGCACGCCGGTGCTGGCGAGCCAGTTGCCGCGGTGGCTGGAACAGGCGTGGTTGCTGGCGAGTGCCGAGTTCAAGCAGAACCAGATCAGCAGCGCGGTGCTATTGCTTGCTCTGCTGTCAGACGAAACATTGCGGCAATCGCTGGGCGATGTAAGCAATGCCTTGCAGCAGATTGATCCCGTTGAATTGCGCAAAGCATTGCCAGTGTTTTTGCGCCAGTCGCGCGAAGGCAATGCGCCGGCCAGCTCCGCGCCGCAAGCCACGGCAGACCAGCCGGTGGTGCAGCGCGGACCGAACCGCACGCCAGCGCTGGATGCTTACACGATCGATCTCACCGCGCAGGCACGGGCTGACAAGATCGATCCGGTGCTGGGGCGCGATGCTGAAATTCGCCAGATGATCGACATTCTGCTGCGACGCCGCCAGAACAATCCGATTTTGACCGGCGAGCCGGGCGTGGGCAAGACCGCCGTGGTCGAAGGCCTGGCACTGCGCGTGGCGCAGGGCACGGTGCCGGACGTGTTGAAAAATGTCGTAGTGCGCACGCTCGATCTGGGCTTGCTGCAGGCCGGTGCCAGCGTGAAGGGCGAGTTCGAGAACCGTTTGCGTGGTGTGATGGATGAAGTCAAAGCCAGCCTGACACCGATCATTCTGTTTATCGATGAAGCGCACACGATGATCGGCGCGGGCGGGCAGGCTGGACAGAACGATGCGGCCAATCTGTTAAAGCCTGCGCTGGCGCGCGGCGAATTGCGCACGATTGCCGCCACCACCTGGGCTGAATACAAAAAGTATTTCGAGAAAGACGCTGCGCTGGCGCGGCGCTTCCAGGTGGTCAAGATCGATGAACCCGATCAGGAATCGGCGATCCAGATGTTGCGCGCGGTGGCGCCGGCCATGGAAAAGCACCACAAGGTACGCATCCTGGACGAGGCCGTGGTTGATGCGGCGAAGCTCTCCAGCCGTTATATCGTAGGCCGCCAGTTGCCGGACAAGGGCATCAGCGTGCTCGATACGGCTTGCGCCCGCGTGGCGCTGTCACAGGCCGGCAAGCCCGGTCCGATCGAGGATGTGGAAACGCTGCTGGGTAATATCGAGCGCGAGTGCATGGCGCTGGCGAAAGATGGTGAATTGCATCGCCACGATGCCCGGTTGAAAGAGCTCGCAGTGCGTCGTACCGAGCTGGAGCAGGATCTGGCGACCTTGCTGGCGGCGTATGAGGCGCAGAAGGCGAAGGTCGAAGAAATCACTACCCTGCGCAACGAGTTGCTCGCGGTGCAAGCCGCAGCAGAGATTGACGGTGGCGGCAAAAAGCGCAAAAAAACCGATGATCCGGTCGGGCAGGTGCGCAGCCGTCTACAGGTGGCACAAGCCGAACTGCGCGCGCTGCAAAAGACCCAACCGCTGCTGTATGAATGCGTGGACGGCAGTACGGTTGCCGACATCATATCCGGCTGGACCGGCATTCCGTTGGGGCGCATGGTCGCCGACGAATTGGAAACCGTGCGCAACCTGCAGAATCTGCTGGAAGAGCGGGTGATCGGGCAAACGCATGCCCTGGCGCAGATTGCCGAGCGCATCCGCATCGCCAAGGCCAATCTCGAAGATCCTTCCAAGCCCAAGGGTGTGTTCCTGCTGGTGGGCCCGTCGGGCGTGGGCAAGACCGAGACTGCGTTGGCATTGGCCGATGCGCTATATGGCGGCGACCGCAATCTGGTCACGATCAATATGTCGGAATATCAGGAATCGCACAGCGTTTCCGGCCTGAAAGGCTCGCCGCCCGGCTATGTCGGCTACGGCGAAGGCGGCGTGCTGACCGAAGCCGTGCGCCGACGTCCGTACAGTGTGGTGTTGCTCGATGAAGTCGAAAAAGCCCATCCGGACGTGCTGGAGCTGTTCTTCCAGGTTTTCGACAAGGGCACGCTGGAGGATGCCGAAGGCCGGCTCGTCGATTTCAAGAATACCGTGATCATCCTGACTTCCAACGTCGGCACCGATATCGTGATGCGGGCGATGGAACACGGCGTGCGCGCCAGCGAGGACGAAGAGCCGCGTGCTCCGACGGTCCCCGAGCTGGTCGATCTGCTGCGCCCCTCGCTGCATAAAGCATTCAAACCCGCGTTCCTCGGCCGGCTGGCGACCGTACCGTATTACCCGATCCAGGATGACGCGCTGCGCGCCATCATCCGCTTGAAGCTGTCCAAGGTGGGCAAGCGCCTGCATGGCAACCACGGCGTGAAGGTGGATTTCCCTGCTGAGTTGGTCGAGCTGATCGCCGAGCGCTGCCTGGATGTCGACAGCGGAGCGCGCGATGCCGATGCCATTATCAATCGCACCGTGCTGCCACGGCTTTCGGATGAAATCCTCGGGCGCATGGCCGAAGGCAAGCCGTTCAAGAAGCTCTCGCTGAGCGTGAAGGCTGGCGAGTTGGCAGTCAAGGCGGCTTGAGTATGCTTGAAGAGTTGTTGCCGTATTACGAGCGAGAGCTGGCCAATCTGCGCCAGCTTTCCGGTGAGTTTGCCCGCCGCTATCCCAAGATTGCCGGCCGGCTGATGCTGGAAGGCGACCAGTGCGAAGACCCGCATGTGGAACGCCTGCTGGAAGGCTTTGCGTTCATGGCCTCGCGCATTCACCGCAAGCTGGATGACGAGTATCCGGAAATCACCGAGAGCTTGTTGCAGGTGCTCTATCCGCACTACACCCAGCCTTTACCGTCATGCACCATGCTGCAACTGGAAACCGATCCGGCCAAACCGGAAATTACCGGCCGCTACCGGATTGCCCGCCATCAAGCGGTATTGGCGCCGGCAGTGCAGGGCGTGCAGTGCAAGTTTCGCACGGCCTACGATGTGGATTTGTGGCCGGTTACGGTGAAAGAAGCGCGTATCGAACTGGTTTCGGGATCGCCCCATCTGCAGCGAACCGCACCGGATGCCGCCGCCGTATTGACGCTCAAGCTGACAACCCAGGGCAATCTGCCGATTGCGCAACTCGGGCTGGACCGTCTGCGTTTCTTCCTCGATGGCGATCCGCAGCTGATGCCGCTGCTGTATGAGCTGCTGTGCGTACGAACCATGCGAATCCAGGTCGGCGATGGCGAGGATAACCCGGCGCATTCGGCACGCTTGCCGGCCAGTGCGATCAGCCCGGTTGGATTCGGGCGCGATGAAGGCCTGTTCGATTATGATGCCCGCGCGTTTCTGGGATACCGGCTATTGTCCGAGTACTTCGCCTTTCCCGAGAAATTCCTGTTTGTCGAGCTCTCGGGCCTCGATCATCCGGCCCTGCAACACGGCGGCCAGTCACTGGAAATCCGCATCCTGTTCGACCGTTACCGCGACAGCGAACGCTATCTGCGCCTGATCGACGAGCTGACGCCTGGGCACTTTCGCCTAGGATGCACGCCCGCGATCAACCTGTTCCGCCAGGCCGCCGAACCGATCCGCATTACCCATCTGCGCGATGCCTATCCGGTGTGGCCGGACAGTCGCCGGCAAAATGCTTTCGAAGTGGTGCATATCGACAGTGTGGTGCGGGTGGAACGCGCCGGCAGCGACGAGAAAACCCAACAGGTGCCGCCGTTTTACTCGGTCAACCATGCCGCAAGCAGCGGCAGCCGCTTTTATTGGCATACCACCCGGGAGCATTCCAGCCGCGCCAACGACCGCGGCACCGATGTGATGCTTAGTCTGGTCGAACTGGATTTCACGCCAGCGCGCCCCGATGCCGAAGTGCTCAGTGTTGAAGTGACCTGCAGCAATCGTGATCTGCCGGAGCAGATTCTGTTCGGTGGCGGCGAGGCGGGCAGCCATACCGACTTTACTTTGCCGGGGCATGCCATCGTCAAGCGCGCACGCGCATTGCGCAAACCGACGGCCACCCAGCGCGCGCCGACCAAGCGCGGCCTGCAATGGCGGCTGATTTCCCATTTGTCGCTGAACTACTTCTCGATTGTGGATGGCGGGAAGGAAGCGCTGCAGGAAATGCTCACGCTGTACAACTTCAGCGACAGTCAAGCCAATGCCCGCCAGATCCAGGGCATCGTCGCCATCCAGAGTCGCCCGGGTGTGACACGCGTCAACAGCGGTGCGTTTTCCGGCTTTGTGCGCGGTACCGAGATCGATCTCACGCTGGACGAGGAATTCTTTGTCGGGACCGGTATTTACCTGTTTGCCAGCGTACTGGAACGGTTTTTTGCGCTGTATTGCACACC
The DNA here is from genome assembly GCA_018261735.1 of Pseudomonadota bacterium. GTDB lineage: Bacteria > Pseudomonadota > Gammaproteobacteria > Burkholderiales > Chitinibacteraceae > Formivibrio. The sequence goes on from JAGTRM010000053.1 coordinate 7,961, forward strand.
CAACAGTTTTGTTCGTTTGCGCCTGAAATGCCGGCAGCAGACCGAGGAGGTCGCCCTGTGGAAACCACGATCCGGCGAAGCCATAGTGATTTGAACCAGACGCTGGCTGAGAACCCCGCGTGCTACCGGTTTTTTCAGGCCGTGCGCCTGTGGGGGCTGATCCGCCGGCAACCTGGCGAGAAACGGCTGATTCCCGCCTCTTTGCGCTTTCGCAGTCCGGCAACGTTGGCTTTTCCGGCCAGCGAAATCCTGGCCATGCGTGAACGTGAGTCGGTGGTGTCTGGTGGAGTTGCGCTGTCCGAAATCGATGTGGGTTTTATGGGGCTGACGGGGCCATCTGGTGCCTTGCCGAATCACTACACCGAGATCATGGTCGAACGGCGGGTGTATTCGCGCGATACCGCCATGCACGATTTTTTCGATCTGTTCACGCATCGTTCCGTCAGCCTGTTTTATGCCGCCTGGTGCAAGTATCGCCATTGGGTGGCTTTTGAATCCGGCGAGTCTGATGGCTTGGCGCGCAACATCAAGGATCTCTCCGGGGTGGGAATAAGCCGCCTCGCCGAGCAGGTCGCAGCCAATGGCGCACGTGTTCCACCTTTGTTTTTCGTCCATTTCGCCGGCCTGCTGGCGCAAAAGCCGTTATCGGCCAGCAGTATGGGCACACTCCTCACCGGATATTTTGGCGCTCGGGTCGAGATTGAACAGTTCGTCGGTGAATGGGTCGTAATCCCCGCCGAAGTGCAAACGAGTCTCGGCCAGCAAGGCGCTACCTTGGGACTGGATGCCATTGCCGGTGAACGGGTGTGGGAGCGGCAGAACAAGATCCGCATCGTGATCGGGCCGCTCAAGGCTGCCGAATTCTCGGCTTTCTTGCCGGGGGCCACGGGGGCCGAAGCCTTGGCGATGCTGGTGCGCTTTGCCGTAGGCCATGCGTTGGCTTGCGATGTTACGTTGATCCTGCGCCGTGAAGATGTGCGCCCCTCGCAGATGGCGGCGGATCAAGGCTTGCGGCTGGGATTCAATACCTGGGCGGCCAGTCTGCCAATCGAGCGGGATGTCGACGATGTGCGTTACACCCTTTTGCATTGAAATGGCATTAAACCGGAAAGACAGGGAGAAGCAGGAATGTTGTTAAATCTAGCCACGTTGATCGTGACCGCGCTGGGTTGGGGCGGGTTGCTGTGGTTTCGTTTGCCGATCAATCTGGCCAATTTTTCACCCTTGAGCTTGATTGCGCTGCATGTCGGCCCGCCGCTATTGGTTACGCTTTGGGTGTGGTTGTGGCAGCGTGCCCGCAACAAGCGCGTCGCGATGGTCGAGGCTGAACGTGCTGCTGCCGAAGCAGAAAAAAACGCTGCTGTCCGTACAGCGGCGCAGGCAGTCTATGACGAGCGTATGGCGCAGCGCCGGTTCGCCTGCGATTGCCGGGCGGTCGCAGTGGCCGGCCTGGTTGCGCAAAATGAAGGTGTGGCAGATCTGTTGCCCGAAGGCGAAGGCATCTACTGGGGATTGGTCGATGCCGAAGAGATGGTCGATTTCTCTGATCCGCTTGAGGCACTGACTCCCTATCTCGAAGAAGCGCTGACTGAGCTCTATCAGCACAGTCCCGCGGCCATCTGGCTACCGCATTTCATCAGCCCTCCCCATGATGTCGCCGGCGAAATGCTGCTGGCCAAAGTGCGAGAGGCTGCCTGCACTGCGGCAGCGCAAGTGGTGGACGAAGAAGTGCCTTCCGTTCTGGTGCGTTTTTTACCGGAAGCAGGGCACACCACCGAACGTTTTCTTGGTCTGTTTGAATCCGATCAGGCGCTGCCCGGCGCCGTGGTGCTGGGCTTCGATTCGCCGCTGGTGCGCCGCGGACCGGTGGATGAGGATGCATTTCCCGGGGATGAAGAACCGGCCGAGCGAGAAGTGCGATATTGGCAGGGATTACCGGGGCAGGCCGTGGCAGCGTTGCTGCTGACCGCGCCTTGGCTGGAAAGACAAGCTGCTGATTTGCGTGTAGACGTGATCGAAACTGCTGATGCCGATGCGTATACGCCGTACTGGGAGCGCAATCACGCCAGTGACAACGATGCCTGGCTGGCACGGATTCCTGCCATTTGGCGCGCCAGCTTGGTGGATGCACCGATCCTGGCCTGCTTGCATCGCGGCGGTAGCCGGCAGGCCGGGCAAGAAGTGGTTCGCCCGCTGGCCTTGGCGAATTTTTGCCTGGCAGCACTGGATCGGGCACTGGTAAATGCGGGCTTGCGGGACATGCCGTTTGGTGCCGAGAGTCCGGCCGAGCCCAAAGCCCCCTTGAACGAATCCTGCTGCTGGCTGGTTCATCATGCTGGCGCGGTCGAATGCGGCGGCACACGATTGGCCGCATTGGGCAATGCACTGACTTATTTCGGTATCGACCTGCATCCGGTCGACGAGGCGAGCAACAGCGTGGTGCAGTTCGGCCATGTCGGCCGTGCGCTACCGCTTCTGTTGTCCGCACTCACCGTGGCCCATGCCGCTCGTGATGGCGGTGCCGTGTGTGCCGAGTTTCCATCCCCATCTGAAGTGGCCACTTGGCTGGCGTTGGCCCCTGCGCAAACCTGAATTCCTGAACTGACTGGATTACTTCTCATGAACAACGAATTGCAAATTGCATTGCTGGCGCCTATTTCGGCAGCCCTGCCTGCCGGTGAAGACCTGTCTTACTCCCGGCTGTTTGATCAAATCCGCGAAGCGCGCCGCGCCGATGATCCGCTGTTGAAACAGGGCGATTGGGAAACCGGAATCAAGGTGGCTGACTGGATCAAAGTGAGCCAGTTATGCGAGGCGGCGTTGCAGCATGAGACCAAGGATCTGCAGCTAGCGGTTTGGTACCTCGAAGCGCAAACTCGGCAGCACGGCTTTGCCGGGCTGAGTTTTGGCTTGCAGGTTCTGTTGGGCCTGATCGAGCAATTTTGGGAAACGCTGTATCCGCAATTCGATCCGCATGATCTGGATGAACGCATCAGCAAATTTGAATGGCTGAACAAGCAATTGTCTTCCGTGGCGCGTGAAGTGCCGCTGACCAGTACCCAGCAGGGCGGGTATGGCTGGTATGCCTGGCACGAATCGCGCGAAATCAAAAATTTGGGCCTGAAGGATGCGCAGCAGCGCGATGCCGCCATCGCCACCGGCAAGCTCTCGGACGAGCGTTTCGACAAGGCTGCTCGCGATAGTGGTCAGGCGTTTTACGCGGGGCTGGCTGCTGTGGTGGGCGCTGCCCGCACGGATCTGGAGCGGCTGGAAAACAGTCTGGATGCGCGCATGAGTCAGCATTCGCCCAACCTCGCGGACCTGCGCCGAGCGTTGGCCGAGTGCGAAGACGTGGTCGCCCAAGTGCTGGCGCAATGGGGCGGAGCGGATACGCACCCTCAGCAACAGGCCGCGTCGCAAGGTATTCCTGGAAACTCCGCTGTGGCCGGGATGGCAAGTGGCGCTACGGTCAGCATCGGCGCGATCACTTCGCGCAGCGAAGCGCTGAGTGCACTGCGTCAGGTTGCGCAGTATTTCCGGATCAACGAGCCGCACAGCCCGGTCGCACTGCTCGCCGAACGGGCTGCGCGCTGGGGCGATATGCCGCTGGAAGCCTGGCTCGCCAGCGTGATCAAGGACAGCGGCACGCTGCACCAATTGAACGATCTTCTGGATGTGCGTCGTGATGATTAGAATGACGACGCGCGCCTGAAATCTGATTGCTGAAATATCAAAGGCTTAGCGTTTTGGTTTGGAAATATTGCGGGGAAGGAGTTGACGAGTGGAGAGGTGGCCGGTATAGTTCGGCCTCTCTGCTGCAGACGCAGCGAAGTTTGAAGCGCGAAACGAC